>CAZLCO010000117.1:0-1573 GCA_964558005.1 uncultured Gammaproteobacteria bacterium | reverse complement strand
AGGGAACCTCTAAAAACTCAAAGGCTTTTGCAAAAAATTATTATTTAAATTGCTAATAATCCTTGCCACATAAGCATTTTTAGAATATAATATAATGATATATATAGTTATAGTAAGGGATTAAATAAATGCAACTTGGATTTTTCGATATAAATAAGAGATATGAACAGTTAAATAAGTTAAATGATCCATTATTAACATTGTCAAAACTAATTGATTTTGAAATATTCAGAGAGGAACTGGAAAGGAGCCTGGCAAAAGAACGTAAAGATAACTCTGGACGTAAGCCTTTTGACAAAGTTATGCTATTCAAAGGATTAATACTCAAAAGGTTATACAATTTATCTAATGATGAATTGGAATTTGAAATAACTGACAGGAGCAGTTTCCGGCGATTTCTCGGCTTAAATGAAAATGCTTTATCGCCTGATTCAAATACTTTTTGGCTTATCAGCAATGAATTAGCAAAAAATAACGTAATCGATAGGCTATTCATTAAATTTGATGAGTATTTAAACAGTCATGAATATCCTCCAAAAGGTGGTTCAATGATTGATTCCACCTTTGTGGAAGTACCAAAACAAAGAAATACAAGAGAAGAAAACAAACAAATTAAGGAAGGCAAGATACCAGAAAGTTTTCTGGAAAATGAACACAAGTTCGCACAGAAAGATACAGATGCGAGATGGACTAAAAAGGGCAATGACAGCTATTACGGCTATAAAAATCATATCAATGCTGATGTAACATACAAACTTATTCGAGAGTATGAAGTTACTCCAGCAAAAGTTCATGACAGTCAACCCCTTGATAACCTCATTGATGAGTCAAATGATACACCTAAACTTTGGGCTGATAGTGCTTATAGATCAGACGAAATACTGTTATTGCTTTGGCTTGCTCAAATAGAAGCTCATATTAATGAACGTGCCTATAGAAATAAACAGTTAACGGAAGTGCAAAAAGCTGCTAACACAGAGCGTTCAAAGATTAGAGCAAGAGTTGAGCATATTTTTGGTTTTATTACAATCAGCTTAGAAGCTGATCTAATAAGGACAATAGGCATAGTGAGGGCTAAAAGTCAAATAGCAATGACAAATTTAACGTATAATCTTTGCAGATATTGCCAATTAGAAAAGGTAAGGTGTTTAAATGTGGCATAATTGTCTCTAAAACAAGGAAAAAGGAGGGTTTTTATTCAAAAATAGCTCAATTATAGGCAATTTTTTAGCAAAAAATTGAATTTTTTAAAAAATAACAAATTTTAAACTCAAAATTCATTTTCAAACCCAATTTTTAGAGGTACCCATAATTCTGAAGATGTATTCATTTCAGGATAATTATGTTTCTTAATGAGCTCTTGTGTTAATTCTGGAATTACTTGGTTTTGATAAGTATTGATGGATAATATTAGCTGACTGAATAACCATTTCTTCTGAGGCTTGTCCTGATAGCACGATTCGAATTATGTGCGGATGCTTTTTGCTTACTTCTTTTAGGAGTTGGTACCCATCCATGCCAGGCATTCGCATGTCAGAGACGATGATATCAAAAGGTTCTTTTGATAAGGTTT
>CAZLCO010000116.1:0-1598 GCA_964558005.1 uncultured Gammaproteobacteria bacterium | reverse complement strand
AGCAAAATCGCCGGAATCCTTGGACTCGGTCTGGTTATGGTGTTTATGTTGCTGTATTATAGGCTCCCGGGGCTTATTGCCAACATCGCTCTCGTGATATACGGTTTGTTTGTATTTGCACTATTTAAAGTAATTCCCGTAACCCTCACCCTGGCAGGGATTGCGGGGTTTATACTGAGTGTAGGCATGGCGGTTGACGCTAATATCCTTATATTTGAGAGAACAAAAGAAGAACTGCGAATAGGCAGGACACTTCTTAAAGCGATTAATGCCGGTTTTGAGAGGGCGTTTACAAGTATTTTCGACAGCAATATGACCACTATAATTACCTGTGTAATCCTTTATTTACTTGGCACAAGCATTGTAAAGGGATTTGCGCTTACTCTGGCAATAGGTGTGCTTGTCAGTATGTTCACAGCGATTACGGTCACTAAAAACTTTATGATACTTTTCTTTGGATATGGCGAGCTTGTTCCTGGATGGTTCGGGCTTAAAGAAGAGGAAATAGGTAAAGTCCATACCGTGCAGGACACAAATCCAAGAAAAGCTAAATTAGGTGTAATTGAGTAGAGTGAAGAGAGATACAAAATGAAAAAATACATAATTATAATTCTTTTTTTATTATTTTTACTTCCGGCAGTTATTTTATTTTTAAAAAACGATTCTACCGAAAGACCTGGAGGAACAGGGTTTTCAGCAGGCGAGCTCCCTCACAAGGTAAGCTGCAACAAAGACCTTGAATATGATAATTCTATTTTCTTCAACCCGGACAGAACTGACAAAGAAATTAAAAATTATTTAACAGACCTTACGAAAGTATGTCTTGAAAAAGAAGATTTTTGCCCGATGCAGGGGTTTTTGGTAGAAATATACAGGAACAATCCCGATAAAATTGACGGGTGGCTGGAAGGACTTGACATAAGAAGCATACAGCAGGTACAGGCACTGATTGTTCCCTTGAATACAAAAGAAAATATTGAACTTTACCAAAAATACGTCCAAAAAAACTTAAAGGACCCGAAACAACAACGCAGGTATATGGGCCATACACCTCTGGAAGATATGGATTTTATGATGCAAATACCTTGTCATGTGGAATTTTTCTGGGGACGTTATTATGCGAACCAAAATACAAAGTATCTGGACAAGCTTTTGTCTTGTGCAGGAGATACGCCTGACAGGTATTGTATGGTGGATGGTGTAACAAAACAGCTTATAAAAGACAGTTTAGCTAAAGCAGCAGAAGAAAATGAAGAAATAAAAGCATATCTTGAAAAAAAACAAAAAGACCTTAAAGCGGAGGAGTAATAATGAAAAAAAACATAATCGACGTAATTAAATACAGGTGGATATGGGTTACCGTATCGTTGTTTTTGATAATACCATCCATAGCCGTAATGATTTATTCTATGGTGAAATATGAAAACCATGTCCCAATGCGGCTCGGCATAGATTTTACCGGCGGGACAATGCTGCAATACGGATTTATGCAGGAGTTAAAAAAGGACGATATATCAAAGATTAGGGAACAGCTGACAAAAGTTGGCATTGAAAATGCAATAATCCAGGTACAGGAAAGCCAAAAAGTCCTTGGCCAT
>CAZLCO010000115.1:0-1629 GCA_964558005.1 uncultured Gammaproteobacteria bacterium | reverse complement strand
CTTTGTGAATGCCTCTATCTATCCATCTATCCGTCTCCGGCTTGACGGCTGGGCTCTCTCTCTCCAAAACACATATCCATGGATATTCGAGGTGCGCGCGTGCCGGGGAGAGGCCAGGGCGCTCGGTGCACCTGCGCAGTATCAAAGAGCAAACGATGGCAGTGGCAAAAATCAAACCAGAAACAGACGGCTATTATCATGAAATGTTTGAAGACTCGGGCTCTCGAGTTGACACGCTTTCGACTTATTGCCTCCTCGTCGTCGTCGTCGTCGTCGTGCTGCCAGCCCTCTCCAGGAAAAAAAAAAGAAAAGGAGAAAGAGCACCGGTGTGAGACTCCACCACCAAGCAAGCAAGCAAACAAACAAACAAACAAACACATCTTCTCTCGTGACCCACTCTTCACAGTCATGGTGCTGGTGCTATTACACCGCAGATGCATCCATTCATCCACCCATGAAAACGGCAGCACACAAACCATGTGCGCAGTCATAGAGCTATCGAGTTCATGCACGCTCGCCCTCTTTCTCTCTCTCTCCACCACCACCACCACCACTACCAGCAACAACAGTAACAATAAAAATCACATTCTTCAACCTTGAGCACCAGCGCCACCCGCAGACGCACACCATCCAGCCGAGGCCTGACACGGGAAGCAGAAGCACCAGCGCCGCAGCTGCCGATGCCAGGCCTGCTCGTCTTTGTCGCTTGACATGAGCATCTGGCCACCCCCCGCCTCGATCGTCATCTATGGCCTCGCCTTGCCATTTCAAATCCACCGAGCCCAGGGGCCAAGACCATCACATTGGATGCCAGGGCGGGTAGAGGCTTTCGATATGCGACTCTTTGGGGTGGTGGCGGGAAGGGTGGAAAGGGCAAGGCGAGCCAGCCGCTCGGTCACTCGGCAATGCTTACCAAGAGAGAGAGAGAGATAGAGTGAGGAGAGAGGCACTGGGTATAAATAGATAGATAGGAAGAAAGAAAGAACAAGAATTCGACTTGGATTGGCTTGTGTTTCAGAGGCCACCTCTATGCAGGGCAAGGCATGGGACAGGCCAGCAGAGGTTGGTGATTTGTGAGCTTTCTTTGATTTGCCGTTCTCTTGAGGCTTGAGATATCAATCAACAAAAACAACAAGAAACCTGAGAGCTGCTTCACATGCTTGGGACCGGCCGCAACCTTTTTTCTTCTTTCTTTCTAAATGTACAATCATACACACACACACACACATATATATATATATATACATGAAATATTTTTTTTACAGAAAGCTCTCTTTACGTCAAGAGTAGAGCGTAGGTCCGTCCAGACTCCTTGGTATATCTTATATCAGACATAAACACTTTTTGGGGGCGACTCTACTGATCTTTGTGTCAATTGAACACACGATAAACGCCCTGTGCATCCTCTCACTGCCCCCACGCGAGTGTGTGTGCGTGTGACTTAGAGACCCTGATTTCCATCGCTGTTCGAAGCTGAGTTGTAGATCGAGGGCGGAGTCGCGATATCTCCCGACGATAGACTGGTGTACTGCATATTATCGTCGCTGGCACTAACACTAGCATTGGCATTTGCACTGGCATTGGAATCAGCATTGGCATTGGCATTGGCATTGGCATTGGCATTGGCAT
>CAZLCO010000114.1:0-1707 GCA_964558005.1 uncultured Gammaproteobacteria bacterium | reverse complement strand
TAGCAATGATAAGGGTTACGCTTAAAAAATGTTTTTAACCAGATAGCTTCTTAATCTTTTAATTTCTTTAATAACCAGGCAATTTTTTGCCCAAGGTTTTTCATATTCCTGATCCCTTCCTCATCATTTTGGACTTCTCCGGGGTCTCTGCCTAATACCAGATTCCAATATGTAGAGCCCGGTATTATCATTTCATTTGCAAGGAATAAATAATTCATGGAATTAACGGCGTGAACACCTCCGCCCCTTCTTAATGCCACAATACCAGCACCAACCTTGTTTTTAAGAAGAGTCCCGTTTGACTTTGAAACAACGCCTGCTCTGTCAATTAATGCTTTCATTTCAGTCGAAACATTTGAGTAATAAACAGGCGAGCCTAAAATAATTCCGTTAGCTTCAACCATTTTTGTTATGCAGTCGTTAATTATGTCATCTTCAAAAACACAGCGATTATTTTTCTTTTCAGCGCATTGACGACAACCAGTGCAGCCTCTTACAAGATTTCCACCAAGCTGCACCAGCTCGGTTTCAATGTTTTCCTTCTCTAATTCCTCGAAAACTATATTTATTATTGAGTATGTATTCCCGTTTTTTCTGGGACTGGCGTTAAACGCAACAACTTTCATATTTTATTCCCTCTTTTTTCTTTTATTTGTCATATATGTACTCAGGTATTTTGCTTACAAGTTTATTGTTTTCATCAGAGATTATAACTGTTGATGTACCTGAAAACAAAATATTTTCATCATTCATTTTTGTAATTGTCTGCTCAAAAGTAATTTTATGGCGTTTTAGATCTTTTATAGTTGTTGTAACTGTTATTTCATCCATTAAAAATACTGGCTTTTTGTATTTACAGTTCATTTCAGCTACAAGCACTTTTAACTTCATCGTATTTAACATCTTAAATTTTATACCAAATTGTTCAAAAAACTCATTTCTTCCTGCTTCCATCCATTTAATATAAGCTGAATGATTTGCTATACCGTAACAATCTGTGTTTTCATGCTGTACTGTTGTATTATAAGCTATTTTCATTATTTTCCTACTATTTTATAAAATGATAATTTGAATTCTGCTCAGTAGAATAGGTAATTCTTCAATTTACTATAAGTGCATTTGCCAACATTGCAATCGCAGCAATAATAGTAAGAATTCCGGAAATAGCTTTTAGATTTTTAGGCTTTGTTTTGAGAGCAAGTTTACTTCCAATCAAACCGCCTACAATAGCTACTGCTCCACAAGGTATTGCCAACACTGGGTCAAAGCCGCCATGTAAAGCATTGCCGATAAAACCAGCTAACGCTGTTGTCGCCAACATTGCCGTAGCAGTACCAACAGCCTTACGCATTGGAACTCCACAACCAACTACCATTAACGGAATTAAAAAGGAACCACCTGATATTCCAACCATTCCGGAAAAAAATCCGGTTGCCATAGTCAAAGGTACGGCAACCCAAAGATTTATAACATATTGATTATTGTCTTCATTGATATTCCAATAACCCAATCGCAAAACAGCTTTTTTAACAGACTGTTTTTCCGGGAACAACATAGCTGCTCCAGCTATAATCAATAAAATAGATAATATAATTTCTAAAGTCTTGCCGCCAAAGGCATGGGCATTGAACCCGCCAACAAAAGCTAGTAAAGCATTGATTCCTCCAAAAAAGAAAAAGGGAAGGCTGCCCTTCCCTAAAAATTGAT
>CAZLCO010000113.1:0-1768 GCA_964558005.1 uncultured Gammaproteobacteria bacterium | reverse complement strand
AACAAGGCGTGCACCAACGCAAATTTAATGATGACGAGTGGTTTGTCATGCAGGCGCCCGGCTGGTGGGAGCGGGATTCACTGCCCGGCTATGACGGCTCGGTGTGGTATCGAAAAACCATCACGCTGCCGAGGACTGTAAAAGGCAAGGCGCTTGAAGTGCATCTTGGCCGGATGATCCATTTTGATATTGTCTATTTTAACGGTACGGAAATTGGCTCGAGCCGCCTGCAGCGAGAGCTGCGAACCTATACCGTGCCCGCGGAGCTGGTTCGGCGCGGCCAAAACGTCATTGCCGTGCGCATCACCAATCGATATGGCAACGGCGGATTTGCCGGCCCGGCTGAAGAAATGTATGTCAAAGTCGCGGACTGTGACACCGCCTTGCTGCCGCTGAATAGCGAGTGGAAATACAGCGGCGACTATGAGCAGCCGCTGCCGCGCCGCGTCGGTTATGCGCACATGCCGTCATCCTTATACAACGCCATGGTTGCGCCGCTCACGCCGTACGGCATCAAAGGCGCCATCTGGTACCAGGGCGAGTCCAACGCCGGCCGTGCGTATCAATATCGCGAGCTGTTTTCCAAAATGATTACTGATTGGCGCGTGCGCTGGGGACAGGGCTATTTTCCGTTCCTCTATGTGCAACTCGCCAACTATATGGATGTGGTTGAGGAACCCGGCGAAAGCGCTTGGGCCGAGCTGCGCGAGGCTCAATGTATGGCGCTGGACTATCCGAATGTCGGGCAGGCGGTCACCATTGATATTGGCGAGGCCGATGATATTCATCCCCGCAACAAACAGGATGTTGGCAAACGCCTGGCCCTGGCCGCGCGCCATATCGCCTATGGCGAGGAGCTTGTTTTTTCCGGCCCGATGTACAAATCCATGCACATTAAAAATGATAAAGCTATTTTGACATTTGATCATATCGGCAGCGGCCTGCTTGCCAAAGGCGATAAACTCACGGGCTTTGCCATTGCCGGTGCGGATTCTCAATTTGTCTGGGCCGATGCCGAAATTCAAGGCGACAAGGTTATCGTCTCCAACCCGGATGTTGTCGAGCCCGTGGCCGTGCGATACGCCTGGGCGGATAATCCCGTGTGTAATCTGTATAACAAGGACGGTCTACCGGCGAGCCCGTTTCGCACGGATGACTGGAAAGGCATAACGCAGCGTTAAACGTGGATCGGTGTAGGAAAAAAGCCAAAGGTAAAAAATATGTTCTGCTTTCCTTTTTCCATACACAGCACGAATCTGGAGGATTGATGAAAAAGTTACTCGCAATACTGTTGATTGGAACCGCCCTTTTTGCCGCCACACCCGACGACGGCATTTATCTCATCGTGCGCGCGGATGATATTGGCTCGTCGCATGCGGCCAACCTCGCCTGTATTGAATCCTATAAAAACGGCATTGCTCGTTCCGTTGAGGTTATGGTGCCGTGCGCCTGGTTCCTCGAAGCGGCTGAAATGCTGCGCGACAATCCCGGTTATGATGTCGGCGTGCATCTGACTTTTACCAGCGAATGGGCCAATGTGAAATGGCGGCCGCTCACGTGCGCGCCCTCACTGGTGGATTCGAATGGTTACTTTTTTCCAAAATCAAGAAACTGGGAACATGAAGACGCGACTGATGCCTTTTACAATGCCAAGCCGGATTTAAAAGAGGTGGAAGCTGAAATGCGCGCGCAAATTGAAATGGCAATGCAGCACATTCCTCAGGTGACGCACGTCTCCGCCCACATGGGCGCCACCAGTCTAAATGAC
>CAZLCO010000112.1:395-1821 GCA_964558005.1 uncultured Gammaproteobacteria bacterium | reverse complement strand
GACCGGCACGCCGCGCGGGAGATAACGTCACGGGCGATGAGCGGCACGTGGAGGAGCGAGCTCGGCGTATGGATCAGGCCGCTCGGCTACCTGCTGGCCATCGCCGCGGTCTTCATCCTCGTCCCCTATGTCGTCGACCGGACGCTCCTGCACGATCACCGCGAGAGCCTCGAGTGGGTGCAGAACCTGCCCGAGGTGCTCGCCGGGGTCATCGGCATCGCCATCACGGTCGTGGCCATCATCGTGGAGCTCGCGGCGAACCGGTACACGGCACGGATCACCGAGCTGTTCTTCCGCAATCGGGTCAACTCCGCGGTGCTCGCCTTCTACGTGGTGGCCTGCGTTCAGTGCGTGTGGGTGAGCTTCCAGACGAGCGAGACCTTCGACCAGGCGCCCCTCGTCGGGACCTATGTCTGCCTCGGGTCGGTCACCCTCTGCCTGCTGCTACTGCTGCCGTATTTCGTTTTTGTTTTCGATTTCTTGAATCCCCGAAAGGTCATCCACCGCCTGCGAGATCAGCTCGTGATCCTGATTCGCGCAGTGCCCGGCGTGGAGGCCCACGACGCGGACTCGGTGAAGTCCGAGGTCATCGAGGGGATCGAGCAGCTCGCCGACGTGTCGATGAACGCCATCGAGCACAAGGACAAGGCCATCTCGATGGACAGCGTCGACGCCCTCCGGGAGCTGGCATTCCGCTACGCCGCCATCAAGGAGGATCTGCCCCAGACGTGGTTCGAGGTCTCCGACCCGATCCGACGAAACCCGGACTTCGTGTCCATGACCCCCGACACGCACGAGGATCTCGAGCGGCGGCGCCTCTGGCTGGAGATGAAGATCTTCCGCCAGTACCAGATGCTCTACGGCGAAGCGCTCAACCGGATGCGCGACATCGACTACCTCATCGCCATCAACTCCCGGCTCATCGGCGAGAAGGCGATCGAGGCCGGGTTCGAGGACACCCTCCGCCTCGTGATCAAGTTCTTCAACACCTATCTCAGGCAGACGATCAACGCGCGCGACGTGCGCACGGCGTACAACGTCCTCAACCAGTACCGCCTCCTCGCCGAGTGCGCCCTGCGCGCCGAGAAGACCGAGCAGGTCAAGAGGATCTCCGGTCATTTCAAGTACTACGGGCTCCTCGCCTTCAACAACGGCCTCCCCTTCATCCTCGAGACGGTGGCCTACGACCTGTGCGCGCTCAACGAGCTGGCCTACGATGCCGGCGCGGAGAACACGCTCGAGCTGCTCAGGGACTTCCTCGAGGTCGACAAGGAGAGCGAGGAGGAGCACGAGCACGAGGCCACGCTCCGGGGCGTGCGCAAGGCGCAGGTCAAGCTCGCCACGTACTACCTCGTCGCCGGAGCCGACGATCTCGCTCGAGAGGTCTTTCGGGTTCTCGACGACGAGGGCAGCTTCGTTCTCAATA
>CAZLCO010000112.1:0-385 GCA_964558005.1 uncultured Gammaproteobacteria bacterium | reverse complement strand
CGCGTCGATCAAGGCCGAGATGCTCCAGATCCGCGAGCGGGAGTTCTTCGAGGTCATCGACCGGGGCGTCAACTTCGACTACCTCGAGCCAGACCGGCGGGCCCAGCTCGAGGTCTTCTTCGGCTGGTTCGGCGAGTCGATCGAAGCCTGAGCGCCGGCGGCCGTCGGCGCCGTCTTGCGCCAGACGGCAACGAAGTTGTTGGCCGGCATGGGCTCCAGAGCCACGCGCCGCAGACCCAGTGCCTCTGCCTCCGCGTCGATCGCCTCGATGTCCCGCAGCCCCCACCGCGCGTCGCGGCTGCGGAGCGAGGCGTCGAACTCTCGGTTGCTGGACGTGGTGAACGCACCGGCCAGCTTGAAGGGACCGTAGATGACCAAGCAGCCC
>CAZLCO010000111.1:0-1831 GCA_964558005.1 uncultured Gammaproteobacteria bacterium | reverse complement strand
CCGCTCAAATTCAACCGTACGGTTATGCCGCCTGGTCCGATTGCGATCTCTATCGCCGGCGCCGCTTGTGACGACTGCGGCGCTTGAACCTCGACGAACTCAACCTCTGGTTTACGCCTGCGTTTTGCGCTGCTGAGTTTGCTCTTCCACTGGCTCAGCAGATTGCGGTTGAGTCCTTCCCGGCGACAGTATTCCGTCTGGCTCAGGCCGCTTAAACGCCAGGCTTTGATATGCCCCGCCCAGTATGCTCGCTTCTCCGACGCGCCGCCGGTTTGTTCGCTTCTTGCTGCCATGCTTCCCTCCCGTTTCGTAAACCGGAAAGTATAGCCTGGCGGAGGTGTCACGCCTCAGATAAAATCGAAAAAAATACTCAAGAAAAATGCGTGTCTCTCCGTCTATGAAAACTGGAGAGGAACATGAAGAAGGAAAACGGGAAGCAACGCGCCGGAAAGCGCACTTTTTCGGCGGAGCAAAAGCTGGGGGCGCTCGACGCGCACTTTCGCAAAGCGAAGATGGTCGAGACCTGCGAGGAGCTTCGCATTCATCCGAACCTGCTCGGCATGTGGTGGAAGACTGCGATGGAAGCGGCGGCGCCGGCGCTGGCCGGCGAGAAGCGTCGCAAGGATCGAACGCAGCAGCGAGCAATCGAACGCCTGGAATCGGAACTGGAACGCAAGAACCAGGTGATTGCCGAACTCGCCGGGGAGACGCTTCGCCTAAAAAAGCAATCTGGGGAGATCTGAACGGCTGCTGGATCGAGCCGGACGTTCGCGACGAGGTCGTGGACGTCGTGGCGGATCTGAAAGCCCGCACGGGTCTCCCCGTTTATCGATTGCTTGCATTTCTTGATATCGCGCCTGCAAAGTTCTCGGCCTGGAAAAAGGTCTACGGTTGCGAACGCAAGTCGCGCGAAACGCCGTGCGCGCACTGGATTCGTCCCGAGGAAAAAGAAGCAATCATCGCCTTCAAGCGCAAGCATATGACCGTCGGGTATCGTCGACTGGCCTGGATGATGGTGGATGCAGACGTCGCCTGCGTTTCGCCTGCAAGCGTGCTCAGAACGCTCACAGAAGCGGATCTGAACAACTGCTGGACCCGGCCCGCCGGCGCCGCAAAGAGTCGCGGTTTCGTGCAACCGCAAAGCGTTCATGAGCAATGGCATACGGATATCGCGTATGTCAACATGCAGGGAACATTCGTGTTTCTCATCTCGGTGCTCGATGGGTATTCGCGGGCGGTGCTTGCGTGGAATCTCTGCAGTCAGATGGAAACGCTGGATGTCGATCTGGTGATCCGTAGAGCGCACGAGAAATGGATCGAGGGGACAGAACTGCGACCGAGGATAATCAGTGACAATGGCCCGCAATATCTATCCCGGGAACTGCGCCAGACCTTGAAGGATTTCAACATGGAGCACACGCGCACGTCGGTCGCGCATCCGCAGTCCAACGGCAAGCTGGAACGTTTCCACGGTACGATCAAGCAGGAAAAGATTCGCTCGACGCCGGCGCTCTCGCTGGAGCAGATGAAGTCTGAAATCGGAAAATGGATTGATGCCTACAATTACGAGCGCCTCCATTCGGCCATCGGCTACGTGGCGCCGATGGATGTGATCGAGGGTCGTCGTGGCCGGATTGTCCGGCAGCGGGAAGAGAAGCTCAAGCTCGCCCGCAAACGACGCACGCAGGCAAATTTAGATAGCGTAGTTCAAATTAAGGACGCAGGGGCCGCATAATTCAGAGAGCATTTTTTTTCGATTATCGCTGAACCAAGACAAGACCTTCGGCCCGTCCGGGCGGAGCAGTTTTTCGAGCGCCATGCGCTTAACTTC
>CAZLCO010000110.1:1424-1834 GCA_964558005.1 uncultured Gammaproteobacteria bacterium | reverse complement strand
GCGCCACCGCTCGTCCAGCTCCGGGGAGACTAGCCGTAACTCGTCCGTGATAACAGTATCAGTGAGCCGCGCGATTGCGTCTTGATCGTCCTCAGTAGCCAGCCCATTCAGAGCGTTCAAGACGGCCACGCTATTGGCCGTCTCTCGCTCGGACAGGTCAAGGAATCGGTCCGCCCGTTCGTTCGGTCTACTTGCCTTAACCCTAAGCTCGACGCGCGTGAACGTCTGGTAAAGAACGTGGCTGGACGATCGCATTGCCGTTGACCCCGAGGGTCCGCTCTTGAGGCGCGCCATCTCAGTCCGCAGCCGTTGACGATTCGCCCGTACCTTCGCGTTGTGGGAGCGGACCGCACGGCTGTAGTCTTCCATGGCGCGGTTCACCTCGCGGTTGTACTTTCGGACGGCGCGGT
>CAZLCO010000110.1:0-1414 GCA_964558005.1 uncultured Gammaproteobacteria bacterium | reverse complement strand
GGTTGTAAATCGTCGATTGCCTTTTTCTGCTTGGCCTTCGCCTGCCGAATCATGCTCTTCAGCTGCGAGGCGCTGACCCTACGTCCCATCCCGGACCTCCTTGTAACCGAAGACAAACCGAAAATAGTTGCTCCATGGACTGCGGTCAACCACTCCGAGAGACACATGGCGCAACAAGCATTTGGCCTGAGGCCGGCACCATCGGCGGTTCCACCTTATATTGTTCGAATCCGAAGTCGCGCCGCGCCCGTGGTAGAGCGCCGTGCCGTCGCCCGCAGGCCAAAGCACCATATTCGTTAGGGAACCTCTGCCCAGGTCAGGCTGAGTGGTCCGCGCCGTCTCATGGTTGGGCGTAGTTACCTTATAGATGAACCTGCTGGAGTCTCCGAGCCTTTCATTCGCTCGGTCCCGGCCATTGAATCGCCCCTACGTCAGCTACAGGGCGCACTTCGCCCCCGCCGGTAAGAGTCGCTTCCGCAGCAGGTACAGGTTCGCCAGCGCGAACGCCGTGTAGGCCCGCGCCGTGTTCTTGGCCAGCCCTCGATATCTCACCTTGTTGAATCCCCACAGCCGCTTCACCACCAGGAGTGGATGCTCACACCGCGCCCGCACCCGCGAGCGGCTCCGGTTGATCCCCTTCCAGTACTCCGACAACGGCTTCTTCGCCGTCCCCCGCCGGTTCACCCGGTACTTGATCCCCACCTCCTCGAACAGCTGCCGGTCGCTCTCACACCAGTACGCCCGGTCCCCGTACAGCTCCCGCTCTCCTCCATGGATCAGCTCCGGCAGCTGGCGGATGTCCGCCTCCGCCGCGTGCGTCGTCGCCAGGCTGTGCACCGTCCCTCGCACATCCGTCCCCAGGTGCACCTTCATCCCGAAATACCACGTGTTCCCTTTCCTCGTCTGCCTCATCTCCGGGTCCCGCTTCCCGCTCGCGTTCTTCGTCGAGCTCGGCGCGTGCAGGATCGTCGCGTCCACGATCGTCCCCCGCTTCAGCAGCAGACCCTTCTCCTCCAGCAGACTCCCGATCTCCTCGAAGATCTTCTTCGTCAGCTCGTGCTCCTCCAGCAGGTGCCGAAACCTCAGGATCGTCGTCTCGTCCGGCACCACCTCTTCGCCCAGCTCCACTCCCACGAACCGCCGCATCGACTCGCTGTCGTAGATCGCATCCTCCGCCGCCGGGTCCGACAGGTCGAACCACTGCTGCAGAAAGTAGATCCGCAGCATCTTCTCCAGACCCAGCGGCTGGCGGCCACGGCCCGCCTTCGGGTAGTACGGCTCGATCAGCTTCAGCAGCCGCGCCCACGGGATCACCGCATCCATCTCCGCCAGAAATCGCTCCCGGCGCGTCACCTTCCCCTTCTCGCTCCACGCCAGCCCCGCGAACGTCCGCTGCTTCCTCATCCCCCTCACC
>CAZLCO010000109.1:0-1919 GCA_964558005.1 uncultured Gammaproteobacteria bacterium | reverse complement strand
GAAAACTTGCTACTATTGTAGCTTCCGAGCAGACAAGGAAATGGGGCGCAATTATATCCATTCCTTGCAGAGAGCAGGTTTTTGCAGAGTATCAAAAAGGATAAAGTATAACTTATTCCACAGGCCTGACAAAATTTCTTTTTCTTTCTATCAGGATATTCCTGAAAAGGTCCCACTTTGGCGGGTTTTGTTGTGAAACATATACCTGTACCTTTAAGTCATGGTCATCAAAAACATGTTTTACCGGTGCGGTTGAAAATGCATCTATTGTTTTTGAATGCGAGTCGCCTTTGAGGATATTTTCGTTGTTGGCTACGGTAAATATCTGGGTACTTATTGGTTGATTTCCTTTCAGGAAAACGATTTTTACTTTTAAATCATCGATTGTATCCGGGGTTATGTTGATTAATTTAAAGGTTATACCCGGCACAAGTATGTCATTTTCAATATCTTCATTGGCTCTCGTGGCGATAAGGCTGAAAAGCACTTTGTTATTCGGGTTTAAAGGTACATCAAGGCCGGAGTCAATTTTTTTGGCCTTTCTGAAATAATATTCAGCGTTAACATTATCGCCCTTTTGTTTTAGTTCATGCGCTTTTCTTAGGAGCAGGTCTATATATGAGTTTTTCCCCGCTATATTCGGGTCTAGCTTAAAAGCTTTGCTGTATTCCTTGATTGCCTTATAGTCATCGTATTTGTTTTCGTACATCTGGGCCAGTTTGTAGTGCGCAAGGGCATTGTCCTCGTAGTCTATAGATAAATTCAGGGCTTCTTCCGCTTTTTTAAACTTTTTTTCTACCAGAAGTTCATCAGATATATTCGCGTACAGTCCAAATATATTTTCAAGGGCAATTTTTTCCAGTTTGCTTTTTGCTTTTTTATAATACTTCCTTGCTTCTTTAAATTTTCTTATGGCCTCAAGTTTCTCATTTGTTCTGAGCTTTTCGCCCCAGGAGGAGTAAATATTTCCTATTTCCTCTAACGCATCTCTATGCCAGGTATCTTTTATATCGCTGATAATGTCTTCGGCTATTTTGTATTTGTTTTCCCTGCAATAGACTTTTGCAAGTTTGATATATGCTTCCGGGCGGCTTTTTTGTTCCAGGCGTATGGCCATAATGTACTGGACTTTTGCCCTGTCTATTTCGTTAATTTTTTCGTAAAGATTGCCCAGCTTTAGGTGGATATCATAGTTCCCCGGGTAAAGCCGCAGCATTTTCCTGTATTCTTCAAGGGCAAAAGCTATTTTACCTTCTTCTGTGTATGCTTCAGCCTTTTTAATCATATCATAATAAGTGAGGGGATTGCTTTTAAACATTAAAAACAGCCCTAATGTTACAGCAACAACAATAACCGCTCCTGCAACAAAAAATAATTTATTTGAAATTTTACTGTTTATTTTTTTAAACATAAACCCATTGTACACCCTGAGATGGATTAAATACATACCGGGGTGGGGTAAACTTAATATATAAACAGGAAGGGATATGGGATGAACAAATTTTATTCAGACCAGTCAAGAAGTGCGATAATACAAAAATTAGCGCAGACGGAAACAACGTTGTCAAACCATGAAATAAACGCCCAGTTAAAAGCGTTGTATTACAGGCGGTATTTGAACCTTCTGGATACGCTCAATAAAAAACTCAGAGATTTAAGTGTTTAACCAGGCCTTGAACATTATCAAAGCGCAGCAGGGGTGTTTGTCCTGTTTGCAAAAACCGGGTTTTCGGCCCGATGCCGATGGATACAAACCCTCCGGCGTTAGCGGCCTCAACGCCTGATGCGGCATCTTCCACAACAACACATCGCCGGGGCTGCATTCTTAATTTTTTAGCGGCCTTTAAAAATATTTCGGGGTGCGGCTTGCTGTGTGTTATTTCATTCCCGTCAACCACTGCATCGACTTTATGCCTTAT
>CAZLCO010000108.1:0-1928 GCA_964558005.1 uncultured Gammaproteobacteria bacterium | reverse complement strand
ACTGCCTTGCCGGAATCGTAGAACCATTTATAAGTGCCATCCTTCTTGCGGATCCTGTACTCTGTTTTAAAAGGAGTTCCTTTTTCAATATGATTTTCTACGGCTTTTTTCAATACCTCAACATCGGCAGGGTGAACAAAATCATAAAACTTTTCGATGTCGACATCGGTCATCTCATCTTCATCATATCCAAGCATTTGTTTCCACCGGGGGGCATGGTAGATGGTGTTGTTTTTAATGTCCCAATCCCAAAGCCCTGCATTGGATCCGGTGATGGCCAGTTCATATCTTTCCTGGCTTTCTTTTAACCTTTGGGTGATTGTAGTGAGCTCCTTCTGTTGGTCACGGAGCTCTTCCTCTGAAAGAAAATTGGTCCGGATAAGATAATAGGCTATATAAATAGTGCCGAATAATGCCACAGTGAAGTTGGTAACGGTAAAAATAAATACTTCTTTTTCTGTAAGGTTTCCCCGTGGAATAATTGAGAAATCGGTAGCATAATCGATATGAAAAAGAACGAGTGAAAGACCTGAAAAGAGCAGGCTTTTCCAGAAACTATCATGGCTGAAAAAAGTAAAAGCAATGATAACCAGCGGAATATAAAAAATATAGGCCTGAGTATTCTGGTTATTGCTGGTTCCGAATAAAAAAATGGTGATGACCAGGGTGAACAGTAGAATGAATTTTGATAATTCATAATATCCTTTTCTGTTCATTATCAAAACCCATATGCCGACTATAATTACCAGAGCGTAGATGTACAGTGTATTGTGAAAGCCACTAAGGAAGTCCATAACAATGTATAACAGATTGACTGCGATTGTTATGAGGCTGAATTCACCGACCAGGAGGGCTCTTCTCCGATCCCCGGTCGATGCGAAATCAGCATGATCTCCAACAAGAAAAGACTTGATTTTTGATTTTTCTTCCTCCAAAATCCTTTATTATAAATTGTGATTTTTTAAATCTTTCTAAAAATAGACATTTTTTCTATTTTCAGAAAAGCCGGACAAAAATTAAATGATAACTGTTCAATAATAGGTATTAATGATTTATTTTGTGCATTAATCCAAAACTGAAAGTCAGATAACCCGGGGTTGTCATTATCATGGAAGAACAAGCAGAGAAAAAGTCATTGAATTTTATTGAAAGCATTGTACAGGAAGATATCCGTAAAAATATTAATGATGGGAAGGTGATTACCAGGTTTCCGCCGGAACCCAATGGTTATCTTCATATCGGTCATGCTAAATCCATTTGTCTCAACTTCGGGTTGGCCGGTCGTTTTAATGGGAAATGTAACCTCCGGTTCGATGATACCAATCCCGAAACAGAGGAGACAGAATATGTTGATTCGATTAAAAATGATGTTCAATGGCTTGGTTTTGACTGGGAGGGCCGTGAATATTACGCTTCAGATTATTTTGATCAGCTCTATGAATTCGCCCTCCTGCTGATCCGGAAGGGACTTGCTTATGTGGATGACCAGCGGGCTGACCAGATCAGCGCTACCCGGGGTACGCCTACCAAGCCCGGAAAGGAAAGCCCATACCGCAACCGGCCGGTGGAAGAGAACCTCGATCTTTTTGAAAAAATGAAGAACGGCGAATTTCCTGACGGCTCTAAAGTATTGAGGGCCAGGATTGATATGGCTTCACCCAATATGCATTTAAGGGATCCAGCCTTGTACCGGATCAAACGAAAGACACATCACCGTACCGGCGATAAATGGTGTATCTATCCCATGTATGATTTCGCCCACGGACAATCCGATTATATTGAGGGCGTTACGCATTCCATCTGTACCCTGGAGTTTGAGGTACACCGGCCTCTTTACGACTGGTTGCTCGATCATATTGCCCAGGGAGATTACCGTCCCAAACAGATCGAATTTGCCAGACTCAACCTTAATTATACGGTGATGAGCA
>CAZLCO010000107.1:0-1979 GCA_964558005.1 uncultured Gammaproteobacteria bacterium | reverse complement strand
CTTCAATCGTGTAGGTTCCTTGCATCGTGGTCGCCGATTGGACGGTGAACTCATCCGGCACGGTATCTACAACTACCACGTCATTCGCCGGAGAGTTGCCCTTATTGGATACCGTGATGGTGAAGGTCACTTGCTCACCGGGCAGGATCAGGGCCGGATTGCCCAGTTTGTTGATGAACGGGTCCACCACCAGGACATCGCCCGTATCCTCAGCTTCGGGCGTGGTGTCGGGCACGACGCCGAAGTCAACGGTCATGTTGGCGCGGCCATCGGCTTCACCTTGCCCGCCGGGGCCAATGTCCGTTTCATTGAGCGGTTCGGCTCCATCCGGGCCGAGAGTTACGGTCCCGCTGCGGAAACCGCCCCGGAAGCCGTCATCCAGGCCGTTGTCGTTGCGGTCAACGTCCTTGTCCGGGTTGGCTTCCTGGTATTCCCCGGTCGAGCTGGTGTAGCCATCCAGCGATTCACCCGCGTCGAAGTTGTCGCCGTCAATGGCGACGATGTAGCTGCCTTCCAGCAGGTTATCGAAGCGATAGTAACCGTTAGCGTCAGTGGTGGTTGAGCCGAGTTCGTCTCTGGTTTCCCCATCCAGCAGGTTGACCAGCACATCACCGGCACCCTTTTCCTTACCGTTCTGACGCCCGTCTTCATTGTCATCGATCCAGACGCGGTTCCCCAGGCTGTAGTTCAACACCGGGTAGAAGCCGAAGTCTACGGTCAGGTTGGTGCGGTCATTGGGCGGCCCATCATCGCCCGGTCCGATATCGGTCTCGTTGGTCGGTTCTGAAGCGTCCGGACCCAGGGTGACAACGCTGCTGCGCACACCCACATAGGCCGGAGGCAGGCCGTTGATACCATTATCGTTGCTGTCGCCGTCGCTGTTGGCATCGGGTTCTTCGCCCAGGCCGGTGCTGCTGTTACGGTTTTGCAGCGTGCCGCCGGTCTGGAAGTTGATGCTGTCGATCTCGACGATGTAGTCACCGGGCAGCAGGTTGTCGAAGCGGTAGTACCCGTTCTGATTGGTCGTGGTCGTCGCCAGCACCTCCGTGCCGGTGCCGTCCAGCAGGTTCACCACCACTGCGGCGATCCCCTGTTCCGGTGCGATCCACAGGCCATCGTTGTTGGGGTCCAGCCAGACACGGTTGCCCAGGCTGTAGGTTTCGACCTGCACGAAGCCGAAGTCAACGGTCAGGTTGCTGCGCGCGTTGTCCGCGCCGGGATCGCCGGGGCCGAGGTCCGTTTC
Source organism: uncultured Gammaproteobacteria bacterium (assembly GCA_964558005.1). GTDB lineage: Bacteria > Cyanobacteriota > Vampirovibrionia > Gastranaerophilales > UBA9971 > JANQGS01. The sequence goes on along the minus strand of CAZLCO010000107.1, from coordinate 736 downwards.
AGAGATCGGCTCCGAGTCCCCTGGTCCGAGGGTGACGATATCGCTGCGAATGCCGTTGACGGTAGGCACCGGGTTGTCCAGACCGTTGTCGTTGTCGTCAACATCGTTGTTCGGATCGGCTTCCTGGCTTGCGCCGGTGCTGCTGCCGTAGCCGAACAGGACGCCGCCGCCCTGGAAGTTGCTCGGCGCGATTTCCACGATGTAGTTACCGGCGGGCAGGTCGTCAAAGCGGTAGTAGCCGTTGGCGTCGGTGGTCGTGGTGGTGAGCAGTGCGCTGGTTTCATCGCGCAGTTCGACCGTTGCACCGACTACCGGGCTTTCGCTGCCTTCACGCAGGCCGTTGTTATCGGCGTCGAACCAGACACGGTTCCCCAGGCTGTAGGTGGCGACCTGGACAAAGCCGAAATCTACAGTCAGGTTACTGCGCGCATCCACTGCGCCGGGATCGCCTGGTCCGAGGTCGGTTTCGCCGGTCGGTTCTACGTCGCCGGGGCCGAGGGTGACGATACCGCTGCGGATTGCGCCTGCTACCGGCGTATCACGCCCGTTGTCGTTGTTGTCGCCGTTGTTGTTGGGGTTGGCTTCCTGGTTGGAACCAGTGCTGCTGCTATACCCTACCAGCACGCCGCCGCCCTGGAAGTTGTTCGCATCAATCTCAACGATGTAGTCGCCAGCGGGCAGGTCGTCGTGCCACGGCTCGCCCTCGCGATAGAACTCGTCCAGTTTGTCGTCGAGC
>CAZLCO010000106.1:0-1979 GCA_964558005.1 uncultured Gammaproteobacteria bacterium | reverse complement strand
TTTAAAGTATAATAAAACTAATAAAAATATTTAGGGAGTCCTTTATGAGATTGGAAAATCAAACCGCTTCCGATTTGCTCGGTAAAAACAGGGAAAAATCCAGAGAAGCCGCTAGAATTATAATAAATAAACCTGATATAGCAGCCTGGCAGTGCCTGCTGGAAAATACAGACTATATTTTCAGCTACATAAAAGAAAAAGCCGGACGGGCTATCGCAAATGAAATTAATAAAGAAAACGCTGACAGGGTTTTTGAACTCATGAAATTCCATGCGGCGGACTGGGATGAGTACATAGCAGAAGGCCTGGCAAGGGTAAATGATGATGAAATTATCCATAAAATGCTGACGCTGCTTGCAGAAGGTTCTCTGGAAGAAAAAATTTACGCGGCGAGGTATTTTTGCATTGTCCAGAACCCGCAGGCATCCGAGTATCTTTTTGAAGCGTCAAAAAGCTACTGCCAGGAATTAAAGAACAATGCCGCCGAAGCATTAGGGCATTTGAAGCACGAAGGGTCTTATAACCATTACCTTGAACAGCTTAAATCCGACGATGAATGGGATAAAATAGAAGCTGCCCAGTTTTTAGCGAATTATGGGGATAAAAAAGCGGTTATTCCTATCCTCGAAGCAATGGAAAATTCGGGAATGGCTGAACTTATTGCCGGTGAAATCGCTACGTTGACCGATATTTATGAACTGTTTGAGGAACAGGACCAGAAGACCCGGGCACTTGCAATGGAAGCGCTTGACAATATTCTTTCGGGAATCCCGGAAGTCTGGCCGTTAAGAGTTATCATTGATTTTAAAATATATGAATGCCTTGAAAAACTTATAAATATATCAAAAGAACCGAGAAAAAACGGGCTGTGCGGCAGGTGCGGCCAGATACTGCTTAAGGCAAAACAAAAGTTCAGTATGTTTGTTGAAAATTCGCAGTACACATATGATGAAGAAAAAGACATAATGGCCGAGCTGGACGAAATATACCACCTGTTGATGTATGAAGACGAGGAGTTCTGGAAAAACCAGTTCCAGCAGTTGTTAAAAGAACTTGAGTCAGTTGACAAAAAGAGAAAACTAGCCGCAATAAGCGTATGCAACGAAATGGAAGCTCAGGATGCCATTCCCTGTCTGATTAAATTGACTTTAAAGCAGAATGAAGATGAAGCGGTTATTTCCGAGGCTATAATGACGCTCTCAAAGATGGGGCACACTGAAGAAATAGATAAAGACCTGCTGCTTTCAAGGATTAAAGACCCGAACCTCTATGCCGTGGTCGAAAATTGCCTTTCAAACAGCATAATTCACCCGGGTAATATATAAAATATAACATTGACAGTTTTTTATCAGCGGATTAAATTAACCTGAGGCACATAGTAGAGGACAATTAAATATGAACTTAAAGAAACTCGCAGGTATTGCGTTAATCGTAGTATTCACCTGCTTTTTCTGGTCAGGTTATGAAATTTTTGCTTTAGCTGATAGAGAAGTAGAAAATCAACAGGAAAATATTAATACAGCATACTACCAGCTCCACAAAGCGCCGGAAGGCAGGTCTATACCGGCTTCGGTTTATTTGAACGGTGAGGAAATATTAACATTTACCCAGACAGCCGGCGGGCTCACCCCGAGGGAAAGGGCTGTAATCCTTGTGGAGAAGCTCAACTCCTTTATAAATAGTAATAAAAACCCCAACAAAATTTTTCCCGGGTTCCAGAACGGTATTGCGGTTGTGGCATATGATGACGAGGTGATGTTCACAGCGGACGTCAAAAGCGCAAAGGTAATGGGGCTGGAAGTTTCTGAGCTGGCAATGCTCTGGAGCAACAATGTCAGAAGGGCTCTTGGCTCATTAGAGCTGCTGCAGGACGTTGAACTGCTGAAGATGATTGCTGATAAAATCAAGAATAACCCCGAATACAGGGAAACCGGCATCGCTTCGTGGTATGGCGGGTATTTCCACGGGAGGACTGCGGC
>CAZLCO010000105.1:0-1981 GCA_964558005.1 uncultured Gammaproteobacteria bacterium | reverse complement strand
CGGAGAGCGTAAACACATACGCCTCGCCCGGCTCGTCTTTTTCAACGCTGTTGATCACCGATTTAACGCGGTATTTGAAACCGTGTCCGGGCGTCGCTTTGATGTCGATGAAATTTGTCGAGGAAGAAACCGGTTCTGAATTTATCTTTTCAAAATCCGACAACCCCATATCCTGACGATAGACATTAAAGGCGATGTTGTCAGGATCGTCCTTGAGTAACCGCCAACCGAGATAAACCTTTCCCTCGTCGATGGTCAGGGCGACGACGCCGCGGTCGATTTTTTCATTCACCTGAGCGTTGCCACTCTTTACAGATAAAAAGATCAATAAAAACAGGAAAACGGCCTGAATCGTTTTTAACCTTAACATGAGCTCCTCCGTTTGTCAGCGCTGTTTGAATGTTCAGCTCACATATTGCACATAAAATTCGTAACGATCAAGTTCATTTTGAGAGCGCTTAACATGATCTTATCATCGAGATCGTCCACTGCGCAGGTGCAGTGCTTTTCGCGCTACTATTTTCTCAATTCAAGTAATCACTCTCGTTGCGCCGCACCCGCAACGGACTGCAGCACAGGATTCTGCGTCCGAGATGCACAAAAAGTTTTGGGCGCAGAGCGTCCATGCTGCGTTCCCCCGCAGAGCGGGGGAACGAGGAAAATCTATAACGATCAAGTTCATTTTATCGATTGTTGACGTTTTTAATCAATACGCGTTGATACTTTCGTCCGTTTGCGCAGCGCCTTTTTTCCCGCTTTGGGATTATTCGCCTGATAAATCACAATGCATTCCATACCCCAGCCAATGGAGCGGCCGCCGATGACAATATTATTCACACCTTCATGCAGCCAGAACGTGCGCACGCCCCAGTCCAGCCAGGAAAAGCCTTCGCCGTCGTTCAGCGAGTCGCCCATGCGGCGGACGGGATTTTCGGTGGAAATGTGTTTGCCGACTTTCCACACCCAGGCGTCGTTATCGCCGTCTTCTTTAATGTGATGGTTGCGGGCGTTGATTTTTTAGGGCCCCGGTGTTTCACACATGACGCGCACAATCAGCCATTCCTCCTGTGGGCTCTGGCGTTCGTTCGAATAGTCGTCATTGCCGCCGCGGCCGTCCGGGGTTTCGGAGCGGTTCGGCCCCTGCCATTCCAGATAGCCGTCGCTGATGTAGACTTGGTCGGTATTCGTACACCTTTAAATCGACATGTCGGCCTACAGATTTAAATTGATTGACAGCGTCTTTGCTTTTTTTGATTCCACACCGGAGCTCTGGACCCAAGGAGAAATCATTGTACGATTTTGAGAAAGCGGATAGCTTGTCTAATACCCCCATACCCCCGGTGATGTCTTTCAGCACGAACGGCACATCCGGCAGACCGCCGCTCGCCATCCCCGTAAAAGGTATTGGCAACTCTCACTATGTCTATCCTATCTCTCTTTAGCAGGAGATACTTGCAGGGCGGAAAACTCGTAACATTCTGTTAGAACGGAAAATCTTCTTCCAGCTTAATATCGGCTTTTTCCTCGTCCCTGGGTTTTTCGGCAATTTGTTGAATGGCATGACCATTCACGTAAATGGCTTTAAAAGGAATTTCAAGAGGACAGGGATGCTCGCAGGCGCCACAGCCGATACAAATATCCGGATTAACTTTTGGAATCAACAGGCCGTTTTTATAGGGCACCATTGTGACCGCTTTGGTGGGACAATGTTCCGAGCATGCCCCGCAGTCGGTTTCATCGGTGTAAACCACACAGTTTTCTTTTACAAAAACGACTTTGCCCATCTGTGTAACATGCTTTTGCTCGCGGGTCAGGGGGAGAATGGCGCTGGTCGGGCACACCTCCCCGCATCGGATACAGTCGAAATTACAGAAACTGGTTTTATAATCCATTCGCGGCTGCATAAAACCGGCGAGGCCATATTCGCTCAGGGCGGGCTGCAATACATGTGTGGGACAGGCGGAAACGCATAAAGAACAAC
>CAZLCO010000104.1:0-1989 GCA_964558005.1 uncultured Gammaproteobacteria bacterium | reverse complement strand
AGTTATGGTTCACGGAAATTAAGAGAGAGCCAACAAAAATGGGCGATCTGGACGGCGTGCGGGTTTACAAGTTTCGCATGGGTCACTTGCTCTGCCTCCTAGCCTATCGGATCCTTGATGAGAACACGCTCAAGCTGCTTATGGTTGGGCCGCACGAGAATTTCTACCGCGACCTCAAGCGGCTGGACAGCTGACAGACAATCGACCAGTGTTTGTCATTCCCTGCTTCGATGCTGAGGATTAGTTCATGCAAAACGCCCACTATGATTCGAAAATGTCTGGGTTTAGCACCCCACCTCGGCACAAAAGAAAACCTCGACCCGATAAGTCGGGAGCCAAACTCTAGTCTTGACAAAAGTGCTTTTTGATGCCGTCATAGGCATATGAAAAGCACTGCACCAACGGGCAAGGCGGCGGAGCTGCTTGGCGTAACAGTAAAAACGGTTCAGCGATGGGCCGGGAAGGCAGACTGCCCCCCCGCCGCTCTTAGCAATTGAATGGAGCATTAGAAAATGAAAGCAGCCCGAATCCTTAACGCGAAAAAACCCAACAAGGGCAAGGTCGATGCCTTGCGCGAGCAAGCCTCGCGGCTTGGCACCATACGCTCGGAAGTCTGGCAACGGTTCGGGTCCATTCAAGGGGTTGGCCTGTCGGATCGCCAAATTCGTGATGGGTGGCTGCGGGAAGGGCGCGGCTTTCCTGTCTTGGCGAATGCCTGGAAAGAGACCTTGCGCGACGCCAAGGGGGACATTACCGCCTGCATGGAGGCGGCCAAGGTCAAGGCACGCAAGCGGATTTGGCGACACACCCATGACAAGGCGGAGCAAAAGCGCCTCTTTACGGCGCTCAAGCGCGACGACTGGACAAGCGATGCCTATTTGCGCCGAATAATGCGCCGAGATTGGAAGCACGGCCATAACCACACGCACAACCAGATCATTGTGCGCTCGGATAATTACACCACCTTTCAACTCGGCGGGCACGCCTGGATAAAGATCCCTGGCTTGGTGAAAGGCCAGCGCATCGCCATCCCGCTCAATACCACGGTCGAGCCAACCGGGACATTACGCATCATCATTAAAGACGATGACCGCATCGAAGTCCATTATACAGTTGACATTGAAGAGAAAAAGAATTGCGGCACCGAGACCGTCGGCGTCGATAAAGGCTACTCGGAAGTCCTGGTCGATTCCGATGGCGAGCATCACGGCCAAGAATTGGGGGCGATGCTTTCGGCAACGTCGGATAAGACAAAAGCCAAAGGGCAGAGAAGAAGCAAGCTTCGCGCCATTGCCAATAATACGAATAATCCGCGCAAGCGTGCGAACATCATCAAGAACAATCTTGGCCGCAAAAAGCAGGCCCGTCTTTTAGATAAAGCCCATGCGCAAATTCGGGACTGTGTATTCCAAGCGGTGCATAAAGTCGTGGATAAGGCGACGGTCATCGCGGCGGAAGATTTAACCGCGCCGCTGGCTGGCAAGTCTTTCGGCAAGAACGTCAATCGCAGGCTTTCAGCCTGGACAAAAGGCGTTATTGCCGAAGCGCTTGATAGCGTTTCAAGCCGTAGAGGTTCTACGGTCGTTTTGGTCAATCCGGCATACACATCGCAAATTGACTCCCGAACCGGGCGTCTTGACGGCAAACGGCAAGGGGATCGGTTTTACTGTTCCGACGGGGTTGTGTTGCAGGCGGACCAAAACGCTGCCAGAAACGTGCTGGCTAGGTTGTTTGATCCTGATATTGATCGGTTCACGCCGTTCAAGCGGGTTAAGGCGATCTTGCTGGAACGGACTGAGGCCACCGGTTGGGACTGCTCAACCAGGACTCCAGTTGCTCGCTCGCCATGAAACGGGCGCTATCAACGGAGAGCGAATTGCTAAATACGTACTTTTGAGTATAAAATTTGGAGCAGCGGAGTTGGCAAGGGCCTTGGGCATCCGTGCCCAAGGGGGTTAGCAGCGCCGGGTTGGGGTTAGACTTGGCTCG
>CAZLCO010000103.1:0-2063 GCA_964558005.1 uncultured Gammaproteobacteria bacterium | reverse complement strand
TTTCGCCTTTTGTCAATTCCACTTCCCCCGCCCATGTTTACGCACACTGCAGGACTTCGGGGAGCTTCCGCAGTTTCAATTGCACTATTAAACTATAATTATAAAAACAAACAAAACCCCGAAACCCGCTCCAATAAAAAATGGGCCTGGCTGGATTCGAACCAGCGACCAACGGATTATGAGTCCGCTGCGCTACCGCTGCGCCACAAGCCCTAGTTTTAAATTAGTATTCTAAATATACTATCATCAAAAAACATGGTCAAGTTAATAGACTTTTTTTTGCGGAAAGCCTAAAGTTCATCGGGAGAGCCGATTTTGCCCAATATAGCGCTTGCTGCGGCGATTGCAGGGTTGGAAAGGTACACTTCGCTTTTTGGGTGACCCATTCTTCCTACAAAGTTGCGGTTGGTGGTGGAAATAGCTCTTTCACCTTCCGCAAGAATGCCCATATGACCGCCTAGGCATGGCCCGCAGGTTGGAGTGCTGAATACCCCGCCGGCTTTGACTATTTTTTCCGCATACCCGAGCCTCATTGATTCAAGGTATATCTCTTGCGTGCCTGGGAACACTATGAGCCGTACATCAGGATGGACTTTGTTGCCGTCCAGTATGTCAGCGGCTTCTTTTATGTCTGATAGCCTGCCGTTAGTGCAGCTGCCTATTACAGACTGGTCTATTTTAACATTGCCCACCTGCGAAATAGGCCTTGTGTTTTCCGGCAGGTGCGGGAATGCCACTGTCGGCTCTATGTTTTCGGTGTTATATTCGATAGTGCGGTAATATTCGGCGTTTTCATCGCTTCTGTAGAATTTATAAGGCCTTTGTGTCCTGTTTTTTACGTATTCTTCAGTGATTGCATCCGGCGGTATTATGCCGTTCTTGCCGCCGGCTTCGATTGCCATGTTGCAAATAGTGAATCTGCCGTCTATGGGGAGGTTATCAATAGTTGAACCGGTTATTTCGAGCGACCTGTATAGCGCCCCGTCAACTCCGATATCTCCTATTAGATGTAGCACAAGGTCTTTTCCTGATACCCATTTGTTTAATTTGCCTTTGAATAATACTTTTATGGTTTCAGGTACTTTGAACCACGTTTCGCCGGAGGCCATGGCACATGCCAGGTCAGTTGAACCCACGCCTGTAGAAAATGCGCCGATAGCGCCGTATGTGCAGGTATGGCTGTCTGCGCCAATTACAAGGTCGCCGGGGCCTACAATGCCCTTGTCGGGTAACAATGTGTGCTCAATGCCCAGCCTGCCAACTTCAAAGTAATTCTTGAGCGCCTGCTCTTTTGCGAACTCACGGATGAGCTTTGCATTCTGGGCGGACTTGATGTCCTTATTGGGGGTAAAGTGGTCTGGTACGAATACGACTCTTTCCTTATCAAACACTTTATCTACGCCAATTTTGCGAAACTCATTTATAGCTACGGGACCGGTTATGTCGTTGGCAAGTGTTATATCAACTTTTGCAGTAATCAAATCGCCCGGTTTAACTTCTTTCAGGCCTGTATGATCTGCTAAAATCTTCTCTGTTATTGTCATTCCTCTGGTCATGTATGGTGTTTCTCCTAAGCTGTTTGCGAAATTTTATAATAAATTATATAACGCTCAAACTATAAATAGTCAGTTTTTTAAATTTGTTATCTTTTGTTTCAAAAATATTTATTATAAATAACTGTACAAATGGACAAAATGAAAATTTTTACCAAACATATTAACTTATTATAATATGTTAATTTTTTATAAATTTTTATCTAAAAGTAGTGAATACAGGCTAAAATTAAATTATAATAATAATAACATAGAGGACTTTCCGATGGATGTAAATAGACTGCCGTTTTTCGGGGTAGTTAATCAAACTCCATAGATAGTGCAACAAAGCGGTCTTGCGCCAAGTCAGCGTATTACTTCATCTGAAAGAGTGCAGAAGCCCTTAACAGAAAACTATGGCGCATTTATTGACCCAAGTTTTGTGCCTGTCGCAAGTGAAAATTTCAGGTATGGACTCACTAATGTCCGGTAAAAGTTTTTAAAAAAGACATAAACCTCCTAGAATAGAGT
>CAZLCO010000102.1:0-2065 GCA_964558005.1 uncultured Gammaproteobacteria bacterium | reverse complement strand
GGGACAACTACGGGTACGAAGCCAATTATACCGCGCTGAAAGACGCGCTGAAAGCCGAACGACTGGCGCATGCGGAGGAAAGCCAGACGCATGCGGAACACGAACGCCGCATGACCTACATGTACGACGCAAAATCCGGCGCGAAGGTCATCCGCAGTTACAAGAGCTATGACCGCGGGCAGATCGGCCCGGGCGGGATCGGCACGGTGGATGAAGCCGCGCAGATCAATAACCGCTTAAAAGAACTGGAGCAGGATGCGGAACGCTCAATGGGCGCGCTGGTGGAGCTGCTGCAGGGCTACAAAGCCTTTGCATACCGCACGGATGCAACGTATGACGTAAACCTCTCGATGCGCGAGACGGTGGAGGAAATCAACACCAGCTACACGCTGCAGGATGCGCAATACACGAAGAACCCGGACGGAAGCTACACATTCGAAAATCAATTCAACACGCTATTGGTACAACTCAATAGCTACGTGAATGCGAACAGCGCCGGCTTTACATCAGATGATAGAGACATTTACCAGCAGTTCGGACGCTACGAAAGCCAGTACGACAGCTTGAAAGAGACCATCGTCCAGAGCGGCGTGGAAGCGGAGTATGTGACGACGCTGAAGAGTATGCCGACGGCTGACATAAGCTGGGAGATGGTGAACGCGCGCGTCGTGTTCGACGGGCGCAAGGCCGCGTTTGAAGCGGCGGAAGCAGCATACGACGCAGCGCAGACAAACCTTGCAAACAAACGCAACGAATACAAAACCAAACAGCAAGAAGTAAGCGACGCATACGAACAGATGCTGGCCGAAGAAAGCGAAGTCCAGCGCCTGCAACGGCTGTACGAACAGGCCGTCATGCTGGAATACGGCGAAGGCGTAAAGGCCGAAGACATTCAACAAGCGCAAACCGCACAAGAACAGGAACAACTGGCCTACGGCGGCGGAACGCCTCCGGCAGAGCAGAGCAATCTCACGCAACTGGTGAACTTTGCGGAATATCAGGCGGTGTTCGGCAGCGCGGGGGCCGTGAAAGTCGAGCAAGCGTCCGTCGATCACGTAACGCTTGCAAAAGAACGCCGCGATGCAGCGAACAAAGAATACGCCGCGCAACTGGATGAAGTGGAACGACTGGAAGCAATTCTCGCGAAACGCGTGGGCGTGACGCAGATTGCAAACGATGCGGAAGTGCAGGATAATAGAGAGGCCACGGCAAAGTGGGCCGAACGCGCGATGCGCTTCAGCCAGGCGGATTATTTGATCAACCAGAAGATCCAGGAACTCAAAGGCGAGATTGCGCGTGAGAAAAGCGAGATGCAGGAACAGTTGGTCAAGCTGCTGGATGTAAGCGGCAGCGACGGACAGTACTACGATGACCTGGAAGGCTATCTGGACTACGGCAGCAATCAATACAGAACCAGCGAGGAAAGAATCCGCTACCAGTATAGAATGGCGGAAGCGCTTTCCAACAACACAGTAGGCCGCTGGGAAATCCTCGGCGGAACCAATCCGCATGAAGCGCAGCACGTAACGAGCACGCGCGATCCGAGCACGGGCAAGACCAACACGACGGTGACAACATTGCCCGCGTGGAACGTATACAACAGCCAGCAGATGCCGGACCACAACGTAAGCCATTACATGGGCTACTACAACCAGGGCCGGAGCGGCTGGTTGGAGGGCAAGTTCAGCGCGGCCATGAAATGGTTCTGGACGAACTATGATGGAAGAGAGTCAGCGGCGACGCGCGGGGCGATTGGAGTTGGAAACGATGCATACGACGGAACAATGGATGCCAATCGCCACAACGCGGTGACGCTTGCGATGTTTGGCGCGTTGACGGCGGGACCCTTCGGAATGCTGTTGTTGCTGCAGATCGACAGCGAAAACAAGGCGGCAATGGCTGCGCTGGGAGAAGTGGAAGACAACATCACAGAACTGCGGACCAACAACACACAACTGAAAGCATTGCAGGCGGAACTGAATTACATCACGGACATATCAACCGTGGCACAGCTCAAAGACGTCCTTGGAAACACCGGCCAGCTCACGGCCGAGGATCTGTCATT
>CAZLCO010000101.1:0-2122 GCA_964558005.1 uncultured Gammaproteobacteria bacterium | reverse complement strand
TATAAGCGGTGGTAGGGCCCGATATTGCTGCATTATGGTGTATCAAAACTCCATTATGAAAAACCGTTATGTGTCCCTTCCTGGTTTCAATCCCATTATCATTGAATTCAGGAGCATAGAATACAATATCATACACCTGCCATTCCCCGGGCTTACGTGAAGCATTCACCATGGGCGAATGCTGGCGGTATATGGCTCCCGCCTGCCCGTCGGGATAGGTTTCGTTATTATATGAATTCAATACCTGAACCTCGTACTTGCCCATAAGATATATTCCGCTATTTCCTGATTTCTGACCTTCACTTTCACGGGATTCGGAAGGAGTTCGCCATTCGATATGAAGCTGGCAATTCCCGAAATGCTGCAGGGAATGAATATTACCCGACCCCGGTTTTACGGTGAAATAGTTGCCATCCACTTCCCACCCGGTAGGTCCGCCATCTACACTTTCAAATTTATTCAGGTTTTCTCCATCAAACAGAACGATGGCATCCGATGGCGCCTTCCAATCTTCTCCGGGTTTAATTATTTCCGGTTGTGGTAATTTTTGTTCCTTGCCCTGAGACAAGGCGTGCATTGAAAAAAATAACAAAAGGAAAGAAATGTTGATTGATCGGATCAACAGTTTAATGTTCATAACTTTTTTATATTTAATGGCCCATGCGTCCGAAATAATTAAATAAGAAAAGGTAAGACTGGCCTAATCCGTCGATGCGGATTAAATTACATTGTGCCTAAACAAATCCACCAGTCACTTGAGCAATATAACTATTTTAAGCCAGCTTGCACAGCATCTTCCCCATGATGTTTTCAATCGAATCGTAAAAAAGCATCGGATTGATAACTAAACCAGTGCAATTAGAAAATCAACCTGCGTAGTTAGAAATGCAACCAGTGCTGTTAGAAGCTCAACCAGTGCTGTTAGAAGCTTAACCAGTGCAGTTAGAAGCTTAACCAGCGCAGTTAGAAGCTCAACCAGTGCAGTTAGAAGACAGGTCTGGACGAGGGAATGACCCTTTTCAGGAAGTTACTAGTGCCAAAGAAAACACTGCTGAAGGATAGGGTGGGTTGGTTTCATGCGCTCACATTTGCCCTCAGACTCCTCCTGGTGTATGCTTAAACCGTATGCTTAAACTGAATGCTGTTATTGTTCCAGGTACCTGCGGCCAATCAAACTACCGAAAACTCGAACTTGTTCTTGCCCGGTATCGGAATGGGATATTTCCCGTCAGGTCCGGCCTGCAACGGCGCCGGTGACTCAATGGTCATCTGATCGAGGCCCGGTGCGAATTCGTGCTCGCAGTTGAGCATATCATCATAAGTGATCACCCGGCCGGTATGGGCCGCCATTCTTCCCATCGAAGTGACCAGGCTGGCCTCTGCACCGCGTTTCACTTCATTAAAGGGCTTATCCTCCCGGATAGCATCGATCAGCACATCCCATTCCACCTGATAGGGGTTCGATTCATCTTCGGGGTAACGCCAGACCACATCATCAAAATTCATCAGGTCCTGACCATGATGGATGCGGCAACGGGCCGGACTATGGCCATTCTGAGAAATCAGGGCCGAGCCGTTGCTGCCATGGGCATAGCTGGCAAATTCATTATGACAGCCATCGATGCAACGGCCATCCATCATGAGTTTGGCCCCGTCGGCAAACGTATATTCAACAGAATAGTTATCGAAATTCTGGTCGATCGAATTGCCCCGGTAATGCCTTCCTCCAATCGCATGGGCCTTCACCGGCCAGGCATCCTTCATCCAGCAGCACTCATCGATATGATGGATGTAGAAATCACTGTAATTGCCACCGCTGGCCCACAGAAAACTGTGAAAACGCTGTGTCTGGTACAGCAGTTCGCTCATGCCCTCAGGCACCGGGTCGGAACTGAAAAAACCGATCGGACCATGCAAACGATAACCCCTAAGGAGGATGATCTCACCAAGTTGTCCGTCCCGGATCCGGTTGAAGAGCTCCTGCCGGGCTTCGGAATGGCGGCACATCAGCCCGACACCTACCTTGAGGTTCTTTTTCCTTGAGGCTTCAGCAAGCTCCAGCATTTTACGGGTGGTGGGGCCGTCAACGGTAACGGGCTTTTCCATAAATACATTCAGCCCC
>CAZLCO010000100.1:0-2224 GCA_964558005.1 uncultured Gammaproteobacteria bacterium | reverse complement strand
ATACAACAACAGAAAAAGACCTTTTTATACTGGCCTATGAATTATACTGCGGAGAACCTGTAGGCGAGGAGCTTGATGAAGCGAAAGAAGAATTTGGCACTGATATAGACAAAGTCATAGCCTACGTGGAAAAAGAATGCGGGTGGCGTGCTGAGGCTATATAAAAATAATTGGTTTAATTTGTGCGACAATATTGATATTAAATGCACCATATTGTAAAATATCAATATATAAAATGGAGAAAATATTATGGCTCAATCTCGCATAAATACAAGATTACCTCAACAGCTTGCTTCTTATGTAGATGAAATATGCGGACCGCACGGTCTTTATGAAACAGCAAGCGAATTTGTTAGAGAACTTATAAGACAGCATTATGAAAAAAGCGAACTTCATAAATGGCAGAATTTAAATTCAAAATTAGCACCCGGCGCTAATGCTGATATAAGTGAATTTGAACAGGTAAATCCGGATGAGCAGCTAAAACAGTTTAAAAACAGATATAAGAACGGAAAATAATATGCAGGTTCACTATTACCCCTCTGCCACAGAAGATATTTACGGAATATGGATATCCACTCTTGAACGATGGGGAGAGAAGCAGGCGGATGATTATATTCTTGGTTTATATGAAACAGCCGGAAGTCTATATCAAAAGAAATCACTCTGGCGAAGAATTCCAAAGGAATATGTGGCTGAGATAACTGAAAATATTATATTTTTTACAAAGTATAAGCGACATTTTATCTTTTTCCGGGAGTTAGAAAGCAATCAAATAGGTGTTATTGCCGTTCTTTATGATGGGATGGACATTCCAAAGAGAATAAGAGAGAAATTAATTTAAAGACACGTTTCGACACATTTAGTGTAAAAAATCTTCTTGCAAGCTAACATACCATCTGTTACAAGCATAAGGAGCATTTTTATGAGCGAAAACAAGATTAATACATTGTTAAACGGAGTCAGGAACGATTTAAAAATCGCAATTGATGGCCTTTTTAATGCAATTGAGATTGTTTATGAAGATGTTGAACATCTTAAACTCAAAACTTCAAAGCCTGACAAGCACGAAGCAGCACTTTTGCTTGACTATCTTGGCTGGGAAGAAGGAAAATCCAATCAGAATCTTGAAAAATTCTGCGGGAAAGAAATTAAGCAGTTTATGAAGTGGCTTGAGTATTATTGCAAAGGAAATGGGACGACTCAGGAGCAGGCATTGAGAGAAATTATTAACGGCGAAATTTAAAATAAAAAAACGGCTGGTCAGAATAAAAACCAGCCGTATGTTCTAGTGTTCAGAAAGATATACTGTTATATGATTATGTAGGGATTGATTTCAATTTATGATGCAAGTCGTTCTGAATAGTCTTTTTTGCTGTGTAACCAGGCTAATCGTTTGATGTAGCATTCCGTTACCTCGCACTCCAGAGCCAGTTTCAATCTACTCTTTTTACTGCCGTGATAATTTCTACAGATATAATCATTTCTAATTTTTTTAAGTCCACTGCTTGGTATACTTATTGTTACCCCCGGCAAGTCTTTCATCAATCTCAATGCGAATCTTACTCCGTAAAAATCTGCAATGATTCTAATATCTTCGCTTGGTAAGTCTTCGAGCGTTAAATTGCGCTCCCAGCTTTTAAACATATCTAATTCTCCTTGTGTTTTTTATAGTTTATATTCAAATGAAAGCCTGAATCCTCCTGAGAAAAACTCAGGCTTTCTGATTAACAAAGAAGCTGATTGAAAAATCTGGGAAAATTATTTTAAAAAACCACCGCTCAAAATAAATTATTTATAATGTTTCGTTGTAGTTTTCCTACCCCTGTGCTTTATAATATAAGTATATTCTATTTATATATTAAATACCTCCTCCATTTGAAGTATTTACAAGCCTTAATCTCTTTATTTGTATATCTTCATGCCACTTATAAATGGTATGTTTTACAATTAATAAGCTTTCATGGAATTAAAACCCAAATTTTCGTTTATTTAATGGGTTAAATAGCTATAATTGTCCCAAAAAGTCGGCTAATTTTAATGCTAATGCCTTATTATCGATTGAATCTGCCTTTAAAATTTTTGATGCTGTACAATCGCTTATATGTGCGCCTTTTACAAGATCCTTAAGTAACATTTTTTTCTTTTTAAAACGGTCTTTTGTTTTATTCAATATAGCATCACTTTTAATACCATCTTCTGAAATGTCTATTAACACATAATA
>CAZLCO010000099.1:0-2251 GCA_964558005.1 uncultured Gammaproteobacteria bacterium | reverse complement strand
ACTCCAGTTTAAATATTTACGAAACGCCTTTAGCAAACAGGTACATGGGGGATATTTTATATTATAAAAAAAATAAAAAAGTGCTCTATTATTATAAAAAGGCACTTCCGGATTACAAAACAGATGCAGATTTTTTGACCCGGCTAGTTGTTGCCTATTTCGTTAATAACCAAATGGAAGATAGTAAATTTACTTTAAACAGCATTAAAAATCTAAATCCTGGCCATAAAAGTATCCAGGATTTAGAAAAGATGCTTGATAAATAAACTACTTTAATTCAGCAATTTCAATTTTAAAAATTAATCCTATTATCATTTAATAATAAGCCTTTTAGATAATTCAGGAAAAAATATTTTTCGTGCTATTTGGATAAAGCCCAAGTTTTATATAAGTATTTGAATACCAGGTAAATACGTGGATTTCAATAAAAAATCCGGTGAAACCGGATTGTTCAGTCTCATAATTTAATTATGTTTGAGGTTTATAATTTTTAAAAAAAGCGGACAGGGTAACTCACCTCCATTAAGTCCGCTTTTGTTTTACTAAGATATTAAATATCAATAGAATAAACAAAATTTAAGGAATGTTTTTTTGATGTTTTTTACACTTTTTTGTAATTTATATTAGAGTAAAGAAAGTTGCAGACACAAACTTCAAAGATTTGAAGGAAAACAGTTTATCATCACCGTGTACACGGTGCTAAAAAGGCACTACCCCAATTTTAACAGATTGCTCAATGCCCTGCCCGACCACCGCCAGCGCCGGACTTACGAAATTGCCGAAGTCATCATGGCCGGGCTGATGATTTTTGTTTTCAAACGGGGCTCAAAGAACAATACCGACAATATGTTTACCCCTGGTTTCGAAAGTAATTATTTCCAAATGTTCGGATTGCGCCTGCCAGTAACGGAAACGGTCAACCAGTTCCTGAAAAAACTTCCGCCGGGGGAACTGGAAAAGCTTAAACGTATTTTAATCAAGGGGCTGGTGAAGAAACGGGCCCTTGATAAATTCCGCTTCAACAACCGTTTGGTCGTTGCGGTTGACGGCACCGGCATATTTAGTTTTGATAAGGAGCCTTTCCCTGAATGCCCCCATAAAACAAGCAAGAACGGCAAAAAAACATGGCAGGCCGGTTTGCTTGAAGCAAAACTTATTTGTTCCAATGGCTTTAGCCTGTCAATGGAAACCGAATGGTATCAAAACTCTGATAATATTGACCAGAAGCAGGACTGCGAACAAAAAGCCTTTGTGAGGCTTGCAAAGAAATTAAAAAAGAATTACCCCCGCCTGCCCATTATCCTAACGGCCGACTCGTTATACCCGAACGATACTTTTTTTAACATCTGCAAAACCAATAACTGGGACTTTATACTAACATTTAAAGAGGGGTGCCTTAAATCGGTTTGGACGGAGATAGATTTGCTCTATCCCCTTGAAGAAAAGGACAACAAACAAAAAAAGGTCAAAGGAAAACATCTGGAAACGGCCATGTTTATTACCGGCCTTGAATATAAAAAGCACCAAAACCTTGGTTGGTGCGAATATACCCGAAAAGGAACAACATCCGGGAAACATGAACGCTTTGTGCACATTACAAACATGGGCATAGATAAAACCAATGTATGGGAAGTGTCGTATTATGGCAGGCTTAGGTGGAAAATAGAAAACGAAGGCTTCAACACCCAGAAGAACCAGGGCTACAACCTACAGCACAAGTATGCAGAGAAAGATTTCTGCGCGATGCAGAATTACTATCAACTGCTACAGATTGCCCACTTGATAAACCAGTTAACAGAGAAACTCCAGAACGTAGCCCTAAGCTTAAAACAAACCGGGAGGTCAATAAAATCAATTTGGGAGGATGCCCTCGCATCAATGCTAAAAGAAACGCTGCCCTTTAGCGGGCTGCAAACCATTGGCTTAGTCAAAATACAATTACGATATTAACAATCACAGATATCGAGGACCCCTGCTCACTAACATTCAGGGTAACAAGTGAAAAAAGAAAAGGAGGCAGATAAATTTAAACTGGAATTTAAGGGAAACAAGATAATTCATGATTTCATGAAACAGCTATTCTATTGCCTTTTCTGAAACAAAGAAATTAAGTAATTGAAAAAATACTAAATTTGAAATCGCTGTTAATTTTCAGATATATTTTAAATATCGACAATATATGTTACCTTTGCGCAAATTTTTTAACAGATAGATATATGCCAGCAAAGATTAGATTAGCTAGACATGGCCG
>CAZLCO010000098.1:0-2272 GCA_964558005.1 uncultured Gammaproteobacteria bacterium | reverse complement strand
AAAAAGCTACTTTTAACCGGCTCAATAGGCATGACCGTTTGCCTTGCGGCAGTTGCCGCCATATTTATAACCAACAGTTATAAATCGGTCTTAATCTGGTTTTTAGTCGGCTATATAGCATCATTCGCATTCTCGCAGGGGGCGGTTATCTGGGTATATTTAAGCGAAGTATTCCCGAACATTGTCAGGGCAAAAGGCCAGGCGCTCGGCAGTTTTACGCACTGGTTTATGTGCGCTCTAGTTTCCTGGACATTCCCAATAATGGCCGCTAAATCCGGCGGATATCCTTTTGTATTCTTTGCTGTGATGATGGCAGTACAGTTTTTTGTTGTACTGTTTATTTATCCGGAAACAAAAGGCGCTTCTCTGGAAGAGTTACAAAAGAAGTTACTTTTCGAAGAAGATAAAATGCCTGTTAAAGCATAACCCCATCTTTTACCTTCCTTAATAACAAATTATAACTTTTGTTACAGAATTTTTATTATGCAAAATCATACATAAAAAAATGTTTTTATATTATTGGAAGGTTACCTAATTATGCGGGAAGTTTGATGGTCTTAGAAGTCAGTCGTATTAATTATGAATTTAAACATGGTGAGAGGCAGCAGAGAGTTGCCCCGATAATGCGTGAGGTGAAAGAGGACAACATTTTTACTTCTGTAAAAGATGATATAGACAGATTTGAAAACAAAGTAAAAGACCACAGCCTTGCTTATAAAGCGGGGCTATATGCGCTCAGCCCGATACCGACAGCAAGAAAAGTGGGTTCGCTCCCGGACAGTATTGAAGATGGAAACTGGACGAGAGCAGGATTACTGGTAGGTCTGGCAGCGGCCAGCTTCCCGAGGGACTGGCAGGAAATGGTTATTGCCTTTAAAGAACTTAAAGGCACAAGTTCCATAGGGAAAATGTTTGCTAACCTTGGCTCGAATTTTAAAAAAGCCATGAGCAACCCTATGAACCCTTATCAGCGTCAGCTTAAATTCTTTGATAATACTTTTGTTGAATGGTTACCAAAAAAATTACCATGGATACATCATATTGATAAAACCCTTGCAGAAACCAGTTTAGGGAAATCTCTACTGAATATTTTAAAAATTGAAAAACCTTCTCTTGAAGTTATAGAAGGAATGGGTCAAAAAGGAAAAGATGTTTTAGCCTACAAATATACTGGCAACAGCCTGCAAAAATTAACAGGAAGAGCACTTACAAGAACACCTATTTTCGGGATAATACTAAGTTCCTTACTCGAAATCCCGGCTCTTGTAAAATCCTTTAAACAAGGCAATACTATGGAAGAAAAAACTAAGTCCTTCGGCAAGCAATTAATAAAATCAGCGGCTTATGTTGGACTAATTACAGCAGGTATTGCTTTTGGTGGTGCAGCATTTGCAACAGGCGGAACACTGCTCTCATTAGTTGGAATGGGTGTTGGCTCAAGCCTTTCATTAATAGCTTCAAAACAAATAAATAAACTTATTGATAAAGTTATTACTTAATAAATTTCTCTATCATTAAATCATTATTCATGGATGCCACCCTTAAAATCATAAATGGCCAGAACTTAGAAAGTAATTCAGGTTCACCACTTGGGATCCCCATCTTTTCTCTTAATGGTGCTTCGAGGTCTTTTCCTGTACCCCATATAGCCTTTTGCATTCTGGCTTCTTCATCTGAGTTTCGTCTTTTTTTGACTTTACTTATTGCGATATCTAAATCAGTATATGCTTTACTAGAAACAGACTCATCTGTACTTGGAAGTCCTCTTGAATCAACTGAAGAACCTTTAATTGATTTTAAAGCTTCTTCTTTTATTTTATGAAGAACTGTTCTAACTTCAGGCGGAGCAGTATCAGATCCCCACTCACTTCCCTTAAACCCTACCTGCCTGCTGGCCATCGTGCTGTTATTGCGCAGGTTCATATTATAATTCGGTCTGTACATAGTTGCTCCGATTGCTAATGTCATAATTTATTTCCTTTCTATAAATTCTAAATCTTCTACCTGCTTGTATAAAATAAACACATGTAAAAAGTTGACATTAGAGTTGATATAAAATTAAAAAAACTTTACAATTTAAATTTGTTTCATCTATTTTTATATGCAAAAAACAGAAAAAATAAGAATGGTCGAACATTTACTGATGAAAAAACGTCTGATTATCATTGCTTTTAAGCTATTTATCCCCGCACTGTCATCCTGAGCCAGGGCAAAACTAACAATAAACATTAAATGAATAGGTTGCGAAGGATCTTACCAATTTTCTATTTCC
>CAZLCO010000097.1:0-2384 GCA_964558005.1 uncultured Gammaproteobacteria bacterium | reverse complement strand
TGTTTATGCTCTATCTCGTTATTTATTAAAAATATATTTTATTCCTTCTGCATAATGGATATTCCGATGATGTTGACCCCCTTCCGTTGATATTGCCCCCCCTTATCAGGTCCTGACATTTAAAAGAGCGTTGATGGCTGACAATTTTACTGTTTTTTTCTCATACTTTCTCCCTTAATTTCGATTTTATAAGAAGAATAAATTAATCGATCTAAAAGGGCATCTGCAATACTTTCTTCTCCAATTACATCATACCAATTTGCAATAGGGAGCTGACTGGCGATAATCGTAGACTTTTTCCCATGACGGTCTTCTATCATTTCCATAAGATCCATTTGTTGTTGTTTCTCAAGAAAAGTAAGGCCAAAATCATCCAGGATAAGCAAATCGGTTTTGGCTAATTTTTCAAAGAAGGCATAAATACTACCATCCAGACGAGCCATTTTGGTTTTATGCATAAGTTTTTGAATATTATGATAAGCTACCTTAAATCCCATCAGACATGCCTGATGTCCCATTGCAGAAGAGAGAAAGCTTTTCCCACAGCCGGTTGCACCGGTAATAAGTATCGATTCGCCTTTTTCAATATAATTACAGGTAGAAAGGGAGGTAATCAGGTTTTTATCAATTCCTCTTTCCTGCAACCGTTTGAGTTCTTCAATGGAAGCTTTGTAACGAAAACCTGCTTTATACTCCAGTCTTTTAAACCTGCGGTTATTACGTTCCTGCTCTTCGGATTGAAGCAGGATCTCCATTCCTTCCTGCAAGGAAAGATTATGCAGTTGTCTTGATTCCTGCAGGGCTTCCCAGCTTTTGATCATGCCGTGAAGCCGTAATTGTTTCATCTGTGATTCTATTTGATTCATCATTAATTGTTTTTAAATGGTATTTGTTGTTGATAATATTGTTTTCCTCTCAGGTTCTTGTGTTTGGGTAAATTCTTTTCCGGAACAGATTCCTGTGAGCTCTCGGTTATCCTGTTTTGCAAAAGGTTACGAATGAAGGTATAGGAATAATTCTGATATTCAATTGCAAGCTGACAAGCTTTCTCAAATCGCTCCGGATCAGTTTTACGGAACAAGCTGAACAATCCATCACAACTTCGATATAATTGTTCCGGATACCGGTCCTGTTTAAAAATCAGTGATATCAGCTTGTGAAGCGTGGCCGATTTTTTCTCTGCCTGGTTTATGTAATATTGCGGGCTACGATCCAGGTAATGCTGGTGGTAAGAACACAGATGTTCCCTGACTGTTGTATATCCACCGGCAACATAACTTCGGATATGGGCTGCTACCTGTTTTCCTTTGGCATATATGTAAACCATGTTACGGGTATAGATCACTTTCACCTTCTGGCCAATAAGACGAAATGGAACACTGTAATAATGCTTGTCTTCATAGAGCTGGATGTAATTGTTTTTGGCCACCTTAAGCTCTGTATAGCTTTTTAACTCATATTTATCTACCGGTAAAGGCATCAGCTTCTTCTTTTCTTCGGCTAAAAATCGTTCCTCCCTGCAATAGGGTTTTTGCTGCATTCGTGTCTGGTTATGAGCTTTAACCTTCTGCCGGATTGCTTCATTAAGCGTTGGAAGATCAAAAAACTGCATATTGCGCAACTGAGCATACACACGATTATAAACGAGCTTGACCTGATTTTCTACCAGAGCTTTATCTTTTGGGGCACTTACCCTGGCCGGAAAAACCGTTGTACCATAGTGGTTGGCAAAGTCTTCGAGCGCCCGGGTAAGGTCAGGTTCATAGCGGCTGGCCTTGCTAATAGCAGCTTTAAGATTATCCGGTACAAGAGCACATGGAACACCTCCAATCTCCTGAAGACAGCAAGTCAGGGCATGGAGAAAATCACCAATGGTTTGTCCTCTTACGGCCATGGCAAAGGCATAATCCGAGTAAGGAAGACAGGCTACAAATACTTCACATTTTACGATCTCTCCGGTGTTTTTATCGGTATAAGAAAGCTTTTTACCCGCAAAATCGATATAAAGTTTATCACCCGGTTTATGGTTAAGTACCATGGATGGCCTGGAGGCCACCTGTTGTTGTTGCAGATGATAACAAAACTGCGAATAAGCATATCCATCAGCTCGCTGCTGCCTGTATTCCTGCCACAGTAAATGCCTGGTAACGCCTGTTTTTTTAAGCTCTACCAAAAAATGGGGTAACCTGGACATAAAATCCTCATACCGCTCGTCTTTATAAGCTGGATTACCCGCATGAAACTTTGCCTCCAATACAGGGTCCTCCAGGCGTATAAGATCGCTGTTGGTCCATCCTTTCCCTCCGGATGGGTTTTGAAGCATCTCAAGCTTCTCCAGATACGTTTTAACGGTATTCTTACTGATCCCAAGGATCCGGGCAATG
>CAZLCO010000096.1:0-2451 GCA_964558005.1 uncultured Gammaproteobacteria bacterium | reverse complement strand
AGAGCAATCCAGCGCAAAATATACAAAGTTTGTATATAAAAAGCAGTGGTTTGTTTTAAGCCAGACAGAGGGAGAAGATTATACGCAGGAGCCGATTGTTATAACATGGCGCAAAGATAAAGCATTATCAGAGCTGGATATAAAGCATACAAAGTTTAATATTTTAGATGGTAATGTGCAGGGCTATGCAACTATTAACAGAGAGATAGCTATAAATCCCATGGCGCAGCTACCCTTAAAAACAATCTTCCACGAAATAGCCCACATTGTGCTCGGCCACACTGATAAAAATGTATTAACAGATGATAAGGAATTAACAAAAAACATAATAGAGGTGGAAGCCGAGGCCACAGCTCTTTTATGCCTTGAATCTTTGGGGCTGGATGGCAGTGAATATTGCAGGGGCTATATACAGAGCTGGCTGCAGGGGAATCGAATTCCTGAAAAATCAGCACAAAGAATAATCAAAGCAGCAGATAAAATCTTAAAGGCGGGAGCGTAAAGCTCCTGCTCTTTTGTATGGATTGTGAAAGTAGTTAAAAAACCAAAAAGGAAAACCAAGATGAATAAAAAATTACAGACGATAGCCAAAACAATATTAGGCCTTGAAACTCTTGAAACAAGAAATACTGACAGCCTCGATTTTAAAGAGCAGGCTGTATGGAGCATAAAAGAAGCTTTAGAACAGGCATATAAAGCAGGCCAACAATCAGAAAAAACAGGGCTCGAATAATGCC
This sequence comes from uncultured Gammaproteobacteria bacterium, assembly GCA_964558005.1. Taxonomy (GTDB): domain Bacteria; phylum Cyanobacteriota; class Vampirovibrionia; order Gastranaerophilales; family UBA9971; genus JANQGS01. The sequence goes on along the minus strand of CAZLCO010000096.1, from coordinate 1,714 downwards.
CTGTTTTAATTTTTTAAAATCCAGTTTTTATGACTTTCTGAACTTTGGGTCACCAACTATCCCAAAAAGTAGGGACACCATGAAAAAGAAAACCAATACCGGAAGTCCTAAAATAGCAAGTAAAATCATTGAAACATTCTTCATAATAAGCTCCTTTATTAACTACAGGAGATATTATAACTCTGATATTGCTATGAGTAAAGGATTTAAGCCTGTTTTTTATAGATAAAAACAATAAAAATGAGGGTTTTGCAGATGTTACACAATAGCGATTTTGTTACATCCAAAAACCAAAAGGGCTGAAAAGCAGTAATAATAAGAACTCTTTGACTGCCTAATACACCAGAGGTAACATATCGAGGACTTACAGGACTTTGAAAGTAACACAATACACAGAAAAGGAGACCAAAACCATGGAATTTGTACAGCCGATACGGGACAAAGAAGCGATTGAAAAAGTAAAAAATCTTTTACTCAATAACGGATACAGGGATTACCTGCTTTTTGTAGCAGGAATCAACACAGGACTAAGGATATCAGACCTGCTCCGGCTGCGGGTAAAGGATGTAAGGAATAAGACACATATTGAACTCCGAGAAGCCAAAACAGGAAAAGGCAAAAGGTTTTTCCTAAACCCTACGCTAAAATCCTGTTTTGAAAGTTTTACACAAAACTCAAACCCTGAAAGCTATCTTTTTGCGAGCAGGAAAGGAAGCAACAGACCACTGACCAGAGTCCAGGCATATCGAATTATAAATCAGGCAGTAAAATCTGCAGGGATTTGTGACCGGATTGGAACGCATACGCTGAGGAAAACTTTTGGATACTGGCATTATCAAACTTTTAAAGATGTTGCAGTCCTGCAGGAAATTTTCAATCATAGTTCCCCAAGTGTGACACTGCGATATATAGGAATCAATGCTGATATTATTGACAAGACAATTGAATCTTTTTCTCTATAGAACATAGAACCAAAAGTTCCAGAGAAGTACAAAACTGAATGTCATACAGTCGCCATGTAGGATTTGTCCGGAATTTTTACTATACATTGTCATATCCGCCCTCTGGTCGGCTCAGCGAAAATTCAGGGAGAAATGGGAGTATATATATCTTATATAATTTTATACAGGTATTACCTTAATATTATTTTTAATATAAACTATTTAATTAAAAGGGGAAATTTTTATTATTAGCAGCTAGGATAAATGTATGAAAGAATTAATTGATAAGTTCTCACTTGTTATATTAGGAAAATGGAACACAATAATATTAACTCCTGAATGGATAAAAGATAATGTACTTGAAGGAAAAGAACCAGATAATTTACAAATAGCAGTGCCTTTTCCGGTAGATGAGCTTGATAATCCGGTTAGTTTTATTATGAATAACATAAAATTTATTACTCATAAAAGAAAACTAACTCTAGGCTTGGCTAAAGATAAAATTAGTGATGGTGATTATGCTGAAATAAAAAGAATTGCCTTAGAATTATTAGACTTATTAAAACATACTCCTGTTTATGCGTTTGGATTAAATTTTTATTTTGAAGAAGAAATCACATCTTTAAATGAAAATAAAGAAAAAAATGAAAAACTATTAAATTTATTCAATATAATACCGCAAGAAATTTTTAACTCAGCCGATATTACTTATACAAACTCACTACTGTCCGGTAAAAATCAAAAGGCCAGTTTGAGCTGATTACAGCCGACAT
>CAZLCO010000095.1:0-2479 GCA_964558005.1 uncultured Gammaproteobacteria bacterium | reverse complement strand
ATTATGCCTGCCAGAGCTGACAAGATGGAAACGACGAGCGTGATGATCTCGGTCGCTCCCATCTGCGCTGGTTTCACGGAGGACTTGGTCAACGTGTGGATATGCTTCATGGTCTGCGTCTCACCTTTCCTTAATGCGTCATCGCGCATGCCGCTCATGGGCGCGGCCACAGGCCAGCGCGGTCGTAGTATAGCAACGCCTACGCGGCATGTAAACATCACACCATCCGGAGGCAATTGCGGAATCGTGGATGACGTTTGTTGCCGGGGACTTGGGGAAGAGGGGGCAGAGGTGGTTACCCCAGCGCATTGGGGAAAAGGGACGCTCAAGGCGTTTCGGGAGGTTTTTCTGACGAAATTCACCCCAAGGGTCCCGGCGAAGCCCCTCAACACAGAAAAGGCGTAACGCCTCCAAGGTATGTGTGTAGAATAGTTGAACAGAAAACTACACACCAAGAAAGGCGTACGCCATGGCCATTATACATCAACCGCAGCTCTTCTCCTGGAACGCCGTCGAGGCTCACTCGGACCTCCATCGCTTGCGCATGGTCCTGGACGGCCTGCCCGACGAGACCCTTGTGCAGACGCTCGAAGCCGAACGCAAGGGACGGCGAGACGACTATCCCCTGCGCGCCGTCTGGAACAGCCTGTTGGCCGGGCTGGTCTTCCAACATCCCACCATCGAGTCCTTGCGCCGCGAACTGCGCCGCAACGCCGAATTGCGCCAACTCTGCGGCTTCGACGTATTCGAAGGCGCCAAAGCGGTACCGCCGCCGTGGGTGTATACGCGGCTGCTCAAAAAGCTCCTGAGCCACCAGGACCTTATCGACGCCATGTTCGAGGAGTTGGTCACCGGCCTGCAGAGCGAACTGCCAGAGCTGGGAACGCGTTTGGCCGTGGATTCCAAAGCCCTGCGGAGCTTCGGACGCAAGCCCGCCGAAGACAAGCGTGAATCCCCCGACGGCCGGCGCGACACGGACGCCGATTGGGGGACCAAAACCTATAAGGGCATCCGCGAGGACGGCTCGATTTGGGAAAAGGTCAAGCGCTGGTTCGGCTACAAGGTGCATCTGCTCGTCGACGCAGACTACGAACTCCCCCTGGCCTACACCGTCACCCGTGCCAGTGCCGGCGACAGTCCCGAACTGCCCACGCTCCTCGACCACCTCGACCAAACCCATCCTCAACTCACTGAGCGCGCCGACTACCTCTCCGCGGACAAGGCCTATGACGCCGCCCAGCACAATGAAAACCTCTGGGAGGTCTACAACATCAAGCCGGTCATCGACGTGCGCAACTGCTGGCAGGACCAGCCCCATCAACCCCGCCAGGTGTTTCCCGACGGCGTTGACACCATCTTCTACACCGCCGAAGGCAACGTCCTGTGCCGTTGCCGTGACGAAGCCGGCCCTCCAGAACACCCCGACCCCTTAAGCAACTACGAGCCCATGGTCTTCCAGGGATTCGAGGCCGACCGAGGATGCCTGAAGTACCGCTGTCCCGCCGCCGCGTCCGGCGTCGAATGCACCCAGCGCGACCTCTGCCAGGGATGCCATAGCGACTACGGCCGCGTCGTCCGCGTGCCACTGGACCTCGACCGACGTTTGTTCACGCCCTTAGCCCGTGACGCTAAGGCCTGGCGGCGCCAATACAAGAAACGTACCGCCGTCGAGCGCGTCAACAGCCGTCTTGACGGGGCATTCGGATTCGAGCGCCACACCATCCGCGGGTTGAAGAAGATGCGATTTCGCGTGGGCCTCGCGCTGGGGGTCATGCTCGCCCTTGCCCTGAGCGCCGTCCAAGCTGGACAACGCGAGCAGATACGTTCCCTCGTCAAACCCCGCGCCGCCTGAGCCGGGTCACGCACCCGACCCCCTTAAGCATTACACACGACCACTGCGGCTCGACGACGGATTCCCGCCCCCAACGCACCCCGACCAACCCTTCCCTGCCCACCGTGCCACCAACAACACCCCAAGCGCTCAACCGACTCCCCGTCAAGCTGGCCTCCTCGCCTCCCTGTATCCCCTATTTCGCAAATGCCTCACGGCGAACTCAGGCCTGCGGGCCTGTGATGGAGGACCGGGCGTATTTCCCTGAAGAAGGCCGGCTGCCTTTGGCGACTGAAGCGATGTCTCTTGAATCTCCTGTGAGTAGTAGCTATATTATGCAGTACGCAAGCGGTTAGGCATCCGCGCAACGAGGGGAGAATCGGTCCCGTCGTGCGCGCAGAAGGGGGCTTTATGGCGGTACACGAGACTATTCGGACACGCAAAATCGAGATTGTCGGTCGTGGCGGTGAGACGCGCGCCGTGCTCACCGTCGACGACTTCGAAGTCAACTCCCTGCGCTCCGAACGACAAGGACAAGCCATGCGCACCCTCGACGGCGCCATCATGGGCACCCCGCAGTACATGCCCCCCGAACAGGCCGAAGGACAAATCGAGCGCATCGACCAGCGCAGCGACATCTACAGCCTC
>CAZLCO010000094.1:0-2563 GCA_964558005.1 uncultured Gammaproteobacteria bacterium | reverse complement strand
GAGTTTTAACGACATACATTTCGCAGGATGACAATTCTGCCGATATAGAGCTGGCTTTAAGCGTTGCTGAATATTTTGGATTAAAAAACAAAGAAGCAAAAACAATCATTGATGAGCTTAAAAACACAGTTAAAAAATGGCAGAATATTGCAAAATCACTTGGTATAAGCCATTCAGAAATAGAACAAATGAGTGCCGCTTTTAAAGTTTAAATCAAATTCCCTCAGCCTTCCATACGCATTCTTTTTCCACGTAGGCTATGACTTTGTCTATATCAGTGCCGAATACTTCTTTCGCTTCATCAAGCTCCTCGCCTACAGGTTCTCCGCAGTATAATTCATAGGCCAGTATAAAAAGGTCTTTTTCTGTTGTGGTATAGTCAGGCTCGCATTCCCAGGTATCTGTCATTTTGTATTTTTTCATTTTTATAACTCCTCTACGTCTTCCTGCCACATTAGAATTTCAGGGTATAAGTCACCACTTTCCGGGTCATTACTATATTCAATATCAGCAATTTCTCCAATTCGCACTCCGCCAATTGATTTGATTGCGACACCGTATTGGCGAGATAATTTAGTTGGCTCTATTCTAAATCTTCTAAAATTTTGCTTTTCCTGTTCTGTTAGTTGTATAATCGTTTTGCTCCTTTATTATTGCCTACATTGTTTATGATAACTCTATTCCCGGGAATTGGAACTGCAATAGCACTATTCTGAATCATTGCGTAACAATCAGAATAATATTTTTGCAGTAAATTCCTTAAGTTTAGTTATGTCAGACCTAAATTTAGGCTCTGCCAGCTTGGGATTGTTTTTATATTCGTTGTGATAAGCAAGGCTGTCAGGTGTTTGCATCAGGCTGTAGGGGATAGAGTAAATTAAGCTCCATTCATCATTTTTCAAAACATAAGCTCTTGCATAGCACTGGTTGCGGTAGGAGTCGGATTTAATATCCAGCTTAATCCTTTTAGTTTGTATTATTTCTAGCTGGGCTTCAGATAGAACCATTTTCTTGTAATACTCAGCCAGATATTTTTGCTGTATCTCAGGCTCTAATGATGAGAGTAAAACCTTGTAGCTCTTTCCTCCTCTTGCGTTATACGCTTTTGAAATATATTTGTCTTTTCTAATAGCTAGCCTGATGGCACGTTCAGTTACTCCTTTTAACTTGGCTATTATATCTGTTGCGAGCCAGCAGTCCTGTACGTTTAAAAGATTGTTATTGTTCATTTAATTTCATACCAGTAGTTTATACGCACTTGGTATGTTAACTTGGAATTCTCGAAAGGGGTGGGAAATCCCTCTCTATGTGTCTGTTTTGAAACAAAAATAGATTGAAAAAGAAATTCAATATGTTATACTATAATTATTAAGTTATTACATAAGGATAACAATTATGATTAAAAAACTTAGAAAAGTAGGAAATAGTCAAGCGATTGTGCTGGATAAAAGCATCCTTGAGCTTTTAAAAATTAATACTGAAACTCCATTAAATGTTTCAACAAATGGTGATGTTATTCTTATTAAGCCTGTCAGGGATAAAAAAAATCAGCAGCAGTTGAAAAAAAACCTTGATTTTATTAATAAAGAGTATGGTGAAGTATTAAAGAAACTCTCTGAATAATGGATTACAACTTTTTAGACTTAGAAGATGTTATAGAAATTCATAATAACCAGATAGAGCTATATGGCGGTGCTCCTGATATAAGGGATATTGATTTATTGCTCTCAGCTCTTGAAATGCCAAAATCTGGTTTTGGAGATGAGTATTTTCATAAAGATATTTATGAAATGGCTGCAGCATATTTATTTCACATTGTTCAAAACCATCCTTTTGTAGATGGTAATAAAAGAACAGGATTAGTTTGTGCACTTATTTTTCTTGTGAATAATGAAATTAAACCAGTCTTTAAAAAAGATGAAATTTATAATTTGGTTTTGAGTGTCGCTAAAGGCGAAGCAGATAAAAAAACTATTTCAGAGTTCTTAAAAAGTAATTGTTGTAAATAATCCTTAATGAATTTAATTTAAGTATGAAGCAATTTTCATTAAATTTTTTGAAGTTTTGGTAATAATTGGATAAATTTCTTAAAAAACTTAACATGATTTGGCTAAAAAACATAAAATAATTCTCAAAAGAACTTCCTCCCTGCCACCAAATTTTAAATAGACTTTAACTGCCTGTTAACTAATCTTTAAAAATCAGGCTAAAATTCTCGCAAGCTAATCCATCATAGGCTATAAATCCTCTCCTCATGTAACTTACAGATGGTTTAATGATTCTCATTTACATTTAAACGCTTTGCCTGATGTATTTTTAAAGTCTAAAAATATAAAATTTCATATTATCAGTGTATTATCTCTTTTTGAGAGTATCCTAACTTCCTGATAGAAACAAAAAGTAAGATTTCCGACTTTTTCCAGAATGCCAAGTTAGCTCGAAAACTGCCGATTTTGTTCCATCTCGCTAAAAGCCTTACAGTATAGGCAACACAGGCCTAAATTTACATAAGAGGATACGGAAAAAGTTTATGATTTAGCTCAAAACCCTACTCTGTCTGACA
>CAZLCO010000093.1:0-2864 GCA_964558005.1 uncultured Gammaproteobacteria bacterium | reverse complement strand
AATATATTTGATTCACGTATTTTACATTGATTTTTCAGGATATGTTTTAAATAAGTCAGGATTGCCAATGAATAATGATATTTTAGGGGTTGTTCTATATCTTGGGGCAATGTCATTAAGCGTTTTATCCTGTTTATTAATAAGCAAAACACCTTTTAGCAACTATCTGATTGGAGCAAAACGATAGATGAAAAAGAGGTTGGTGGTCAATTTGACCACCAACCTCAAATACACTAAAACAAAAGGTTTCCAGTCTACTCCTGAAGATAATTTTTAACTTCAGTTAAAATTTCTGTAGTTTCCTCCGTGATCATACTGCTTGATAAACTTTTCAAAATCCCTGTGCTCAATCATTACTTTATCAAGCCTGTTGTGAATAGCGTATGCCCTGTCCATAAGATTTTTATGACTTTTACAGGCACCGCCGGAAGAGCGTTTAACTGTTCCCAGAGTTCCACCCCTGCCACCGAACGACCGGGTTATAAGATACATGAAGCGGGCAGCACGCTGGATGTCAGTCAGACCTTCCTGATACAAAAAGTTGTCAAAAAGTTCCCTGCTGCCGAGCATAAATCTCATTTCTCTCCTGTGGTTTGTCGGAACTTTTGGGAATTATGCCAACTTCGCTATTCCCGCACGCTGTCTAAATTAGAGGCTATTTTTTCTGCTTCCTTAATGACGAGAATTTTGCCGGATTCCTTCACTTATTTGGCATTTTTTTCCAAAAATCGATACGTTTAATACGTTTAATCTGGTAAAATGCAGGTGAGGGAAACGGCCTAAAGTCAGATGTAATTACGTTTAATCTGGTTACGTTTAATCTGGTAAAATGCAGGTGAGGGAAACGGCCTAAAGTCCGATGTAATCTAAAACACAGGCATATATCATTATTGCGTATTCATTACCGCCTTTTACCGCTTCTTTACCAGCTTTTACCAGTTATTTCCTTTGCACGTTTTAGCAAACTGCCTGAAGTCTTTTAATATTAGGACTTTCTGCGATGGTAAAAACTGGTAAAACCGCTTGAATATTAGCTAAATTAGTCTGAATAAAATTTTAGTCGGAAGTATGGGGAAGTTAAGGGGAAATATGTAGCTATGTAAAAAAGGGTGTCTTTATGCGTTTTATACCGGTTTTGTATAATTCGCTTTAGGGAGCTTACGAGTGATAATTTTCAATATCCCTGTTAATTACATGCAGGAATTTTTATGCCTCAAGAGGGAAGTAATGCCGAGAGTAAAACATACTAATCCGGTCTTTTTTGTTAACTTATTTGAATAAACGTTGCTGAAACAACACATTAAACACTGATTAAGCAATTTTTAGCTCTTAAAATTTCTTTATAACGCTTAATAATTGGATAAGAAACTATAAAAACTTAACAAATCCAGCTATTAATCTGAAAAAGTCACACAAATCTATTTTTAAAGACTAAATTCATTGTTTCAGAACAGACACACTTTCCCCCAAAGCACTCGCATTATGAGAATTCCGATTTATTATACGAAAGCGATTAGATGACTTAAGGAAAAGCAATGTCTGAAAAACTGATAGATACAACTAAAATATGGCTTGATGTAAAATCAGTCGCTAAATTAAAAGGAGTAACAACCCGGGCAATAAGAATTGCTGTAAGGCAGCAGAAATATATTTCTAAAACAGAAGACGTGCGAGGAGGGAAGAGTTATAAAATATGTTTGAGTTCTTTAGAGCCTGAGATACAAAGCAAATACCTGAATGAATATTACAGCTCAGTAGTAATGGAGGAGGCAAACACCCTGCCTGAAATAATTAAGCCAACCCAGGAAAAGATAATCCCTGAAGCTATGAAGCGAGTTGCACTGGCCAGAATGGATTTACTCGAACTCTGGCAGAATTACAGGAAGGGAGAAACGAGCAGAGAACAAGCAAGTAAAGAATTTTTGGAGCTGTATAATACCGGAGAATTATACAGGGAACTATTTGAAACCCTTGGCTCAACTTCTATCGGCACTATTTATAGATGGAGGGCAAAGCTGTCAGGTACGAGCGATTGGACACGATTAGTGCCTGAGTATCAATATAAATGAGCAAGAGAATGCAGGACAAGTCTTAATGATGAAGAGATACGTATTTTTCTGAAAATACTACTAAACCAGAATAAGTTCAGCATTGGAAAAGCAACAAGTTTAACCAAGCATATCCTTGCTAAACGTGGATACACTGTATTTGCAAAGGATATTACCTATAGAAGATACGCTGAAAAATTTAAAATTAACCATTATGACAGGTGGATACTTGCTCGGGAAGGCCAAAAAGCACTCAGGGACAAGGTCGAACCATATATTGTACGTGATACTTCAGTTCTTGAAGTTGGGCAGGTTCTTGTGTGTGATGGAAAATTGCTAAATTTTCAGGTTATTAATCCCTTTAATGGTAAACCCTGCAGGGCAGTTATAGTTTAATAGTGCAATTGAAACTTCGGAAGTATGCCGAAACTTTGCAGTGTGCGTAAACATGGGCGGGGGAAGTGGAATTGACAAAAGGCGAAAAAAATTACCGGAATTACCTATTTTTTACCAGATTTTGTCCGAAAATGTCCGGGCGATTTTTTGCAATCAGGCTTTATGCCTTAACCTGTCTATATTTTAGCGATTGACAGGAACCGGACAAAAATATCCCATTTTTTCCAATTTTTTGGCCGGGGGAAGTCGAGGGAAACGAACCCGGAAGTCGGCCAGAGTTTAAAACAACTGCATGACTTGCCATTTTTATATTTTTTTATGGCCAGGAAAAACCGAAAGAAAAAGAGCCTGAACAGTCAATTCTCAGAGGGCAAATTCTTATGGTTTTAATGAAAATCAGCCTATTAAAGGAGATAAGTG
>CAZLCO010000092.1:0-2867 GCA_964558005.1 uncultured Gammaproteobacteria bacterium | reverse complement strand
GGCGATCCGCCACCGTGCCCGTCCTTCCGAAGTGTGCCGCCACATGACTCATCTCGATGAACTCGAAGCCGAGAGCGTCTACGTTTTTCGCGAAGCCTATGCCAAGCTCAAGAACGTCGCCATTCTCTGGTCGATCGGCAAAGACTCCAATGTCGTTTTGTGGCTAGCCCGCAAGGCATTCTTGGGCCATGTGCCCTTCCCGGTACTATTTATCGATACCGAGAAAGAATTTCCGCAAGTCTACGAGTTTCGCGATCGCTTTGTAAAAGATTGGAAACTCAATTACATCCAAGAGCAATGCCCTCCCTTCGAGGAGATGGACCCGACGCTGCCACCCGCGGCGCGGCTGGCGGCGCGCAAGACCTTTGGCCTCAAGAGCGCCGTCGCCAAGCACGGCTACAACGGTCTGGTCGCGGGCATTCGGCGCGACGAGGAAGCGATCCGGGCGAAGGAACGCTATTTCAGCCCGCGCGACGACACCGGCGCCTGGGAGCTGCGTGACCAGCCGCCGGAATTCTTCAACCAGTACATGACCAGCTTCCCGCCGGGGGTGCATGTGCGTGTGCATCCGATCCTGCATTGGACCGAGCTCGACATCTGGAAGTACACCAAGCGCGAGGGCATTCCGCTCGTCGATCTCTACTTCGCCAAGGATGGCAAGCGCTACCGGTCGCTCGGCGAGCAGGAGATCACCCATCCGATCGCCAGCGATGCCACCACCATCGACGACATCATCGCCGAGCTCGAGGTGACCAAGATCCCCGAGCGTAGCGGACGCGCGATGGATCACGAGGCGGAAGACAGCTTCGAGCGCTTGCGCGCCACCGGCTACATGTGAGCGAGAGACCTACGGCGATGCAGACGCAGAGCGCCCAACAACTGAAAATCGTGATCGTCGGCCACGTCGATCACGGCAAGTCGACGCTGATCGGCCGCCTCTTCCACGACACGGGCTCGCTGCCGGACGGCAAGATGGAGGCCATCGAGAAGATGTGCGAACGGCGCGGCATGCCGTTCGAATGGGCCTTCTTGATGGATTCGATCCAGGCCGAGCGTGATCAAGGGATCACCATCGACACGAGCCAGATCCGCTTCAAGACGGCCAAACGACCGTACGTCATCATCGACGCGCCCGGGCACATCGAGTTCTTGAAGAACATGATCACCGGCGCCGCCAGCTCGGAGGCGGCGCTGCTGCTCATCGACGCCAACGAGGGCATCAAGGAGCAGTCGCGGCGCCACGGCTACCTTCTGTCGCTTCTCGGCACCCCGCAGGTCGCGGTGCTGGTCAACAAGATGGATCTCGTCGGCTACGACGCCGATTGCTTCGGCGCCGTCGCCGAGGAGTACCGTGCCTATCTCGAGAGCATCGGGGTCACGGCCACAGGCTTCATTCCGATCTCGGCGCGCGAGGGCGACAACATCGCCGCTCACAGCCGGCACATGCCCTGGTACCAGGGGCCGACCGTGCTGCAGATGCTCGACGGCTTCCAGCCGCGTCCGCTGCTCGCGGATCGGCCGCTGCGGATGCTGGTCCAGGACGTCTACAAGTTCGACCACCGCCGCATCATCGCCGGCCGTGTCGAGGCCGGCACGCTCCGGGTCGGCGACGAGGTGCTGTTCTCGCCGTCGAACAAGACGGCGCGCATCGCGAGCATCGAGGCCTGGTCCGTGCCCGAGCTGCCCGAGGCCGTCGCGGCCGGCCAGAGCGCGGCCGTGACGCTCGAGACCCAGCTCTTCGTCGAGCGTGGCGAGGTGATAAGCCACCGCGAGCAGCCGCCGATGGAGACCAACGTCTTCAAGGGACGCCTGTTCTGGCTCGGCCAACGGCCGCTCAGCGCCGGGGCCGTCTACACCCTCAAGCTCGGCACCCTCGAGTGCCCGGTGACGGTCGAGCACATCGACCGCGTCGTCGACACCAACGCCTTGGACCGCAGTGACGCCGACAAGATCGAGCGTAACGCGGTGGGCGAGGTGGTTTTGCGCACGCGCCGGCTGCTCGCCCTCGACGAGCATCACCTGAGCGCCGCGACCGGGCGGTTCGTGCTCGTCGAGAACTACGTGCCCGTCGCCGGTGGGCAGATCTCGATGGACGGCTATCCCGACCAGCGTAACCTCGTGACGGTCCGCTCGACCAATATCACCGCCGTTGGCCACAGCGTGACGACGGCGGCACGGACCGCCCGCAACGGTCACAAAGGGGCAGTGCTGTGGTTCACCGGCCTGTCCGGCGCCGGCAAGTCGACCCTGGCGCTCGCCCTCGAGGCCGAACTGTTTGCCCGCGGCTACCAGGTCTACGTTCTCGACGGCGACAACATCCGCACCGGGCTCAACGCCAATCTGAGCTTTTCGCCCGAGGATCGCGCCGAGAACATCCGGCGCGTCGGGGAGATCGCGAACCTTTTCGCGGATGCAGGTTTCCTCGCCATCAGCTCCTTCATCTCACCCTACCGGGCCGACCGTCAGCGGGCGCGGCAGGCGGCGGGCGAGCGTTTCCACGAGATCTACATCAAAGCGTCGCTTGAGCTCTGCGAGCAGCGCGATCCCAAGGGGCTCTACAAGAAGGCCCGCGCCGGCGAGATCAAGGACTTCACCGGCATCCAGTCGCCTTACGAGGAACCCACCGATCCGCAGCTGGTGCTCGACACCGCCGAGCTCGGCGTCGAGGACGCCGTGGCGCAGCTCCTCGCATACGTCGAGAACGAGCTGCGGTGATTCGTTCGCCGGCCGGAGGCATGATGAAGACGGACGTCGACCGATGCGCTTGATCGTTCACGACTATTCGGGGCACCCCTTCCAAGTGCAGCTTAGTCGTGAGCTGGCAGCGCGGGGCCACCACGTGCTGCACCAGCATTTCAAGGGCTTTC
>CAZLCO010000091.1:0-2969 GCA_964558005.1 uncultured Gammaproteobacteria bacterium | reverse complement strand
GTATGTTTTTCCATCAGAAGCAGTTGTTGCATTTTTTGCAACAACTGAATTCTTCTGTAATTCTTTTTCTTTAAAAATATTACTTATATGTCTGGATACAACCGATTTGTCACGTTCAAATAACTCTACCATCTGATTCAAATTCAACCAAACAGTTTCGTTATCTAACTGAACATTTATTTCTGTTTTCCCGTCCTCTAACTGGTATATTCGAATATCTGAATTTTCCATTAATCATATTTTTTCTCAAATATACAAATCTAAATCACAAAACTAATTTAGATTGCAGGATGTCTGTTTTAATGCATGGTAACGTTTCGGCGATATAAAATCGTTGGGGGTTCAGGGCTTTACACTATCAAGTTGCAACGAGATTTGATGCGTGAACTTAAGCCCGAAAAACTACTTAAACCCCAATGTTTTATATCGCCTGTTGTACACTGTGCACATATTTATAGTAAATTATATAATTCTTTTCCTTTTTTATTCATTTTTCTTGTTTTAATTTCCTTCATCTGATGATAATTTTCTTGTAAATATTGGTTTTTGTTTTCTTGTTTTCCCATTTTTTCACGTTTTTTTGTCGTTAAAATCAATTTTTTCACAATTGGGCATACCTATCCCATGTAAAGCTATGCAGCTTTATTTTGAGGTTTGTTGCCCTTCTCTTTTGCGCTAAACCTTGACATAAAGACCCGTTTTCCTTCCTTTGTTTTAAATACTGTGTACATATATGTTTTTTCTTTATTGCAATTTTTGCAAACCTTTGGGTTAACCGGTAATTCATATAATTCAGGCTCATCGGGGACTGGATTTTCAACTGTTGTGTTTCCCGGGTACATTTTCTTTAAAATTGCTTTGGTACGTGCCGCATACGCACCATAGTACCTGACTAACCGAAAGTATGGGAGCGGGACATGCTGTAACAACCTTGGAAAAAAATCGCTATAATGTAAGGTCAGTTCTTTTTCAATCGGTTTGCCATTATAATCCAGTTTCTTATAATCCTTGTATTTAAAACTTATATACTCCCCTTCAATATTGGTTATCTTATATTCGCTTATACATGCACGTTTTGAATAACGGCCTATATAACGGATTACTTCTTCGGGGATTTTCATTGCCGGTTCAAATTGTATGCGCCATTTATTGATATTGACCTGTTTGATAAACCGCATAAAACTTGTCCGGTTTTTAAAATTATGGCGTAATACTTTAAAATCGAAAAGTTCTATCAATTTGTCCTCAAACTTGCACCGGAATTTAGTCTGTATAAAATTATAATTGATAAATTCCCCTTTAATTGGTTTTATTAAATGTGCAGGTGTTATGCCGCCCCAAGAAACAATCATGTGAATATGGGCGTGCCAGTCTTTTTTTTCGCCAAAGGTATGCAATACACTGATAATCCCCGGGGTAAGTTGGTATTTGTGCCACATCCAGTCTTTTATGGCATCGGCTGCTGTTTGAAATAATATGTTTAGCAATGGACCCTTATTGTCCCTGATCAAGTTGTTTAATTTATGGGGCAGGGTAAAAACCACGTGGCGGTGAGGGATATCAAGCATTTGGCCTTTCATCTTTTCTGCCCAGTCAAGCGTGTCTTTCCAACTGCATGTCGGGCAAAACCTGTTTTTACAGCTATGGTAAACATAACTGATATCGCCGCATTCTTTGCATACATAATAATCAACACCCAATGATTCTGTCCGGCATTTGCAAATAGCGGATACGGCTTTGTATTGTTCGGGCGTGATCAACGCTTTGGGGTTTTTGACGTACTCGTCCCAATGGGCCTCAAAAAACCTTGACAGGCGGAATTTCTTTTCCCGTATTTCGGTTTTGCTTTTAATACATGGGTGACAAACGTCCATAAATTTATTGTTCTTTTCTTATTTCACCATTGATAAGCATATCTTCTATTTTCTCCTGTCCATAACCGCTGAACATAATATCTACTGTCGATCCGCACCTCGGGCAAGCCGGTTCGGGGACAAATTCGATATCGCCCTGTTTATTTAGTAAGATATCTTTGTAGCTAAAGTTAAAAATTTTTAAGCAATTATTGCATTCAAATTCAACTTCTCCTTGCGGCCCTTTGTTTTTACTTGCATATCTTCTACGGAATTGATCAGAAAATTTTCCCATAGTTCTCTAATTAATTGCTGTGCTGTGCTTTAGCATTGTGTACAACGGATTGCGCTAAAGACCGTTGCGCTTTTCAAGGCACTTCGGCGTCTGGCCGCTGGCTGATTATTAAATGTTCTGCCGTTCATATTCATTTCTCCACGCGCAATGGTTTTTAACGTGGGTTATGGGCCTTGGTTTATAATTCTTCTTCATATTTATTCCCTAAAACCGCAGTCCTTTTCCCAACATCGATAAAAATAACCCTTTTTTTTCGGTTTCAAATTATTCATGACAGATTTTTTCCCGGCGTGGATTTTTTTAATCCAGTTTAGTTTCCGGCATTCAACAGTTGCACCCTCCGGCTAAAAGTTTTGATGGAAAAATCCCCCCAAGCTTTTTCCCCATTGGCACCATGTCGTCCGTTGGCTGAAAACCGTCATAAAGAAAAATTATAAAAAACCATTTTCATGTTTCAATTCCTATTTCGGCGTGCAATGGAAAATCCCTGTCGTTTCTATAATAAATGTTGGTCAATTTTTTCAGTTCTAATGTTTTTTCAGCCCAAGTTGTTGTGTTTTCCATGATGGTGTTGATTTTCCATAAACCAGTGTGCTTTTCCATAAAAGCCGCCGGGATTCTGTCTGGGTTAAGAAGTTTGTTCCATTAAATCACGCCAAAAAAATCCCATTCCGGTCTGCACGTGCCAAAGGGGAAAAGCTGTCGAGCCCTGGGCTCAAACCGAAAAAAAGCTACTGCGGTTTCCGTCTTTCGTGCCATGGCCCATAACGGATTGCGCTAAAGACCGTTGCGCTTTTCAAGGCACTTCGGCGTCTGGCCGC
>CAZLCO010000090.1:0-3188 GCA_964558005.1 uncultured Gammaproteobacteria bacterium | reverse complement strand
CTGTTGTGACATCGGCATTCCCCATGTGGGTGACATGTACTTTGATGTAAGCTGATAAGTATCAGAAATTACACCGTACAGGGTATGTGTCGGCATTAAAGCCGAGTTTGCCGTGGGGTAACCGTAAATTGGCTGAGGCCCGTTTGCAGGTACTTGCCATGGGTTGTAACCTTGTGCAGATTGTTGCATTGGCATATTGTACATTGTGGGCATCATCTGAGGTTGTAAAAGGTTTGGATTTACGTTTGGTGCTGCCATCTTTTTATCTCCTGATGTTAACTGCTTTACTTTTTATTCATGTAAAAAATATGCAAAATATCTCTTGTATATATAAAAGGTATCAAGTAATAAAAATTGCCTTTTAAGATAATTTTTATTAACATTTTGTTAATATTTATTAATGTTTTTTTGAAAATTTTAACTATATCCTGCCTGGACACAATTCATTATTTGTCTTTCTTTAAATAGATATAAAATTTTATCTCACTTTATATCCATCAAGAGAATTATAAGTATATAAAGTATCTGGTTTTATAATCTTTATGAGGATTATTTTATTAATAGGAGTAATTTTTTTAATTGCGGGTGAAGCATTCAGTTTTGCTTTTAATAATGTCCTGCTCAGGCCTGATAAAACTATACGGGTAAAGTTTGAAAGTGTACCTCCTATAATGAAATTTGCAGGAGATATAGGTGTTTATTACAGAGGTTATAAAGTAGGAAAAGCAACATGTAAAAATTTATCAAAAGACCAGAAACATATTCTTTTTTGCCTTGATATAAATTATAAAGACCTTAAGCTGCCTACTAACACAGAAATAATACTAAAAACCCAGGATATTTTTGGGGATAGATATTTTGACCTTATATATCCTCAAAAACCTTCAAATAAATTTTTAGCAGATGGAGATATTGTTGAGGGGACCGCTGTATACGAAAGGGTTGACAAATATCTTGTTGAGCAGCTCGAAAAAGGGAAAATGGGCAGTCTTATTTCTAACCTAAACTATCTTGCCGGTAATTTGAGAATGATGTTTGAGGGAGACAGATTAAGCGCCAAAGAATTGGAAAATATTACAGGCGGGGCTGCAGCAGCGGTTGATGATCTTTCTTATATAACAAAGGAATTAAAAGTTATGTTGAAAGACCCTGAATTCAGGAAAACACTTTTAAAAGCACCGGAACATCTTGGCACGACTACAAAACAGCTGGCTGTTACAAATGCAATGTTGCCTGTTATTAACAATAATCTTGATCAGGTTGGTGAAAATTTTTACCGTGCGCATCAGGATTTTGAAATGACAAATGAAATTCTTACTCAAACAAATGCTTATCTTCCGGAGGTAAATGACGAACTTAAAATAACAAATCCTCTTTTATTTAATACAAATCAGCAGTTGGGTTGTTTAAACCCTAAGATTCCCGTAATTCCGCAGGATTTAGTGTGGCAGGCGGACAAAACACTAAAAAGATATGACTGTATTGGCGGGGCCTTGAGCAAGACTATGAGCAAGAACTGCCTATTTTTCAGGTTTTTGTTCGGTCGGCCGGGTGAGCCTTTTAAGGAATGTATTTTCGAGTGAGGGGAAATTTTCGTTTATAAAATTTTCAAAAATATTCCTTATATTTTGGGTTGGGTGTAGGGCGAAGCCCTACCCAAACCCAAAAGGGTGGTGGGTGGGAAAAGATTTTTGAAAATTTTATAAAAATTATATCAAGGTGACTTGGGTCTGCTATAATCACACTATGAAAAAGATTACGTTACTGGATTATGGAGCGGGAAACCTGAAGAGTGTGACCAACATTCTTGAGTTTTTAAACTGCGAATACATAGTTACAGACAAAAAAGAAGACATCATAAACGCAGAAAAAATAATCATGCCCGGCCAGGGGCACTTTGGGCAGTTTATGGGGGCATTAAAAAATACAGGACTGGCCGAATGCCTTGTTGAAAAAATAAAATCAGGCACACCTTTCCTTGGTATTTGTCTTGGCATACAGGTATTGTTCGAAGAAAGCGCAGAAGCGCCGGGGGTCAGGGGGCTGGGGATATTTCCCGGGCGGTGCGAACGGTTCACTAAAGGCAAAATTCCGCAAATCGGCTGGAACAGGTTAAAAACAACCGGCAATAATTCTGTCCTGAGCGATGATTATGTTTATTTTGTAAACTCCTACCATGTCGTGCCCGACGACAAGGGCATTATATCAGCGTATGCAAACTATTATGATGATTTCGTGGCATCAATAGAGCACGAAAACGTATTCGCCTTCCAGTTTCACCCGGAAAAAAGCGGTAAGGTTGGACAAGGTATTCTTAAAAAGTGGGTGGAGCGGGTTGATTAAAATCGCAATTACAGGCCCTATAGCATCCGGAAAGTCCCTTGTTGAAAAATTTTTTCAGCGGGAAGGCGCAGTTACCCTCGATACGGACAAAGTCGCGCATGAAATACTTGCCGGTAACTCTGACATAATGAAAAAATTCGGCACAACCGACCGGAAAAAACTCGCCGAAATTGTGTTTTCCGACAAACAAAAACTAAAACAGCTGGAAAATATCATCCACCCTGAAGTTAAAAAGGAAGTTGAAAAATTTTTTACAGATAATAAAGAAGAAGAAATGGTTGCGGTTTCTGTTCCTCTTTTATATGAAGCGGGCATGGAGGGCATGTTCGATTTTGTGATTACAGTAACCAGCAGCGAAAAATTACAAATTGAAAGATTAACGAGAGACAGAGGATTATCTAAAGACGAAGCTTTAAAAAGAATCAGGGCAAGGGATTTTAAGCCAAAGGGCGATTTTATAATTGAAAACAACGATACTATTGATAATTTGCAAAAAAAGGTTAAAAATATAATCAGGCAAATTAAGGACAAGTCCGGTGATTTTAGTAATAGATAACTATGATTCCTTTACTTACAACCTCGTGCAGTATCTGGGCGAACTGGGCGCAGATTGCACGGTTTACAGGAATGATGCAATTACCTCGGAACAGGCAGAAGGACTTAACCCCACGCATATTATTATTTCTCCCGGGCCGGGCACGCCGGATGATGCAGGGGTTTCCAAAGATATAATTCGTCATTTTGCGGATAAAGTGCCGATTCTCGGGGTATGTCTCGGGCATCAGGCAATAGGTGAAGTATTCGGCGCAAAAGTGGTAAAAGCGCCGTATCTTATGCACGGGAAA
>CAZLCO010000089.1:0-3727 GCA_964558005.1 uncultured Gammaproteobacteria bacterium | reverse complement strand
AATAATCAGCTTTTATTTTATTTAAAGTTTCTGGTAATAAAACCTGAAAAGCTTGATAAAACCAAATACAAACTAATAAACTTTGATATTCTAAATACAGGTATGACTATTTATGATACAAAGGAACAAGAGCTCAGTAATTTAAATAACCTTAAAAAACACGTTAATAACAAAATATTTAATACCCCTATTGAAATAGAAGAACAATACCTTACTGAAAACGTTGATTCCATAAGAAAAATTGTTGAACTATGCAAAGAAAATAATATTAATTTAAAAGTATTTATAAACCCGATTCATAAAACCACATATTTAAATACTGATTTCAATAATTTTCACCGTTTTAAAAAAGAATTGGCTGAAATGACTGATTATTATGACTTTAGCGGACTTAATAAATACACGACAGATAATTCTAAATATTATGAAACATCTCACTATAGACCGGAAATAGGAAATATTATAGTTAAAAAGATTACCAGTAATGATTTTGACGGTGATTGCAACACATTTGGTACTTATATAACCAGAGATAATATAGAAAGCCACTTACAGTGCCTGATTGAAAACAAGAAAGGGCAAAATTTATAATATGCTTACAACACCAGTATTATTTCTAATATTTAACCGCCCTGAAGAAACCGGAATTGTGTTTGAAAAAATCAGGGAACAAAAGCCAAAACTACTTTACGTTGCCGCAGACGGACCAAGACCGGATAAATCGGGAGAAGCAGAGTTATGCGAACAGGCAAGATCTGTTATTAATAGTGTTGACTGGGAATGTGAAATAAAAACACTATTTAGAAATGAGAATCTGGGATGTAAAAAAGCGGTTTCAGAAGGCATTACTTGGTTTTTTGATAATGTTGAGGAAGGAATAATAATTGAAGATGACTGTTTGCCTTCAAACAGTTTTTTCAGGTTTAGTGAAGAGAACCTTGAAAAATACCGACATGACAGTCGCATAATGCATATTTCAGGCGAAAACCCTCTTGATGAGGAATTTGGCAGTGCAAGTTATTATTTTTCAAAAATACCGCATATCTGGGGCTGGGCGAGCTGGCGCAGGGCATGGAATTTGTACGACGTTGAATTCCAGAATTTTGATTATTTTATAGAAAATAATATGATTCAAAATGTTTTTGAATTAAAGGAAGCCCAAAAATACTGGAACAAGATATTTACAAGGGTAAAGCAAGGAGAAATAAACACCTGGGATTATCAGTGGACGTATGCGCTGTTTGTTAACAATGGACTGAGTATAGTACCGAATAAAAATATGGTGTCAAATATTGGCTTCGGCCATGCACAGGCCTGCCACACAGGTGAAAACGCCAAGTGCGCTAACAGGCAGGTTAACGAATTGAATGAAATAATACATCCTGATTTCATTATCCCGGAAATAAAGGCGGTTAATTTGATACTTAAAGAAAGATACGACATACACAAAAAATCAGTTTCTTTTATAATAAAACGTGAAATATCAAGAACTTTGAAAAAAATAAAATGCTAAAAAACCCTCAGGAATATATTTTCCCCGATTTTATCCAGCGCAATTTTAAAATAAGAAAAATTGCCCAGAAGATATATGAGGGATTTGTTTTATTACATTTAAAAAAATACCCTAAAGTAAAACCAGATAAGCAAAAGCCGGAAAATATCCTGCATATAAACACTGCTGTGGGCAGAGGCGGAGCTGCAAAAGTGGCTTATGAATTTCTATGCAGGAATTTAAATAATAAAGGTTATAAATCCTCTATTTTAACCAGTACAAACTACGGAGAATCATCAGAAAACATAACAGAAATCAAGACTAAAAATATAACACTACACAAAATGCTGCACAGGTGTTCAAAAAAAGAAGGACTACTTGATTTTTACAATCTAGAAAGTTTTAATATTCCAGAATATGAATTTTTTAAAAATGCTGATGTTGTTCATCTGCATAACCTGCACGGAGGTTATTTCTCCCCGTTTGTTTTACCATATTTAACTTCTTTAAAGCCTACAGTCTGGACTTTACACGACGAGCAGGCCTTCACAGGACACTGTTCATATGCGTTTGGCTGTAAAAAATGGTTGACAGGATGTGGTGATTGCCCTGATTTAAACTTTTATCCAAAAATCAAAAAAGACACAACGGATTTTTTACTGCAGACCAAAAAGAAAATTTATGACTATTCTAATTTTACAATTGCCTGCACCTCTAACTGGCTTGCTGGCAGGGTTAAACAGAGTATATTAGGGAACAAGAAAATAAAGGTAATTTATAACGGCATAGATGAAAATGTTTTTACTCCAACTGCTAAACCTTATGCAAGAAAAATGCTTGGTTTACCTTTGAATAAAAAGATACTGCTGTTCAGCGCAAGCGGAAGCCATAAAAACCCTCAAAAAGGCGGCAAATACCTCATAGAAACTTATAAAAGACTAAGAAACAAAAATGATTATCTGTTTATAAATCTTGGAGCGGATAAACCGGGAGAAAAGAAAAACTGGCTTGATATTCCTTATATAACTGATGAAAAACACCTTGCCCTGTATTATTCTGCTGCTGATTTATTTATTTATCCTTCTATGGCTGAAGTATTTGGGTTGGTAGTGGCTGAGGCCATGGCCTGCTGTACACCGGTTGTTGCATTTAATAATACTGCAATGCCAGAGCTTATTAACCATATGCAAACAGGTTATCTTGCAGAAAACAAAAACGTTGAGGATTTTATAGAGGGCATAAAAACCTTTATGGAAAATGACAATTTAAGAAAAAATGCGGGTATTTCCAGCAGGGAAAGAGTAGAACTGAAATTCACGCTGGATAGGATGATTAACGAATATATTGAATTGTATCTGGAGGTTTATGCGGAAAAATAAGATAAAGGAAATTCATTATTTAAGAGCATTTGGCGCACTGGGTGTTGTGTTGCTGCATTCTCTGGCGGTAGGCTCACAGCATAATTTGTTTATTGATACCTTAAGACAGTGTTTAGGCTATGTAATACCCATCTTTATCTTTATATCAGGCTTTGCGCTTACTTACAGTCATAAAGAAGGGTATGGAATAATCAATTTTTACAAAAAACGCTTTGGCGCAATACTTTTTCCTTACCTGATTTTTGCTGTTTTGTATTATTTGTATGCTTTACATCATAGCTATATTCCAGAACATAGAATAAACATTCCGACTTTTTTAGCAGATGTCGCTCTGGGAAAAACATACTTCCACCTGTGGTTTTTTGTAATTTTATTCCAGTTGTATCTTTTGTTCCCTTTTTTAATAAAGCTGTATAAAAAATTTGAGAATAAAGCAGGGTTTATATTAATTGCAAGCCTTGTTATGCAGGTGTTATGGACATTATTAACGGACGAATTCCCTAAAGCAAAACTCGGAACAGTATTTCCATACCTTTTCTTTTGTTTTGTACTGGGTATGTATTTTACTACTAAATACGAACAAATTAAGACTTATCTGGAAAAAGTGAATGTATTTATCCCATTAACTCTATTTGTCATAACAAATATCACAGCCTATGAATTTGAGATCTTAAAACCGATTCTGCTGCCTGTTTCTTTTGTATTTTCATTCTGGATGTTTTTTAAATTAGCATATTTGATAAAAGAAAAAGAAAATTTACTTACTAATTTTCTTAATTTAACAGCATCTTTTTCACTTGGAATATATTTGATTCACGTATTTTACATTGATTTTTCAGGATATGTTTTAAATAAG
>CAZLCO010000088.1:0-3746 GCA_964558005.1 uncultured Gammaproteobacteria bacterium | reverse complement strand
ATAATTGCAATAAAATGGATGAGAGATCGAAAGATAATCAAATGAATGACGAGATCATCATAAAATTCCTCCAGGGGAAATTATCACCTGGTGATACGAAAGAATTTTCTGAATGGATCAATTCCTCTGAAAACAACCGTAGATATTTTGAAGAAGTAAGGGACATATGGATTACAACCGGCCGGGATATACAGGATGGAAGGTTCAATCCGGAAGAAGGATGGAAAAAAACGAAAGAAAAGATCCATCAGCCGTCCGTACTCGAATTATACCGGGAAAGGAATAAAGGCGAAGAGTTGATGAAAAAAATTATCAGGATTGCTGCCATTTTCCTGCTGATTTTTTCTCTGGGGGCGGCAGTTTCCTGGTACATTACTTCTAATACGGAAATCGTAACCACTTCACAGGATATCGAGATCCATGCCCCGAAGGGATCCAGATCGCGCATTACCCTTCCCGATGGAAGCATGATTTGGCTGAATGCAGGGAGCAAGCTTAATTACAGCAAAGATTTTAATCGCCGGAGCCGTGAAGTCAGACTGGAAGGAGAGGCGTATTTCAATGTGAAATCAAACCGGAAAAAGCCTTTCGTGGTACAGACATCTCATCTCGATGTAAAGGCGTATGGTACTGTATTTAATGTAAAGGCTTATCCGGAGGAGGATGAGATAGTCACCACCCTGGTCGAGGGCAATGTGGTAGTGGAAAGCAAAAAGGAAAGCGGCCGGAGCCTCACCTACAGGCTTGAACCGAAGCAGAATTTCACGTATGTAAAATCCGATCGAAAACGGGCTGATCCTGAAGTCGCCAAAGAAAGATCCGAGAAAAAACCGGATCGGGTAAAAACAGCAGAACCCAGCAGGGTAGTAAAGGTTGAGAAACAGATAAAGACCGAATTATACACTTCCTGGAAGGACGATAACTGGGTGATTGAGGGAGCCAGTCTGGATGAATTTGCCAGGATGCTGGAGCGCAGGTATAATACAACTATTCAGTTTAAATCAAATGCCATAAAAGATTATAAATTTTCCGGCACCATCCGGAATGAAACCCTGGAACAGGTACTTGAGATCCTGCGGATGACAGCGCCCGTCAAGTATGAAGTCGGCAAAGGATGGGTCCGATGGGATCTTGATAAAGATCTGGAGCGAAGATACGATGAAATTTTAAATCAGAACTGAATAAATTTTTAATACTATCGATTAATAAGAGTTTTAATGTCAATAACAAGAAAATGAAAAATAAAAAAACAAAATACCTTAATTCCCCTCCCCGGAGGGGTGCAGGGGTGGGTTTTTATAATACCTTCCATTTTGTTTTTTTATTTTTCTCAAGTCAACACACAAGCACAAATTAAATAAAATATCATGCGAGATCCACCAACATAAAAAAAACCGGGCATGAAACGGGACCCGGTTTTCCAAAAATCTCATTTAACTGTATTCTTTACGGGAGAATTACAGCAAAACAGATGTTTAACTTAAAGGACTACAAAATTATGAAAAATAATTTACTTATATGCTCTGTTTTACCAAAAATGGGGCATAAAAAACTGATTTTAGCCATGAAGATATCATTCTTTTTTATCCTGTTGGCAACCATTCATGTTTCCGCATCGGTCTACTCACAGAATACATCCTTTGACCTTTCAGTGAAGAATAAAACCATGCGTGAAGTATTCAAGCAGATAGAACAGAAAAGCGAATTCAGGTTTTTCTATAACGATGAGTTCAAGGACCTGAACAAACAGATTACAATTACTGTGAAAGATAAGAAAATCAGCGAGATACTTGATTTCCTTTTTCAGGATTCGGGAGTTACTTATAAAATTCTTGAAAACAATCTCGTCGTGATCACACCGTCATATACATTACAAAATACCATTATCGGCCGGGTTACATCTGAAGAGGATGGTAGCGGAATACCGGGGGTGAATGTATTGATAAAAGGTACGACAACAGGAACGATCACAGATTTGGATGGAAATTATATAGTGGAAGTCCCTTTGGAAAGCAATGTGCTTGTATTCAGTGCAGTAGGCTATCGAACACAAGAGGTAAGAATTGGGGATCGGTCAGAGATAAATGTAATTATGGTGCCGGATATTACTCAATTGGAGGAAGTAGTAGTGATTGGATATGGTGAGCAGGAACGTCGTGATGTCACCGGCTCTATAAGTTCTGTGCAGGCAAGCGAATATGAAGATGAACCGATAACCTCCGTCAGCCAGGGTCTTCAGGGAAAAGTGGCTGGTGTTAATGTTACCATGAGTAGCGGGGCACCCGGGGCAAATATGATTGTCCGGATCCGGGGCAACAACTCTGTCCTTGGTAGTAATGATCCCTTGTATGTTGTCGATGGCATTCCAATCCAATCAGGTACGGGTGGAAATACACATTTCCTGTCTACCCTCAATCCAGGTGACATTGAGTCTATCGAGGTACTTAAGGATGCATCAGCTACTGCTATATATGGATCCAGGGGCAGTAATGGAGTAATTATGATAACTACAAAACAGGGAAAAAGGAATCAACATAATGTTGATTTTGAGACCTCGATCGGATTCCGGCAATTGGAAAAAAAGCTCGATATGATGAATAGCAGTCAATACATGGAAATTGCCAATGAAAGACAAACCAACGATGGTAATGATCCTGTATTTCTTACGGATGATATTAATAATTTTTCCCAGATAAATACTGATTGGCAGGATGAAATTTTCCGACCCGCACAAATGCATAACAGTACGCTGAGATTTTCGGGTGGTAGTAATAATACACGTTATTTTATTTCTGGCAACTATTTTGATGAGGAGGGCATAATAAGGGGATCTGATTTTGAACGGGGATCTCTGCGATTGAATCTGGATCAGGAAATAAGTCCAAAGTTCGATATTACAAGTCGTATATCCTTATCCCGTTCAGTTAATAATGAGATAAATGAAAGTCTTGTATTATTAAGCGCTTTACAATCCCCCCCATTTTTAACTGTATATAATCAGGATGGAAGTTATGTCGATGCTGCCACATTAAAACAATATCCGTTTAGCCCAAGTTCAGGAGATAACCCTGTTGCTTTGGCTGAAGAACAACTAAATAAGCGGACATTAGACCGGATCCTCGCTAACATATCTGGCAACTATGAAATAATTGAAAATCTAAGTGCCAAAATATTGTTAGGGGTTGACCATCTTAGCAATAAACATGATTTTTACAATCCCAGAGTGCTGGAAGGTGGCCTCCCAGCTGGCTCAGGATCGAAAAGCTTTTCATCCACTACTTCTCTATTGAATGAAAATACATTAAATTATAATAAAGCCCTTAGAGAAAATGACCGGTTAAATGTGACAGTGGGAATAACATGGCAGCAGGAGCAAGGCGAATTTTTGGGAGCCTCTTCCAGTGGTTTTGTAACTGATGATTTGGAAAATAATATCCTGGGAGCAGGAGAATCTTTTTCAGCCCCCAATACGGGCTTCAGCGAATGGACTTTATTTTCCTATTTAGGCCGTATAAATTATTCATTGAATGACCGCTATCTTTTCACAGTTTCAGGTCGAAGAGATGGTTCATCCCGGTTTGGTGCGGGAAACAAATGGGGCTTTTTCCCATCTGGAGCATTTGCATGGAGAATGTCTGAAGAAGATTTTATCAAAAATAATTTTGATCAGATTACAGATTTGAAATTACGCGTAAGTTGGGGTGTATCAGGTAACCAGGCTATATCTCCTTATCAATCCCTCCAAC
>CAZLCO010000087.1:0-4135 GCA_964558005.1 uncultured Gammaproteobacteria bacterium | reverse complement strand
GAGTCAGGATGTTTATTTTTTATGAAAAAGTTTTATTCTGCGTAAGTCCTGTTAATAATTTTTGATAAACATTACTTGTAAAATGCACTCCTCTATCAGAATGTATAATCAATCCGTCAAGTTTGTCATCTGGAGTTAGTTTTATAGCGGTTTCAAGCATTTTGATCACAAAATCAAGTTTTAAAGTTTTTGATAATTTGTAAGAGACTATCTCTCCACTTGCAAGGTCTTTTATTGCGCTCAGAAACCCTGTACTATTATCTTTATAATGCAGATAGGTAATATCTGTACAATACACTGTATTTGGTTTTGATTGTTCAAAATCCCTGTTTAAAACATTTTGATAAATAAGTTTTTCTACTCCAGCACCCATGTAAAGTTTCTTTATTTTTATTTTGCAAAAACAGAAAAGCATGTTCAAAAATCAAAAAAACACCTGTACAATAAAAATAGATTACTGTGCTAAATAAAAAGGAAATTTTTCAAATGAAAATAAGGGCAAGAAAAAAAGGAGTAGCATTGCTGTTTGTCGCAACTTTAGCAGGCCTTTTAATGTTAATAGCAATAACAGCAAGCGTAAACTCTGTTTCAAACATTAATATTACATCCGAAGAAAAAATCAGGTCACAACTTGAATTTGCCTGCGAATCAGGATTGAACAGGGCAAAGGCAAAAGTTGAGCAATCCTTTAATAACGGAAATTTGAACAATCTGGAGCCCTTTGTAACATTCCAGGGCACGATAGCTGACGAAACAGGCCAGACCCCTGCTGAAAAAGCTTATAATGATGAAAGTTTTGTTACAGGCTCAACAGACTATTACACTTTTAATATAACCACAGGAAATAACACTCCTGATATTGAAGTTCGCTACTCAATCACAAACGGAAGACCGAGCGACCCTGACGGCTGGGTAAAAAGCCAGGGCTTCACAACAAATAAGGTAAAAATAGAAGCAGCAGCCGCTATGCCCGGCGGCGGATGGATCGGAATGACAGAGGACGTGTATGCCCGCAGGACTTCTTTATTTATGTACCAGATATTTTTTGAAAATGAACTGGAAATCCTGCCGGGGCCAAATTTTAACCTGTCAGGGCTAATACACTCTAATGACGACATATATCTTAATTCCAATAATAACCTTAATATCTATACAGACAGCCTGACCTCTGCCGGAAATATATACAGAGGAAGGCTTGACCGGAACGAAATCGGCGGAAATGTAAATATTACGCAATCAGACAAAGATGGTTCCCTGGTTGAAATGGAAGCAGGCGATGATGCCGGTAATTCAGACTGGGAAAATATTGCCACCTCAAGCTGGAAAGGTACGGTCAAGGACAGCACTCTTGGCGCTACTGTACAGCAGGCACCTGACCTTAAATCCTTTGAACCGGGCGGTTATTATGATAACAACGCCGGCATGAACATAAAAGTTAATACCTCGGGCACAGAACTGGTTTATGAAATTAGCGTGGGAGGCAGCAGTCCCACCACATACACAAGCGCACAGCTTAGCAGCGCACTATCGGAAACTCTTGTTTACGACTACAGGGAAAACCCTTCAGGGCCAAACCCCGCAAATAACACGCCTGTAAAGGTTACCAATATTGACATAAACCAGCTGGAATCGATTGTTGGCGCTTCCACAAACGGTGTAGTCTATATGACCCGAGATGATGCAGTGCCTGACAATGACGGGAACGAGTTCTCACCTGATTCTAACCGCGTGGTGAGCGGATTTAAGCTTGTAAACTCCGCAACTTTAAACAACCCTTCAACAATAGTGAGCGACCTGCCCGTATATGTACAGGGCGACTTTAACCTCCATACTTCCACAGACCCGGACGCTGACACCTGGCAGCCCTGCGCAATTGTCTCGGATGCCATAACAGTACTGTCAAATTCCTGGAACGACGCAGGAAGCAACTGGGAAGATCCAAACGTTAACCCGGGGACTTCTATGCCAAACGCTTCTTCAACAGAATATAACTTTGTTTTCATTACTGGAAATGTACCCACGCAAACCGGACAATACAGCGGCGGGCTGGAAAACTTCCCGCGTTTTCTGGAAAGCTGGTCTGGCGATACGGTGGATATCTCCGGCGGCTTTGTCCAGCTGTTCAGGAGTAAATACGCCACCGGAAACTGGAGCTACGGTGATTATTACAGAGCCCCTGTCAGGGACTGGAAATCTGAACCCAGATTTTCAAACCTGGACGATTTGCCTCCTGACTTTGTTAATATGTTCCCAAGCGCATCAATCAATATAATCCATGCGGGATGGAAGCTCATAGACAAGAGTGAAACGGCTATCGGTTCTGATTTGGGGGACTGCTGCGGTGATTAAAAGAACAGCAAAAAGTGGAATAACTCTTGCCGAACTAGCCATGACTGCCCTGCTGCTTGGCATAATATCTTCTGTGGGTTATGTTACTTTTTCTGACGGCATAGAAAACCAGACCGCAAAAACAGGAATTGGGCAAGTAGCATATGCGGCAAGGCATGCAAGGCAACATGCAAGGACAAAAGGGGTCGTAACTTCATTAAACCTCCCCACGGGCAGCAATGCTTATGATATTGTGGCAGACGGTCAGAGTCTTACCGGCACGGGCAATTTTGGCACAACATCAGGTAAACTCCCACAGGACATAGTAATAATATCTTCAACGTGCGGCAACTTATATTTTGATGTTGACGGCACATTAACTGATTCATCCGGAAATATCATTTATAATGACTGTACTGTGACAGTCGGGTACTCCGGCGGAAATCAGGAAACAATAATGATAAAGGGAAAAACCGGAAATGTCGAATATAATTAACAAAAAAAGAAAAGGCATCAGTCTTATGGAGCTGGTAATATCCGCTTTGCTGCTGGCAATTATAATGACGGGAGCGGCGGGATTTACCGCAAACTTTATGGATGTTTCCTTCAGAAATTCCAAACAAATGGTAAATGTCAATGAAGCACGGTCTATAACTGAAAACATAGCAAAAGAAATCTCAACAGCAAAATATATTTACCCTGCGGGGATAGATATTACACTAAGCCCTTCGGGCGGTTCTGCTGTAACCATAAACACAACTAACTCTGTTGCCCTGCTGTTTGAAGAAGAAATCTCAGGCGGATATACTTACGGATTAACCGCTTTTTACATATCAGGCAATGACCTCTATCAGTTCACCACCGCACCTAATTACACATGGGACGATAATACCTGCCCCGCTACTGACCTGCTGAGCTTTGCGGGGGGGGCTTCAAAACTGGTTTCTGATATAAACACAGCAAACACCTCTTTATCCTATATTCTGAATTATAATAACGGTCTGACTGACGAAATCCTCCAGGGGGAAATCAGCGGCGTAGCCACAAACAACACCGATGCGCTTATAAAAGGCATTGACTGGCAAATAGCACAGGATAACGTTCAAAGCCAGACTATAATAATCAAGGAGTTATCAAGAAATGTCCCAAGATTTTTTGAATAAAAATGCACATAAAAATAAAAAAGGGCAGTCATTAACAGAAATAATGATATCCATGCTGTTTTTCGGATTGATTGCGGTCAGCCTGAGCATGCCTCTGTCCAATTCGCTTTTTGCGACCTATGATAATCATAATGTTAATACTGCCAACACACTTGCCAGGAGCTATCTTAAAGACCAGCAGGACGCCTGGAAACTGCAGGGGAATTTTGATGCTAGCACACTAATTACTCCCGGCGCTATTTATACAGAAAACAACAAATACTCGGTTAATACTGCCGTTAGCGACATACAGACCGATTCAGACGGAAACGTAATTATAAGAAGGGTTACAGTTACCTACGCAGACGACAACGGAGTGGTTTTATGCGAACTTTATTATGATTATAACCGCCCGGCGGGCACCTAAAACCACAAAAAGCTGTTTTTCTCCCCGCCAAAATAATATTTGCTCTTCCTGCTGAAACTGTCAGGCTTTTCGTATTTTTCTCCAAGTTGTTTCTTTGCTTTTTTAATTATCTGCTTGAAACTGATTTTTTCTGTATCTACTTCCATCTTTTCAGAACTGATTTTCAGCACTTTATACTGATTGGGATAGCTGACAATTGACGGACAGGTCATAAATATTTTGCCGTTCTCTTTCCTGA
>CAZLCO010000086.1:0-4713 GCA_964558005.1 uncultured Gammaproteobacteria bacterium | reverse complement strand
TTTATAGACTATATTTTTGTGAATTTTGTTTCTTTTTTAACAAGATGGCTTCTAACAATTTGAATATATCGGCATGAAAAAAGACTAATCTCTACAAAGTGTTTCTCTGTCACGATAATATTCCCCCTCCAATGGAAAAATTGTCATATAATTTTCCTCTTCCCATTCTTTATTCATTATTTTTTTAACTTCACAGGAATATTTATCTATTTCAGTGATAATTTCAGGTTTAACCACGTAATCTGCGGCTCCCTGATGAGTTTCATAAGGTTTAAACTCTTTAAAATACTGTCGCAAGTACTCCGGCCTGTCTACAATCATGCACGGCCTCAGCATATTGCCGTCATATGGTATATTACCCCTGATAGCTTTCATATATGGAGAAGCAAGCGCTTCTGTAAGCGTACAATTATTTAAATTATGGGTTGCAAGATGCACAAAAGTGCAGGGCTCCACATCCCCTTTGGCATTCACGTGGATATACTGCCTCCCGCCTGCTATACAACCCATCATTTCAGGCCCGTCCCCCCAAAAATCCACAGCAAACATAGGAAGTGTATTTCTTGCATGATAGACAGCCTTTTTAATCCTGCTTCTTTGTTCGGCAGTAGGTATCAGAAGCGGGTCAGGATTTTCGCCCACAGGCACATAGTGAAAAAACCATGTCCACATAGAACCCTTATCGCAAAGCATTTTTATATATTCATCAGATATTATTTCCTCTGTGTTATCCCTTGTTAAAGTAAGGCTTACCCCGAAAAAGATTCCCGCTTCTTTTAATTTATCCATTTTTTCCATAACCATATCAAAGCAGCCTTCGCCTCTGATAAAATCATTTTTTTCTTTATATCCGCACAGGCTTAGCATTGGATGAACGTTCCCAAGTTTCTGAATTCTTTTTATTATACTTTCTGTAAGTAGTGACCCGTTAGTAAAAGTTATAAATGAACAGTCTGAAAATTCTTCTGCAAGATCAAGAAAATCTTTTCTCGCAAAAGGCTCTCCACCTACTATGGGCATTATATGAATGCCCATTTCGTTTCTGGCTTCAATAAAAATACTTCTCCATTTTTCATAAGAAAGATCTTCCCTGATATCATAATTATGCGCCCAGCACCCGGCACAGTTAAAATTACATTTTTTTGTAATACTTGATAAAAGCACGGTTGGAGGGTGAAAACCGTTTTTCTTTAAAAAAGAAGCCCTTTTTCTCTGATTATCACCGTAATACCCATGCACAAAAAAATTCATAACCCATTTATTGCGTTGTGTCGGATGTAATTCCGTAAGGATCTTCTGCCACCACATCAAATGCGGATGTTCCGTATTAAAAAGCCATTTTAGCCTTCTGGCGTGTCTTTTTGCCCCTTCAGAGCCGCTTATTTTTTCAAAAATCTCGGATAATTTTATAAGTTTTCTTTTGCTTGATTTCCCAATGTAATTTAATATGTGATTTATCATGAACTCCTGCAGTTTTAATTTTAAGGAATCAAAAACCCCCATATTTTTTATTTTCCACATTTGTTCCTGCGGTAAAACCCTCATATTCCAAACCTTTTTGCTATAATTATTTTTATTAAACTCCAAACAATAACGGTTCGCAAAAAATGAAAAATATACTTGTTGTTTTCAACAGGAAATCTGGTAAAAAAAAGTTTTCTTCCCGCAGAAAAATCATTTTTAAAAGACTCAAAGAGCTTGATGTGAACTTTAAATTTGTTTATGTGGACTTACTGGAAAAAATTAGCTGCATAGACAAATACGACGCCATAATAGCTGTTGGCGGTGATGGAACGGTCTTGAGCGTACTGCCTTATATTGTAAATACCAATAAAAAACTTGGTATAATCCCCGCCGGCACTGCAAACCTCTTTGCAGCAAGCCTGTCAATCCCTTCCAACACAGGAAAAGCACTTGATATAATCCTTTTAAATAAAACATTAAAAGTAGATATTGGCAAAGCCGGGGATAAATATTTTTCACTTAGAGTTGGTATGGGTTATGACGCAAACATTATTAATTCCTCAAAAACAACTCTTAAAGAAAAAATAGGTTATATGGCATATGTTTTGCAGGGAATTATAAATGTTTTCAGGCTTTCTCAAAAAACCTATAAACTTAAAATAGACGGTCAGGAAATTGTGCTAAAAGGCAGTTCACTAATAATAGCAAATGCCGGCAACCTGTTTAGAAATATCTGCAGAATCAACCCTAACAGCTCAGTAAATGACGGAAAGCTTGACATATTTGTTTTGAAAGCAAAGCCTTTTCATGCGCAGGGGAAAACAGTCAGTATTGAGACTGATGAAGACAACTGGCATATCGATGGAGAAAAGTTTACAAATCAAAAAGAACTAAATATAAATATACTGCCAGGTGCTATAGATGTTTTAGTGCCGTAAATTTTACGTAATTGCAATTTCCGCCAATGACTTTATTGCCGGCCACTCAAACCGCCATAACCCGGACGCATCAAGTGCATAATTCCCCACACAGGACAGTTTACATTCCCGACAATAATTTGCGACCTCGATAAATTCCTTTGACCTTAAAACTTCTCTAAGCGGCCTGTTTTTAACGCTTATAAAAGGTTTTCTGTCATAACACCGTAATAAATCACCATTTGAATACATTACAGTGGCAATTTGCGGCCAATGACATTCATAATAAGTCTTTTTATCAATAATATATTTCATAAAATAATTGGAATTCCTTATAGGATAACCCTGCTGTTTTAATGCATATATTTCCCTGAATATTTCTGACAGGCTTTCATTTTCAAGCTCTAACTCTTTGAATCCATTTTTGCCTTCCCAGTCTTTGAAATCATGATAGCTTTTATTAACCGTAAAATATAGCAGAATATCCATATCTTTACTGAGTTTTGATATGTCTTTTATTGATTCGAGGTCATTAGCCGCTGAAACTGTACAGCAGGCATATATCCTCATTTTAGGATAATACGACTTGTGAAATTCAATACCATTAACACACCTGTCGAAAAGACCGGGCTTTTTCCTCAAATTATCGTGTTTTGAACCGACAGCATCAAGGGAAACAAATATCAAATCCATATACTTTCCGAACTCATGATTTTCTTTTAAAAACCAGCCATTAGTAGCCATTTTTGTATACATACCCGCATCATGTGAGGCCTTGGCTATTTCAGTAAAGTCCTGCCTTAACAGCGGCTCCCCTCCCCATAAAATACTGTTCATATAACCTTCTGTGCGAGCTTCTTTATAAATCCTCTGAATTTCCCGCAAAGATAAATCATCATTATCTCTGTGGTGTTTCCAAAAACAAAAATCGCAATTACAGTTGCATTTACTCGTTACCATATGGGAAAAAGTAAACGGTCTGGGTCTTTTAACAAAAAACCTGCTGTGAATAACTTCTTTAATTCCACCCAATAAATGACCGAAGTATTTGATTCGGTCTAAAGTCATATTATTTCTGGTTTTATCTGTATTTTTCATAAATTCTCGAATCATTCTTTCTGAACAAAAGGTCAACAAATGCTTCCAGCCTTGTTATAAGGCCTGTCTTTGTCGTGAATTCATCCATCATAATTGAAATCACGGGAATATTTTCACTCATGCTTATTTTAGGCAAAATGTTCTGACTTACTATTTCGGGATTACAGTTAAATGGCCCTATATGCACCACCCCGTCAATATTATTTTTAGCAGCGAATACAGTATCCCCTATGGACTCCAGGCTTTCTCCCCCAATAGCTCTGTTTAAAAATGTTTTAGCGTATCTCTTTGATCTTTCCCTGTGAGATTCCTTCTTGTAAATAAATTTCGGCTTAAGTGCATTGTTTATCCAGTCTGACAGCATTATCTGCCTGTGTACCTCAACCCCCATATACCCAAGCTCTTTTTCAATACCCATATTGGCAAACGGGTCAAGAAGTACAAAAAATTCGCCTGTTAAATATATTTTGGGGACATATTTATTCCGGTCAATCTCAATATCCTTATATTTTTCAAAACAAAACTGCAGTGCCTGTTTAATTTCTTTGTGTGATTGCGCATTATCTATAAGACTGATTCCGGATTTATAAACAATTTCAGCGTTTCCGGGACATATTTCTCTTGGCCTTATATAAAAAAGCTCTCTTTCTATTGAATCCAGGGCTTCAAATTTTTCAAAACCCAGCTTAATCCCTCTCAAAATATCAATAATTTTGGGATTTTCGGCAGTTAGAGCAAATTTATCCGATATTTCCCTTAATTTGCCTTTGTACATATCAAAAACTATCATTTCAAATTTATATCCAAGTTCTCTTAGTGTTGATTTTGCCAGTCTTGTATAATTCCCCAGCCTGCATGTACCGGGTGCCTGAAACATTAACAGTGTATTTGCCCCGGCTTCAAGCGCCTGTATGTAATTTCCAAGATTTAATTTATAAGGCAGACAAATAGATTCGCTGCTGTTTTTTACTCCGAGACTAAGGGTTTGCCTGTTATTTTCAGGAGGAAGGTATACTTGTGCGCCTATAGTTTGCAGTAATGCTTTTACAGGGATTGAAATATTTCCCATTCGGGGAAACGAAACAATTTTTTTTTGTGCTTTATTGGCCATTTTAAAAACAATAGAAATTTCTACTTTTTAAATTATATGTTCATTTGCAATATTAACCAAAACTATTAATTTAAACGTAAGTTGCTACCTATAAAATTTTATCAGGAACAAAATTAAATTTTA
>CAZLCO010000085.1:2939-4815 GCA_964558005.1 uncultured Gammaproteobacteria bacterium | reverse complement strand
TCCATTAAATCTTTCCATCGCTTACACGTACATCAATGATTATAAACCTCATGCATAAAGAGTGGCTATTTTTAACAGTGGATTAAATCAATATATATCAAAAGTATAATTAAAATAAGAGAACAAAATATAGGCTAGTGCTGCATTGGCTTAATATAAGTTCTCAAATCCTAGGTGATAGCATACTATATCTATCGATATCAAGAAAAGAATGGTTAACCGAAATAACCACTAATATGGTTAAAGGACTCCCGGCAGACGCCTGGACAACTTTACTCATTCATAACAACTTCCAGGCACTGCCGGAGAAGTAAAAAAGAAAAAAAAGAAAACCAAATGTGGTTAAACAAGCAGGGTGTTCAGCCAAAACACCCTGCTTGTGATGTTAATTTTTTTTGTAGTATTAATTGTTGCAAGATAGACATAATCACGGGAAAGAGACTTCCAATTCGCGGGAAGAGATTTATCATGTCTGATACAGTATAAAAATATCTGTAAAGGCAATGATAATGAATTTCAACGAACAATGGATAGATGTAAAAACAGTTGCTGAAATAAAAAGAGTTACTCCACGGGCAATAAGACTAGCTCTTAAAAAGAATAAATATGTTTTCAGGCAGACTGATACGCAGGGTGGAAAAAGTTATGAAATTCTTTTATCATCGCTTGAGCCAAGCGTGCAGGAAATTTACAGGGATAAATATTACCAGCAGATTGTGGAGCTGGAAGCTGATATTGAATCAGTTCCCGCTGTTAAGCAAATTCAAACACAATCTGGCTTTATACCTGAAACCGCAAAAACAATCGCCCTGGCAAGAGTTGACTTGATTAAGGAATGGCAAAAATTCAGGGATAAGCATAAACCCAAACAAACAGGTGATAAACTCTTTCTTGATCTGTACAACTCAGGCGAGTACCTGAGAAATGTTTTTGGAATTATTGGCAAAGTTTCTCGTGGCAGCCTTCAGCGCTGGTATAAACTATACAGCGAATATGAATCCTGGGAAGTGCTTGTTCCTCAGTACAATTATACATCTTTTCAGGAATACCGCACTATCCTGACAGAAGAAGAAATCGGAATCTTTTTAAAATTATTACTGCACCCGAATCAGTTCAGTATCGGCAAGGCAATTAAGCTCACAACCTACATCCTTGAAAAAAGAGGAGTTGAAAACATACCTAAACCTGTGACTTTCAGGAGATATGCAGAGTATTTTAAAAAGACAAACTTTGATAAATGGGTGCTGATGCGGGAGGGAGAGAAAAAATTGCGGGATTGTGTGATGCCGTATATTAAAAGAGACATTTCAAAACTTGAGGTCGGCCAATGTCTTGTAGCTGACGGGCATAAACTATCGTGCCTTGTAATTAACCCCTTCACCGGAAGGCCATCAAGAGCAATACTTGTTGGTTTTTTGGATTGGAAATCAGGTTATCTGGCCGGATATGAACTCATGCTTGAAGAGAATATCCAGTGCATAGCCTCAGCTCTGCGTATGGCGATTATTAACCTTGATATGGTTCCTGAAATAGTTTACCAGGATAATGGAAAAGCATTTAAAGCCAAGTATTTTAATAGCTCCACTGATTTTAGCGAGGCCGGGTTTAACGGAATATACACCAATCTTGGAATAAAGCCGGTGTATGCAAAACCTTATAACGCCAGAGCCAAGGTCATAGAACGCTTCTTCAAAGAATTTCAGGAAGAATTTGAAAAATTACTGCCGACTTACACCGGCAGCAATATTGAAAACAAGCCAGCTCACCTGAAACGCAATGAAAAGTTCCACAAGGAACTGTATAACAAACTAAATAAGGGATATGTTCCGACAATACAGGAAGCAATAAGGCTTATCGATTGCTGGCTGGATTACAG
>CAZLCO010000085.1:0-2839 GCA_964558005.1 uncultured Gammaproteobacteria bacterium | reverse complement strand
GGAGATTTTATCTGCTCGGCAAAACGTGTTACAGGCACTCACCCTATGGCATACCACCTTGGCAAAATCAAGGACAGGGAAGACTTCATCAGGAAAATTAAAAAACCGGCCCAACTCCGCAATCGAACCCTCCGCAGTATTAAAAAATACCTGCCCAAAGAAGAAGTTAAATTTCTTGAAACCCAGATGATAGAAGACAGTATTGAAGAAGCTAAAACAAATCCGCCTTTTGAAATCAAAAAGAACAAAAAAACAGTAAATAAAAAAACAGGATCAGAAGATATTATTGAAAAACCTGTATTTGCCAACAGCTATCAAAGATTTGAATACTTGATGGAGCATGGATGCACATCTGTTGAAGAAAGAAGGTGGCTTACTGATTACAAAAACAGCGATGAATACAGATTACTTTATGAGAACGAGTAAAAATGTTTTTAATCCCGCTTACGCAAACGAGGAACAGTAATGCACAGAATATTTGTAAAAACCCAGAATGTTAAAAACTTTGTGTCCCTTATGAATTCACTTCGCAATAAACCTGAAGGGGTTTGTAAAATGGCTCTTGTATATGGAGACCCGGGACTAGGCAAGTCTAGAACCTCCCTGTGGTGGGCGGTTAATAATGATGCTGTCTATGTAAGGGGCGCCAATATGATGTCGTGCAAATGGTTGCTTCAGGAACTTGTTGATGAGCTGGGAGAAGTTCCGTTTTATAGAACGTCAGATTTGTTCAAACAGTGCATTAACCAGCTAAAAGAGAACCCCCGCACAATAATAGTCGATGAAATTGACTATCTTTTAAATGATACCAGAGCCATTGAAACACTTCGAGACCTCCACGACAGAACTGATATCCCGATTGTTTTTGTGGGGATGGGACAGGCTGATAAAAAACTTATGCGCTACAGACATCTGTATGACAGGATTTCACACAGGTTATTCTTTGAATCTTTCTCCTACAGAGATGTCCTGTCCATAGTTAACCAGCTCAGTGAAATTGAAATGACAGAGTGCGCTGTAAAACATATCTTTTGTCAGGCAAACAGGCTCAGGCAGATAATAATGTATATTGATATGGCTGAAAATATTTGCAGGACAAACGGATTAAATACAATTGACGGAAAAACCCTGAAGGAGTTTGCACATAATGAAGCAAAAATTATTAAGATTAGCTAAAAAATTGAATAAGTTCACTATTGATGACCTGGTAATTATGCTGGAGGAAGATTTTACAGTAATTGAAAAAGAACTTGAATTGCTTTTAGCTTCAGGAAAAATCAGAAAACAAAAAAAAGAAGGTTCATATATTTATTATGAAGACCAAAAGAAATTCCAGTCTACAAATAAAAAACTATTTCCCAAAGTTGATGCGCTCAGGATTATTTTTTCACAGGAAGAAATTGAAAAATTCTTTGATGACAGGAAAACTTCCAGAGCATATAAAAATGCGCCCAAATTTATTCAAAAAAAAGTTGATAAATATATTTTACTTCTCAGGGAAGTAAACGGCTTAACAGGGGTATGGCTTGATGACTATATTAAAAATAAATGGAATAAAGAACATCCTGATATGAAAACGTCTAAAACTAGTTTTGTCAGGGCAAGGAAGGAATTAAAACGCTTTGGAATAGAAGGTTTAATTCCTGCAGCAAGGATTTTTACAATTCAAAAAAGTAATTTAAGCGAAAAATTATACTCTGATTTTAAAGAATATTTATTTCAAAATACCGGCAAAACCTTAAAAGATAATTACAATAGATATAAAGAAAAATTTTTAAGCGAAAATCCTGATATGGAAAGCTGGGAGTTCCCAACTTACTGCTCTGTTACAACAAGAATCCAAAAAGATATACTAAAGTTTAATGATGAAAAATTAGCAAAATTTTACCGGCCCAAAAAACGGGTGAAAATTGATGAATTTAAAAAATATGGATTTAATGATTTTAAATCAGCGGCTATTGATTATCTCAAGTATTTATCAGAAGAAAGAAAACTTAAAAATTCAGCAATAAAAAATTACACCACATACATAAATTATCATTTAATTCCGTTTTTTGAAAAATACAGGCTGGATGAAATAAATGAAAAAATAATAAAGAAATATAAGTTAAAAATGCAGCTTCATCATTTAAGTCCGACTACTATAAAAGAGCAAATAACAGCTCTGGAAAAAATCCTGAGAATTTATTCTCCGGATAAATATATCCCTCCTGTAAAAAACCTTAATAAAACTGATGATGATATAAAAATACTTACCAATAAAGAAATTAAAACGATTTTACAAACAGCAAAACAATGCGGGGAAGAAAAAAATAACGAATTATACGTGATAATACTAACAGCACTGACGACAGGGATGACTCCGGGGGAAATATTTGCCTTGAAATGGCAGAAAATCGACTGGCAGGAAAATAAAATTTTTGTAAACACAAGCATTTACAGAGGAGAAATAACCAGACACAAGATACATACTGCCAGAAGGAAAATTGATGTCCCCAAATCAATTCTGATTGCTTTAAAAGAATGGCAAAACAATTGCCCTGACACTGAGTTTGTGTTCCCTGATCCGGAAGGTAAACCTCAGGAACCTGATGATGTAGTAAAAAATAAATTTAATCCCTTGATCAAAAAGGCAGGTGTCGGGGAAGTGGGATTTATGAATCTTCGAGATACTTATGCTGCAATGCTTATTGAAAAAAACATGCCGTTAACATACATCCAAAAACAGCTCGGGCATACTTCTGTTAATGTTACTGCTGGCAGATACAGAAAATTTGTTGATAAAAATAATCCTAACTCCCTGGATTTAATCTTTATACACTTTAAAACTCATTAAAAG
>CAZLCO010000084.1:0-4906 GCA_964558005.1 uncultured Gammaproteobacteria bacterium | reverse complement strand
GTTTTTTTTTGGCCTCGCTACGCCCCTTCGGGGCTAGCTCGGCCTTTTTTTAAAAATTGATTTAACGAAAACTTCTTTAGACCACTAGTAGATTTTATCAAAATTAATTACAGAACAAACCGCTTAAACCACTCCACCGCCAGCTCCGCTGCCTTCTCAAGCGTGCCCTCTTCCTCAAACAAATGCGTTGCCCCTTTTACAATATTAAACTCCTTTGGCCCCTTGATTTTTTCAAAAGTATTCTTGTTAAGGTCAATCACAAGATGGTCATCCCCGCCGACCAGAAGCAAAACCGGACACTCAACGCAGGCAAGCGTGGAATCTTCAGCCAAATCAGGCCGTCCGCCCCTTGACACCACCGCTTTTATGTCGGGCTTTAATCCCGCCGCCGCCACAAGTGCCGCTGCTGCTCCTGTGCTTGCGCCAAAATAGCCTATAGGGAGGTCTTTAGTATAGTCATTTTTCTGTACCCATTTTGTAACGAACTCCAGCCGCTTGCTCAACAGGTCAATATTAAACCTGTTCATATACTCAAGGTCCTCATAAGGAGTTAAAAGGTCAAATAACAGCGTCGCAAAGCCTTCATTCTGGAGCTTTTCCGCCACAAGACTGTTTCTTGGGCTGTGGCGACCGCTCCCGCTACCATGCGCAAAGATTATTATACCCCGGGCATTTGGCGGGATTCCTATTGTTCCCATAAGGGTCAATTCATTTATTTTTATTTCTACGTTATTTTGCATTACAATAATTTTATCGGATATGCAGTTTTTTTTTATTGGTATAAATAACTATGTTTTTTCTAAGAATATTTTTGGTTTTCACACTGTGTTTTAACAGCACGTTTGCGCTCTGTCTTGAAAAAAATGAATTCATTAATCACCTGACTTTTGACGAACTTGTAGAACTTTCTAAAACAGAAGATAACGGGCCTGAACTAAACGAAAAGCTGCAGTTATTGCTTAACAGCCCGCTTGTGGACAACACCATCGCCCCGGAAAACACCCAGTTGCACCATAGCCCGCTTTTAGGCGACTTTGTAAGAGTCGGCTCATGGAATATTTCCAGAGGAAGAAATTTAAACCTTATTAAGATGATTTTTGACGATAAGGAAAATTTCTACAAAAGGGCTAAAAATAAAGAGCTTAAAAAAATACAGGAAGAGATTAAAGTACTGGAAAACCTTGATATCCTTATAGTTAACGAAGCAGATATAGGAATGCCCCGAACCCGCTACAGGAATGTGCCTGAAGAACTGGGGAAAATCCTCGGATTTAACTACGCATTCGGCGTTGAATATGTTGAAGTTGACCCCGTACACCTCGGGCTAGAGAAATACGAATGGTCAGAGGAAAAGTTTTTATTTCCCAACGAAGAATATGTCGTTGATAAACAAAGATACAAAGGCCTTCACGGCAACGCTATTTTAAGCCGCTTCCCGCTAAAAAACGTAAGGGTGGTAAGGCTCACTGATTACTATGACTGGTTTAACGACGAAAAGGACAGGGTCGTACAAATTGAAGTCGCCAGAAGAAAAGCCGCAAAACTAATTTTCAGCGAGGCTATATTCCGGGAAATCAGGCGCGGCAGCAGGATGGCTCTGCTGGCTGACGTGAAAATCCCCGGCGCAGAAAAACCGCTCACTGTTGTTGCCGTCCACCTTGAAAACAGGACGATATCTGAAAACCGGCACAAACAGACAGAAGAACTGCTTAAAAGCATACGAAACATAAATAACCCCATAGTAATGGGCGGCGACTTTAACACTACCTGCTCGGACGGCAGGCCCACAACAATTAAAAGAGAAATCAAAAAAAGAATTACCAGCATTGACTATATGGGCAAACAAATTATAAACCTCCTAATACCTCAGGCAATGATATTCTCAGCCAGCCAGCTTGCGGTAAATATCACCAGAAAGCACAGCAACCCCACTGTAATGAATATCCCGATAATCTCTCCAAACCCGGAAAGACTGGTATTCAGGGCTATAAAAGATATGATTTTTACTGACCGTAAAGAATTTGACTTTGAAGGCGACATGTACCGCTCTGTTAACAACAACTGGGGTATGTTATCAGCCTCCAACCACAGACGCTTTAAGGGATTTGTTCCCACATATGAATTTGAGCGTAATTTTTATATCGGAAAATTCAAACTGGACTGGCTGTTTGTAAAACCCGGCGAAAACAGCTTTGCGCCGTTTTTTGGCAGAACCCTGTATAACCTCAATTACTCGACCACACCTCCCATCTCCGACCATGTGCCCATCACGGTTGATTTGCCAATAAACACGCCCACCGAGGATGAGCTTGAAGACCGGATAGATGAACTCGAAAGGCTTAAAGACGACCTCGAAGAACACGAGGAAGAGCTTGAAGAAGAGCTTGAGGAACTTCAGGAAAAACAGGAAGAAGAAGCCGAACTTTAAAAATGCCTTTTATTTCAGGTTTTTCTGTTCTTCTGATATTTTTTTATTCAAAACAGGTATCTGAAGTTTGTCATAAATGGGAAAATGTTCTAAAAAATAATCACAAATAATAGACCCTATAGTTATGGCCTTTAATATTATTGGAATCTCATAATTATTTATTGTATTTATCTGTTGTTTAAATCTTTCATGGTCATCCAGATGTTTCTGAAAATCAGGTATATCATATTTTTTTAAAAGATTGCCCTCAACTTCCAGATGTTCTAAAAGAGCTGATGAAAAATCCCGGGTTTTTTCCGGTATTTGATTCATATACCTGTTTGTATCTTTGAACATTAACAATAACTCATTTGTAAGCTCAAAAATATTTTTGTGATAATCATCAAGCTCTTTATTGCCGGTTATATAATCTTCGCTCCAGATAAGTTTTTGAAACATTTAACTCTTTACTTAATACTATAACTATGTCTTATTAAAGCAAAGTTTCGTTAATTTCAATTGCCTTTCTAACCATATCCTCAGCCGGTCCGCCAATAACATTGCGCTTGTTAACGCATTCTTCAAGCGATATGGCTTTAAAAACATCCTCTTCTATAGCCGGGGAAACCGCTTTGTACTCCTCCAGCGTCATATCCTCGAGCCCAATGCCCCTTTCTATGCAGGAGAACACTACCTTACCCACTATAGAATGAGCATCCCTGAACGCCACGCCTTTTTTGACCAGATAATCAGCTAAATCCGTTGCATTGGTGAACCCGCCCTTTGCCCCTTCATACATCCGGTCTTTTTTAACCTTCATTGTCTTTACCATATCGGTAAATACCGGCAAACACATCTTTACATTGTCCACCGCATCAAACACCGGCTCTTTGTCTTCCTGCATATCTTTGTTATAAGCAAGCGGCAGGGACTTCATCGTAGTCAAAAGCGCCATAAGGCTGCCGTAAATGCGGCCTGTCTTGCCCCTTACCAGCTCTGCGATATCAGGGTTTTTCTTCTGCGGCATAATGCTGCTTCCCGTGCTGAAAGCGTCGTCCAGCTCAACAAACTGGAATTCATGCGAGCACCAGAGGATAATTTCTTCTGAAAACCTGCTCAAATGCATCATCATTATAGACAGACTGCTCAATAATTCAAGGCAAAAGTCCCTGTCAGAAACAGCGTCAAGGCTGTTGAGGGAAATCTCATCAAACCCTAACTCCTGCGCCACAAAATCCCTGTCCAAGGGGTATGTGGTAGCGGCCAGCGCGCCTGCCCCTAGCGGAAGCACGTTGGTGCGTTTATATGCATCTTTTAATCTTTGCTTATCCCTTTTGAACATTTCCACATAAGCCATTAAATGGTGCGCAAAACTCAACGGCTGTGCTTTTTGCAAATGTGTATAGCCCGGCATTATGGTCATGGTGTTTTGTTTGGCCATATTCAGCAGCACTTTTTGAAGCTCTGTTATCATTTCTATAATGATTTGTATTTCGTCTTTTAAATACATCCGCATATCAAGGGCGACCTGATCGTTCCTACTGCGGCCGGTGTGGAGTTTTTTACCAACATCGCCTATTCTGTCAATCAAAATCTGCTCCACGTTCATGTGAATATCCTCTGCGGCAATGTCAAACTCGACTTTGCCCTCTTCTATATCAGCGAGGATTTCTTTTAAAGTCTTTTGTATAAGCTCTGCGTTCTCTGCCGGAATGATTCCCTGCCTGCCGAGCATTTTAGCGTGGGCTATACTGCCTGTGATGTCCTGTTTATAAAGCCTCTGGTCAAAATGTATTGACGAATTAAAGTCATCGGTAAGCTGGTGTGTGGATTTTTGAAATCTTCCGCTCCAGAGTTTGCTCATGGTTAATTATCTCCATTTTTGCTTTTTTCTATTTTAATACAAAAAATTAAATCTCACGCATGTTATTGCTAGAGCTTTAGCCCGAAGCAATCTTCCAATATCGCTTTTAAACTTTATGTCACCCCGTGCCCTGACACGGGGTCTTTCTAATTTTGCTAAAACTTTAGATCCAAAGGCTAAAACCGTAGGTTGGGTCCCCGACCCAACCTTTGCCTGTCATCCCACACCTCTTCCCGTCATTGCGAGGAGCAAAGCGACGAAGCAATCTTCCACCTCCGCTTGTAAGTTAAAAACGTCACCCCGGACTTGATCCGGGGTCTAACCGATAATGCTTATAATTTTTTTACCCTCCGGGCCGGGTGACTTTTTTTAAAAAAAGTCACCCAAAAACTGCGCCCGGGGCGTCGGCTTCTATGTTTCTGGCCTGCTGGCGCTGTCCTCTTCCCAGCTTCATGTGCGAACAAGTCGGCCTTCGGCCTCCGGGTTCGCACTAACCAACCCGCAGGCTGAAACATCACAAAGCCTTGCCACGAGCTATTTTTGGCCGCTGGGGCGGCCGGTGTGAAAAAGTGTTCAAATTGCCACTCTCTCTGCATGAGGTTTATAATCATTGATGTACGTGTAAGCGATGGAAA
>CAZLCO010000083.1:0-4997 GCA_964558005.1 uncultured Gammaproteobacteria bacterium | reverse complement strand
AAAACCTTGCTGTAAGAAGAAAAAAAAGAAAGCCGAGAATAAAAAGAATGAGTACTATGTTTTATCCGGTAAAATGCGAGTGAGGAAAACCGCTATAAGCCCGATGTAATCTAAAATACAGGCATATATGCGTATTATGAATTTTTTACCGCCTTTTACCGCTTCTTTACCAGCTTTTACCAGTTTTTTCCTTTGTATATTTTAGCAAACTGCCTGAAGGCTTTTAATATTAGGACTTTTGGCGATGGTAAAAACTGGTAAAACCACATGCCTATTGGCTAAATTAGTGCGAATATAATTTTTATGGGAAATATGGGGAAGTTTAGGGGAAATATGTCTCTATGTAAAAATCTGTGTCTTTATGCATCTTTATGCCGGTTTTGTATAATTCGCTTTATGGAGCTTAATAGT
The DNA here is from genome assembly GCA_964558005.1 of uncultured Gammaproteobacteria bacterium. Classification (GTDB taxonomy): domain Bacteria; phylum Cyanobacteriota; class Vampirovibrionia; order Gastranaerophilales; family UBA9971; genus JANQGS01. The sequence goes on along the minus strand of CAZLCO010000083.1, from coordinate 4,586 downwards.
GATAATTTTCAATCTACCTGTTAATTACATGCAGAGAAAATTATAGCTTAAGAAGGATGTCCTGCTGATAGTAAAACAAATTAATCAGTCCATTTGTGTTAATAGACTTTAAGAAACGTTTCTGTAATGACACATAACCAACATTAATATAGGTTTGCAAATTTTCAGATTAATTATTCCCCGACATAAAAGAATATATTCAGACATAAACAGACATATTCTCTCGATTTCTATTGAAAATTTTCCCCGTAGATTTATCATACCAACAGTATAAAAGAAACTTGGGACTGATAATGACTGAAAAACTAATAGATACAACTAAAATATGGCTCGATGTAAAAACAGTAGCCAAATTAAAAGGAGTAACAACCCGGGCAATACGAATTGCAATAAGGCAAAAGAAATTTATTACTAAAACAGAAGATATACTAGGAGGAAAGAGTTATAAAATATGCTTAAGCTCACTGGATACTGAATTACAGAATAAATATCTTAATGAATACTACAGAGCTATAGCTTTTGAAAATATTGAAACACTGCCTGTGCAAATAACCCAGCCGGTGCAGGAAAAAATAATTCCAGAAGCAATGAAGAAAATTGCTCTTGCCAGAATAGACTTGATAAACCTCTGGCAGGAGTATAAAAAAGGTAAAAAGAATAAACAGCAGGCAGGTAAAGAATTTTTTGACCTGTATAACACCGGCGAATTCTATAAAGACATCTATCAGACACTTGGTAGCACTTCAATAGGAACAATATACAGATGGAAGGCAAAATTATCAGGTACATCAGACTGGACACGCCTTGTACCGGAATATAATTTCAAAGGAGCAGGGGAAATAAGAACCTCATTAACTGAAGAAGAAATACAAATATTTATGAAAATTCTTCTTAATCAGAATAAATTCTCTATCGGCAAAGCAACAGGACTGACAAAGCATATATTAACAAAGCGGGGATATGAAATCCTGCCAAAAGATATAACCTTCAGAAGATATGCCCGGTGGTTCAAAAAAAATCATTTTGATAAATGGATACTGGCACGAGAAGGTAGCAAAGGGCTGCGGGATTTTGTCGAACCGTACATTGTACGTGATGCGAGTGTACTGGAAGTCGGGCAGGTATTGGTTTCAGACGGGAAAAAATTAAATTTTCAGTTGCTTAATCCCTTTACAGGCAAACCATGCAGGGCAGTATTAGTCGGCTTCCTTGACTGGAAGTCCGGCGGGCTTGTGGGGTTTGAAATTATGCTTGAAGAGGACACTCAATGTATAGCAAGTGCCCTGCGTAACTCGATTTTAAACATCGGCAGGATTCCAGAAATAGTATATCAGGATAATGGCAGGGCATTTCGTGCAAAATTTTTTACAGGGGACAAGGACTTTGAAGAACTGGGATTTATCGGAATATATGGCAAGCTGGGAATAAAACCGGTATTCGCATCGCCGTATAATGCCCGGGCAAAGGTGATAGAAAGATTTTTCCTTGAATTTCAGGAAAGTTTTGAAAAGCTGCTGCCAAGTTATATCGGCAGCAGTATTGATAATAAACCGGCATATATGAAAAGAAATGAAGAACTCCACAGGGAAATTCACTCAGGCTATGTGCCGACAATAGAAGAGGCAATAAGGCTTATTAACTGCTGGCTGGAGTATAAACATTCCCTTCCCTGCTCAAATGTTCCGGATAAAACAATCGCAGAAGTCCTTGCCACAATAGAAAAGCAAAATATTAATGAACAGGAATTGGATGACCTGATGATGGCGCAGGAAATAAAAACTATCCACCGCAACGGAATCCGGTTTTTAAAATCTGATTACTATGACGATACGCTTTATGGCATAAGGGATAAAGCAATAATCAAATATAGCCTGTTTGATTTAAGCCATATCAAAGTTTATTCAATGCAAGGAGAATTTCTGTGCAGGGCTGAAAGAGTCACTTCAACCCATCCAATGGCAGTGCATCTCGGCGATATTAATGACATTCAGGATTACAAACAAAAAATAGTGAAACAAAGAAAACTCAGAAACAAAACAATAAAAGCAGTTAAGCAATTTTTATCAGTAGAAGATATTGAAAAACTGGAGGTTTTAGTAATGGAAGAGGATAAAAAGCAAGAAATAAAAGAGGTAATGCCAACAACAGTAAAAGTAATAGCAGAAAAACCTTTAACCAGACCTGTTTTTGAAAGTAAATTCCAAAGATATGAATGGCATCTTAAAAACGGCTGCCACTCCCAGGAAGACAGGCACTGGTTTGAAAATTACAGGAAATCAAAAGAATTTATGGAAATTTATGGTGAGGAGACGGAATGAAAAAAGTATTTGTTCGAACCCAAAATGTTAAAAATTTTATTAATATGATGAACAACATCAAAAACAGGGCTGAAAACGTTCCAGGAATGGCTCTTGTATATGGGGAACCGGGGCTTGGGAAAAGTAAAGCTGTTTTATGGTGGGTGTCGCAAAATGATGCTGTCTATATTCGGGGCACAAACCTTATGTCGGGCAGGTGGCTCGTTCATGAGATTGTAGAGGAATTAGGCGAAATTCCGTACTATTACTCAATAGACTTATTCAAGCAATGCGTAAGGGTTCTTAAGGAAAAACGAACCCCGATTATAGTGGATGAAGTAGATTACCTTGCAGCTGACACTAAAGCTATAGAAATCATAAGAGATTTGCACGATAAAACAGACGTCCCTGTTATCCTTGTTGGGATGGGGATGGCTCATAAAAAACTTATGAGGTATAAACACCTTTATGATAGGCTTTCAGAAATTGTGAAATTCAAACCATTCTCGCATCAGGATGTAAAGGAAATAATAACCCAGCTTTCAGAAGTGGAAATGACCGAATGCGCAGTTAATTTTATCTATAGCAAGTCAAATCGTTTCAGGCAAATTGTAAGAATTATCAACAGGGCAGAGCAGATAGCCTCTGCAAACGGATTAAGCGTACTTGATGAAATAACCTTGAAAGAGTTTATTACTAACGATATAGAAGAAATTAAAACAGGCTAAAGGAGTTATTTATGAAAGCAAAAATTGTTAAATTAGCTAAAATACTTGGAAAATTTACAGCTGATGAGCTTTCCATAATTACAGAAATTGATGAAATGCAAGTTCAGAATATATTAAATGAACTGGAACAGGAAAATTTACTCTTGAAAAATCGAAATGAGTACATATTTCAAGGCTTTGAAAATATTAAAGGTTGGGATTCTTCAGTAAACAAACAAGATGCGAAAAAAATCCAGCTCACAAAAGCGCAGGAAGCAGAATTTAATAAACTAACATGCCATAAAAAATTAAAAGTGACTAAATATGTCACAGTATTAAACGAAGCAGGCACTTTATGTGGGAAATTCCTACAGAGCTATTTAAAAAGATGGAACGATAAAAATCCTGATATGACTGTCTCCTATAATTCATTTATTACCGCAAAAAGAAAATATATTCAGCACGGAGTAAGCGGATTATTCCCAAAATATAGGACAGAAGATGAAAAAAATGAAGTTATTAATGCTTTTTATCCGATATTTAAAAAGCATTACTTTCAAAACAAAGACATAACCCTCCTTCAGGCAAAAAGGGCAGCATTGTTGGAATTTAGAAAACAAGAGGAGTCCTTCAGTAACAAACCCGTGCCAAGCCATAACGTTTTTGGAAAAATACTTAGGGAAGAATATGGCAAGGACAAAATTTTACGTTTAAAGCATCCTGAAAGATACAGACGATTAATCTGGAATAGAAACAATTTTATTAGGAGCCACTTGGCTATACAGCCAGGAGAATTTGTATGTCCCAAAAGCAATCTATTTTTTGAATTTTTAGACTTGCTTCATTCAGGGAAAGTTAAAAATCTGTTTAACTGCTCTGATAAAGAAATCCTGACAAACAATTACAGCTTTTCTATGAATAATGTTAAATTTGATTCATTTTTAGTGAATTATTATATTTTTATTGATATTTTGATTGTACTTATGCATTTTTATAGCAAAAGTGAGCCTACAAAGCTAAATATAGACGATCTATTGCTATGCTTTGAAAAGCATACAGATTTTAATAGAAGGCTTAAGACCGGATACAATAACCAGTACCGAAGACGGTACAAAAATTATCTTGAAACCCTGCCAGAAATGATAGTCAAGAGTAAAACCGCCGGTGCTAAACCACTTGTGGAAATTAAATGGAACGCTGGCAGCAAAGGAGACTCAGACGGGTATTTTACATACAGTCTTCATGAAGATTTATTAGCAAATCAGGAATTTAAAATCGCACAGCCCTTTCTCTGTTATGATTTGAGGAATAATATGTCGGAGAGGTTATTCAGTACTTTTTTAATTCAAAAAAAGCAGGACAATACTGAATTTTTAAAAATAAATACCGGGGATATTTTAAGATATATAACCACAACCGGTAAGCTGGGTTCTACCAAAGTGTTAACAGTTAATAGGGTAGAAAGGCTTCTGGACAAACTAAAACGTGACGGCTTAATCCATCATTGGACATACAGGGAAATTTACAGGATTTCTGACATAAAAAGGGATGCAGGCTGGATAAATAGGTGGCTGGATTATTA
>CAZLCO010000082.1:0-5845 GCA_964558005.1 uncultured Gammaproteobacteria bacterium | reverse complement strand
GGCATTTGGCTACCTTAAGAGAGTCATAGTTACTCCCGCCGTTTACCCGCGCTTGCTTGAATTTCTTCACGTTGACATTCAGAGCACTGGGCAGAAATCACATTGTGTCAACACCCGTTAGGGCCATCACAATGCTTTGTTTTAATTAGACAGTCGGATTCCCTAGACCGTGCCAGTTCTGAATTGATTGTTAATTGATAACTCACACCCACGTTTAAAATAGCCGTTAAGCCGTCTTAAACAAGTGCATAACAGGCTTAGCAACTAAAATCAAACTAAATAAATAGCCAATTTTAGTTTATGCCCAGCCCGAGTTATCTCAATCTTCAGAGCCAATCCTTATCCCGAAGTTACGGATCGAATTTGCCGACTTCCCTTACCTACATTGGTCTATCGACTAGAGACTCTTAACCTTGGAGACCTGCTGCGGATTCGGTACAGACTGTTGGGAATTTGCGTAGCCTTTTTATGGATTTTCAAGGTCCAGCAAGAGAATATCGACACAGCAATTTAATGCCATGCTCTACCAATTTATTACACCATATCTCTCTATGAAAGACTTCCATGGTGAGTACAACTGTAAAACAGAAAAGAAAACTCTTCCGATACCTCCTGATGGCATCTCCATAAAAATTTCTCGTTACCGAGATTGTATAAATATACAAGATATTATATACAAACGTATACCCAACAGGTTCCGGAATTGTAACCGGATTCCCTTTCGGTCTTTATTAAAATGGAAATGATACTAATTTTAGTATAATAATTTCAAAACTATTTTTTTTTCTTCTATTATCATACACATTAGTTCAGGTTTCCCTTAGACCTTAGGACTGACTAACTCGTGTTCAACTGCTGTTGACACGAAAACCTCCTCCACTTCAGCCATCCAAGATCTCATTCGAATATTTGCTACTACCACCAAGATCTGTGCTAATGACGGCTTCATATCAGCTTACGCTAGATACTTCAACGCACATCATCATACCCTCCTACTCACTAAAATTTCAAAATTATATACCCATAAGATATATAATTATATTTTATTTTAGCGGTAATGTATAGGCAAACGACTTAAGCGCCATCCATTTTAAGGGCTAATTGCTTCGGCAGGTGAGTTGTTACACACTCCTTAGCGGATGACGACTTCCATGTCCACCGTCCTGCTGTCTTTAGCAATCAACACCTTTCATGGTATCCATGATATGTCGTTTATTTTGGCGCCTTAACATTACGTTTGGTTCATCCCACAGCACCAGTTCTGCTTACCAAAACTTGGCCCACTGAGCACATATTGATCTAACAACCAATGCACAAGTGCATTAAAGTACAAATAACATCAATCAAGAATGTTATTCAACGTACCCATTTATAGTTTGAGAATAGGTTAAGATCGTTTCGATCCTAATGCCTCTAATCATTCGCTTTACCAGATAAGAATCATTACGAAATTGTTTATGCTCCAGCTATCCTGAGGGAAACTTCGGAGGGAACCAGCTACTAGATGGTTCGATTGGTCTTTCGCCCCTATACCCAACTCTGACAATCGATTTGCACGTCAGAATTGCTACGGTCTTCCATCAGGGTTTCCCCTGACTTCAACCTGATCAGGCATAGTTCACCATCTTTCGGGTCACAGCCTGTATGCTCACGGTATATCTTTATAGTATAATATACAAGATAAAATACATATATTAAGATACCCGGGGATGGAAAAACAATATAATTAATATTGTTTGTAATCCCATTAATACAAGTTATGTTAATTACGCCTATGAGTTTTAATAATCTCATTGACTTGCATACAAGTTAGACTCCTTGGTCCGTGTTTCAAGACGGGTCCTGATGGTATCCTAAATCTAAAACATTGCTGATCATGTATATACTTCATATATTAAAATATGATGATGTCGTAACATCAAGTATAACATTTATCAAAAAACCGTCAGATATCTGTAAGAATACCAACTAGTTTATACGCTTTCACATAAAAACAAATTCATGTTACTCGCTGAATGTATAAACTCCTAGTCAGGCATCTATGTACAGAACACACTAAAATTTTCTAACGGATCGCAACGTCTTACTAGAGGAAAAGTGCATACCATTATAATTGATTCATTATAACAATATTGAATTTCCCCATTCAGAAATTTAGGTTCATCAGGCTTAAACCCTTAAACGGTTTCACGTACTTTTTGACTCTCTATTCAGAGTGCTTTTCAACTTTCCCTCACGGTACTTGTTCGCTATCGGTCTCATGGTAATATTTAGCCTTAGAAGAAGTTTACCTCCCTCTTAGTGCTGCACTATCAAGCAACACGACTCCAAGGAGATACCTTCTTACATCAACAATAGTCACTACGGGCCTAGCACCCTCTATGGGTAAATGGCCTCATTCAAGATGGACTTGAACATATTGTTTTGATGCAAGATAATAGGCACTCCTGCACACGGCATCACCATACAGTCATCACAACTGCCGGTCTACGTGCTGGGCTATTCCCGTTTCGCTCGCCGTTACTAAGGGAATCCTAGTTAGTTTCTTTTCCTCCGCTCATTAATATGCTTAAATTCAGCGGGTAGTCACACATGAGTTGAGGTCGTCAATAATTATAATTTTTATATATATATATACATATATTAATTTTAAACCATTTTTATTATAGTTATATTAAATAATAATAATGGATTAATATATATACATTATTTATATATTTATTCATAGTTTTTTTTAAATTTTTATAATTTAAAAAAATACTACAACATGCTTTTCCATTCTTTTGTTTTTACTATTCAGTAAAATTAAAAAAACAAAAAATTAGTTTAATATATAAATAACGACACTCAACCATGTGTACCCCACACAGATTTTAATAAAAAACAAATTTTATATCAAAATCTAATCGCATGGGGTGCAATATGCGTTCAACATGTCAATGATCATGTGTCCTGCAGTTCACATGGTGACACGCAGTTTGCTGCGGTCTTCATCGACCCATGAGCCAAGTGATCCCCCGTTTAAGGTTTTTAATATTTTTATTTAAGTTTTTTTTTTTTAATTTTAACAAACATTTTATAATTTTTTTTTTTATATGGGGTCCTAGGTGTATTAGTCTTTAAAGCTCTTCGTATAGCTACCTAGGTTATTTGTTTACATTATTTACATATATATTAAAAACAAAATAGATTAATCTCTATTTTGAATTTTATGTAAATAATGTAATAATAAAAAGGTAAGTAAAAATAGACATTATTATATATTTTTTTAATATTACAATAATGATCCTTCCGCAGGTTCACCTACGGAAACCTTGTTACGACTTTTACTTCCTCTAAATCATCAAGTTCGGTCAACTTTGACGAAACACCAGTAACACCGAATGATGTTTCAGGGTTCATCTCCAAAGACCTCACTAAATAATCCATCGGTAGTAGCGACGGGCGGTGTGTACAAAGGGCAGGGACGTAATCAACGCAAGCTAGTGACTCGCATTTACTGGGAATTCCAGGTTCATGTGAACAGTTTCAGTCCACAATCCCAACTAAGAAGACGTTTTAGTGATTTCCCGTACCTTTCGGTATAGGATACACGTTGATGTCTTCATTGTAGCGCGCGTGCAGCCCAGGACATCTAAGGGCATCACGGACCTGTTATTGCTCAATCTCATTTTGCTAAACACAAATTGTCCTATTAAGCAGATAAAGTCCACTCCCACAAGGAGAATAGACAAACTATCAGGTGAAACTCAATTTACCAATATCAACAATACACCCGAAAGTATATAATCAATAATTGATAAACCTCAAACGCCTCAACAGCTGATAGGTATCTATTTAATATGATTGAGTCACGTTCGTTATCGGAATTAACCAGACAAATCATTCCACGAACTAAGAACGGCCATGCACCACTACCCTTAATTTTGTGAAAGAGCTGTTAATCTGTCATACTCAATTAAGTTCGGACCTGGTAAGTTTTCCCGTGTTGAGTCAAATTAAGCCGCAGGCTCCACTCCTGGTGGTGCCCTTCCGTCAATTCCTTTAAGTTTCAACTTTGCAACCATACTTCCCCCGGAACCCAGCTTTGGTTTCCCGGAAGCTATTGAAAGCGCCTAAAAGTAGCGACATCCAATTGCTAGCTGGCATAGTTTACAGTTAGAACTAGGGCGGTATCTAATCGCCTTCGATCCTCTAACTTTCGTTCTTGATTAAGGAAAACATCCTTGGCAAATGCTTTCGCTTCAGTTAGTCTTACGACGGTCTATGAATTTCACCTCTCGCGTCGTAATACTAATGCCCCCAACTGCTTTTATTAATCATTACCTCTTGATCGATTCAAACCAATGAAATATATTGATCGAGGTCCTATTCCATTATTCCATGCAAGATTATTCAAGGCAATAATAGCCTGCTTTGAGCACTCTAATTTGTTCAAGGTAATAAATAGTTGGACTTATCACATGAAACACCCGATTAAAGGCATAACAAGGATAATTTGCCTATAACCGGATACCAACAATCTTTCAATTGTGGCCCAAATTATAGGTGTCACAAACTTATAGTCCTAGCATCATAAGCATAGTACAACCAGTAACTGAGGCGTACTGCTCGTGCTGGACAAAATCAAACTTCGAACGTTTTAACCGCAACAATTTTAATATACGCTAGTGGAGCTGGAATTACCGCGGCTGCTGGCACCAGACTTGCCCTCCACTTGATCCTCGTTAAAGGATTTATGGTAAACTCATTCCAATTACAGAACATCATTAATGAGTCCTGTATTGTTATTTTTCGTCACTACCTCCTCGTACTGAGAATGGGTAATTTACGCGCCTGCTGCCTTCCTTAGATGTGGTAGCCATTTCTCAGGCTCCCTCTCCGGAATCGAACCCTGATTCCCCGTTACCCGTTGCCACCATGGTAGTCCTCTATACTACCATCAATAGTTGATAGGGCAGACATTTGAAAGATCTGTCGTCGGTACAAGACCATACGATCAGCAAAGTTATCTAGAGTTCCACCGAAAATCGATATTAAAAATATCGCTTGGTTTGTCTAATAACTGCACACGTTCCTTGCGGTCCGTGCATTATTGCATGTATTAGCTCTAGATTTTCCACAGTTATCCAAGTAACTGATTTATGATCTAATAAATTACAGCTGTTGTACTGAGCCTTTCGCGGTTTCACTTTAAATCAGTGTGTACTTAGACATGCATGGCTTAACCTTTGAGACAAGCGTATATTACTGGTAGGATCAACCAGAATTATGCCTTCTTAATATAAATAAATTGACACCAGTGATGGCAAGCAATTTATTTATAAGCATTTATGTTTTTTTATTCAATAAAAATGATATCTTATTTAGTTAATAACTATAACTAGTTGTAACTAATAAGCATCTTTTTTATTATTTATACTTTATTCATAATATATTTTAAGTTGATATATTTTTTTGGTATACAAATTTAAAATTTTTCATTAAATTATACGTACACTGAAAATATTTGATACAACTTGAAATATATATGTTATATTTTAAATACATCCATCATCTAAAATTCTTACAATTTTAGATTTTGTTTGTATATTTTCATTATAATATTATTTCATTGATTTTTTTGTTAATACTAAATCAGAAATAAACCCATGTATTTTATTTTATACAATTTGGTTAGTTATAACATTATTTGATTGTTTCACAAACTGAAATTCAAACCAACAACATACAAATTGTTGTTTTTGATTCCAACAATCTTTACTTGTTACGGATGAATACAAAACAAATATACAACACAGCGCGCGCAACCCAACAGCCACATGTTGTGTTTTGTGCGTTGTGT
>CAZLCO010000081.1:0-5950 GCA_964558005.1 uncultured Gammaproteobacteria bacterium | reverse complement strand
ATGTTTTTTCCTTTCGTCTTTTTTACCTTATCGAAAGAACATGATTTTACTTTTGTCCTGTCCGAATTTCTCAGTCTATTTTAGTTTTTCTTTTTCAGGTCATAAAGACAAATAAATTTTTTTTGAAGTAGAATTGATATGAATAATTATTTTTTCAACCTTAAATGTAAGTTAAATGCTCTTTTACATTCTAGGAAAAGTAAGAGAGCATTTAAATTACAGAAGAGGCATAAGAAGTGACAAAATTAAAATTTGAAGAGCTTGATTTATCAAGTGAAATATTGAATGCAATTAACGATATGGGTTTTGAGGAAGCATCTCCCATACAGGCAGAAGCAATTCCATTAATACTTGAAGGAAAAGATATCATAGGTCAGGCTCAAACTGGAACAGGTAAAACTGCTGCTTTTGGGATACCTCTGGTGGAAAAACTTGACGGTTCTAACAAAGATATACAAGCTATGGTTTTATGCCCAACCAGAGAACTGGTTATTCAGGTAGCCAGAGAGTTTCGTAAACTGATGAAATACAGGGAGGATCTCTACGTTGTACCTGTATATGGTGGACAGGCAATAGACAGGCAGTTAAAAAGTTTAAAAAAAGGTACTCAATTAATAATAGGAACCCCGGGCAGAATAATGGATCACATGAGAAGAGGCTCTATCAAAATAGGTGCTGTTAAGACTGTGGTTCTTGATGAAGCAGATGAAATGCTTGATATGGGATTCAGGGAAGATATGGAAATCATTCTTGAAGATACTCCTAAAGAGAGGCAAACTATTATGTTTTGCGCAACTATGGCAGAAGATATAAAACAGCTCAGTAAAAAGTTTTTAACCAATCCAATTACAATTAATGTAACCAATAAAAAGCTGTGTGCTCCTAATATAAAGCAGGTTTATCTGGAATTAACGGAAAAAAATAAGCCGGAAGCCCTCACCAGATTAATAGACCTGCATAATATAAAACTGGCATTAGTTTTCTGTAATACTAAAAGTAAAGTTGACCAACTGGTTGAAATTTTAAAGACCAGAGGTTATTTTGCGGATGCTCTGCACGGTGATATGAACCAAAATCAGCGTGAAAAAGTAATGAACGGATTTAGAACCGGCAGTATTGAAATATTGGTTGCTACTGATGTTGCAGGCAGAGGGATTGATGTAAACAATGTTGAAGCTGTATTTAATTATGACTTGCCAAGAGATGATGAAGATTATATCCACAGAATAGGTAGAACAGCACGTGCCGGGAAATCAGGAACTGCTTTTAGCTTTATTGTAGGCAAGGAAATATATAAATTATCAAAAATACAGGTTGTTAATGGGACCCCTATCATTCGTGAGGATATCCCTACTATAGATGAGCTTGAGCTGACAAAAATAAACAAATATTCTTCAAAAATTAAGGAAATCATAGATTCGGGAGAACTTGGCAAATACATAAATAAGGTCGAACAATTAATGGGCGAAGATTATACTTCGCTTGATATTTCCGCTGCTCTGCTTAAGCTGATTATGGAAAAAGAAAATGAAGGCTTTAATCCTGATACAGATTTTGAAATACCGGTTGAAGAGCAAAAGCCCTCTAAAAAGAAAAGAGTTCGCAGAAGATCAGACAATAAGTTTAGCTTTAAAAAAAGCGACAAGAGAAGAGAAAGGCAAGAATATAGCAAAAGTAATTCTTCCAGTGATAAGGGTTCAGCCAGATATTTAAAGGTTGATAAAAACAGGATAAAAGCTAAAAAGAAAAGTAAAAAGAACTAAAATAAATTCACATTGAAAAAGCATAAAATGAGATTTTAAAAATTTCATGTCACAGATTTGCACCAAGTGTAAAAACTTGAAAAATCCCAAATCCCCGAAACCCTTACCAATAAAAAATGGGCCTGGCTGGATTCGAACCAGCGACCAACGGATTATGAGTTAATCTAAAAGGCTTTTGACGCTTTTTGATAGGTTTTGATAATTATAGATAAATTTAGACGGTGCGGGCTTTTTCAGGGATTTTGATTCAGATGGTTTTTGATGAGGTTTGATGCCTTTATTTAATTTTATGGCACAAAATTGGCACAAAATTTTGGAGATTTTTGCAAACCATTAATAAAATTGATTTTTTGCACTTTTACGACTATACTAAATTTAGATTTTGAATTAGTCGAGAATTATGTATTTAACAAGAACAATTGAAGACTTAATAACAGAAATAAGCAGGCACTTTGGCGTTGTTTTAATAACAGGCGCAAGGCAAGTAGGGAAAAGTACTGTTTTCAGACATTGTGATGAAAATCGTACATATGTATCGCTTGATAATCCTACTATAAGAGAGCTCGCTATAAATGAACCTCAGCTGTTTATACAAAGATATCCTGCTCCTGTAATTATAGATGAAATTCAATATGCTCCTGAGCTTTTACCTTATATAAAAATTGAAGTTGATACTAAAAAAGAGAACAGTGCATACTGGCTTGCAGGTTCTCAGCAGTTTCATATGATGAAAAATGTTTCAGAATCTCTGGCGGGAAGAGTCGGCATAATCAATTTAATGGGGTTTTCATTGTCTGAATTAAGCCTAAATCCTAAACAACAGCCTTTTGTACCTACTATTGATTACATAAAAAGGACACGTAAAGAATCAAAAAATTACAAACTGAAAGAAATTTATGAAATTATCTGGAGAGGCTCGTTCCCTGCTATTAATGTAAATAAGGAACAAAACTGGGAAACGTTTTACAGTTCGTATTTACAAACTTACCTAGAAAGAGATATCAGAGATTTGGCTTCAATATCAGATGAAATGACTTTCCTGAAATTTATAAGAATCATCGCTTCAAGGACAGGTCAACTACTAAATTATTCAGATATAGCAAATTCTGTCGGAATTTCTCAGCCTACAGCTAAAGCCTGGCTTTCGCTATTAACTTCATCAGGATTGGTTTACTTATTAGAGCCTTATCATAACAATATCAGCAAAAGAATGGTAAAAACTCCAAAGCTATACTTTCTGGACACAGGGCTTTGTTCATACCTTACAAACTGGACTACGCCCGAATCTTTGGAAGCTGGTGCGATGAGTGGAGCTATATTGGAAACATTTATAGTAGCTGAAGTCTTAAAAAGCTACTTGCACAACGGCAAAAGAGCTTCAATTTATTTCTACAGAGACAAAGATAAAAAGGAGATAGATTTAATAATTGAACAAAATGGTAAATTGCATCCAATTGAAATCAAAAAAACAGCAAAACCGGATAAATCTATGATCAAAATTTTTGAGATTATACCTCATACTAACCGTGCAGAGGGTGCTGTTATTTGTTTGTGCAATGAAGATCTACCTTTAAGCGAAAAAGTAAGTTCTATCCCTGTTGGTTATTTATAGCTATATTACGCATATAACCCATCTTACATGCGTCCACATGCACAAGCTGATTTTTTCAGACCAGTCCTATATCCTCTCTCTGCTTGCCTCCCCCTGACCCTACATGCATTACATGCACACTTTCCAAATTGTGCATCTAGAGCGATTTTGCGCTATAGTATACCCGCATAGGGCACCCCCTGGCGGAGGAACCGTTGGTTTTATGAGTGAATAGCCTTCATAACAGTTTAATACACTCCCAAGCTGTACTAATAATCGCTCCTACCAAAACAAAACCAAGTAATCCCACAAAGAACCACGGCGCAATTCCTGTTAGAAAAAAGATAATAGAAGCAACAATAATAATATCCAATATAAAACCCACCGGCACTCCTGACAGTATTGTGATAGAATTTTCAGATGTAAACATAATAAACCGTGCCCTGAAAAATCAGGGTTGTAATCTCATCCCGCAATGAATGACAAAACCCGTAAAAGCACAATAGACGGAAGAACTTACAGGCATAAAGGATATCACATGAGTCAAAAGAAACGTAAAAGAATAGAAGAATTTTTTGGCTGGGCTAAGTGTGTGGGAGGTTTAAGGAAGTTCAGACATAAGGGAATGGAACTTTTAAACTGGATATTCAAGCTTACAGCGGCTTCATACAACTTAATCAGGATGACAAAATTAATCCTAGCATAGACTGGCAAGGGATTAGTGTGCCTAAAAGTGCTAAAAATCCTTCAAATACATAAAATTACAGGGTAAAATTTCTTTAAAAACAGTGATAAATTCATAAAATCGGAATATTAATTTTTGAAATCCCAAATACTGTATTTTTTATGACCAATTTTTCAACATCCTGCTAGTCAACTCTTGTCCAACTGGCACCCCGTGCTTGAAGCGGGGTGAGAATCTGGCTAACGCAGCTGTTTCAAATAATTCTACTTCTTATCTGTTTCAAACACTACATCTTGAGTTTTTTTAAGTAAATCTGCATCTAAATAAGTTTGTGCTGATTCTGAATCTTTTAAATAAGCGTCAAAGAATGTTAGGGCAGAGGTGTTTATAGCTACTGGAATTTCAGAAGTTTTATTAGCTCTTGATGATCTGCCACCGTTTCCCATATCAGCGTGGCTTGCATCTTCGATAGTTACTGCATAGATGTTTTCATTTTCAGGCAATTGTTCATAACCCTGCAAACGCCAGGTATAATCCTTGCTGCCATCTAACGGCGTATCTTTTGTGCCTGTAACCATCATTACTGGCGCATCAACATCATCCCATGAGCCGTCTTTAAATCCGTCGACTCCTTCTGCAGCAATTCCTTGCGGTGATAATGCAAGAAAAGCATCAATGCGGTCATCTGCTAAATCAATCTTTTCGCCGTCCTCTGTGTAATAATCAGCACCGGCTAAGGCCATAACTGTTGCTGCACCAAATGAATGTCCGGCAACACCAATGTTTTCTGAATCTATATCAACTTCTGTTAATTTTTCGTCAATAGTATCGAGATTATCAATTAAAAATGATATGTCATTAGTGCGGCCTTCCAGTTCTTCTGCTGAAAATAATAATTCTATTAACTCTAAAAAACTTAAATCAGGATTTGCTTCCCTGGCTTCATCGACAGCCACACCGTCACTTCCTGTATGAGTAGGAGCTATAACAACATAGCCATTACTTGCAAGCTCCTCACAAGTCAGCTTTCCAGCTTTATTATTGCCTCCAAGGCCGTGAGAATGAATAATTATAGGCATTTCTTCTGTGGTATTTTCCGGATAATAAACTTTTGTCACAAGCGGGTCACCATCAGGGCCTTTAAATACCATATGTGTAGTTGCTACATTATCATTAGGGTTATTGATTTTTTCAGTATATTCATCTTTAGCCTGTTTAATATCTTTTAGTTCATTTATTCTCTCTCTTACTTTTCCTATATCCTCACTGTCAAAAGTAATATTTTTTTCTGAATTCATTTCAAGTTCTTTATCAACTCCTATGTGAGTTGCTCTCTTGTCTTTTATTATAAAGTCTTTATTTTTTTCAATTGAAAGGTTTTTTTCTTTTTCCAGTGAAGTTATGCCTTCTTCTTTTTCATAAGAAAAAAAAGACATGTAATTTATATTTTTATCAGATTTAAATAATACAATGGCATCATCTTTCTTTTTAAATACAGTTTTATTTTTCTGTATATCCAGTGTTGTTTGTTGTGAAAAGCCATTTATTTTAATCATTAGTCTTTATCTCTTATAGAATTACACGATACAATCTTATATATATAAAGTATATAAGATTTTGATTATTGTAAAAGAGGATACGGAAAAAGTTTATGATTTAGCTCAAAACCCTACTCTGTCTGACAAAATTCGTTTTAATATTTTTTAATATTCAATTTTTTATGAAAATTTATGGTTTTTTAGGCCGTACATTCTTCAATAAAATTTTCAAAGTTATCAGTTTCTTTGAAGATAACATCATTTCCAAGACCTTCAAAGTGTTTATGCCCGCAATCAATTTTAGCTCTTTCACTTAGCCTTAAACAGAGTTTTATTGTGGTTGAATCAATGGAATACAGAGGGTTTTTAAACT
>CAZLCO010000080.1:0-7371 GCA_964558005.1 uncultured Gammaproteobacteria bacterium | reverse complement strand
TCAGGAAAGAGAACGGCAAAATATTTATGACCTGTCCGTCAATTGTCAGCTATCCTAACCAGTATAAAGTGCTGGAAATCAGCCCTGAAAAGGTGGAAGTCGATACAGAAAAAATCAGTTTCAAGCAGATAATTAAAAAAGCAAAGAAACAACTCGGAGAAAAATACGAAAAGCCTGACAGTTTCAGCAGGAAGAGCAAGTATTATTTTGGCGAGGAGAAACGTAAATTTTTATTACTATTTTAGATTTTCTGAAATCAGTCTTTAATTGTAAAAATAAATAATTTATAATGAAGATATATTTTGCAAAAAAAGAAATAGGTTTCAGTTATTCAAAAATGAAAAAGATAATGAATTGTAAAAAAGGTTTCACTTATATGGAGCTTATGGTTGCTACGGTAATCATAGGTCTTGTAGCCGCATTTTTCTGCACATCCATTTCTTCTGCTCTGTTAGCGACAAACGATGTTCAGGATATTTCCAGAGGCACTGACCTTGCGCAGAGATATATGGAAACAGTCAAGTCCGACCTTTCCTTCCAGAGTAGCTACGATCTTACTGTGGCCGGTACAACGCCGCCTGTAACTGTTACTTCCGACTATACAGACAGCGGTTATTTTGCTGTTATAACAAATGTCACGAACCTGCAAACAGATACTATAGATGGAGTTGTCACACCTGTATTAAAACAGGTAGATGTTGAATACCAGAGGGCAAGCGATTCCCTGTCAGTTATAAATTTAAGTACTATAGTCGCAAGACCGGAATAAAAAAGTGCAATTATGCTTATTTCAAGTAAAAATGGAATAAACCTGACTGAACTTATAATGGTGTGTGTAATTACGGGTTTTATTCTGCTTTCGACTTCCGAGATGATGCAAGCCTCTTTTCAGGGGCAGATAGATTATAATAAGAATTTGAGCGTTAAACAGTATAAAAATGTTGTTTCAGAAAGAATATCATCAAAAATAAGAGAGGCTGCCAAAGCATATTACAGCACACTCAGCCTTTCGATTCCTTATAACGGCTACAGCTATTCTGTTGTGCCGGAGCAGGAGGCGCTTGCGGTTTTGATTCCAAAATTTGACTCAAGCGGTGATATTGTCCAGCCTTCCAGCGGTATGACTACTTTTGCTGGCGTTGCTTTTTCAATTATTGCCGATCCGGAAGAAAACGGGTCTTATATTTTAGTTGAAACCCATGCGGAGTTTGACCTGGCAACAAGTACAAGTGATCCGCTGGCAATCACCGTGACATTGCCTTCATCCTGGAGCGGCGGGCAGTCATATGTAATTGCGAAAAACCTTCAGCCGGCGAGTTTTACAAATCTTGGCAGCACAGCTTTTGATGTTGAAGGCGATATGGCGAATTATGCGTTTGTCCCTTCAGGCGAGGATTTGTTTTTTCCTTCTCCCAGCGGGACTACCAGTATAGATGACGGTGAGTATTTAACAAGATGTCAATTCAGGAACTATAGAATATGAAAAATTTATGCTTGAATAAACCCAGAAAAGGCACAGCGCTTGTTGTTGCAATGTTTGTTTCAATAATGGCGGCAATGATGACCGTTTTAATGATGGACATGGCTGATACCAGCAATAACCAAACAAGGGACAACAAGGGCGGGCTCGTTGCATATTATGCGGCGGAGGCCGGCGTGGAAGAAGTCAGGAATTATTTCAACAGAAACATATCAGATATGGGAACGGCTTTAAGCTCTTTACCTTTGCCTGACAGTGCCGCTCCAATTATCCTTGCTAATAATTCCACTTATTTGGGTGGACTCTTTAACCTATGAGGTTTCTAATACAGTAGCGGTGGTAGAAGTCGTGGGACAGTTCAACGACGCTTCAAGGAAAATAAGGGTTAAGATGCAGACAGAGATTCCGTCTGTTTTTAACGATTACGGCCTTTTGACCGATGGAGTATTAACTATTAACGGTGATAAAATATTGAATATGAGCGTGCATGCTAACGGCGGTCTAAATATTGGGGACCAAAACAATACTACTCTTAATAATAATGCAGTTGCCACGCAGTCAGTTAATTCGACCGCTGATCCCCCGCATGCGAATACTAACCCAATAGACGGTTATGTGCCGGAAATGAGTGTGCCTGTTGTTCCTATAAGTGAATTAAGGACACAGAGTCAGAGCGATAGTATTTTGCTGGACATTAATCAGGCAGATCTTAATGCAGTGATTGCTGCTGCTCCTTCCGGGAGTAATATATACATCAGCGGGATGCACACTAATATAAACAAGAATGACCTGTATCTTTCAGGTGATCTGGGCGGAAAAACAATTTTTGTAGAAGGGAATATAACTCTTCAGATAGATGGGGCAAATCCTTTATCAAATGTTACGGTTGTGTCAGCAGGCGATTCTGTTGTTAACGGCAGTGTTGATATAGGGACTTCCCACGCAGGTCAGATAGACGTTGTTTTTGCTTGCGGCGGTGATGTGGAGTTAAACGGGAGCAGGGATTTTACCGGGCTTTTTTGGGCTAACGGGGAGTTTACCCAGAACGGCTCAAGCACTCTTACAGGGAGGGTTATTGCAGATTCAACCATATTTGTAAACGGTTCATTTGTGCAGACAAGTTCTGATGAAGTGTCGGACAATAATATTTTTAATAAAGTAATGAGCACTGCATCCTGGCAGCAGATATCTATGGACTGATTTTTATGAAAAAAAACACAGGCTATTCTCTTATGGAACTTATGATAACCGTCGCTTTGATAGGGATAGTGTCTGCGCTTGCAATAAGCCCGCTGCTGCAGGATGTTCCGCAGCACAAGGTCAATAACGATATCATCCTCGTTAACCAGGCAATAAGGACAGCAAAAAGTACAGCTATAAGGACATCGGAAACTACTACAATCGATTTTTCCTCTGCTGATTCTGCTTACGGCTCTAAAGGAGGAAGAATACTTGTAAGAGATAATTCGGGTGCTATTATAAAAGATTTTATACTTAATAACGGTGTTTTATATAATTCGACAGCTTCCACAATAGCGTCTAACAAGGTTATTTTTAATTTTAAAGGCCAGCCGGTAGACAGCACGGGTTCTACAGCTGGTTTTGACAGTTCAAACAACACTGTTGCGGTTTCCGCTTATAACGGCACAAGTGCGGTTGCAACGAGGATACTAACGGTTAATCCTTTAACAGGCAGCGTGGAAATTAATTAAGAGTCTAAGAGTTTCAAATAATACCAAATCGTTATTATATTATGATGGCCGGTAAACTATAATACAAAAATTTTCCCACATAAGATAAAATATCCCTATATATATAGGAGAAAACTCATGGAATACACACAGGCAAATTTAGGGAGAATATTCGTCGTCAGGTTTGACGCAGAAGAAGACATACTGCCCGAGCTAACGAAACTGATCAGGAAAGAAAAAATACAATCGGGTATGGTGTACCTGATCGGTGCCCTGACCAATACAGACGTGGTACTTGGCCCCGAAATAAAAGAATACCCGCCAAAACCTCATTTCTGGACATTTTCCGACGCAAAGGAAATAATGGGTATTGGTATCTTTGCCTGGGAGGACGATGAACCCAAACTTCATATCCACGCCGGCCTGGGCAATAAAAAAGAATCTAAAATCGGCTGCATTAGGAATAAGTCAGAAGTTTACCTGACCGTAGAATGCATTGTTCAAGAGTTTATTGACACAAAAATTACTCGTAAACTTGACAAAAGGTATAATGCGAGCCTGCTGGATTTGGACTAAGACTCTTCGCCCCGGCCTTCCAGTCTCTGTTCTCTTTCACAAAAAAAAAGAGCCCTGAGGAGTTCGGGCTGGAGTCTTTTTTGAGTAATTTCAATAGCAGTAATTTTTGAGGAGTATTTAAAAATGTTGTAGTAAACTTGTATGTGTAAAAAATTAATTCTTTATTTCTTATATAAGAATTATATCATCAGTTTTTTAAAATTTTAATTTCCTTAAGGTTTTTATAATTATTTATTATCGTTGAGAAACCAACGACCTGTAGTTTACATTTGCCCGCCTTAACCGCCGGTGCACAAACGCACCCTGCTTTACTAAAAAAATTTATAAACAGGTTCTTAGTCACCTGCCCGCAATTTCTCGATGGCTGCCTTCCAGTTTTCGGTAATTTCTTCAGGGTCGCTGGACTCAGGCAAAGGCTTGCCTATTTTTACAGTCAAATTTCCATAAAAAGGATATTTGCCCGGTTTTAAATCAATAAATACAGGCACAACCGGGACTTTTGTAGCTTTTGCGAGGTGGCTGAACCCTGGTTTTACACTGTCAAATGACCCGTCTTTTATCCTCGTGCCCTGCGGAAATATGCCGAGGTTCCATTTTTTGGTTGAAAGTATGTGCTTTGCTATTTTTATTGTTGAGATCTCCAGCTTTTGCCTGTTTACAGAAAAAGCCCCGAGCGCAGTTATTATCTGCGAAAGGACCGGCACTTCAAAAAGCTCTTTTTTGGCCATATAAGCGATTGAGTTTTTAACAGAAGCGGACAATATCGTGGGGTCATGGTGCGATGAATGCGTGGCAGCAAATATTACTGACTGATTATGAGGTGTATTTTCCACCCCTACGGTTTTCATGCCAAAGAAAAGCCTGTAATATGGCCTGATAAACAGAGATATAATTAAATACTGAAATACAATCCCGTAAGATAAGCTGTAATACTCTTTTTTTGAAAACATAATGCCTTTTCCTTTTTGATTTTTTCTGGTGTTTAGAATTAAATTTTATTATATAATTAATTTTAATAATATGAGAAATTATTAAATATGAACAGCATAAATCAGGAAACCCACCTACAGGCAGAACTAACCCGGCTTCAGGGAGAATTATCCCACATTAACAAGCTTTTTGAATTCACAAACATAACAAATGCGGTCTCTGACCTGGATTCGCTGATTGTACAGCTCAATGCCTTTCTAATGAAAACTTTTAACTTAAAAAAAATAGCGTTCTTCCTTGAAAACGAAGATATATATAAAATTTATTCAAATGAAAACATAGATAACCCTTATTTCTATGAATTTAAAAACCGGGGGGAAGGCATATGGCATATACTTGACGAAGGCAAGCCCATAACACTCTTCAACGATCAAAAAGAAAAACGCTATCCCCAGTTTTTTGAGTCCTACGAACTTGACAGCCTGGAAGCACAAATATGGCTCCCGTTTGTCTTCCAGAACGAAGTTATTGCGATAATTTCACTGGGAGAAAAAAGAACCGGCGAACCTTTTAAACAGGAAGACCTGACTTTACTGCAAAGCCTGATAAACTTCTTCAGCCCGGTTATACACAAGTTCATAAAACAGAAGGAAAAAGAATCAAGCCTTATATACCTGCAAAAAACCCTTCACAACATCTCTATCCTTTATAACATAGGCCAGGCAATGAATTTTATCGACGACCTGAAAAGGCTTATTCAGCTTATCCTTGCCAAAGCAATCCAGACCATCGGAGCAGAGCGTGGATCTTTAATGCTCTATGATAACTCTACAAGCGAGCTGGTAATAAAAGTTGTATACGGACTGCCCGATAAAGAAATAGAAAAAAGGATAAACGAAGGCCAGATTGAGTGTACAAGGATTAAAATCGGGGAAGGTATAGCCGGCGATGCTTTCATCAACAAAAAAGCCATAATCACAAACCTTGGAGAAAACGACCCGCGGTTCTTTCCCTCATACCTGTCCAATGTTCAGTCCCTGTTATGTATTCCACTGATTGTAAAAGAAGAGTCCATTGGCGTAATAAACATTACAAACAAAAAAAACGAACAATTCTTTGACCAGGACGACCTTGACTTTATGGGCGCTCTGGCAAACCAGGCCGCCATCGCCATCAGCAATGCCCAGCTTTATGAACTGGCAATCACGGACAGCCTTACCAAATTATTTATCAGAAGGCATTTTGACTTCCTGCTCGAAAACGAAGTCAAAAGATCCGCAAGGTATAAACACCATATATCTCTGCTGATGATGGATATAGACAATTTTAAACTCATAAACGATACCTATGGCCACCAGGCAGGCGATGAGATGCTTAAAAAGATCTCTCAGGTAATATTAAACACTATAAGAAAGATTGATATGGCCAGCCGGTACGGCGGAGAAGAATTTGCCATAATTTTACCAGAAACCTACAAGGAAAACGCCAGGAAAATTGCCGAGCGTCTCCGCAAAAAAATATCGGATGTTACAATCACAGTAAAGTGCGGCACTGAAGTCAAACCCACTATCAGCATTGGCTTAGCCACATTCCCGGTTGACGCCGACGAAAAAAACAATCTCATAGGCTTTGCTGATGAGGCGCTGTATTTTGCGAAAAAAATGGGTAAAAACTGCGTATCCGAATATAATCAAAACGGTTGCATGCTAACAAAGGATGAAGATTAAGGGCTAGCAGACTTTAAATCCAATCCCCAGTCTTATCATACTAAACCCGGTATTCACGAATTAAAACCAAAATAAAAAGCGCACAGTGTGCGCTTTTTATGAATATTATTTTATTTACTAACAGCTGCAGGTAAGCTGTGATTCTTTAACGGCCTGTGTAAGGGCCGGCACAACCTCAAACAGGTCGCCTACGATACCGTAGGTCGCAACCTGGAAGATTGCCGCTTCAGGATCTTTGTTAATTGCAATGATTATATCGCTGGAATTCATGCCTGCCAGGTGTTGTATAGCTCCTGAAATACCGGCTGCGATATAGATTTTCGGGCAAACAGTCTTGCCTGTCTGACCTACCTGGTCGCAATGTCCTCTCCAGCCAGCGTCAACACATGCGCGGCTTGCGGCAACCGCTCCGCCTAATGCTTCAGCCAGTTCTTCAAGTACCCTGAAGCCTTCCACATTTTTCAGCCCTCTGCCGCCTGCCACAATAACTTCAGCGTCTTCTATCTTGCAACCAGCCGCACTGCAAGCATTTATGCATTCAAGAATTTTCACTTTGATTTCTGACGAGTCAAGGTCCATATCAATTTTTTCTACCTGCGCAACATTTGATGCTTCCGGCTCCGGCTTTGGAAGGACTTTTGGCCTTACTGTAGCCATTTGCGGCCTGCATGTCTTGCAGAGGATTGTTGCCATTAAGTTTCCGCCAAATGTCGGTCTTGTTGCGGCTAAAAGTCCCTGTTCGTTAATATCGAGACCGGTACAGTCAGCTGTTAAGCCGGTGTCGAGTCTTGCTGAAACCCTCGGGCCAAGGTCACGGCCCTGTGTTGTTGCTCCGACAAGAACGATTGACGGCTGTTTTTGTTTTATTACTTCGCAGGCAGCGTTTGTATAAAGTTCTGTAGAGTACGTTTCAAGGTTTTCATTCTGTACAAGATAAACCTTATTTGCTCCCGCTTCTGACATTTCT
>CAZLCO010000079.1:0-7486 GCA_964558005.1 uncultured Gammaproteobacteria bacterium | reverse complement strand
TTTTTAAAATTTAATTTTGTTCCTGATAAAATTTTATAGGTAGCAACTTACGTTTTTTTAACTATTTAACAAAATTGATTCGGTCTTTTACATTTATACTTACGGGTGAATTTTGTCTTATATATTTAACAATGGCTTTCTGCACCAGTACTCTGGTTTTTTTTATGTTTCGGGCTTCTTTAAAATGGGTATATCCGTTGCCTCCATTGAAAATATAATTGTTTATGGCTATTTTGTAAAATTTATCTTCATCAAGAGGTTTTCCGTTTATTTTGATATTAGATACTCTGCTGCCCGGTGGGTCATTTTCATTAACAGTATATTCAAGCCCAAGGCTCTGTAAAAACCCGCCGTCGTCCGGGCTAAGCGAAGAACTTCTTTCAAGTACAGGTTTAAGATGTTCGCCTTTTAATTCAAGTGTAACTATTGTGTTATCGAACGGGAAAAGTCTTATTATGTCCGCAAGTGTTATTGCCCCCGGCCCAAGGTGTTTATATGGTCTTATACCGCCGCTGTTTTGCAGAACGATATCGACTTGTGGAAAGCTGTGTTTTATGGATTCTGTCACCAGACTGCCCGCCGGAATAAGCTCTGAGCGGATTTTATCTCCTTGCAGTCCTATAGGGTCTGCAAGTCTGCCGATTAATTCTCCGGTGAGCTGTTGTATTTGATTTGATAAAATTGCTACTTTATTTTTTATAGCCATATCGGGTTCTATTTTTTCGTCAACAGGGATAAGCTCATAATAATAGTTTTCAATTTTTTTATTTTTGACTTTGATATCCAGCCTGCCTAAGTGCGCTCCGTATTCCCCGGCCTGCAGCACCAGTGTTTTGTCCTCATTTTTATTAAATACTTTTGGCTCTTTTAAAAGTGTGTGTGTGTGCCCGCCCACTATTACGTCTATTTCCGGTACGGCTTCGGCCAGCTCAAGGTCTTCTGTAATACCGGAATGTGACAGCACAACCAGTAAATCAGCCTTTGAATTTAATTTTTTCACTAATTCCTTTGCTGTATCTATATTGTCATATATTTCCACCCCTTTAGTATTTGTAAGTTTATCCAGTTCCGGGGTGGTAATCCCGATAAAAGCTATTTTCAGTCCGTGGCAGTCTTTTATTATATACGGCTTTATAAGGTACTGCAGTTCGGTATCGCTTGTGAACTTTATGTTTGCTGACAGAAAAGGAAAATCAGCATTTTTTACCATATTTTTTAAAAAATCCAGTCCTTTGTCAAATTCGTGATTCCCCAGTACGGCAAAGTCGTATCCCGCTTCTGACATAAGTTTAACGTCAGGCACCCCTTTAAATAAGTTAAAAAACAGTGACCCTTGAGCTATATCCCCGGCATCAACAGTAAAGGCGCATTTATTAGTGCCTTCAATTTGTTCTATTAATGTTTCTCTTCTTGCCAGCCCGCCTACAAGGTCATTACTGTCCTTGTACTGAAAAGGTTCAAGCCTGCCGTGTATGTCATTTGTGTGTAGTATAGTTACGTATTCGGGCTTTTTGCAAAAAGGTCCTCCATAATAACCGATGCTGGCAAGTACAAGTACTGCAAATATTGATATTAAGGCTATCAGTTGTTTATTTGCTGATTTTTTCATAAGTCTTACCCGTTTCTATATTGTAGATTTTTTTATCCTGTAAATACTCTTCATCAAAAGCCGCAAGGCTGGTGGTTGTAATAATTGTCTGAGTGCCTTCTTTTATTGATTGTAACAGAAAACTCTGCCTCTCGTTGTCGAGCTCTGCAAGAACATCATCAAGCAACAGTACAGGGCTTTCTCCGATGATATTCTCTATAAGGTCAATCTCTGCCAGCTTCAGGGCAAGTGCAACAGTCCTTTGCTGCCCCTGCGAGGCAAAACTCACTGCATTCCTCCCGTTAATTATAAATGAGGTGTCGTCCCTGTGAGGGCCGACTACTGTCTGGGCGCGGGCGATTTCTTCGGCTTTTCTTTCGGCCAGTACACTATGGAATTTTTCAAGTATCTCTTCCGGCTTTTGTACTGAATGTTTTACTGTATCGAAATCCCCGCTGACCGTGGAGTTATAGAATATATTAAGGTCTTCCCGCTCTTCGGAGATGCTTTTGTGTTTTTGGAAGGCGATTTGCTGGATTTCCCCGAGGTATTTCTGGCGTAAATGAATAATATTGCTGCCCGCTACAGCCAGCTGCTCGTCCAGGACGGATAAAAACTCCTCCTGCGTCTGGTTCCTGAATTCTTTTAGCAGGTTGTTTCTCTGGGTGCGGATACGGGAATATTTATTCAGCCTGTCTTTATAAGCCGGATATATCTGGCTTATGGCATCATCAAGCCATTTTCGCCTGTCAGATGGTGCGCCCCGCAATAACAGCAGGTCAGAAACGTTAAAATTAACCACTATTAAATTTCCTAAAAAGCTGGCGAAAGAAGTTCTTTTCAGTCCATTAACCTTTAATATCTTTTGTTTTGGGGGGTTGATTATTACTTTAAGTTCTATATCAGTATCATGCTTGAATATATCGGCATCGATAACGCAGCTATCCTCACCCCATTTGATTAATTCACTATCTGTGCCGCCGCGAAAAGATGACAGCGTAGCCAGATAATAGATTGCTTCCAGTAAATTCGTTTTACCCTGTGCGTTTTTGCCGATCAGCAGTATTTTATTACCCGGGAACTCCAGTTCGCAGGACTCGTAGTTGCGGAAATTTTTTAGTTTTAAATTGTTTAATCGCATGATAATATTTTATATCAACATAGAGGGAGAAGATAAAATGAATTTTAATACATTAACCATACACGGCGGACAGGACGTTGACCCGACAACACACTCAAGGGCTGTGCCTATATACCAGACAACGTCCTATACTTTTGAAGATACACAGCATGCGGCTGACCTGTTTGACTTGAAGCAGTTTGGAAACATATATACACGTCTGATGAACCCCACAACAGACGTGCTGGAAAAGCGAATTGCGCTGCTGGAAGGCGGCGTGGCCGCCCTGGCAACATCATCCGGGCAGGCGGCGATTACGCTGGCTGTTTTGAATATCGCAAAAGCGGGCGATGAGATAATCTCTTCAACAGCTTTGTATGGTGGGACTTATAACCTTTTTGCCCATACATTTAAAAAGATGGGAATAGATGTTAAATTCATTGATTCTGATGACCCGCAGGTTTATGAAAACGCTATAACTGATAGAACAAGGCTGATTTATATAGAAAGCATAGGAAACCCTAAACTAAACATGCCTGATATTGAAAAACTCGCTCAGGTTGCGCACAAGCATAATATTCCCCTAGTTTTGGACAATACAGTACCTACTCCTTATCTTTTGCGGCCAATAGAACACGGAGCTGATATAGTGATACATTCAGCCACCAAGTTTTTAGGCGGGCACGGTACATCAATAGGCGGTTTAATAGTGGATTCAGGTAAGTTTGACTGGGCCGCTGCAGGCAAGTTCCCGGAACTTACCGAGCCCGACCCGAGTTATCACGGGATAAAGTACGCTGAAACATTCGGAAATATCGCCTATATCCTTAAAGCAAGGGTGCAGCTGCTCAGGGATTTAGGACCTGCTATAAGCCCGTTTAACGCTTTTCTTATTTTGCAGGGCATAGAAACCCTTCACCTGCGTATGCAGCGTCATGCGGAAAATGCGCTTGCTGTTGCTAAATTTCTTGAAGGACATGAAAACGTGAGCTGGGTAAATTATCCGGGGCTGGAAAGCCATCAGAGTTATGCGCTGGCGCAAAAGTATTTGCCTAAAGGACAGGGTGCGCTTATTGGATTTGGTATAAAAGGCGGCAGGGATGCGGGAATTAATTTTATCAACAGTGTTAAGCTGTTATCGCATCTTGCTAATATCGGCGATGCCAAGTCTTTAGTAATACATCCCGCCAGCACTACTCATCAGCAGCTCTCCCCGGAAGAAAGGGAAGCAACAGGCGTAAGCGAGGACTTTATCCGGTTGAGTGTGGGCATTGAGGACGTTAATGATATTATTGCAGATATAGAACAGGCGTTGAGGAAATAATTTTGCTTACAGGCCCTTTTTTATCAAAAAACTGGATGTGCTCAACTGACAGCTTCGATGAAGCTCAAATAGTTATGGTCGGCCTGTCATACGACGGCACCTGCTGCTCAAGGCCCGGCGCTCGCTTTGCCCCGCAGGCAATTAGGCAGGCATCATACGATATTGAGTCGTTTTCGCCTGTATTCAGCAAGGACCTTTCTGAAATGAAATTCTTTGATGCGGGAGAACTGGAATTTCAGTTCGGCAACAGGGATGACACATTGTCAAAGATACAAAGAGCCGTGCAGGAAACATTTTCAGTAGGAAAAAAATGGTTCGGGGTTGGTGGGGAACACCTTGTAACTTTACCGGCAGTCAGGGCATGCCATGAAAAATATCCTGACCTTGCAGTAATTCATTTTGATGCGCATGCTGATTTGAACGAAACCTTTTTAAACGAGTCTTTATCACACGCTACGGTTATGCGGAGGCTTTGTGACTTTATAAACCCGAATAGCCTATGCCAGATAGGTATCCGCTCAGGCACAAAAGAAGAATATGACTGGATAAAAAAACATAATACACTTGTGCATTCCCCTGGCCAGCTGCTGGAAAGATTTCATGGCAGGCCAATTTATCTCAGCATTGATCTTGATGTGCTTGATCCATCTGTTTTGCCGGGAACAGGGACACCCGAGCCGGGCGGTTTTAGTTTTAATGATTTAGTGTTATGGCTTGTATCTCTGCAGGGTTTAAATATTGTGGGCGCTGATGTGGTTGAGCTGTCGCCTCATTATGATAGTTCAGGCGTTTCAACCATTACGGCCGCAAAGGTTATAAGAGAGGTCATGTTTATTACAAACCAGTCATAATTACTTGAAAATTCTTTGCTACTGAAGTATTTTACTAGTATGAAAAATAAAGGCCCTTTTCTTTTAAAAGTTCTCGAGAATTACGAAATCTCTGACACAATATATAAAATGGTCCTGGAGGGTGAAGAAATAGCAAGAAACTCTGTTCCGGGACAATTTGTGTCTTTAAAGTGTGCTGAATTGACTCTGAGAAGGCCATTAAGTATAGCAAGGGTGTCTGAAAATACATTTGACCTTATATACAAAGTTAAAGGTACAGGCACAGAATACCTCGCAAAACTACAGCCCGGCGACACAGTTGACACTATCGGGGCTATGGGCACCGGGTTTACTATAGACCCGGCTAAAAAATACCTGTTAATTGGCTGTGGGGTGGGAATTGCGCCTATTATGTTTATGGAAGACGTTTTGGAAGAAAAAGGCATAGACTATAAATCTATCGGATGCTACAGGAGCAGGTATAAAACGCCGGATAAACATACTTATTGCATTACGGAAGACGGAACTTCCGAGATAGCAGGCAGGTTGAATGACCATCTTGAAGATATAATAGATGAAACAAAACCTGATTTAATTTGTATATGCGGCCCTAATCCGGCTATGAAATATGTTACAGACCTTGCACTGAGCAAGGGCGTTGATATAGAGGTAGCACTTGAGGGCGATATGGCCTGTGGCACGGGTGTTTGTATGGGGTGCGCAATCAAAATCAGAAAGGGCGATAAACTGGAAAGCGCAAAAATTTGTGGGGAAGGCCCGGTATTCAAAGGAGAAGTTGTTACATGGGGGTAAAAACTGATATATCAGTAAAAATAGGCGGTTTAGCCCTAAAAAGCCCGATAATAACAGCTTCCGGGACTTTTGGATACAATACAGAATACGAAAATTATATGGATTTAAGCAGAATTGGGGCTATTGTAACAAAAGGCATAACCTTAAAACCCCGTCAGGGAAACCCGCAGCCCCGCATAAAAGAAGTTCCCAACGGGATGATAAATTCTATTGGACTCGAAAATATAGGCATACATGCTTTTATTGAACAAAAAATGCCTGTACTGTTGGAGAAAAATATTCCGTTTATATTGAACGTAGCAGGGGAAAGCCCTGAAGAATACAAGGAAATCGCAAGGATTTCACAAGAAAATAATATAAAAGCAATTGAGCTTAATCTGTCCTGTCCTAACGTAGATAAGGGATGTCTTGAGTTCGGCAGGGATGAGGAGACTCTTTACAGGCTTGTTTGCGGGGTAAGAGAAGTTTTCGCCGGGACTATAATTGTCAAGCTCGGTACTAATGTTTCTTTTCCTGAAAAAATTGTTTCAGCCGTACAAAAGGCTCAGGCAGACGCTATATCTGCAATTAATACTGTTAAAGCTATGCATGTTAATATAAGTGCTGATTATGACGGGTTTAAATTCATAAAGGGCGGCATGTCAGGCCGTTGTATAAAACCAATAGCACTTAATTTTATATATGAAATAAGACAGCACACAGACCTTCCGATAATTGGCATGGGCGGCATAAATACTCTTGCTGATATGTTCGAGTTTTTTGCGGTGGGAGCGGATGCTGTGCAAATAGGAACAGGGACTTTTACCCAGCCTGATGTAACTGAAAAACTTGCTGATGAGCTGCGTGATTTTGTTGATGCGAGAGGATTTAATAGTATTAATGAGTTTACACATAGATTAAGACAGAGGAAGTGAAAATGGAAATTTTTGAACTTTTGAAACAAACAGACAGTATTATGGAAGGACATTTCGAGCTTAGCTCAGGATTGCACAGCGACAAATATTTTCAGTGTGCAAAGTTGCTTCAGTATCCTCAGTATGCAGAAATCGCAGGACAGCAGATAGCCGCTAAATTTAATCGTGACGACGTTGATTTGGTTTTAGGGCCGGCGCTGGGTGGAATCCTTATAGGTTATGAAGTTGCAAGAGCGCTTAACAAGCCTTCAATTTTTACAGAGAGAAAAGACGGATTTATGATGCTCAGGCGTGGTTTTAAAATTAATGAAGGCGACAGAATCCTTATCATTGAGGATGTTATTACCACAGCAAAGTCTGTTAAGGAGAATATTTCAATAGTGAGGGGTTATAATGCGGAAATCATCGGAGTTGGATGCATAATAGACCGTTCTAAAGGCCAGTCAGGGATTGATATAAATTCTTTAATCCAGCTTGACCCGGTTGTTTATGATCCGAATGAATGTCCGATGTGCCAGGAAGGCATACCATTGGAAAAACCGGGCAGCCAGGCAAGGGTTACAAGGTATATTATTTAATAAAATCAGGTTTAATCTTGTTTGACTAAAACATTGATTGTAGTATTATTTTAATGATATAGACACTTAAGTCTGTATCTTGCCGGGATAGCTCAGTTGGTAGAGCAACGGACTGAAAATCCGTGTGTCCGCAGTTCAATTCTGCGTCCCGGCATTTTTTATTGGTGAGGGTTTTGGGATTTTGGGGTTTTGCATAAAATTTGATTTACTCCATTTTTACTCCAGTTGAAAAAGAAAAGTAGGACAAATTAAGGATAAATTTAAACTGACCTGAGCCCAAAAAACTCCGATATTTAAAACTTAGAAACTCCTATGTAGA
>CAZLCO010000078.1:0-7917 GCA_964558005.1 uncultured Gammaproteobacteria bacterium | reverse complement strand
GCATGAAAATGTGGAGTACTAAGTTTTAACCGTTAGATAAAACGGGGGCAGGTCAAAGATACTTTGTATAATTTTATATATTGTAGCAAAAAAGCTTTTAAAAAAATCATTTTCTGCACAAAATCACACGCCAAAATTTTTCTGCTAATCCCAAAAAATGTAACGATTTTAAGCAAGGCCATTTTTCAAAACCCGAAACCATGCCTTTGTAGCAGGCGTTTTAATGTTGCTAGAAATTGCCAGCCCACGTTCTATCTCCAAAAAGCTCAAAATAAGAGGAGATTACATAACGCAAATTATTTAATCAAACCGTTAATCAAGCCAACCTGCTTTTCAATTATATTTTTCAGGTCATAATTCCCAACAACAGTATTTCTGGCATTAACACCCAGATGCGGTAATTTTCCTCTGTTATCGAGGACAAAATTAACTTTTTCAACAATTTCCTGCGGCTTAAAGAAGTCAAACAGCATACCGTTAACTTCATCCTCTATTACTTCAAGTACAGGCTGGGTTGAAGAAGCCAATAAAGTGCACCCGCAACTCATTGCCTCAAGCATTGACCACGATAATACAAAAGGATAAGTAAGGTATACGTGAGCTGATGACACCTGCAATAGTTTGAGATATTGTCCATAAGGCAAACTGCCTACAATGTGCAATCTATCCATATCATAATCGTATTTTTCCAGCATTAATTTTTTAAATGTTTGTCCTTCAGGAAGCTTTGCTCCATAACAAACCCTGTCATCACCAGCAATTATTATATGGGCATTAGGTCTTTGCTTCTGGATAGTCGACGCTGCCTCCATAAACTGAGGGAATCCACGATAAGGCTCCATACCCCTTGTTGCATAAGTGATTACTTCATCTTGTTTTGTAAATTTCTTCCCTTTAAACTCAAATACAGCATTTACATCCGGCTTAAAAAACTCTGTATCAATCCCTTCGTGAATTACCGAAGTCTTGGAGTGAAATTCCTGTGGAATTTGCCGTAATTGCCATTTTGTTGGAGTAATTGCCCTGTCGCAGGTGTATAAATCAACGAGCAGGTGTGAATTTTTGTACCTTGTCTTTGCCCTTGTGTCAATCTGGGGCTTGGAAATAAAATCAGTGTCACTGTTATCTGCCCTGTAAAACCATTCTATATGCGCAATTATTTTCGCTTCCGGGAAAACCTCCTTCATAAACGACACCGGCCCCCACGAATGGCCTATTATTACATCAGGAATAAAACCCTTTCGTCTTAACCCCATAGCTACTCTAAGAGCTCCCTGCCCATGGAGCACTGATTCCTCTGTAAAGCGCAGGTAATGGTGTGTTTCTTGTCTTGGCTCCCTGTGCAGTCCATAAAGAATTTTTGTAATCCCCGGAATATTCGGGCTGTCTTTCCTGTTGGTGAGAAAAACTATCTGGTTATTCTTATCTTTTGCCAGGTGTGTTGCCAGGTGCCGAAACTGGGCAGGGAAGTTACGGTGCAGGAACAATACTTTCATCGCACGCTAATTCCTTCATCAAGGTATTTAATAAGCGGGTATATAAAGAATTCTATAATCCTGCGCTTGCCTGTTTTGATTTCTGCTGCAACACTCATCCCCGAGGAGATTGATTCTTCTTTACCTTCAACTATTAATTTTGTTTGCAGGGGTTGGATGAAAACCTCATACACAGGGCCGAGTTCTTCGTGTTCTATGCTGCTTTTTGATACATTTATCACTTTGCCCTCTAAGAGCCCATATTTCTGAAAGCTAAACGTGTCTATCTTAATTTTTACGGCCATATCTTCTTTTACAAACCCAATGTCTTTATTCAGGACTGTGGCTTTGACTAATAACGGGACATCAACCGGTGTAACAGACATTAATTGCTGGGCAGGCTGGACTACCCCTCCGATTGTATGCATCATAATTTTGTCAACGTGACCGTCGCAGGGCGAGGTAATTTTTTGCTTTGTATTTCTGAATTTTACCTGATCAACTTCTGCCCTTAGTTCTGTTACCTGTTTTTGTTTTTCAGCCAGCTCTTTTAAGGTTTCTGAGCGGAAGTTTTCCTTGATATATGCGATTTTTTCATCAAGCTTTTTTATTTCACTGCTATAGCTTTTAATCTTATCGGTTAATTCTGTATATTCATCTTTTGCAATAATATCCAATACTTCTTTAAGGCGTTTTTCTTTATCCTGAGATGATGCAAGCAAGTTTTTATAGTTTGACTTTTCTGTAGTTGCTGTTTTTAGCTGTTCATTATAACTATTAAGTGTTGAGTCATATATTTCAAGCTGCGTTTTAACTGCGTCAGGGGTATATTTTTCTTTATCCGGCAAAAATGATTTGCCCGCTGCCATAGCAGAGAGTCTTTCAACTTCCAGTTCAATGTTTTTAAGGTTTTCTTCCCTTGATGCAAGTGCAGGCTCTGTTGATGAAGGGTCAATTTCCATCAAGACCTCGTCTTTTTTAACAAAATCTCCCTCTTTTACAAGAATTTTTCTGATTACTCCTGTATCAAGAGGCTGTATAACCTTGACTTCGCCGTCAGGGATTATCATACCCCGTGCAGTGATTACCACATCAACCTTTCCAAAGAAAAGCCAGGGCCCTGCAAACACAATCAATGCGACTATTGTCCAAAACATAAACAGGCCAAGGGGGCTGGGCGGTCTGTCCTCGATTTCTGAAAGCAGC
The DNA here is from genome assembly GCA_964558005.1 of uncultured Gammaproteobacteria bacterium. GTDB lineage: Bacteria > Cyanobacteriota > Vampirovibrionia > Gastranaerophilales > UBA9971 > JANQGS01. Next base: position 5,236 of record CAZLCO010000078.1, on the reverse strand, counting down.
GGCTTGAACTCGTGCGAGTCATCGCCTTGCAGCAATTTTATTACTTTATCCTGTATAAATTGTATGGTTTCTTTTATTTTATCAATCATCTTTATTTCTCATAAATTTAAATGCAGACGTAGTTTATCTTCAACTTCGTTTAATTTTTTTACTGCTAAAACTCCTATTTTGCTTTTAAATCTTCTTTTATCAAAAGTGCAAACATCAGGAACCCTTATTAAACTTTTATTTGCAAGTCCGTTCTCTTTAGTAGATTCAACAATCACAGTAAAAGGGAATTCTTTTACTCTGCTTGTTATCGGCATTATTGTAATTCTAAAGCCTTTTTCATTGGCTATATTATTAGAAATTATTAATGCAGGCCTTGTTTTTTGTATTTCTGTTCCCACAGACGGGTCAAACTCCACCCACCAGATTTCTCCTCTTTTAGGAAAACTCATTAATCCTCTCCTATATCCTTAATTGCTGTTTCTTCCCATTCATTTGTTTCCTCCTTGCAAAATTCGGAATACTCTTCATAGGCTTTTGCAAGTTCTTCATTTTGCTTATTTTTTTTAAACTCATCAAGGATTGTAACTATTGTTTTACTGCGGTTTTTCCCCTGTTTATCAATAAAATTAACAATATCATCCGGAATCGAAATTGAAATTTTTGGCATTTTTGTACCTCCGTTATTTTAATATAATAGTAGCATAATATAGTATTACTTTCAAGTAGTATTATAACTTGCTACTAACTTCTATCTCTTACTCCTTCCTGCTGGTTGTTCAGGTAATGATAATAGCCTTTGTTTTGCATAAGTTTGTCATGATTACCCGCTTCAATTATCCGACCTTTTTCAAGTACTATAATTACATCACAACCTCTGACTGCTGATAGGCGGTGTGCGATGACAAACATTGTCCTGCCCTGTTTGATTTTATCAAGGTTACCAAGAATAATTCGCTCTGACTCGTAATCCAGCGCTGATGTTGCCTCATCAAATATTAAAATTCTCGGGTCTGTTATTAAGGCACGGGCTATTGCAACCCTTTGTTTTTGCCCGCCGGAGAGGGTTGAACCACGTTCGCCTACTACTGTATCGTAGCCTTCAGGCAGTTGTGAGATGAATTCGTGTGCGCCTGCAATATTTGATACCTGCAGGATTAATTCAATCGGGGCATCAGGCCGGGCCAGCGAGATATTTTCCCTTATTGTGCCTGAGAACAAATAATTGTCCTGCAGCACAACCCCTATATTGTTCCTGAGCCAAACTGGGTTCATCTGGCGAACGTCAATGTTGTCAATAAAAATTGCCCCTTCATTTGTCATATAGAGCTTCTGGATTAATTTTGTAACCGTGCTCTTTCCGCTGCCGCTCCTGCCAACTATCCCCACGCTCATCCCGGGATTTACGGTAAAGCTCAGGTTTTCAAGCACATTGGGTGTGTTAAGTAAGTATTTAAAGCTAATGTTGTCAAATTTTACCGCTCCTTTGAGCTGGGGAAGAGTTATGAGTTTATCTGACTGGATTTCAACAGGGTGGTTGAGAATATCTCCTAACCTGTCAACACCCAGCAGTGCCTGCTGGAACTCGTTCCAAAGACCGACAAGTCTTAAAATTGGAGCGGTGAACTGGCCTGATAGCATATTAAACGCTATTAACTGACCTATGGTCAGTTTGTTTTCCAGTACCAGCTTAACCCCAAAATAGAGAATTGTTATGGTCATTGCTTTTTGGAACATTCCTGACAGGGCTGCAGAGATATTGCCCATATTTCCAAGGCGGAAACTTGATTTAACGTAATTTCCAAGGTAATCTTCCCATTTTTTCTGCATCGAGCCTTCTATGGCAAGGGATTTTACTGTCTGGATGCCGGTAACTGATTCAACCAAATATGAATTAGAATGCGCGCCCATCTGAAATTTATCCTCAAGCCTGCTTCTTAACTCCGGTGTTATCAGCAGGTATAATATTGCAATCAGGGCTACAAATCCAAGCACAATCAGGGTTAATTTTACACTGTAAAGGAGCATTACCAGAACAAATACAACGGAAAAGAACAGGTCAATCAGCACAGTCACAGACTTATTGGTGATAAAATCACGTATCTGGTCGAGTTCCCGCACACGGGCAATGATGTTACCTACTTTTCTGTTTTCAAAATACACAAAGGGCAGGGCAAACAGATGCTTAAACAGCTTGGCACCCAGCTTGGCATCAATCTTGCTGGTTGTGTGGATGAAAATATATTTTCTGGCAAGATTTAGCATAAATTCAAAAATTATGATTGCCACAAACGCAAATGCTAATACATCAAGCGTTGTCATACTGTGGTGCACCAGCACTTTATCGAGGATTACCTGGGTAAATAAAGGGGTAGCAAGTCCAAACAGCTGGATAATAAATGAGCCGACCATTACCTCTGTGATAACTCTTTTATACTGCAGGATTTCATTGAAAAACCATTTAAACCCGAATTTCACCTGTGAATTTAGCATTTTATGGTTAAGTATAATGAATTCACCGGTTGCAGTTTCAAAAAACTCATCATAAGTAAGCTCTTTTGTCTGTTTTTCAACGGGTTCAAAAACCAGCACTTTTTTATGTTCGGTATTAATTTTTAACAGAGCAATAAATGAACCGTCCTGCTTTTGAACTATGGCAGGCAACGGATATTTTTGGGATATTTGATTTATATTATCAGGTGCAAAGCTCTTTATTTTAGCCTTGAATTCATAGTTTTTAACTATTCTGACCAGCTCTTCTTTTGTAATTTCAGCTTCAGTGAGGCCGTACTCTCTTGCAACCGAGCGCAGGTCAACGTTAATCTGATTTATTTTAGCTATTAATTCAAAGCATATTAATCCTGTTTGCATTGTTCTTCCTCAGGTATTCTCATGACGTTTAATTTATACTCATTAGCGCTGTTACTTATTTTCACTTTTTCAAGTTCAAGTTTTTGACTTGTAAGCTCTGCTTTTTGTTTTAGATAGGACACTTTATCAATTAATTTTTGCTCATCAAGCCTGTCGAGCATTAATATTTTTTCTTTTACCAGCTCCAGAGATTTTTCCTGATTAGAGAGCACCCTGTCATAGTCTTTGGATTCCTTGTACATTTTTTGGTAGAAGTTTTTTACTTCCTCAATTTTTTTATCCCTTTGCAGCTTTAGCTTTTCAATTTCCAATTTTGCCCTGTCTCTTTGTGCGGTATTTTTAAAGCCGGTAAATACGGGCAGGGTAGAGGCTATCCTGAATGACAGGTTGGTTTGACCCATATCACTAAATGTGTCCCAGTAGCTGTTTTTATCTGCCCCGTACAGGTAATAGCCCGTGTGAAACATAAAATGCGGCAGGCGCTGACTGTTCAATACAGCAAGCTCCGCCTGTTTTTTCTCTATTTCAAGCTGATAGTATTCATATTCAGGCAGGTTTTCTATATCGAGAAAGTCTGTTTTAACTGCTTCTATTTCAAGTTTCGGGCTTGAGGTATTTACTAAACTCTCAATATTTTCCCCGGGTGTTTCAAGGTTTATCTTTTCAATACCGCTTTCTTGTTGCTCTATATAATTCAGTTCCAGATCATCAGGGTTATACTCCCGGCCTGTATAAAAAGTTAAATCTTCAAGGTTTTTTTGATATTCAGTGCGGATTTCATCTATCTTGCCGGTAATCCTCGCAACAGCGATCGCCTGTTCCATCATTTCCGTTTTAGGCACCTTGCCTGCTTTATGCAATCTTTCCTGCATTTTAAACAGTTCATTATTCAAGTTTAACAGCTCAGTGTTTGTCTTTAATTCTTTGTAATTCAGCAAGACCTTAGTATAAGTTTCAGCCAGTTCCATCTTTAAATTCCGCATATTCATTGAATGACGGACATTTTTCTGCTCTCGGTCTTTTTTTGCTATCTTTAACTTTTTGCCACGTGCTCCAAAATCAAACAGGTTATACTGCAGGTTAGCGCTTGCCGAGTTGCGGAACTGCGTTTCATTTAACAATATTGAATCACCGACCGGTGTAAGCGGAGAGTTATTGTCTGAGAGGTCTCTCTGATACCCGGCGTTGTAGCCGAGGTTTATGGTAGGGAAATACTCGGAGCGTGCTTCTTTTACACCTGCTTCGCTTATGCCTATGTCCATTTTTGAAATTTGCAGCTCATAAGAATGCTCAATTGCCTGATCCAGCACCTCATCAAAAGTTAGCACCTGCGCTTTTGTTGGAAGTGAAAATACCAGAATTATTGCAATCACAGCTATTATATATTTCATAATTCAAATTGTAATTAAAATATGAACTATACTCAATGGGCTTAGTTGTGCCATGCTGCTGCAACTATATTCATTAACTCGGTGTTGTTCTTGACATCATCAACACTGCTAAGCGCTATCTGGTTAGCGTCAGCGTATGCAGTGATGTCCTGGATTACCTGATTAATGTCAGAGTCGATAAGGTACTCTCCGCTTGACAATTCAAACATTTCTATAGAGTTTGAATCCTGGTTTTGCACGGTTATCCTGTCATCTCCGGAAATTGCACCATAATCAATGAATAAATTACCGTTTGAGTCCTTAAACACTGCAACATCAGCTTTTAATACATCCGAATCAAAATTAATTTCATCATTTGTACCTGCTGAATCGTTTACCGAATCGATTCCTGAACCTGCGCTGAAGAAATATGTATCATTTCCGCTTCCGCCGATAATATTATCGTTGCCTGCTCCAGAATCGATGTAGTCGTTTCCGTCGCCTGCGTTGAGATAGTCATTACCTCCGTATGCAGTAATTACATTATCACCTGAGTTGCCGTAAATATTATTGTTCAAATCATTTCCGGAGCCGTCAATATTTCCGGTTCCCTGCAGTGTTAAGTGGTCTGTATTAGCATCAAGGCTGAATGATACAGTTGAGTTGACATAGTCCACGCCTTCGTCCGCAAATTCAGTTACAACATCACCAACATTATCAACATTGTATGTATCATTGCCGGAACCGCCAAGCATCGTGTCAGCTCCTGCCCCGCCAATGATGTTATCATTACCGTCGCCTGCATCGATGTAATCGTTACCGTCACCTGCGTTGAGGTAATCATTTCCGCCATATGCAGTAATTACATTATCACCTGAGTTGCCGTAAATATTATTGTTCAAATCATTTCCGGAGCCGTCAATATTTCCGGTTCCCTGCAGTGTTAAGTGGTCTGTATTAGCATCAAGGCTGAATGATACAGTTGAGTTGACATAGTCCACGCCTTC
>CAZLCO010000077.1:0-7939 GCA_964558005.1 uncultured Gammaproteobacteria bacterium | reverse complement strand
CCCTCAATCACAAAACCCTATCTCAATCCATCCTCGTAAGCCTGAAAGATATAAACAGACAGACTCCACCTCCAAATCATTTCATCCCGCACTTAAAATAATTTCTCAATCAAATATCAAAATTCATATCCCATTATTACATTCATTCTCTACCTCAGAAAAATAGTAAAAATCATTCTTCCTTTATATTACACACCAAACTTCTTCTAATCCAATCAGTAAATTCCTAATCCCAAATCTTTAGTGAAATCCTGAACCTAATAATAATAATAATAATAAAAAAAAGAAGCGCTCTAATAATAGAACACTTCTCCTAAACAACTCTCACTGAACTACCCATTTGCTAAAGATAAATCGACTTCGAGACTCACAGAACTGTACTTCTCGAAAAAAATCTTATTTGAGCCTCCCAACAGATTGCGAATATCTCTCGCCTGACCCCTTTCACTCTCCATAAACCTCTCTTAACACTCATCACTCCTATATAATCTCGGTTCGACTTCTGTCAACCCTCAATAACAATAGTTTAAAAAAAATATCCTCTCATCACACCAGAACCTAACCTATCACCCCATCCCTATCCCATCCCTACCCTCAATCACAAAACCCTATCTCAATCCATCCTCGTAAGCCTGAAAGATATAAATTCACCAACTCCACCTCCAAATCATTTCATCCCGCACTTAAAATATTTTCCCTTATCTCAATAAAAAACTCATTATCAATATAATGCCTATCACACAAATTATTATTACACCCCCTTATCATTACTACTCCACTTCAATCAATAAAATAAAAAATAACACCACCATTACTTCCTATCCCTATCCCCTCTAACCCTAAAAAACTTTCAATACCTCTATATCTAAACTATTAGTATCATCACTCTCATAACCTCCATCAAAACCTCAAAACTCCTCCTTCACAATATACAACACGCAATGCTCCCATCTTCATCAAAATAATACTACTACTAGTACTAAATAATAAAAATTACATACCTCAGCCCCTGTCCACATCCAATCACTAGCTCTGTACCCTCCTACCCTCCCCTTACAACAATACAGTTCTCGAACCTTTATTCCCTTTACCTCTTACCTTCTCCCAGAATAACTCTCAAACTTATTCGGTAGTGAACGGTCTCCCAATCTCTCTTCCCCTCCAAAACAAAATAAACTTAAATAAATCACACTAAAAAAAACAAAAAAAATCAATACTCATTTTATTGACCTTTATGCTTTCCCTAACCCCTGGATCTTACTACGTTTTTTTGCCCGAAAATTAAATAATAATAACTTTATCTATCATTCCTTATCTTTATAAAAAAAATAAACTGATAAATAAATAAACTCTAAATCAACAAAAAATAAATTGCGAATAAGAATGTGGTTTTAGTACATATCCAATCCTCCTAAATTCATATTTTCTTCAAGCATAATAATACATACTTCTTTATAATAAAAAAATAATAAAATAATAAAAAAAATAATAAAAAAAATAAACTAATATTTTAACTAAAAATAATAAAGATAAACATGATGCAATTCAAGCCACAATTTGTATCAAATATTGTAATGAATAGAGAGAAATGTTATGAGTTTTGTTCCTAATGTTAGTTTATTTTTTTATCTAACAGACCTTACTTTAAATTCTTTTTTCAAGAAGAGGCATTTGGAAAGAGCATGAATCCCTAATGAACTGGCGGTATGAATCTAGTATACACGAGATTGAGCTCTATGCAACCTTATCTTCCGTTCTTTTTTCTTTATTTTAGAAGGGTAATTTTGATATTTTATAAAAATAGCGAATTCTTAAGAATTGACTCGTAAAAAGTTAATGGGAAAGGGTTTTAGAAAATAAAATTTCAAAATCTAAAGTCCCGAATTCGAAGGAATTAAGGCGTTTTAATTTTTTCTATCCTCAAAAAGTGCTAAAATGCCTTCTCATTAACTTTTTACGAGTCAATTCTTAAGAATTCGAAAAAAATAGCATCAAATTTCTCTCTTTTCAGCTCCATTTTCAGCTCCATTTTCAGGGTTGCTAGTGTTGAGTCTAAATAGGAGAGAAATAATGCTATTTTTTTCATCTTATTTTTATCTTATTTTCATTTTGTCTGCATTTTTTCGAATTCTTAAGAATTGACTCGTAAAAAGTTAATGGGAAAGGGTTTTAGGAAATGAAAATCGAAAATCTAAAGTCTCGAATTCTTAAGAATTAAGGCGTTTTAATTTTTTCTCTCCTCGAAAAGTGCTAAAATGCTTTCCCATTAACTTTTTACGAGTCAATTCTTAAGAATTCTCAATTTTGAATATTTTTTGAGGATAAGGTTATCGAGGGAGAAGAAGTAACAAATAATTTAGAAGATTTTTATTAGGATTGAAGAATGTTCAAGACTTGATCAGCAAGTGATAAACATGCTTGCGAAGGGTTTTTATTTGATTGTGCTTTATGTTGCACAGTCAAACAATTTTGTGTTATGTATAGGGTAGAGCGTTCGTCATTATTAGGTTTGAGAGAAAAGACCCACCCTTTGTTTGAGGCGACATCAGCAGCATAAGAGAAAATGCAATGTCGCATTACTTGACCTTCTTCATACAATTCTTTTGCTGTAGTCAAAAGACTAACACTTTTGGGTAATTGGCTATACCAATTTGGTAAATGTTCTTGTTCTATAAGAACATTATTACCTTTCCATTTCTTTTTAAACGCATTTTCTATTGCGTTCAAAATGGTGCGGGTTACTGATTTATGCAGGTCCATAGGAGAGATTTCATCGAGTCGAGATAGGATAGAGCCTTCAGTTGTATCTCCAAAGAAAGCCCCCCTTTCTCGAAGGAAAGCATTGCGTCTTAGAGGTGATTTAAGGACAGATTCGACCCAATAACATACTTTTATGTATTTTGGGGCATTATTATTTTTAAGAACGGGGTTTTCTTGTTGCAATCTATTCCATAGCCATTCATTAGGTTTTCTAAACCTTTCTTGTACTACGAATGAGCAAGCATCTTTCCTTTTCAGTTGTGGGAAGAGAGTATGAGGATGAACTCCCAATGCCAGTTTAGCTCCTATTTCAGCACTTGGGCAAGGGGTGTCCGTCACAAACACACCGCAATTGTTATAGATATGTGCATTTAGAATTTTATTATTCATTGTTTAATACTTTCTAAAAGAAGAATGCCGATCTTACAGTCTCACTTTTGAAAGATCGGCATTCTATTATAGGTAGGAGTTCGTAAGATAGAGGTTTTTAGGTTTAGGTTTTCGATTCTGGCATTTTGAAAAGTTTTTCAATATGTTTTGCTGGAACTTGAAATGTGAGTTCTACGAGCCTGTCTCCGGGACCGACGGGGATATCTTGTACGGTTAGATCTCCCAACACTTCGTTTTCGGTCACTCCTTTAGAGCAGAGTTGGCTGAACTCTAATTGTCCTCCGCTCCAACTCCAGATGCGGCGCCCTTCAATGGTGATTGCATTTTTCATGAAGGATTGACCGCGGAAGAGTCCGAGCCACACGCCACTTAGGTGGTGACGGATACCAATTGGCTTTCCGATATAGGATTCCATTTTTTCTTTCACGAAGTATGAGCTATCTTGTTGATAGCGCAACATTTCTTGAATAGTTTCAAGAGTTTCAAGAAGTTTCTTTTGAATTTCTAATTGTGATGACATTTTTTTTTCTTTCTGTTGTTTTTGTTTTTGTTTCTGTTTCTGTTGTTTTTGTTATCAAGGAAGTGGGCATGGTAGGACTCGAACCTACAACCTACCCGTTATGAGCGGGGAGCTCTAACCGATTGAGCTACATGCCCTGATGTTGATTATAGTATAGGGGATAAAGTCTGAAGTGTCAAGCGTTTTCTTGTCTTTTTTTTCACCATCTTTTTATTCTGCCTTCATTTTTTCGAATTCTTAGGAATTGACTCGTAAAAAGTTAATGGGAAAGGGTTTTAGAAAATAAAATTTCAAAATCTAAAGTCCCGAATTCGAAGGAATTAAGGCGTTTTAATTTTTTCTATCCTCAAAAAGTGCTAAAATGCCTTCTTATTAACTTTTTACGAGTCAATTCTTGCGAATTCGAAAAAAAATAGCATCAAATTTCTCTCTTTCCAGCTCCACTTTTAGGGTTTCTGGTGTTGAGTCTAAACAGAACATATATAATGCTTTCGTTTTCATCTTATTTTCATCTTCGTTTTTATCTTATTTTTATTTTTTCTGCATTTTTTCGGATTCTTGAGAATTGACTCGTAAAAAGTTAATGAAAAAGGGTTTTAGAGAAATAAATTTCAAAATCTAAAGTCCCGAATTCTTAAGAATTAAGCCTTTTTAATTTTTTCCGTCCTCAAAAAGTGCTAAAATGCTTTCTCATTAACTTTTTACGAGTCAATTCTCAAGAATTCGCTATTTTGAACTGTCGTTATGAATTTAGTATATACGAGGTTGAATAGCAAGCAAGCGTTTTCTTTTTTTTTTCTTCATTTTATATTTTTGGGGCGGTTACGAGTTGTTAGACTGTGCGAGAGTCCCATATTGGTGATGGCGCCTGATTAGCGAGATGCTAAGATTACTACATCATGAGAGACAAAAATATTCATTCCATGCTCGTCCACGCGGAAAACGTCGCCTTCGCTCTTGCCTTCGCCCAGTACGAGAAAGAGGAAGAGGGCTGGGAAGAGGAAGAGGACTGGGAAGAGAAAGAGGACTGGGAAGAAGACTGGGCGATGTACAAAGAAGAACCGGAAGAGGACTGGGCGATGTACAAAGAGGACTTGCCGGAGTGGTACTAATGGCAACAAATCGTCTCATCTAGAGACTTGAAATATTTAGAGAATCTGTCATAATAAAAAGAGGAGTTCAAAATAGCGAATTCTTGAGAATTGACTCGTAAAAAGTTAATGAGAAAGCATTTTAGCACTTTTTGAGGACGGAAAAAATTAAAAAGGCTTAATTCTTAAGAATTCGGGACTTTAGATTTTGAAATTTATTTCTCTAAAACCCTTTTTCATTAACTTTTTACGAATCAATTCTTAAGAATTCAATATTTTTAGATGAGATTAAAATTATCCTTCTAAAATAAAGAAAAAAGAACGGAAGATAAGGTTGTATAGAGCTCAATCTCGTATATACTAGATTCATGAATGTTCTATTTTAGAGATTGAAAAGAAATCTAAAACGAAGCGGTGTGATTAGCGACCGTCAGCAATGTACCAGACATTCATGGTATGAACCTGGGTTATAAAAGAAATTAATATAACATTTAATGATTTTATATGCTAAATGGCTATTCCGCATGTCTCGCGTTAGGAAACCTGAAATAAGGTAAGATGGATCAATTGTATATTTCATCGTATCATCGGCGAACGTGATAATCAATCAAGCAGTCTCCCACGTTATATACAAATTCATTCAAGGTATAATTAATTATTATTAATGTGACTTGAATAAATAGGTCCTATAGGTGCTCAGACGAAATCATGATGGACATGGGCATGATATCCAGCAGGCATCGCTTTCAAGTAAATTATTTGAGTGTAGGTTCATTTAATTGAAATGTAGAACATGTTACTATCAGTAATGATATTTTAATCATTATTTGTTTAAAAAATCCTATATTCATGTTAATTCTGGATCTGATTTAGAGTTTCATGTTTGTCCTGGAGACTGCTATGGTTAAATTAATAAGAAATTATTTTCTCCCCGTCTCAATAGAAAACGAAACAGGAAGCTTCACAAGACGCCCTAAAGACTTTTTGCCCCAATCCCTTTGAGAAGGTGGAAAAACGATTCTGGAACTATTCTTATGCGCCTCAGACCATATTAACACAAGAGAAATCAGATTTTGGTAAAATGAAAAGCACGGCAATGAGATGATGACTCTTTCGAATACCCAAAATATTGAATTCGAAGGAATTGACTCGTAAAAAGTTAATGGGAAGGCATTTTAGCACTTTTCGAGGAGAGAAAAAATTAAAAAGCCTCAATTCCTTCGAATTCGGGACTTTATTTTTCTAAACTCATTTCTCTATTATTCAGTTTTATTAACTTTTTACGAATCAATTCCTTCGAATTCGAAAAAAGAAAGATAAAATTAATCAATACCAAGCCGCTCCTTCAAGATTCGCTCCTTCAAGATACGCTCCTTCAATATCAGCTTTTATGAAATTCGCCCCTTTAAGATTGGCTCCTTTGAGGTTGGCTCCATAGAGGTCGGCTTCACAAAGAATTGCTCCTTCGAGGTTGGCGCCTGAAAGATTAGTTCCACAAAGAATTGCTCCTTCAAGATTGGCGCCTGAAAGATTGGCTCCTTCGAGGTTGGCTTCAGTAAGCCAAGAACAAGAAAGATTGGCTCCTGAAAGATTGGCTCCTGCGAGATTTGCTTCAAAAAGATCAGCTCCAAAAAGCTCAATATCTGAGAAATCACGACGTCCATTTTGATATTCTTTGATGATGTTCATTCTTTTTTCAGTATCCCAGAATCTCTGATTTTTTCAAGCCCCAATATGGGAATTTTATTTTCTCTCCCGGACTTGTTTCTATCCAAGCTTCAGGAAGTACCTTCTTATTAAAGCAAAAACACTGTTTCTATCTCATTTCTTAGTATTTAGCAGGGTTAGGTACCCAAAAAATAAAAACAGCCTCTGATGAGTTCCGGAGCTTCTGAGAGGAAGTCCAAAATCAAACATTTTTTGGAGCATTTAAAATAAAAAATCCCCAACCCCGACAAAAGGACTAAGGGGTTCTAGGGGGTCTAAAAGAAAATATATGAAAAACCGTTCAATAGTGCTAGAAGACCGTTCCTTCGAGATTAGCTCCTTCGAGGTTAGCTCCTTCGAGGTTAGCTCCTTTGAGGTTGGCTCCTTCAAGATTGGCTCCTCTAAGATTGGAACCGGTAATATCAGCTCCTTCAAGGTTTGCTTTTTGAAGAATCGCTTTTCTAAGGTTCACGCCCCTAAGATTGGTTTCACTTAAATTCGCTCCTTCAAGGTTTGCTTCAGTAATATCCGCTCCTGAAAGATTCGCTTTTTTAAAATTTGTTCCAGAAAGAATCGCTTTTCTAAGGTTCACTCCAAAAAGATCTGCTCCTGAAAGATCTGTCCCTTCAAGATTTGCTCCAGTAAGATATGCCATTTCAAGATTTATTCCTTTAAGATTTACTCCTTTAAGATTTACTCCTTCAAGAGCAGTCCCAGAAAAATCACGTTGACCCTTTTTATATTCTTTGATGATGTCTATTTTTCCTTCTCTCCTCGGTTCCTGTTTTCAGTATCTCATATTCTCTATATATTTCAAGATTTCAAAATGGGAATTTTATTTTATCTCCTAAACTTGTTTTCACCCCAGATTCAGGAAGTACCTTTTGATTCAAGCAAAAACACCGTTTCTATCTCATTTTTTAGTACTTAAAAGGGTTGGGTAGCAAAAAAATAAAAACAGCTCCTGATGGGTTTTGGAGCTTCTGAGAGGAAGTCCAAAATCAAACATTTTTTGGAGCATTTAAAATAAAAAAGGGAACTGAAATGTCTGGAAATGGAAGGAGGAAAGATATTTCAGTTCCCTACGCCTACATGGCGCATGTTAAAGAAAGAAAAAGATAAACAGAAATCTCTATTTGTAATTATACCGTAAGTCTGAAAGTTGTCAAGAAGGAAGATCAAATAAGAAAATAGAAAATTATAAAATTCAATTCAAGAATAAAAAGAATAATGAAAATACAATTTTCTTGCGTGGGAGTAAAGTGCTTATTGTTCATCTTATTGTTCATCTGTCCTATATTTTCCTATATGGAGCGAATCTTATGCTTTGATGTCGATTATTTTCTAGAATCGTTTTAGTAAGAATTATTTTAGTAAGAATTGTTTTATAAAGATCCGCTTCATAAAGATCCGCTCCACTTAAATTCGCTTTTGACAGATCCGCTTCACAAAGGTTCGCCAGATAAAGATT
>CAZLCO010000076.1:0-8175 GCA_964558005.1 uncultured Gammaproteobacteria bacterium | reverse complement strand
CTGTAATTTACCGTCCTTTACTCCGTTATCAATCCATGCCATAAGCCATTCTGCAAGGATATTATCTTTTGTTTTAGAATGGTCCCTGAAATTGGGCTGTTTGTCCGGCAGTTCGTTTATTGCAATTTTTCTTAAAACTGATTTTTTTACAATTTTTTTGTTTTCAAAATCCTGTAGATTCGACCCGTTGTCCTTTGTTTCCTGAGCTAAAACTACGTCCTCTCTATACTCCATCTTATAATCTCCCAACTTTAACTCCCTTCCTTAAAGTTTTTTGATACAAATTAAAATTTCTTCCCTTATTTATAATAAAACAATAATATAAAAAAAAATGCTAAAATTTTTGTTTTTTTATATTAAAAATTGTTAAAATTTTTTAAAAACTTAAAATAAGCAATCAAAACAACCTTTTTAGCGAATAAAAAAATTCATTTTTAGTTAAATAATTTGTTAAAAGGGAGTAATTTTATATGGAATGTGAACTTTACAAAAACTGTGAAACGGCCTTCAGGCTTGGTCGGCAGGGCAGAACTGATATTATTAAGTACTATTGCCTGACCCATGCCGAGGCATGCCAGAGGGTTAAACTGAAAAGTTATGGATTAGGTTTGAGTAATAATATTCTGCCTACCGGCGATATTATTTACGATGTGGATTTTATTACTGTGCCGGATAAACAAAAAAGCGCAGTATTTGAAAATTATTAAAAGAATGAAATAATAGGCAGAGATTGAAAATTTTCAGAAGCAGGTGGATTTGCCTATTTTTATTTGTTTCTTTAAAGTTGGATCAGAGAAACAGATAAATGAGATAAGATTTAAATGGGTATAAATAAGACTATTTTAGTGATAGAAAATTATGAACCAAATCTTGAGTTAATAAAAGAGCTTTTTAAGCCTAAAGGCTATAATGTGATTTAAGTAAGTGATGGTGAAGAGGTTGTGGATTTAGTAAAAACATACCAGCCTGACATAGTGTTATTGGAAATGGCACTGCCTAAAATAAGCGGTTACGAAGTCTGTAAGAAAATTAAAAATAAACCTGAAACAAAAGAAACAACTGTAATTGCTTATACAGGTAAGGTTATGGATGACGAAAAGCAAAAAGCCTATAACTATGGTTGTGATGTCTTTTTGCCCAAGCCAGTAAGCATAAAAACCCTTTTAGAAATAGTTGAGCAAAATTTATGAAATAGCTTTCCTGTTGTTCAAGTTTATCCCGGTGCAGGATGTCTTTCATCCTGTTGTCATCTATACTGGGCAAGAGAAGGGGTAGAGGAGGCATAAAAATGAATAACATAGACAGAACAATAACAGGGATTTTACATCCGGTATTACCGTATCAAAAAACATTAAAATACGAAGAAGCTATAACTGATAAGTTTAAAGAGCTTATTAGCACGGGCATGTTGGGCATAAATGCGGCAGCGGCAATTTTTTATAGAGGGGAGGAATGTCATCATTCAACTTATGTTGAAAGAGTGTTATCCTTGCAGGGCGATGAAAAGGGGTTTTATCTGGGTTGTCATCCGTTTACAAATTTAGATAAAATAGAATGCTTTTCTTCTGTAATGGTACTTGTCGGGCTGGCTGAAGTATACAGTCATTTGATGTTTCATATGGAAAAAGGTTATAAAATAGATGATTGTCCTTACTGCAATAAAGTCAATATAGATAAATTTTATAGTAGTAATGTTAAAGAGAATAAAAACATAACTGATTATCATGACAAGGAACTGTAAAAAATCGGAAATTTTTCGTATAAAAATTATAAAAATGTTAAAGAAAACAGTAATGCACGAATATGGTGATAATATGAATATTGATAAATCAATTATCTTATCATTTCCCTTATCTCCTTACTACGTGTAATTAGCAATCCTACAAGCTCCTTCAACGGGGCTATTTTTATATAAAATCCAAACAGCTTCTATAAAACTCCCTTTGTCGACGGCACAGCGTCAGCATGCTCGGGGTCAATAGAGGTCGCTATTTTCAACGCCCGGGCGCAGGACTTGAACACGGATTCTATTTTGTGATGCGTGTCCTCGCCGTCTAAAAGCCTTATGTGCAGGGTTATTTTTGCGTTATTGGCAAAACTTGTAAAGAAATGCTTAACAAGTATGGTTTCTAAATCGCTCACCCGCTCTTCAGGCAATGAAACATCAAACCCGCAGAACGGCCGCCCGCTAATGTCGATTGAAGTAAGTGTTAACGCCTCGTCCATCGGCACGGTAGCCGAGCCGTAGCGTTTTATGCCTTTTTTATCGCCCAGCGCTTTATTAAAGGCCTCGCCAAGGCTTAAAGCCACGTCCTCGACAACATGATGCGGGTCTTTGTCTTTTGTGACCGCTTTTATATCAAGGTCAAAATAGCTGTGCGAGGCTAACTGCTCAAGCATATGGTTAAAAAACAGTATGGGTGTATCTATATTTTTTTTGCCTGACCCATCCAGGTCAATGCTGATATTTATTTCTGTTTCAAGGGTTTTTCTTTCTGCTGCGGCTTTACGCATTATGTTTCTCCAGTAATTTCTCCACAATCGGCACATCCGGCAGCGTAAATTTATAATTTCTGAGCTCGGACAGCCCTACCCATTGTACCTCTTCATGGTCGGTTAGCACAATATCACCGCTGATGTATTTTACTTTATATGCCATCAGCTCAATTGCATTATCCCCGCAGGCAAACTGGCTGGAAGCGAAAAATTCGCCTACATCGACCTCTATATCAAGTTCTTCTTTCAGTTCTCTTTTAAGGCATTCTTCGAGGGTTTCGCCCGGGTCCAGCTTTCCCCCGGGGAATTCCCAGTGCGCCCCGATGCATGTGCCGGTTTTGCGTTTTGCGATAAGGATTTTACCGTCTTTTTCTATTATGCCTGCGGTGACTTTTTCCATAATAACTGCATTATATCCTCTGTATTCTCCAGTATCTCGGCTGCCCCGTGGGCTTTTAGTATTCTCCTCAGCTCCTCACCCTTTTCCTGCGGGGGAAGTACACCTATTCCGGTCACGTTCGCCTGCCTCGCCGCAAACATATCATCGACCGTGTCACCCAGATAATAAACTTTTTTTGGGTCTGTTATTCTTAAAATTTCGAACACGCCCCAGGGATTTGGCTTTTGCTTGCCTCTGGGCATATCGTCCATTGTTATTACAGGATGAAAATATTTGTCTATGCCGTGGTGCTGGAGGAAAAACCACGCCTCGTCCCGCGGCCTGCCCGTGAACACCGCAAGGTCATAGCTTTGTGCGAGTTTTGCAATGCTTTCCGGCGAAATCAAAATTTTCTCGTTCCTGATGAACCCGTCCCAGTCCTTGCCCTGATACAGCTCCTGGAATTTGGCGACCATTTCGTTAAACGGTATATTTATGCCGTCTCTTTCGAGCAGGAAAGAGGTTAAAGTCCAGTCACAGTTTAGACCGCCCCGCTTTCTGGCTTGCTGAATATCTTCTTCAGTGAGTTTTTTGCCTGTAAGTTCCTCATAAACGCCTTTTATGGCGGAGCTATAAGAATTGCTTGTGTCGGCCAGCACTCCGTCCATGTCAAATATAATCAGGTCCCGCTGCTTCAGGCTTTCTAAGATATATTCCGTGTCCTTAACTGAGGGTATGCCGATGCGCAGGTGATTTTCCAGCTGCGGGGTTTCGCCGAAATGTTTGACTTTTATGCTTGATTTAAGCAGTTTTTTATATACAAAATCAGCCCTTTCCCCAAAATCACATAATAAAAAGTTTGAATCGCTGTGATAAATTCTTTCCGCATAAGGCTTTATGCCATGCTTTAAAACTTCTCTCGCCTGCCTGACCTCTTTAATGGCAGTATTTAAATGCTCTATGTCGTCCAGTGCGGCGCATGCCGCAGTTACCGCAAGGTTATTTACGCAGTACGGCCTGATGACTTTTTTAACATGGGCGATGTTTTCCTCTGTTGCAAGAAGATACCCGAACCTCAGCCCCGCAAGCGCAAAGTCCTTGGACATAGAGCGGGCTATGAGGATATTAGGATATTTTTCTATCAAGTCAATAAATGAGCGCTCAGCGTAATTAACGTATGTTTCATCAATTAACACATAGCTGTTTTGCGCCGCTTCAAGTATTTTTAGTAAATCCTGTTCTTTTATAGCCTCGGCGGTGGGGTTGTTAGGCGAGGTTATAATGATTAATTTTGTTGTCTGGTCAATGTTTTTTATAAGTTCATCTGTGGGGAACACCCATTTTTCAGCATAAGGAACTTCTTTATAACAGCACCCGAGCGTTTTGGCGTATATTTTAGGCATTAAAAATGAAGGCGTGACTGTAAGAACGCTGTCTGTCGGCTCAACAAAGGTGTCAAACACATAGCTTATAGCCTCATCCGCACCGTTAGCCGGCAGTATCATGCCGGTTGAAATTTTATTATATGCAGATAATTTTTCCAGTATTTCGCCGTATGCCGGGTAAAATTTAATTTTATCCTCTGTAATATTGCGCAGGGCCTCGATTACCCTCGGCGATGGCCCCATAACGTTTTCGTTCACGTCAAGCTTGAGCCTGTAATCATCCAGATACAGCGGTATATCGTAGCCTTTTGCCTTTTGGACGCTTTTTCTCGGAGTGGTCATAGTTTAATAATCATATAAATTTACTAAAAGTTCAATGTTTCGTGTATTATTATACCGGATGGACTATGAGTATGTTTGAAGGTTTTGAATTTGATGTAATAGTAGTAGGTGCAGGCCACGCAGGCTGCGAAGCGGCGCTGGCTTCGGCAAGACTCGGTGCTCGCACGCTTTTAGCTACTCTTAATCTTGAAAACACCGCCACTATGCCCTGTAATCCGGCAATCGGCGGGCCCGCAAAGTCAAATATAGTGCGGGAAATCGATGCCATGGGCGGGATTATGGGCTTAGCGGCAGACGCTACATACCTCCAGATGAAAATGCTCAATTCCAGCAAGGGTCCGGCAGTAAGGGCGTTAAGGGCACAGTCGGACAAAAAGGAATACATGCGCTATATGCGCAATGTGCTTGAAAATCAGGAGAATTTATTCCTGAAACAGTGCACAATAGTAGATTTAATAGTTAATGACGATAGAATTTGCGGGGTTATAGATGAATTAGGACTTGAGTACAGGGCAAAAGCAGTTATTTTAACCACAGGCACATCGCTCAGCGGCAGGATATTCATTGGCCTGCAGGCATTCCCCGCAGGGCGGCTGGCGGAAATGCCGGCTATAGGCCTGAGCAGTACGCTGGAAAGACTGGGGTTTACCGTAAAAAAATTAAAGACCGGAACGCCTGCACGGGTTGACGCCAGAACTATTGATTACTCGAAAATGACCATACAGCCGGGCGACGAAGAATTAAGGTTCTTTTCATTCGAGCCTGACAGACCCGTTAAAGAACAGATGCCCTGTTATCTGACGAGGACAACAAAGGAAACCAGGGAAATAATTATGGCAAATCTTGACCGCTCACCGCTTTATGGTGGTTTAATAGGCGGAGTGGGGCCACGATACTGCCCCTCGATAGAGGACAAGTTTGTAAGGTTTTCTGACAAGGATTCTCACCACGTGTTTATTGAGCCGGAAGGGCGTGATACTTATGAAACATACGTGCAGGGCTTTTCAACTAGTCTGCCTATAGACGTGCAGATACGCAAACTGCGCTCTCTTCCGGGGCTGGAAAACGTATGGATGCTAAAACCAGCTTATGCGGTAGAATATGACTATGTTCCGGCGGTGCAGTTAACACATACCCTTATGACAAAGCGTGTAGAGGGGCTGTTCTGCGCCGGGCAGATAAACGGCACGAGCGGTTATGAAGAAGCAGCTGCGCAGGGGCTTATCGCCGGGATAAACTCTGTAAGAATGCTTGAGAAAAAGGACATGATAACACTGTCAAGACAAAGTTCTTATACCGGAACGCTTATAGACGATTTGGTGACTAAAGATATAGAAGAACCCTACCGCATGCTGACATCACGCTCAGAGTATCGTCTTATACTAAGGCAGGATAATGCTGATTTGAGGTTAACGCCACTCGGCCGGGAAGTCGGGCTGATAAATGACGAACGCTGGTCGAGGTTTAAAGAGAAACAGAGATTAATAGAGCAGGAAATAGAGCGTTTCAGGATTACACGGGTAAAATATGGCGAAGGGCTCCATAATTCATATGCGCTGGCGGATTTAATAAGGAGGCCGGAGATGAGTTACGCGGATGTGAATGCGCTCAGCCCTGTCGAACTGCCGCAGGAAGTGAGCGAGCAGGTAGAAGTTGAATTGAAGTACACCGGTTATATTGAACGGCAGAATGCGCAGGTCGAGCAGGCCGGCAGGCTGGAGAAGATAAAAATTCCAGCTGATATGGATTATCAGGCAATCAAACAGTTGTCTCAGGAGTCACGCGACAGGCTAGCCAGGATAAGGCCGGTTACTCTAGCACAGGCCGCTCGTATCGGCGGGGTTAACCCGGCGGATATAAGTATTTTGATGGTGATTTTGGAAGGCAGGAGGCGGAAGACTTCTGTTTAGTACAGGGCGGTTTTTTGCGTTCCTTATGTGCCTGTAGTTAATTAATGCGGCTCAGGTATTTCTTTTCAATCTGGAAGTCAGGTTTTTGATTAAGGGATTCTTCTATTTCGGTAAAATTCTTTAAACCTTGCTGTGCGCCAAAAGTAGAAACAACAGACGCAGAATTTACAGATGCGTATTTCAAGGCTCTTTCAATTTCGTTAAACCCGTATTTTATAATAGTACCGGTAAATGTGCTGGCAAAAGAATCACCTGCGCCAAGAGTACTCTTTACTTGAGCAGGGAAAGGTTTTGTGTAATACAATGTTTCTCCGTCATAGGCATAAACACCTTTTTTGCCCTCTGTTATAACTACAATCTTCGGATTATAACTCTTTAGCTTTGTTATCATTTCTATAAGGTTTTCATCAGTCATACCGTGGTCATCCGGCGGATAGTTGGGGACACCGGTAACCGCAGAAGCTTCTGAACGATTCATGATAAGGATTTCAGCTGTTTCAAGGATTTTCTTTAAATCTTCTATGCCCCGCCTTATCTGGGTTGAGCCGGGGTTAAACGCCATATTAATACCGTTTTCCTCAGCGAACAAGGCCATTTTATCAAGTATCTGGTTCGATGCCCCACTCAAAGAAGCAAAATATATCCATTTTGACTGTTTTATTTTTTGCCAGTCAATATCGTCCAGGCTAATTAAATTATTCGTGCCTCGGTGCATGACAACTGTCCTGTCGCCTTCATAACTGGTGAGGATAACCGAGAAGCCGGTTTTGTCTTCATCAGTCCTTAAGAGCATTGAGGTGTCGATGTTTTTATCATTAAGGCGTTTAAGGACGGCTTTTGAGTTGAGATCTTCTCCTATTTTAACCACTATGCCGGTGTTAAACCCCATGTTTGCAAAATTAACTGCAGTATTGGCGGCTCCGCCGCCTATATCGTATGCGAGTCGGTCAGCTTCTAGCTTTTCGCCGTAATCAAAGCATAAATAGCTGTCTTTCGTGGTTTTGGTTTCTACATTTATAATTTTTGCTCTGTCCACCTGCACAAAAGTGTCTGTAGTTGCGCCCCCGATAGTTATTACATCAAACATTTTAACTCCTAAACTGCTTTTAGCCTTCTTTTAACAAGCCTGTTTTTTCTCAGAAATGCTTCCTTTTCATTTTCATAGAATTCAAAATATTTATCAAGCTTCAAAAGGTAAAAAACGCTTAATGTTTCAGGACTAATTCCGCATAAGCAAACCGCGCGGTTACGTTTTTCCCAGTATTTTTGCGCGGCTATAAGTTTTTCGACCAGAATGTTATCAATGGTTTTAATTTTAGACAGATTAAAAATAATATTTCTGTTTTCAACGACAAATAACATAATAATCCCTATATCCCTGTTATTTATATCCCTGTTTTTAATTAAGGAATCCCACTCCTGTGGCAAAGCACAAGAGCGGGACTAGATTGTATTGTTGTAAAGAACGATACTCAGCTTATTTCTCCTATTTCAGCTTAGCATCCCTGATGTTATTTTATACAAGACTCAGGGCAATGGCCGGTGACTGGTTAGCCTGCGCTAATAGCGTTGCCGATGCCTGTTGTAGTATCTGGTTCCTGGTTAGATTTGCGGCTTCTTTTGCCACATCTACGTCTCTTATCCTTGATTCAGACGCTGACAT
>CAZLCO010000075.1:0-8304 GCA_964558005.1 uncultured Gammaproteobacteria bacterium | reverse complement strand
ACTACAGGCTAATTGTGCCTAAAAACCGAAAAAAGAGGCTAAATTGCCCTAAATTACAGCCTAAAAATCCTAAATTTTCATAAAAAATTGAATATTAAGAAATATTAAAACGAATTTTGCCATACAGGTAGAGAATTTACCCTATTTCATAAACTTTTTCCGCATCCTCAGATAACATTTTTTTGTCGACAGCCGCTTTTGTATATATAAGTTATATTTAATATACATCCCCGCAGCTTAGTTAACATGATTTTAGAAAGGAGAATTTTATGGCAGGAACAGTAAGCTTTATTAATCAACAAAAACCTGAAGATGTTAGAAATTATTGGACAAAAGAAAGAATGATGAATGCAAAACCTATGGCTATGGGTATAGATTCTTCAGGATCAGCGGCAATCCCTTCAGTATTTGAACCACCATCTATAGGTAAAATTAAAGGTGCGCTTCCAAGTGATGATTGTGTACCTCCATTAGGTGTAATTCAAGGTGCGCCTCCAAAAGCCGATATCCATGAAGAACCCCCTATAGATAAAATTGTAGATGCGGGTCAATTAGATAAAGATGGCTCTATTATTAAATTATTACTTGAACTTTTAAAAGCTTTAGGCTTAAAAATAAACATAGAAGAGCCTAAGGATAAGCCTAAGAAAGATTTAGAAGAGCAAAAGAAAATTGATATTATTGATAAGCCTTATTAATTAAATTTTTAAAATTAATCCTTCCCGGATTTTTTCGGGAAGGATTTTAAAATGTTTAAGTTATATCAGGAACTTAATGGCTGTTTGAGCCTGCGAAACTGCCGGTAATGGTTTCGGCAATATTATTCGGTACCTGCTCATATTTTGAAAATTCCATAGTAAATGTGCCGCGGCCCTGGGTTTTGCTTCTTATATCAGTTGCATAACCGAACATTTCCGCTAACGGCACGTTTGCGTTTACTTTTTGTAAGCCCGTGCCTTCAATTGCTTCCATTCCCTCTACACGGCCTCTTCTGCCCGAGAGGTCACCGATTACATCGCCTAAATAATCTTCAGGAACTTCGATTTCAACCTTCATTATGGGTTCAAGCAGAATTGGTTTAGCTTTTTTTACGCCTTCCTTGGTAGCAATGCTTCCTGCCGCTCTAAACGCCATCTCACTACTGTCAACATCGTGGTAGCTGCCGTCAAATATGGTTACTTTTACGTCTATAACTTCGTAACCTGCTATAACACCACCTGTCAGAGCTTCCTGAACACCTTTTTGTACGGCGGGGATATAATCTTTCGGTACTGTACCGCCGACAACTTTATTTTCAAATTCAAAGCCTTTTCCTGCTTCCTGCGGCTGAATTTTCAGCCATACATGGCCATATTGTCCTCGGCCGCCGGATTGACGGATAAATTTGCCTTCGGTTTCAACTTCTTTTGTTATGGTTTCACGGTATGCTACCTGCGGTTTGCCCACGTTTGCGCCTACCTTGAATTCCCTTAACAGTCTGTCAATAATAATTTCAAGGTGAAGTTCTCCCATGCCCGATATAATAGTCTGACCGGTTTCATTATCAATTTTTACCTTGAAAGTAGGGTCTTCTTCTGCCAGCTTGTTAAGAGCGATTGACAGTTTGTCCTGGTCAGCCTTGGTTTTTGGTTCTATGGCAATAGAAATAACCGGTTCCGGGAATTCTATTGATTCCAGGATTATTGGTGCGTTTTCAGCGCAGAGAGTATCACCAGTTGTGGTGTCTTTTAAGCCCACTACTGCAACCAGGTCGCCTGCTCTTACTGTATCAATTTCGTTTCTTGTATCGGCCTGCATCTGAAGGATTCTGCTTATACGCTCTTTTTTGTTTGTCCTTGTGTTCATTATATAGCTGCCGGAATTAAGCGTACCGCTGTAAACCCTTATAAATGTCAATCTGCCCACATACGGGTCCGTCATTATCTTGAATGCTATTGCTGCGAACGGCTCATTATCATCGCATTTTCTCACTACTTCATTGCCTTTGGGGTTTATGCCATGTACCGGGGGCACTTCCAGCGGGGAAGGCAGGTAATCCACTACGGCGTTGAGTAACAGCTGAACGCCTTTGTTTTTAAAGGCTGAGCCGCATACTGTGGGGATTATTTTATTTGCTACAGTTGCTTTTCTCAAGCCGCTTTTGATTTCTGTTTCTGTTAAGGCCTCGCCTTCGAGGTATTTCATCATTAATTCATCGTCATGCTCTGCTACGGCCTCAATAAGGCTTTCCCTGAACGGGGCAGCCCATTTTTTCATGTCTTCAGGGATTTCCTCTTCCTTGATTTCTTTTCCGAGGTCATCCATGTACATGTAGGCTTTCCATGTTATAAGGTCAATGATTCCCTTAAAATTGTCTTCGCTGCCGATAGGGAGCTGGATAGGGACTGCATTGCCCTGTAGTCTGTTTCTTATTTGTTCAACCACACGGGAAAAATTAGCGCCCACCCTGTCCATTTTGTTAATAAAAACTATTTTTGGCACCTGGTATTTTTTAGACTGTCGCCATACTGTTTCTGATTGCGACTGGACGCCGCCGACTGCGCAGAATACCGCTACCATACCGTCAAGCACTCTTAATGAGCGTTCAACTTCCACTGTAAAGTCAACGTGGCCCGGGGTGTCTATGATGTTTACCTGGCAGTCTTTCCAGAAGCTGGTGACTGCTGCCGAGGTTATTGTAATGCCTCTTTCTCTTTCCTGGTCCATAAAGTCGGTTATTGAAGTGCCTTCGTGCACTTCGCCCAGTTTATGGCTGAATCCTGTATAAAACAAAATTCTTTCGGTTGTCGTGGTTTTACCCGCGTCAATATGGGCGGCTATGCCGATATTGCGTATTTTGTTTAAACTGTATTTTCTGCTCATGATTTTTACCTTGTTTCTTCTTCTTTAATTTTATCTGCTATATGTTAAGACTTTATTTTATTTGATTAGTTCTACTATATCTAAAGTATAAAACATAAAAATATCTGATAGTATAGTCTTTTTCCCTGATTTTAAATATTTGTTTCAAATATATTAAACACGGTGAAAAGAAAAAGTTGATAAGGGGCTTTTAATAAGTTTTGTAAAGAATAAAAAATATACTAAAAATATAAGTTATAAGTTGTTTTTATTTATATGAAGGAGTTAACTATTAATTTTGCATATTTATTTTTAATTTATGAGGAGGAGAAATAAAGATGACAGTCGATAATGTAGTAAACAATGTTAAAAAAGTAATAGAGAAAAAGATCCCTGAAAAAAAAGAAAAAGATAAAAAAACAAAAAATGTAGAAAATGAACTTGGAAAAGCCCTTAATGGAAAAGCTCCATATACGGACAATGATGAAATAGCCAAAAAAGTAATAGAGGGTGTAAAAAAAATAGACAAGGATGATGCTTTTAATGGAGTTGCTAATTATGCTTTTGATGTTTCTATAAGCACTGAAGAAGCTAAAAAGTTTTTCGATAAAGCACAAAAAACAGCCACAAGTACAGACCCTGAAACAAGAAAAAAAGAAAAAAATAATTACAAAGGGGATGACGTGCTAACAGGTTTTGAAGCCCGAAAAAGAATGCTGGAAATAAAAAAGGAAAATAAAGGAAAAACCGAACAGGAACTTGTAAAAACAAACAAAGAATATGCTTTTTTGCATTATTTCTCTCCGAGATATGCAGGACAAAAAGCAATAAAAAAGGAAGACCTGGATACTTTAGCGGCAATGGACGGTGATAAAAGCAATCTCACAGGAATAGACAGATTAACAAAAAGGATTAAAAACCTTCCTAATGGAATTGATGGACATGTTCCCGGTTTTACCTGGGTCAACATCAAAGACGGAAAGATTGTTGGGGGAGCTCAGTCAGACCTTGGAGGTAAGGCTGTTGACGTAGTAGGGGATTTCTTTTCCGGTGTAGGCAGTGGAAGCAGAACTTCAACTACAGCGATCCCGCACAGGAAACAAAGCAACATCAAGGCAAGAAACACTATAACTCCTGCACAGATACAAAATCCGCAGAATTCTGAAATAAGCCAGCTTGAAAATAATTCGTTAATTAAGGCTTTGATGCAAATGTTCGGAGTAAACAGCATTGAAGAATTTTTGCAAAACGAAAAAGCTGTACCTCTTTTATTGATAATAATACAGTTAATGAATAATGTTACAGCGCAGCAGGGAGCTCAAACAACAGCAGGTATTTATTAAAAAGCAGAAAAAGATAATGAAAAAGACCGACTTTTGCCGGTCTTTTCCATAAAAATTATTGTTTTTAATACCTGTAGTGCGCAAACGCCTTGTTGGCTTCGGCCATTTTGTGGGTATCCTCACGCTTTTTAACTGCAGCGCCTTCGTTGTTTGCGGCCTGCATAATTTCCTGTGCGAGTTTTTCGTCCATTGGCCTGCCGGATTTTGACCTTGCGGTATCTAAAATCCATTTTGAACCTAAAGCAGTTCCTCTTTCCTGGCTTACTTCTGTCGGCACCTGGTAGGTAGAACCGCCTATCCTTCTTGCTTTTACTTCAAGTAAAGGAACAACATTCTTGAATGCCTGCTGGAAAATTTCCAAAGGTTCTTTTTTTGTTTTTTCCTTGATTATGTCCATAGAGCGATAGAAAATTTTCTGGGCTGTGCTTTTTTTGCCCCTTTTCATAATCCTGTTTATGAACTTGGCAACGTCCTGGCTGTTATATACAGGATCCGGTGCTGGTACTCGCTTTGGAGGTTTGGTTCTTCTTGACATTAATTATATTCTCCTGTTGTTATTTTTTAGCTTTTTTTGTGCCGTATTTACTTCTTCCCTGGCCTCTGCCGCTTACGCCTGCGGTATCAAGGGTGCCGCGGATGATGTGGTATCTTACGCCCGGGAGGTCTTTTACTCTTCCACCCCTGATTAACACCACAGAGTGCTCCTGGAGGTTGTGACCAACGCCAGGAATATAGGCGGTGACTTCAAATCCGTTTGTTAACCTTATCCTTGCCACTTTTCTAAGGGCAGAGTTTGGTTTTTTGGGGGTTGTTGTATAAACCCTTGTGCATACTCCCCTTCTTTGCGGGCATGATGTTAATGCCGGGGATTTTGTTTTATCTTTTATTAATCTGCGTTCGTTGCTTACTAACTGGTTTATTGTCGGCACTTAATTTTTCTCCTTGAAATTAATTTTAAAGTAAAATAATTATTAATATTATGTAAAACAACCATGTTTTAAAGTCAAGCAACAGAGAAGAGGGTAAGCAACATGCAAAATATAAAAATAGCAATAGGTTCAGACCATGCGGGCTATGAGCTTAAAGAAGAAATTAAACAAAAATTAAACGAGCTTTTTTTAGACCATTATGATTTTGGAACTTATGACAAAACATCTGTTGATTACCCGATAATCGCAAAGGATATCGCCGCAAGAGTAGCTGACGGCTCTTTTAACAGGGGAATAATAATCTGCGGGTCAGGAATAGGCGTGGCTATAGCGGCGAATAAGACCAAAGGCGTAAGGGCGGCAAATTGTAACGATATTTACTGCGCAAAGATGAGCCGCATGCACAATGATGCCAATATACTTACATTAGGCGGCAGGGTCGTCGGCAGGGACCTTGCTTTTGAAATTGTTAAAACATGGATTGAAACCGAATTTGAAGGTGAGCGACATAAAAAAAGAGTTGATATGATTGAGTAAGGAGTTTTTATGGGATTGAAGTTTGATGAATCTCTGTTAACAGGAATACAGGACATAGATATCCAGCACAAATTGTTTTTTGATGCTATAAACGGACTGGAAGGCCTGGAAGAAAAACAAAACGCTGATGATTTATGGTTTGTTGTGAGCAATATTGAAGAATATGCCAGATCGCACTTTCAGACTGAAGAAGAATATATGCGTAAGTTTATGTATCCTGATACGGATGAGCACCTTGATCAGCATAGGGAGTTTTTGGGGAAGTATAAAAAATTAAAAAAAGATTTTGAGGAAAAAGGTATTACAATTGATTACATGGAAATTCTGAAAGTTTTTCTGGAAGAGTGGATTATTCAGCATTATTCCTGTATTGACCAGAAAATGGCCATATATATAAGAAATTATATGGAAGATTAAAAAACATTATGGAAGAAAATTTTATTTTTGCATTGTCGCTGACTGTTTTTGCGGGCCTTGCCACTATAATAGGCGGAATGCTCGCCTTTTTTATAAAAAAGGACGATGTGCGGCTGCTTGCTCTGGGGCTGGGTTTTTCCGCAGGCATTATGATTTTTGTTGCACTTGTTGAAATATTGCAAAAAGCTAACGAATCGCTGAGTTCTTATATAGGTGATGTTTCCGGTGAGTGGGCAACATTGGGAGCTTTTCTTGCAGGGCTTTTGCTGGCGGCGGGAGTTGATTATTTACTGCCGGATAGTATTAACCAGGACTGTATGACGATTGACAGTCAGGCAAAATTAAAAAGAATGGGTATTTTTGTTGCTATTGCAATAGCGATACATAACTTCCCGGAAGGGCTGGCGACATTTATGGCCGGGATTACGGATGTCACTTTAGGCCTCTCAATAGCGCTTGCTATTGCTATCCATAATATCCCCGAAGGTATTGCGGTGTCTTTGCCTATTTATAACGCAACAGGCAGCAGGAAAAAAGCACTGGCAGCTTCTGCGCTTTCCGGGCTGGCTGAGCCTTTAGGCGCGCTCATAGGTTTTTTCCTTTTAAGGTCTTTGTTTAATGATCTTACATTTGGGTTATTATTTGCTATGGTGGCCGGGATTATGATTTATATTTCTTTTGATGAGTTATTGCCCATGGCAAAAGAATACGGCAACGGGCATATTGAAATAGTCGGTATAACGGGCGGCATGCTCGTTATGTGGGTGAGCCTTATACTTTTGTAGATTCTTTTCTTTTTTCAAGATATTCGTTTAATCTTTCCCTGAGAGTCCTGATGATTGATTTTGTTTGTTCCTGCTGCTGGATATTTTCTTTTATTTTTATCTGGGTCTGCAGAGTGTTTTCTATATCCTGTTTTGTGCAATAACCGAACTCTTCAAGAATTTCGCCCAGTTTTTTGTTAGAGTTTTTATTCTGGAATGCAAGAGCTTCATTAAGTTGCTCCTTGCTTATAACATCGTTTTGCAGGAGTAGGTTGCCTATTCTTATGGAGTGATTAAAGTTTTCTTTTTTTTGGTGATAGATTTTTAACAGTTCTTTTGCGTTTGTGTTATTTACAAGGGTGGTTTCGTTTATGAGGCCGGCTTCTTCAAGCGCTGCGGCTATTAATTCTTCTTCTGTTGCGCCGAAGGGGTTGAATTTATTAATATTTATGTGGTTAACGCTTATTTCATTCATATGTTTATCATAACAAAAAAGTCCTCATAAGTGAATTTATGTCCTTTTTGCGGGGGTGGTTGACCTGTTTTGCAGTAGATGTTGGTTTTTTGTTTTGAAACTCTGGCGCTAATAAGCAATAGGTATTATACTTATATATGTGTCAGTAAAGAGTTGAAATAAAATATAAAATTATGCAGGGTTATATAATATTTACCGATATCGAAAAATACAGCCTTCTGGAAGATAGGGATTTAAAGTTATTTCACAGTGAAATATCGCCCATTATTTTTGAGCGGCTTAAAAAATATCAGGATAATGCTGTTTTTTGGAACACCTGGGGTGATGCGATTGTTGCGGTCTATGATAAAGCGGAGATGGCAATAAACATGGCTCTAATTTATAGGGATGCTTTCAGGGAAATAGATTTTATCAAACACGGACTGCATAAATTAAGACCCAGAATTGCCGGTAATTATGGTGAATTTGTAATTAGTTTTGACCCTGCGTTAGGTAAAGACAATGTACATGGAACAACAGTTAATCAAACAGCAAGAATTGAACCGGTAACAACGCCCGGGGAAATTTTTGTAAGCAATCCTTTTCGGCGAAAGGCCATGGAAACTTATGATTTTAGTGAGCTTTGCAGGTTTGATGATATGGGCGAGGTAAATCTTGCTAAAAAAGCCGGCCAATTACATTTATACAGGCTTTGCAGGATGTCGGACGAAATAATGAAACCTGTCGGTAATGCTACGTTTACAACTTTTTATGTTCCAGTAAGGTCGGAAGAAGAGAAAAAAAGAGAAGAAGAACAAAGAAAAAAAGCAGAAGAAGCACAAAAGAAACACCGGGAGAAATTATTAAAAGTTCAAGAAGAAGAAGAAAGATTGTTAAAAATTAAAGAAAAATTATTTAAAAATAAAGATAAATAATATTATTAGTATCAATTATTAAACATACAGGGGCAGTAAATTTTTACCCCTCCAAATAAAAAGTACCCCCAAGGGAATTCGAAT
>CAZLCO010000074.1:0-8432 GCA_964558005.1 uncultured Gammaproteobacteria bacterium | reverse complement strand
TTTTCCGTCTATTGTGCCTGCTGTTTTCAGAGCAATAAAGGGCATGTTTTCCGTAACATTTTTTATAAAAATCTCGTTTAGTTTTAAACATTCTTCATTTAAGACATTTTCAAAAACTTCAATCCCAGCTTCTTTTGCCATTTTAATACTTTTGCCGGCGACTTTCGGGTTAGGATCGGTCATCCCGATTATCAGCCGCTTTACCCCGGAAGCTAAAACCCTGTCTATGCAGGGAGGGGTTTTACCGTAATGGCAGCAGGGCTCGAGGTTAATGTAAACAGTTCCTCCTGCTGCTTTTTCCCCGGCCATATTGAGCGCATTGATTTCTGCGTGGGCTTCGCCATATTTTTCGTGATAGCCTTCTCCGACTATATTGCCGTCTTTATCCAGCACAACAGAACCGACCAGCGGGTTGGGCGAAACTTTTCCTTCACCCTGCATTGCCAGCTCAATACAGCGGGCCATATGTTTTTCATGATTAATCATAAAATAATTATATTATATTGTTTTTAAATTAACTAAAAATGTAAAATTATGTAAAAAATATATTGTTTTTATACACCTCCATACCATAAAAAGTTTTTATTTATATAGGGTAATATACAGGGTAATAGGTAAAACAAATATGTCTTCTGACAGAACAGGCTTGCTATTAAATATCATATTTAATAAGTATGACTCCGGCTCTGCTGGTCTTGACGCCGCTGAAGCTGAAAAAATTAAAATGCTTAATATTTTCAACTTTGAAATAGCCGACACTAATAATGACGGCCTCTTTTCATTTGATGAAATCAGCACAGCAATTGAAAACGCTTCCAACCCGTTTAATATGACCTTTACAAAAAAGCCTGACATGACAGATGTTGATTATCTGGAATCTGTTGCTTTAAAAAAAGAAATTAAACAGGCTTTAATAGACCACGAAAAAGAAAAAAGACAGGCTGAAGCGCAGGCTTCCATTGCTGTAGCACAACAAAGACTGAAGGAAATGAAAGCCCAAAGACAGGCCCGACACGAAGAAGCCCTGGCAAGAAGAGAGGCCATCTTAATACAAACAAATCTTGAACCTCCGGGCAGACAGGAAGAAATAACTGAAGTAACAGCACGCTTTGAAGAAAATCTGGCCGCAAGACCTGAAATTATATTACAAAACGAGGAAGAGCTCCAGACAATTCGTGAACAGAACAAACAGGATTACGAGGAATTGCAGGCCCAAAAACAGGCAAAGCTGGCTGAATTAAAAGCGCAGCTGGCTGAGTCAATAAAAGATATTCCTGAACCAGAACCTGTTCCTGAACCTGAGCCACAGCCCGAACCAGACCCCCTGGAAAAACCTGACCCGCTGCCTGCTACAATAATCAAGGCAGGTGATGACTTCTTGATGGAATTTAACAATATCAGGCATGAAATGCCTCCTGTAGAAGAACAAACACCTGAAAGCATCTGTACTTCAATTATTGAATACTATGAAAGCTTTGAAGCTACTATTGATACTCTGAGCGAAGTCGGGGTTAGCGTACAGGAATACTCAGAAAATACCGGAGTAAATGATTTTCTGGTAAGCAGCAATTTATATATGGAAAAATACGGCATAACAAAAGAACTTGCCAGCGAACTTTTCAGTAATACCATTAGTGATCTTAAACAACTTTATACAGAAATTTATGACAATATCCAGAACGAAGAAGATATTCCAGAAGAACTTATAGTTCAATTAACCGAAGCAGACACAAGGTTTAACGAACTTAAAAAGTTTATAAACAATACCTGGATAAACTATAAAGTTGGCCTTTATCTTTAATAAATTAATTTACTCAAGATAGTCCTTATAAATATCCGAATACCTGGCTGAATAAC
Organism: uncultured Gammaproteobacteria bacterium; assembly: GCA_964558005.1. Classification (GTDB taxonomy): domain Bacteria; phylum Cyanobacteriota; class Vampirovibrionia; order Gastranaerophilales; family UBA9971; genus JANQGS01. Next base: position 6,575 of record CAZLCO010000074.1, on the reverse strand, counting down.
TTTTCGGCTCCGTGCCTTCAAACTCATCAGGTTCTTGTGGCTGCGGTTTTTTCTCGGACTTTGTTTTCTTTTCAGCTTTTGCCTTTAAATTTTCCATATCTTCGGGGTTTATTTCCGTTAAAATATTTATGCTGTTGTTTGTGCTGCCAATTACAAGCTGTTTGCCGTTTATTTCAACGAGATGGATTATTTTCCCCTGCCCAAGAGAAGATGATGCAAGCACATTGAACCGGTTAATGTCCATGTCCTTAAACTTGCCGGAAAGCAGGGCATTAGGGTTTAAACCCTTTAATTTATTGTATAACCAGGCCAAAATCAGTATTAAAGCCATAACTATTACCAGTGACAGGGTAGGCTTTATTATATATTCGTAATGGTTATACTTTTTAAGTCCCATTTTTCCGGAAGAGATCTCCTCTTCCTCCTTAAGCGTGTCACCATCAAGGTGTTTATTTAAATTTTCAACATACTTATTTCTGTCAATTTCCCTTAAAAGCGTTTCGGTTATTTCTTCCCGGGGCTGGGTTGTTTTTTCGGCCTCTTCCGTTTGTTTTGCTATTTTTTCTATTGGAGTGGTATCTGTTTTTATTTCTTTTATGGTAACTTTAACATCATTTTTTGATTGCATTACCGGTTTTTTCACCGGTTCTTTTCCCGGCTTTTTCTCTATTTTTACAACAGGTTTTTGTACTGTTTCCGTTGTTTTTACAGTTTTTTTAGCCTGTTCTTTTTTTAAAGACGGGTTAAAAGAAGCCGGTGCCGGCTTAGTATCCTGCTTTGGCACGACCTTATGCATTGTAAAATCAGTAATGGAAAAACTCCCCTGCTCCGCTGATACGCTGCCTGAGTACAGTGCTAACACAAACAATAAACTTACTAAAAATCTAACCGGCATAACTTTCCCTCTTTTCCAAAGCGTCTATTCTATATTTTGGCAGGCTTTCCGGGAAGTTTTCCTGCATAAACCTTATCAGGTGTTCCCGCAAATAACACCTCAAATCCCATGCCCTGCCAGAGTCGTCCGTACTAACCAGAAACCTTATTTCCTGGGTTTTTTCAGTGGAATTTGTGACCTGCACATTTGCAACTTTGCCGTTCCACAGGTCAGTCTTTTCCAGCAGCCTGTGAAATTCTTTTCTCAGTTTATCAAGTGGCACGCTGTAATCAGCATAAATATACACATAGCCCAATATTTCGGAGTCTGTCCTTGTCCAATTCTGGAAAGGCTTTTCAAGCAGATAATTAATGGGTACAACCAGCCTTCTTTTATCCCAAACCCTTACTACAACGTATGTCAAAGTTATTTCCTCAATCCAACCCCACTCCCCTTCAACAATAACAACATCGTCAATCCTAAACGGCTGCGTAAAAGCTATTTGAAAACCTGCAATAAGGTTGGAAAGAGTTTTCTGGGCAGCGAAGCCCACTACAATACCAGCTAACCCCGCAGAAGCTATAAGGCTTGTACCAATTTTCCTCGCTCCTTCAAAACTCAGCAATATCATGCAAAAACCAATCACAACTAAAAATGCCGCAATCAGCCTTTCGGCAAAATCGACCTGGGTAACTACTTTTCTTTGCTGTAAATTGTTTTTTACCGAAGTATCGAACTTTTCCAATATTATTAATTTTAAAAAGTTAACCATCCTTATCATAAAGTATGTTAATGTTAAAATAAGGACGATTTGCCACGTCTTATCTATTACCGGAGTATAGGCTTCGGGGATTTCCGCCAACGGTTGAAATAAATTAAACCCCAAAAGAATAAGAATCAACCACAGAGATGGATGAAAATGACGTTCAATTGCAATATCTCCCTTAAAAAGCCCCATTCTGGCAAAATATTTTTGCAATAACCAGATGAGCAGGCTTTTTATTATATAAGATGAAACCGCCACCAGAAAAAGTAGCAGTGCTGTCTTAAATAAGTAATTTTGCCATACAAGCAAGGCTATTTGGTTTATATTTGTCATTTTATACCTTTTACCTGTAAAATTCTTTCAATTAATATTATAATTAAATAATCGCAAAAGTGGGAGTAAGTAAAAATATTATGCAAAAAACAAAACCTTTTTTCTACGATATAACCCTGAGAGATGGCAATCAGGCGCTTAAAAAACCCTGGAGCACAGAACAAAAGGAAGTAATATTTAATGAACTGATAAAACTCGGTGTGCAGGCTGTTGAAGTAGGTTTCTCCGGCTCAAATGATATGGATTTTGAAGCATGCCAGCACCTTGCAGGTATTGCACCGGACAATATAATAATCTCAGGGCTAGCCCGAGCAATGGAAAAAGACATTATAAAAGTGTATGACGCTATAAAAAAAGCCCCAAAGCCTAGAATACATACTTTTATAGCAATGAGCCCGTTTAATATGAAATACGTGCTTAAAAAAGACCCCATGGATATAAGAAAAATCTCCGTAGAGGCGATTAAATACGCTAAAGAACTCATGGGCGACAAAGGGGAAGTCCAGTTTTCCGTAGAGCACTTCGGCGACTGCGGCGAAAACATCGGTTTTGTAATTGAATCTCTGCAGGAATGCGTAACAGCAGGCGCTACAACCCTTAACCTGCCCAACACAGTTGAAAGGAGCAGGCCGTTTGAATTTGTAAAGCTCGTACAGCAGGTAAGACAGGAAATACCCGAAAACATAACTATCTCCGTACATAACCACAATGACCTCGGAATGGCCACGGCAACAACCGTAGAAAGCTACTTCGCCGGTGCTGCCCAGCTTGAGTGCAGCCTTAACGGCCTGGGAGAAAGAGCGGGCAATACCAATATGTACGAAGTTGCCGTTGCTCTGCATAACTGCGGCGTCGAAGTACCGCTAAATCTTTCCCAAATATATGAGACCGCTATTGTAGTTGCGGAAATGGCAAATGTGCCAATTTATGAAAAAATGCCCCTGATAGGCGAAGATGCGCTTGCTCACAGAAGCGGCATCCACCAGGACGGCGCGCTCAAGACACAGGGCATGAAAAAAGGCGCGTACAGACCCATCCACCCATCGCTCATAGGTCGGGACGACGGGGAAAAATACGGTTTCACCAGCCAGTCAGGCAAAACCGCCCTGTATGAAATTATTAAAAGCCAGGGCTACCCCATTAACATCGAAGAAGCTATCAGACTTGTGCCTATTGCCAAGGAACAGGCCAAAAAACTGGGAGAGCTCCCCACGGATTCAATAGTCGATATTTACCTCAAGGAAATCTTTGAAGTTGAAGGACTATTCGACTTTATTTCGTTTAAACGGCTGGACAACGGCGAAAAAGAAAAATATAACCTGAAGTTTAAACATCAGGGCAAGGAATACGACCTTACAGAAGAGGGCGACGGCCCGCTTGAGGCCTGCCTGAAAGCACTGGCGGAAATCGGGTTTAAACAGAAGCTGGTGCATTATGAACAGTCGGCTTTTGGCGAGGAAACCAAAGGCGTACAGGCCGATGCGATGACGGTTATACAGTTTGAGTCAGCGGACGGGAACGTTATCACCTGCCGCGGCAAAGACCCGAGCACGCAAAAAGCCAACGTTAAAGCTATTTTTAACGGTCTGAACCTGATATACAAAAATCAGGAGAGCTAACCTTGACACGATACATAAAGACAAGAAACGCAGGGCTGGATGTCGTGAGGAGCACTGCTATTCTTCTGGTGCTGGTGTGCCATATACTGCTGCGCACGGAAATCTTTTATGACTTTGGCCTATCATACCATTCAAGACACATTATCGGCTGGTTTGGCGTAGAACTTTTCTTTATACTGAGCGGATTTTTAATTGGAAAAATTCTCATAGAAGATTTTATAATAAATTTTAACGGAAACTCCCGGGCAGTACTGTCAAACTTTTACAAGCGGCGCTGGTTCAGGACTTTGCCTTTGTATTATTTATTTCTGATAATAAATATTATTATTGTCTTTTTTCTTTCTTCGTTTATGACAGGGTTTGACCGCGGTGTTTTTTTTAAGGAAACTGCGCCTTATTTTCTTTTCCTGCAAAACTTTTCAGGCTTTGCCAACAGCGACAACCTCACGCTTATGCGGGTTTCCTGGAGCCTTGTTATAGAAGAGTGGTTTTATTTATTGTTCCCGCTGTTTATTATTGCTTTGAGAAAAATTTTTGATAAAACCTTTACAAAACAAAAATTTCTGGGCTTTTTGATTTTATTTATCGGCTTTATTACCCTTTTAAGAGTATTTTGTGTTTTATCTTCTGATCTTTGCTTTTTTGGCGTGGCGCATTCGGTTTTTTTACGGCTGGATACCTTTGCTGTGGGGATACTGCTGGCATACCTGCACACGTTTATGCCCGGAATTTACAGTTATATAGCCCGAAAAAGGTTTTTTATTACAAGCATAGCTTTAATCGGGGTTTTATGGTTTGTTGTTTTGCACTATGAAAAAAACGTTTTTATAAGGATATTTGCCTTTAACCTTCTGCCTGCTTCCATAGCAGTATTTATCGCCTATATTGAAAACCTGGACATTAAAAAAATTAATTTTTTCAACTTTACAAGCAAAATCTCCTATTCTTTGTACCTGGGACATGAGCCCCTGCTAAATTACTTTATATTCGGGCTTTTGAGCATTAGAGCAATAAAAATACCTTTCCCTGCCGTGCTTATAATATTTTTAATCCTGGCATACATAACAGCGTATATTTCATATTCACGCTACGAAAAACCGATAATGGACCTGCGTGATATTGACAAAACATTTCTACCACATAGAATAAAAACGTAGTTATAAAGAATTTATAAAGAAATAAAATTGAAAATTAATATAGAAGAGATAAAAAAAGCGCCGGGGAAAGAGCTGGAAATAAGCTTTTCAGACTTTATAAACGACCTTAACCTAGAAAAAGAAGCGGAAGCACAACTTACTGCTGCGGCTTCTGATTATGGAGTTATAATCAGCGGGAACATTAAAGCTAAACTTGTTTTACAGTGCGACAGATGCCTTAATGAATACTCTTATGAACTTGCTGCTGAAATAAAAGAGGAGTTTGTAAATGAAGACATCATTCCGGCCGACCAGAAAGAGGTTGAGCTGGGCGAAAACGATTTTGTAGTGGAGCTAAAAGGAAATAAAGAAATTGACATCAAAGACCTCGTATATCAGTCAATAATCCTTAACCTGCCTTACAAAAATTTATGTAGCGCAAACTGCCCCGGATTGCAGGAATTTCAAAAAAACAATTACAAAAATGAAGAATATATAGACGAAAGACTTGAAGTATTTAAAACTTTTTCGGAGAATAAATTAAGTAAGAAACAAGAAGGTTTAAAAAATGGCTGTACCAAAGAAAAGAACTGGCAAATGTGCCCAGGGTCATAGAAGATCCAACTGGAAGGCAACTGTACCAACACTTGTGGAATGTCCTAACTGCAAGGAAAAAACAAGACCTCATACAGTATGCGTTTCATGCGGACATTATGACGGTAAACAAGTTATAGAGAGGTAAAAAAACAAAATATGTCTGTGAGAGTGGCAGTTGATGCTATGGGTGGAGATTATGCGCCGGAAGAAATCGTAAAAGGCGCTGTATTAGCCGCTCGTGAATTCGGAACGCCCGTCCTGCTTGTGGGACAGGCGGACAAAATACAGGCTGAACTTAACAGATATGACACAAAAGGCCTTGATATAGAAATAGTACCGGCGGACGAAGTCATAGAGATGGACGAATCCCCCGGAACCGCTCTGAGGAAAAAAAAGAATGCTTCTATTATAGTTACCGTTCAACAGGTAGCCGAAGGCAGGGCACAGGCGCTTGTTGCGGCAGGTAGCACCGGAGCCGCAATGGCAGCAAGTCTTTTTGGACTGGGAAGGTTGCCAAACATAGAAAGGCCTGCTATTGCAGTACCTCTTCCAACATTAAAAAAACCGGTATTACTGCTTGATGGCGGGGCAAACAGCGAATGCAACCCTGAAATGCTCCACCAATTCGCTATTATGGGGAGTGCTTTTTCTTCAACAGTACTTGAAAACGAAAGCCCGAAAATCGGAATCCTCAATATAGGCGGTGAAGCCGGAAAAGGAAACCCCCTCGCGCAGGAAACATACAAAATCCTTGATAAAAAACGCGACGTGATTAATTTTATCGGCAACGTTGAAGGCCGTGAGATATTCACAGGCATCTGTGACGTTGTTGTTTGCGACGGTTTCGTCGGCAATGTTACCTTAAAAGTCACAGAAGGCGTGGCAAAAATGGTTTTCCGCCTGTTTAAGCAAGAAGCGAAAAAATCCTTCCTTGCCAAGCTGGGCGCACTGGTCGCTAAACCTGTGCTTATGGGCATAAAAAGAAAAACCGACCCTGATGAATACGGAGGAGCCCTTTTACTTGGAGTAAAAGGAATTTGCGTTATTTCCCACGGCAGCAGCAAGTCAAAAGCTATTAAAAACGCTATCAGGGTAGCAAGAGAATCCGTGGAAAAGGACGTAAACGGTAAGATATCCAGTTTATATGAGTTGAGTAGAAAATGAACATAAATTTATATCCGGTAAAAATTGCGGGAATAGGAAAATATTTACCGGAAACAGTTATAACAAACTTTGACCTTGAAAAACTT
>CAZLCO010000073.1:0-8443 GCA_964558005.1 uncultured Gammaproteobacteria bacterium | reverse complement strand
ATCGCCACTATTTTCAAAGAGATAATGTGCTACGCATTAGCCTAAAACTACTTACTACTACTGATTATACAGTCAGACTAACAATAGACGGAAAAATCGCTACGGCAAAGGGGTTAAGTAAATGGATTACCTCGGAGAATGCAAGAGAAGAAGTTCACAGACTGAGAAACAAATATGACGCAATATTAACAGGCTCGGGCACAGTTCTGGCGGATAACCCCGGCCTTACATGCAGGATAAAAGACGGCAGAAGTCCGGTCAGGATAATAATTGACACAAAAGGCAGAACGCCTGCAGACGCAAAAGTATACAATGATGACGGTACAAGGGTTATTGTGTGGAAAAATTATGACCTTGACCAATTATGCAAATGGCTTTATAAAGAAAGAATATATAGTGTTCTGGTTGAGGCCGGGGCCGGGCTGAACAGTTCGATAATAAAAGCAAAACTTGTTGATAAAATATATTTTTTCATAGCCCCGAAGATTATGGGCGATAAAAACGCCCTGAATGTGTTTGAAGGCTTTGCAATAAATTCGCTGGATGAGTGTATAAATTTTAAATTCGGGAATATAAAACAATATGCTCCTGATTTGATGATAGAAGGATATCTTAAATGATAATTATTGAAGAAGAATATTCAAAAGAAAAGCTTTTTAAAATCAAATTAGTGTTTTGTGCGATATATGGTTTTTTAATCACTGTTTTGTCAAAAACTCTGATTTACTTTTTGTCTCTGGAAAGTGTTAAAACTTTTATAAATTCAGTTATTTTAATTTTTAATCTTGATATACTTTTTTTTGATTTTCTTGATTATACAAAGCCCTTCCTTCATCTGGAAAGGCTTGCATTCCTCCTGCAGTGGAGTTGGCTTTTGCCGTATGTGTTTTTTGCTTTTATTATAGGGTTTATTCATGGCCATATTTTTAACAGAAGGCTTTATTTTAATTTTATTGTTTATACGTCATTGTTTGCATATGTTTTTATGTTGTTGACTTATTCGGTGCCTTATGGCATTTTTCCCGCCTTGCTATATTTTGTGGATTTTGTAAAGAAGTTCTATATGGAGCCGATATTTATAATTCCGCTAAGTGTTGTGTTTTTGTTTTTGGGTACGGAAATAACGGAAATATGGATAGTTAACAATAGAAGGAAAAAATATTATTAAAGAGTCATTGTTAATAATTTGTAATGTTTTATATGTAAGGGTATAATTGATTGTATGTCGGATTTACTAGTAATAGCCGTAGTTATAATAATATTTATAATAGTTTCTATTCTGCTTTTTTTTCTTTTTTTCAAGCCGGGTTCAAAAGAAGAAAAAACAGTTTATGCTGATCCGTCCCAGGCGGTTGCAAGGGCTCAAAATCTTCACGAAATGGGCCAGTTAAGCAATGCTATAGGGGTACTTGAGGGTTTTATAAGGAAAAGCCCGAATGAAAGCACTGTCAGATTTGTTTTAGGCGATTATTTGCTTGAAAAAAATCAGCCGGGCAAGGCGGAAAAGCATTTTAGGCATATATTAAAAATTGACCCTCAAAACCCGGATGCGCTTGAAAGGGTTGCTGATTGCAACAGCGCTGAAGGAAAAAAAGATAAGGCTGTTGAGGGTTATATAGCTGTTTTAAAGGATATGCCCGATGCTTTTGATATCAGGGAAAAGCTGGCCGATGTTTACAGAAGGATGGAAAAATCTGACGATGCAATCAGGGAATACAGGACCATATTAAGTAAGGATGTTTATAACGCACAGGTAAGGAAAAAACTTGCTGACCTGTTTTTTTCAATAGGTGAATATAAAAGAGCTATTGGTGAATATGAAGAAGTCATTAAAATAGACGGCCCAAAAATGAATATTTTAAAAAGAATAGCAAAAGCCAATGCCCTTCTTGGAAAATATACAGATGCCGCGCTTGTGTACAGAAAAATGTTCGCAATTGATGAGCAGGACCCCGTCCTTTACAGAGAGTTGGCCGAGCTTTATGTGAGTTCCCAGTCTTATGACAAGGCAGCTAAAACATATCAGGTGATTATAGACAAAGGACTTGATTCTTCTCCTGAGCTGCTTATCAGGTTGGCGGAAATTTATATATTTTTGGAGGATTATGAAAAGGCCCTGACTATAAGTAAAAAAATTTTGGTTGAAAACCCCGGGTATGTCCGTGCGCTCGAAACAATGGGCCTGGCTTATAAGGCAATGAAAAGATATGAAAAGTCTTTTGAAATTTATAAAAGGTTACTGGAAGAAGAGTCAGACATCAGTAAAATTAAAAATTTAAGAAAAGAATTGGGAACAATCTTTTGTGAATGGGGAAATGCTTTTTATAGAGAAGAAGAATACCAGCTCGCTCTTGAAAAATTTTTTGATGCAATTCAGTATGATGAAAAAAATCCTGATATATATATCAGTCTGGGTAAAACCAATAATATAATTAAAAATTATGAAATTGCTATGTCACATTTTAAGAAGGCAATTGAGTTATCCAGGTTTGATCCTGATGTTTATAATTTAATCGCCCGGGTTTTTGAGGAAACAGGGCAATATAATGAAGCCCTTGACTTTTATTATGATGCAGTAAAGAGGTATCCGGATAATTTTGAATTAAGAAATTCGCTTGGTGTGTTTTTAGGCAAAGCCGGATTTTATGAGCAGGCGGAAAATGAGTTTTTGGCGGCAGCAGGGATAAACCAGGACAACCCTGATGTTTATTATAACCTCGGGCTTGTGTATGAAGCACTAAACAGGTATGACGAAGCAAAATATGGTTATAATAAAGCTATAGAAATAGATCCAGAGCATCGTGAGGCAAAAAATAAACTAGATGCGTTAGTAGAATAGGAAAGTTAGACATTGGAGAGTGAATTTAATAAAATAGCCCTGTCAGGAATGACCATAAAGGAGCTTGAAGATTTTATAATACTAAATAATGAGCCAAAATTTAGGGCCAGTCAGCTTCATTACTGGCTGTATAGAAAGCCTGTGGTTGATTTTGATGATATGAGCAACCTGTCAAAGGATTTCAGGGTAAAATTAAAGCAAATAGCTGTAATAACAAATACAAAAATCCGGCAAAAACTCGTGGGCAAAGACGGAACAATAAAATACCTGCTGGAATATCCGGACGGTAATGTTGTAGAAACTGTGTTGATGAGGTATGAAAAACGTCCTAACCTTACAGCCTGCTTAAGCACTCAGATCGGCTGCGCTATGGGCTGTGTTTTTTGCGCTACTGGCCAGAATAAATTTATCAGGAACTTAACTGCAGCAGAGATTGTTGACCAGATAATGATTATACAGAAAGATACCGGTCTTACAGTTACCAATCTGGTGTTTATGGGTCAGGGTGAGCCTCTTTTAAATTATGACGAAACAGTTAAGGCAATAAATATAATAAACACTGAACTGGAAATCGGCATGCGCAGGATGACTGTCTCCACCTGCGGAATTGTGCCCAATATCTACAGGCTTTCGGACGTTAACCGCCAGCTTAACCTTGCAATTTCCCTGCATGCGCCCGAGCATGAGCTGAGAAAAAAATTAATGCCTATAGAAAATAAATACCTGCTGGATGAAGTAATTGAGGCTTTAAGGGCTTTCATAAACAAAACAAAGCGCAGAATAACCGTAGAATATCTTTTAATAGACGGTGTTAATGACAGTGTTGAACACGCAAAAAAATTAAATCAAATTTTGAAGGATTTAAAGTATAATATTAATCTAATACCATATAATCCTGTTCATGGATGTGAGTTTAAAAAACCTTCCCGTGAAAGAGTAAATAGGTTTAAAGAAATAGTGGAACAGGGTACTAAAAAAGTAACAGTCCGTTTGGAACGAGGAACAGATATAGATGCAGCTTGCGGGCAGTTGGCGGGAAGTGTAAAGAAAGAAAAATAATATATGAATATCAAAAAAGGTATTTCAAATTTATAATTTTTAGTTAAAAATAATATTATATATAAAAATAAAAATCAAAATTTTATGAAAAGATTTAATGATAATTTAAATATAAGCGCTTTTAAAAAAGCAAGGGCATCACTGGAAGAAATAACCGATTTGCCCTCAATGCCCGCTGTGGTCGTTCATGCCCTTGAACTCATAGACGACCCAAATGCGGATATAAATCGTCTTTCAGAAATACTGTCCACTGATTTAGCTATAACCTCTCAGATATTAAAGCTTGTTAACTCGGCTTATTACGGTTTTACTTCAAAAATAACAACAATAAAAAAAGCTGTGGCTCTTTTAGGTTTTAATGCGGTAAAAAGCTTGATGATGGGCGTGGCGGTAAAGCCTATGCTGCTGTCAAACCGGGGTAGGGTTTTATGGGACCATTCCCTGCGGTGTGCAGTAGGGTCAAAACACCTTGCTAAGAACCTAAAGCATGGAGACCCGGAAGAGGCCTTTATTTTAGGATTGTTACATGACGTAGGTAAAAGTGTTTTACAGATGCAAAACATTGAGGCTTATAGCGAAGTGCAAAAGCTTGTGGAAATAGGGGCAGATATAATTGATACAGAGAGAACTTTTTTCGGTTATGCGCATACTGATCTGGGTAATGCACTTATAGAAAAATGGAAACTTCCTCTTATTATAAGGCTTGCCGTACAGGACCACCACGACCCTTTACGGTCAGAAGAAAGCATGGCTGCTGCTATTGTTTATGTGGCAGATAAAATTGCTCAGGAAAATTCCAAATACTGCATTTTTGATCCGGAAATAATTGATTCGCTGGATTTTGAAATTCCTGACCCTGAAGCAATGAGGGAAGAAGTTTTGGAGTTAAGCCAGCCTATTATTGACGCGTTTTCGTAAACAGCATTTTCAGCATTAGCCGCAGTGGCTGATTTACCCTGTACACCTTTTTTAATAAATAAAAATAAAAGGTGTAAAACAGGGGATAAAAATGTTTTTTTTAATAACAAGGATTCTGTTTATAGGTCTTGTCCTGGTTTTTGCGGTAATGCCTGTTAGCGCAGAAGAAGAGCCCGACAGGGCGAAGCTTTATGCTGATTTTAATTCCAGAAAATACGTGCTCGGCCCCAGGGATATTATTAGTATTAATGTGCTGGGTGTTGAGGAATTATCGCAAAAAGGACTGAGGATACAGCCTGATGGGAGCATTAACCTGTCAGGAACAGGCAGTGTTCATGCTGCGGGCATGACCCTGGATGAACTTTGTAGTGTTCTGGAGAAAAAATATTCTCTTTATGTAAAAAACCCTAAGGTAACAGCAAGCCTTGAAAAAAGCAGGCCTTTTATCGTACAGGTTTCAGGCGCAGTTTCTTCTCCAGGGAGTTATGAAATCAATATAGATGCTGAAAAAGAAATGCCAATGCTTTCAAATGTTCTGGCGGAAGCAGGCGGTATAAGCCATAATGCTGATGTTGAGCATATAATTATCAGGAATAATTTAAACAACACAAGCTATGAAATAAACATGCTTGAAATGCTGGAAACCGGCGGTGTGGAAAATGAAATAAATTTAATGGCAGGGGATTGCATCCATGTGCCGCTGCTTACGGCAAATGAGGCAGGAGAAATTGAAAGAAAGAGCTGTTTCAGCTCAGCCACTTTTGCGGATAAATCTGTTCCGGTCAGGGTTATAGGGTATGTGAACAGTCCGGGGCTTATAACTCTTGATTCAGGCATATCGCCTACTCTAAACACAGCTATTTCAGAAGCAGGCGGATATTTAGACCCTTCGCCGCCCAAAAAAGTTTTCATAAGCCGCAGTACAAAAGAAGGAAAGCTGGTTACCACAGAAGTTAACCCTATGGAAGAGGATATAACTCTTTTGCCCAATGATGTAGTGTATGTGCCGGAAAAAACAAAGCACTTTCTTGGCAAAACACTTGATTTTATAATGCAGGTTTCAAGGCCGGCAGGCAACGCCGCAAGCAGTTATAACCACTGGAGCTTAATGCTTGACCCCAAGCGGTTTAACGATTGATTTTTTGTTTTTTATTTTATAAAAGGCCCCTATGTTTTTGATTATTTATTCATAGGGGATAATAAAGTTCTGAAAATTAATTGTAGAAAAACTCTTGCGCTTTTTGAGATTATAAATATAATAGTATCTGTGGGTTATTGGTTTTTTTAGAAAGGAGACCTAAATGAATAAAGAAGAATTAGTACAGGAAGTAGCGAAAAAAGCGAAAGCTACACAAAAAGACGTATCTGAAGTTTTATCAGCATTTGTAGATGTTGTAGAAAAATCAGTTTCAAAAGGTAAAAAAGTTACATTAGTAGGCTTTGGAACATTTGAAGCTCGCAAGAGAGCAGCAAGAACCGGCAGAAACCCACAAACCGGTAAAGAAATCAAAATCCCTGCTAAAACAGTTCCAACATTTACCGCTGGTAAAAAATTCAAAGAATTAGTAAATAAGTAAGAATTACTAAGGATTTAAGAATTAAAAAACAGCCTGTGCGCACAGGCTGTTTTTTAATGAAAAAAATTCCTATTCCACAGTAACCGATTTAGCCAAATTGCGTGGCTGATCGATGTCCTTGCCTAAAAATTCAGCTATATAGTACGCCAATAATTGCAAAGGGATTGATGTCAGGATGGGCGAGAAAATTTCATCTGTTTTCGGGATTTTTATTATACAGTCAAAAATCGACTCCAGATGTTCATCTTCCTCTGAAGTAACAGCTATCATGTTGGCGTTGCGGGCTTTTGACTCCTCGCTGTTTGACAGCACCTTTTCATAAACCTTGCCCGGTACGAGTATAGCAAGCACCGGAATAGTTTCATCAAGCATTGCAATTGGTCCATGCTTTAATTCGCCGGCGGGATAGCCGGTTGCGTTTATGTAGCTAATCTCTTTAAGCTTTAATGCGCCTTCCAGTGCTGCAGGGTAGTTGATACCACGTGCTATATATATGAAATTCCTTGTGTTGTGGAATTTTATGGCGCAGTCCTGGATTTCATCCTTGCTGCTGAGTATCATTTCCACTTTTTGAGGTAGCTGGAGGAGTTCCTTTTTGTATTCTTCCACCTGTGACCGCGGCAGTGAGCTTTTGACCTCTGCCAGATAGATTGCCAGCAGGTAAAACGCCAGCAGCTGTGCGGTGTAAGACTTTGTGGCCGCAACACTTACTTCAAAACCCGCATTAACCGGCAGAAGGCTGTCTGCTTCCCTTGCCATTGTAGAATCCGGCCGGTTTGTTATGACCAGTACATGCGAGCCTTTGGATTTTGCCTGTTTTATTGCGGTGAGGGTGTCGGCTGTTTCGCCGGATTGGGAAACACCTATAGTGATTGAGTTTTCGCTAACTATGGTCTTTTTGTAAATATATTCACTTGATGCCTCAACGTCAACGGGTATGACGGTGAACTCCTCTATGAGGTATTTGCCGACTAGCGCCGCATGCAGTGATGTACCGCAGGCTATAACCTGTATCCTGTCAAGCTTTTCAAGAGTTTCTTTTGTCAGTTTTACTTCCTGAAGGTTTAGCGGCTCAAAAACTCCTCTGAGCTTGTTAAAAAGGGTTTGCCTGATTACATCTGGCTGTTCGTGTATTTCCTTCATCATAAAGTGTTTGTAGCCCATTTTGCTTACTGCTACAGGCTCCCAGGGGATTATTTCCGATTCTTTTTCAAGTTTATTGCCCTGCAGGTCAGTAATTTCAACGGAAGAATTTTTTAATTCAGCGACTTCGTTGTCTTCCAGGTAAATTACCTTTTTGGTTTTTTCTATTAATGCCGGCACATCGCTGGCTATAAAATTGCAGTTCTCACCTAGTCCGATGATAAGCGGTGCGCTTTTTCTTGCTGCGTAGAGGGTTTCCGGGTTTTCTTTAAATATAACCCCCAAAGCATAGGCTCCATCCAGCTTGTTCAGGGCATGCCGCACCGCATCAGCGTGGTTGCCGGTGTGGTTAAGGCTGTCTTCTATAAGGTGGGCGATGACTTCGGTATCTGTCTGGGAGGCGAAGTTTATGCCCTTTTCCGTTAGTTCTTTTTTAAGTTCCTTGTAGTTTTCTATAATACCGTTGTGGACGATTGCGACCTTGTTTTCAAAGCTTATATGTGGGTGGGCGTTTGTTTCATTAGGTACGCCGTGGGTTGCCCAGCGGATATGGCCGATGCCCGCTTTTAAATTATTTTTGTCATACAGTGAGCCGTTTATCAGGTTTTTTAAGTTGCACAGTTTGCCCTGGGCCTTGTATATTTTTATTTCCTCGCCGTTGTGAAAGGCGATGCCAGAGGAGTCATAACCCCTGTATTCAAGTTTTTCCAGCCCTTCGACCAAAAATTTAACTAACTCTTCGTGACCTATACAACCAACTATTCCGCACATTTTACCTCACCGGTTTCTTTAATTTGTAACTTAAAATGCCAGGTAAGTTTCAATTTATTCAAAATCCCTACCTGGATGAGGTTAAAGGCCTTCGGCCTTTAACAGGTTTAATATGGATTTTGAATAAATTTCCTTA
>CAZLCO010000072.1:0-8543 GCA_964558005.1 uncultured Gammaproteobacteria bacterium | reverse complement strand
TTTATATTAAAAATTGTAGGCTTTATTTTATCCTACAATTTTTCTATACTTTTTTAATAAGTAGCAACTTACGTTATAATTATATTAATGAGTAATAAGACAAAAGAAAAATTCGACCAGTTAAGAAAGGAAGGCTACCGGATAACTCCCCAGCGGGAACAGCTTCTGGAGTTTTTTTACGAACAGGCTGACGGCGAACACCTCAGCGCGGAAGAGCTCCACCAGAAACTCCGGGAAAAAGGCGTAAAAATAAGCTTGGCAACGCTTTACAGGAGCCTGAAGTTCCTCGTGCAAAACGGTTTCATAAGAGAGCTGGACTTTGGCGAGGACCATAAGCACTATGAGTTGAGGAACCCCAGCAAAAAGCAGCACCACCATATGATATGCAACTCCTGCGGTATGACCGAGGAGTTTGAAGACAAAAACCTCTATGAATACGCCGTCAAGACTGCCAAAGAGCGGAATAACTTTACTATTACCGATTACCAGTTTAAAATATTCGGGCTGTGCGAAAAGTGCTCGAAAAGCAAGTAAGGACTAGGATATGTCTGATGAGGATAAACCTTTTGAGGCGACACCTCAAAAACTAAGAAAAGTCAGAACAGAAGGGCAGGTTATTAAAAGCAAGGACTTATCAACTGCTCTGTCCCTTCTTGTAATGTTTTTAGCTATTTATAATATTGCTCCTCTTTTGTGGGAGCAGTTTTCCAGATTATTTGTCCTGCTCTATGAACAAATACCCAACGCCCACCTGGAACAAATGGGTTATCAATATATATTATTCCTGACTCTTTTCCCTACAATATTTATTATTGGTCCTATCCTCCTGCTGGCTTTCATTATAGCCATCATGGGAGACTTTATGCAGGTAGGGCCGCTGTTTGCGACAAAATCCATAGAACCAAAATTTTCCAAATTAAACCCGGTCTCAGGCTTTAAAAATATATTTTTCAGTATCAAAACATATTTTGAACTTGCGAAAAATATCATTAAGGTTATTTTGCTAGGTATCGTTGCGGTACTGGTGTTTAAAGACCACATCCCCGCTTTAATTACCCTGTGCGCAATGGAAAACACTTTTGCAATCCTGTATCAGTTTGGTGCTATGCTGATTGATTTTGTGGTGAAAGCCGGGATTTTATTCCTGATAATTGCCGGGGCTGACTATTTGTTTTCCAGATGGAAATTCCTCCGTGACCAGAAAATGTCCTTTAAGGAAATAAGGGATGAATACAAAAACTCCGAAGGAGACCCGCATGTAAAGGCAGCCTTAAGGCAAAAGCGTATGCAAATGCTTTATCAGACCATGCAAAATTCGGTCCCTGATTCTGATTTTGTTGTAACAAATCCTACACATGTAGCAGTTGCCATGAAATATGACGCAGAAAACATGGAAGCTCCGAAACTGCTTGCAAAGGGGACGGAGTTATTCGCAAAAAAAATAATTCAAATAGCCAAAGAGCACAATATACCTGTAATAGAAAACCCGCCAGTGGCCCGGGCAATATTCAGGTTCGTGGATTTAAACAGAGAAATTCCACCAGAATTATATAAAGCGGTAGCCGAAATTCTATTATTTGTTTATAATTTACGTAAAGACAATAACGAAAATCAAAAGAATCAAATTAACAGTTAACCGAGAGTTTAGGATAACGTGCATAGCAGAGTAAAAGACTACTTAGAAATAATTGAAAAAGTCGCACGTATAGAGCAAAGACGTATTCCTTCCCATATGATTGACCATGAAGAACTGGTCAGCATAGGGATTATTGCCGTGCAGGCCCTTATTAAAGGTAAAAGCGGCGAAGACCTTGAAAAATATAACAAATCATATATTGGCACAGCTGTAAGATGGGCAATAAGAAATGAATTAAGAAACCGCTATAAGTGGTATTCTTATAAACACGGCTCAAAAGAAGAAGACTCAGAAGGAGAAGATGGAGGAATTAACGCTTCTCCAGAAAAACTCAGGGAAGGAATATATGAGACAATACTTTCCATTGACAGTATATCTGAAGCTTCTGATAACGACACGCCTTTTGACTTTCTAAAGGACGACTCTGCCCTCCCGGAAGAAAGACTTGAGTTAATCGAACTCAGCAAAGGCATAAAACAGGCTATAGCAAACCTTCCCCCAAAAGAAAGGACTATAGTCGAATACAGATTTTACAGAAACTTACAGGTAAAAGATATTGCAACCCATATGGGGCTGTCGTCCTCACGTGTCACGAGGATTGTGCAGGCTGCACTGAATAAAATCAGGGAATACTTAATAGAAAAAGACCACGTATAAAAAAGGAGCTGCAAAGTAGCTCCTTTAAATTAATGTGTGAGTATTTAACAAAACTTACACAAGGAATTTCTGGTTAAATCCGACTATCGCAACATCTGTTGCTGCCTCTTCTGACAGGCCGAATTCATTGATTGCTACTTCTGCGCTCTTTAAAATTGTCTCTTCAAATGTTTGCATGATTTGCTCAATTCTTTGTTGGCTTTCTTGGTCAACGTATTTTTTAACGTCAACAGGTTTTTTGCCTACTACGCCTGCCGGTATGGCGGATTTTGCCATATAATCAAGAATGTCTTCTGCTGACTTTTGGTTTAATTCCGGCTTTGACTTTGTTGTTTGTTCTTCAGCTGTTTTCTTCTCTCCAAGCTTTGGTGTTGTTGGTGGAACATTAATCTGGACTTTGTTAATACGGATTTCGCTCATTTGTTGTCTCCTGTATATTTTTCATTTCAATTTTTGTAATAAGAATCCCCCGTTACAGGGGTATGTATATGTAGTAGAAAAAGGTAAGATAATTCTTTTTTGTTAAGGTGATTGGGTTTCTTATAATATTAATTCGGTAATTAAAGCATTAACTTTAAAAAAACCAGACAAATATTACAAAATGTTTACATTAATAAGTGCTTGTAATTTTTTAAAAAATCACTACAATAATTAAAGTGTCTTAATTTTAAAAAAACGGAGGCTGGTCGTTTATGAATATATGCATGGTTGCATTACTTTTAATTATTCCATTTTTCCTTTCAGGTTACGGGTACATGGGCGATTTGCCCGAGCTGGGAAAAACAACAAAAGAACCTGAAAAAGTATCGCCACAACCCAAAAAATTCCTGAAACCGAACCCCCTGGCAATAATCGCTCCACGTGCCAGCACAGGCTACAGCGTTGAAAAATACAGCGACTACCTTTCTGACATAAAACAAATAGAAGACCTTTTAAAAGAAATCAAAGCTATCCTTGAAGGAGAAGATAATCCCAAAAATAGGATACAGCTATTTAATGCAAAAGCTTTTCTTTTAGGACTTTATGTTGACCAATTTAAAGAAAAATATGAAGACAGCCCCCATAAATATTATGAGTCATATAAACAATTAGTTTTTATAGATGACTACCTGAAACAAGTCGGCCACAGCAACGCAGACGAAGCAATAATCCCAATAAACACTGTAATCGGAATTATCAGCGAGGCTCAAAATCAGGGTCTGTAGATTGCCCTTGCCTTTTCTGTTTCCCACACAGCAACCTGTTGTAATTGCGGAAGTTGTTCTTTAATTTCTTCATAAATATATTTTGCGATATTTTCGCTGCTCGGGCTGATGTCTTTAAATTCTTCAAAGCTGTTAAGGTCTTTATGGTCAAGCTTATCCAGTACTTCATTGAGTTTTGATTTAAGTATTTTAAAATCAACCAGCATACCTGACTTGTCGAGCTCTTCTCCCGCAACGGTAATTTCGACCTTCCAGTTATGGCCGTGAAGATTTTCGCACTTGCCCTGGTAGTTCAGGAGGCGGTGGGCTGATGAAAAATGTGATTCTACGCTTAGTTCAAACATTTGGTAATATTATATTCCTCAAAACCTTACTTTCTCTTAGCTCATCTAAAGCTGTATTGATACTTTCCAAAGGGTATTTATTGGCGATTAGTTTATCCAGTTTTATTTTACTATCAATAACCAGCTCGAATATTTTCGGGTAATCGCTTATAGGGCAACCGATAGACCCGATTATTTCTTGCTCAAAAAACATGATTTTAGCGGGATTTATACTTATGTTTTTGTTTGTATAACCCACAACACACAGCCTGCCTGCCTTGCCAAGAGTTTTAAATGCTGCTTCAATAGTTTCCGGCTTGCCGATAACTTCAAACGCTACATCATATTTGCCGCTTATTTCAGAAGGCGTAACCACATTAACTGCGCCGAGTTCTTTTGCTGCTTTTAATTTATTCTCATCTATATCGCAGGCAGTGACCTCTGCCCCGGTCATAGCCGCTATCTGCACAACATTTATGCCGACACCGCCGCACCCGAACACTATTACTCTATCGTTGGGCTTTACTTTTACCCGGTTAACCACCGCATGGTAGGGGGTCGAAATCGCATCAGCAATTATACAGCCCTCTTCCAGCGGGATTTCATCGGGAAGTTTTAATAAATCTTTTTCCGGCACTTTTACATATTCGGCAAATGCCCCGTCAATGCTATTGCCTAGCATTATCATGTTTTTACATATATTTTCCCTGCCGGAAATACAAAACTCGCATTTCCCGCAGGTAAAAACCGGCGGCAGCAGTACCCTTTCGCCTGTATCAACCCTTATGCCCGAAGTTTCGTGCCCGAGTATAACCGGCGGCTTTTTAAATGTTGGTAAGCCGTGGTCAATGTAGTGCAAATCGGTATGGCATACCCCGCAGGCCGCAACTTTAACCAGAATCTCGCTCTGTGCGGGGACAGGGGCGGGGATATTTTCTATTGTCAGGCTGTTGCTGTTTTGTTTGAGTATTGCTGCTCTCATAATATGATTATAATATAATAAATTTTAAGAAAGAGGAGAATATAATGATAAAACGCTATTCACGGCCGGAAATGGCTAATATATGGGAACTTGAAAACAAATATCGCTGCTGGCTCGCTGTAGAACTAGCAGTTTGCCGCGCGCACAATAAACTTGGCAATATACCCGATGATGACCTTAAAACAATAGAGAAGAAGGCAAATTTTGACATTAAACGCATTGATGAAATAGAAGAAGAATTAAAACACGACATTATCGCCTTCCTGACCTCGGTAGCCGAATATGTAGGCGAGCCATCTCGCTTTATACATATGGGAATGACAAGCTCTGACGTACTAGACACGGCACTCGCCCTGCAGTTAAAGCAGGCAAATGAGATAATAGATCGGGATATAAGGGGAGTGATTGATTTCATAGAGAAAAAAGCCGTTGAACACAAGGAAACCGTCTGCATTGGCCGCTCGCACGGCATCCACGCAGAGCCAACCACTTTCGGGCATAAAATGTGTCTATGGCTGGATATTATGCAAAGAAACCACCAGCGCTTTAAAATAGCCGCAGAAGAAATAAACGTAGGCATGATAAGCGGGCCGGTAGGCACGTACAGCAACATCACCCCGCAAATAGAAGAAATGGTTTGCAAGGATTTAGGGCTGAAACCTGCCAATGTTTCAACACAGGTTATACAGCGTGACCTGCATGCTAACTATATGTCCACCCTGGCACTTATCGCCACCACTATCGAACAGTTCTGCGTGGAACTCAGGCACTTGCAGCGCACCGAATTGTTGGAAGTAGAAGAAGGGTTCAGCAAAGGGCAAAAGGGTTCATCCGCCATGCCGCACAAGAAAAATCCCATCAGCGGCGAGAATTTAACAGGTCTTGCCCGGCTCATAAGGTCAAACTCCATTGCCGCACTGGAAAACATACCCCTGTGGCATGAGCGTGACATCAGCCACAGCTCGGTTGAGCGGGTTATTTTCCCGGACAGCACAATATTAATGAACTACATGCTAAACAGGTTTAAAAGCCTTGTGGACAATTTACAGGTTTACCCGGAAAACATGAAGCGCAACACACAGCTATATGGCGGGGTAATTTATTCGCAAAAGGTTATGCTTGCCCTCTGCAACAAAGGGGTATTAAGGGAAGAAGCCTATTATATGGTGCAAAAAAATGCCCACCAGGCCTGGAATAACCCGGAGGGGGATTTTAAGGCGAATTTATACAATGACCCGAAAATAACCGAAAAATTATCCCCGGAAGAAATAGAAAAATGCTTTAAACCTGAGGAATATCTGGTAAATATTAATAAGATCTACGAGCGGATGGGAATTTAATTTTACAATTGTAATGATACAATCAGCACGTACAATTATAAAAAGATTCTGACTAAGGAATGAGGAGATTAAAATGGCTAAAATGAAAGTGCCGACAGCCGACGAAATAATGGGAATGTGGCAGGTATCAGGCTTAAAAGAAAAATTGTTGTTTACATTTTTCGCTATAGCCCTGTTCCGTTTTGGGGCGCATATACCAATGTTCGGGATAGACCCCGAGAATTTCCAGCAAATTATCCAGTCAGGCGCTGGCGGAAATATTATAGGGTTCCTTGACCTGTTCTCAGGCGGGGCTTTAGGAAGGGTATCAATCTTTGCACTTGGCATAGGTCCGTTTATTACAGCTTCTATTATAATGCAGCTGCTGGCAGCAGCCATTCCCGCTCTTGAAAAACTCCAGAAAGAGGAGGGCGAAGAAGGCCGCAGAAAGCTTTCGCAATACACCAGAAGGTTTACCGTAGGTTTATCGCTCTTTCAGGGATTTGTATTCATGACTTATTTAAGGAGAATAGGTGCGCTGGAAGCGGATACTTATTTCTCTTTAACCTTTATCGGTGCGGTGCTTACCCTTGCTGCGGGCGCAACATTTATTATGTGGCTCGCTGAATTAATCACTGAAAGGGGCATAGGCAACGGCGGTTCGATTCTTATATTTATCGGTATTATTGCGGGTATTCCTTTCTACGCTGAAAGGACAGGCGAGTTAGTCGCCGGACAGGGAGGAATGCAGCTTGCTTTAGCAATATTACTCCTGATTTTCTTCGCAACCATAGTATTTATTATCATAATGCAGGAAGCAATGAGAAAAGTGGTTATTGTAAATGCCCGCCGTCAGGTCGGAAACAAGGTTTATGGCGGAGTTAACACACATATTCCATTTAAGCTTAATCCGGGCGGCGTTATGCCGATTATCTTCGCGGTAGCTATACTGCTTTTCCCGACAACCGTGCTGAGCCTCGCAGGGCAGGCCAACATACCGCCGGGAATCCTCAAGGACATCATCACATTTTTAAGCACTAACCTGTTTAACCCGGGCGGCTTATCATATTATGTGCTGTATTTCCTGCTTATTGTCGGGCTGACGTTCTTTTACGCATCAATTATGCCCAACATGCAGCCAAAGGAAATTGCGCAAAACCTTAAAAAATACGGCAGTTCAATCCCCGGCATAAAACCCGGCAAACCCACAGCAGATGCACTTGATAAAATACTCAGCAGGGTAACATTTATAGGAGCTATAGGTCTTGGCCTGATTGCGCTGATACCCGGACTGGCCACAAGCATAACCAATATCACCCCGCTGCAGGGGATAGGGGCGACAGCACTGATTATTATGGTCGGGGTTGCGCTGGATTTTATAAACCAGATAAAAACACATTTGTTAGCAAGACAGTATGAGGGATTTTTAAAACAATGAAAACGAGAGTAATTTTTGTAGGAGCGCCCGGAAGCGGCAAAGGTACACAGGCTGAAAAACTGGCTGCGGAGCTTCAGATACCGCACATCGACACAGGCAGCCTTTTAAGGGAAGAAAGGGCATCAGGCTCGGAAGAAGGAAAGCTCGCCGACAAGTACATGAGCGAGGGACAACTGGTTCCAATGGAGCTGGTAGTGAAAATTATCAGGAACAGGGTAATGAAGCCGGATACAAAAGGCGGATTTATACTTGACGGTTTCCCGAGAAGCGTTGAGCAGGCGGAAGCACTGGACAGTATCCTTGCTGAAATCAAAGAGCAGATTGACCATGTGCTGAATGTTGAGCTGGACGAAAGCGTATTAATCGACAGAATGGCATACAGAAAGAGCTGTCCTGACTGCGGCGCAAAGTATAACATCAAATTTAAGCCCCCGCAAAAAGACAATATATGTGACCGATGCGGCGCCGAGTTAACCCAGAGGGCAGACGATAACGTTGAAACCGCCACAAAGCGCATTAAGACGTACAAAGCTGAAACCGAGCCTGTAATCCAGTATTACAGGGATAAAGAGCTTGTGCGTGATATCAACGGCAACAAGGCTATAGACGAAATCTTCAGTGAAATAATGGACACCGTAAGCGTAAAAGCTTAATAATATAAACCATTATGTAATTATATATATTATAAATTTTGTATCCGATAATCGAAAGTTAATTTTTGATTATCGGATATTAATTTTGGAAAAATTTTTTGTGATTTATTATTTTTTAAAATTCACTTTCGTAATTTTATTTTAATTTTTTATATCAATTACATTGTACCATATTATGATAAGTTTTTCAAGTGGCGTGGCGGAAAGTTTTGCTTGGGGCGGGTTTTGAGGATTGAGTTGAATGGGTGTTTTTGGGGTTTTCAGTAGTTTTCAGGGCAAATTTTTCCTTAGTTCAGGGGTGTAGTGGGGGGTATTTTAGGGTTTTTTCCT
>CAZLCO010000071.1:0-8663 GCA_964558005.1 uncultured Gammaproteobacteria bacterium | reverse complement strand
GGAGCCTTTACTGGCACTGGCTCGAGGAGAGTATAAAAACATTTGGGAAGCTTTATATAGCTATTATCAAAATTAAAACCGCAATCATCCATACAATCTACCTATAATCATTAATCTTAATGCTATCATAAAATATACTTTATTCTTCAAAGTATAATTCATTTTAATCGCCGAAATTATAGCTATGATTTAACAAAAGAACATAAAAAGACGTAAAACTTAACGAATGCAAGTCTTATCATCTAAAATGATAATTTTATCAGGCAGTTTGAGAAAAACAGTGAAGTTATCAATATCAACTATATAAGGCAATCTGAAATTCATTCTGCGATTGGTATACTCTAAAGTGTAATCAACAAATACAACATTAGTAAGAAGGGCAAGTGACATTGAATCAAATTATTTATATTATAATTGCCTAATCATGAGAATATTTTATAAAAATAAAATTTTATATTTTGTTATTATTTGAGCAGACTATTAATATTTATAAAATCAAAAACTATTTCCCCTTTGCTTGCTGAGAGTTTGATAATTATTCCACATTTCTATGATTTTTTCTCAATCTGGCTGATAATCTTTCTCACTTCGCCTGATAATTTATAACTAAAAAATAGCAGGTAATCATAAAATCACCTGCTATTTTTTAGTTAAGTACACAATTTTTGTGTATAGTATTTGTCCAGTACACAAAATGTACACAAAATGCAAAAAATTAAGAGAGTCTCATTTCTGAGACTCTCTCTGGTACTTGGTTGCGGGGGACAGATTTGAACTGCCGACCTTTGGGTTATGAGCCCAACGAGCTACCTGACTGCTCCACCCCGCGATATTAATTGGGGTATTTATTTTGTAATTAATTATATTATCACTCTGTAAAGAATAATTTTCAACCCAGGAGGTATTTCATATCATAGACTGCTTTTTCCAGACCTACCAGTACTGCTTTGGATATTATGGAGTGTCCTATATTAAATTCATAAAAACCCGGAATTGTTAAAAGATTTTTTACATTATTATAGTTCAGTCCATGTCCGGCGTTAATTTGTAAGCCTAATTCAAGCGCTAATTCCGCAGCAATTTTGAGTTTATTAAATTCTTCTCTTTCTTTTTTTGTGTCGAATGCCTCAGCGTATGAACCTGTATGCAGTTCAATGAACTGAGCTCCTGTTTTCGCCGAAGCTTCTATTTGCTCTTCAGAGGGATCTACAAACAGGCTTATTATTATTCCTTTCTCCACTAAGGGCTTTATGTAGTCTTTGAGGTATTCTGTTTGTTTTTTAACATCGAGCCCTCCTTCTGTGGTCAGTTCCTGTCGTTTTTCCGGTACAAGGCATACGCTATGTGGCACAATCTTAAGTGCTATTTGTTGCATTTCTTCTGTGGCTGCCATTTCCAGGTTCATACGTGTTTTGAGGGTTTTAGAAAGTAATTCTACATCCCTGTCCTGTATGTGTCGCCTGTCTTCACGTAAATGTACTGTAATCGAATCAGCCCCGGCAAGTTCTGCTATTGCAGCAGCTGTTACCGGATCCGGTTCTATGCTTCTTCTTGCCTGCCTTATTGTTGCGACGTGATCTATATTTAATCCAAGTTTAACCAAAATTTTTCTCTGTAAGTACTATAATCACGTTTTATTATAAATTAAAAATATTTGTAAATCACAAAAGTTACCATAATTTAAGATCGAGTATGGTACCTTGTTGTAATTTTGTAGCAAGTTTACTTGCCGGTGTATCATCCTGTTCATTAAGCCATTTTGTTACTGCTTTCAAGGCTAGTTGCGCATCTCCTTTTGGATCATTTGTATTAATATATCGTGTGTGATGACTTTTAATTTTTCTTGCCAGAGGTATTAGGGCATCAATTAAAGTTCCGGCTATATTTTTTGTGGCTTCAGCTGTTTCTTTTGGGCGGAAGCCGAAACTGATTTTATCAGTAGTTAAAGTTGTTTTTTGTTGTACAAATGGATTATTTGCATTAGAATTTTTTGTATTTACAAAATGATTTAAATTAGGCTGAAGAAGATTTACAAGCATATAAAAATCCTGTCATAAAAACCACACAACAATACAGTTTGATTTATTGCGGATAAATACAATAAATGTTAAATTGAATTTAAGCAGATAGATTGAATAAATTATATCATACGTTTTTAGCAATCAGATTTGATTCAAAATAAAATTTACATAAATTAATTTAAGTATATAGATTAAAACTTTAAAGAACTGTAATGTTGAATAATTTAGTTAAAATTTAGTATCATTACATTAAGATTTAAATAAGGAGCTTGATAGTTGGAAGATTGTAAAATTTGTCATGGTGGATGCTGCAGAAGATATATTGTCCCTCTCTGGGGTAGCGATATAATAAGAATATCTGAAGCGCTTGAAGTTGATATGTTTTTCTTTATTAGTGTAGTCAAGTATGAAAAAGAAAAAGCTGAAGAAAAGAAAAAAACAGAACCTTTGTTTATTTTTACAGAGGCGGGAACAGATTGTTATTTCCAGATAATTTTAAAGTCACATATGAGTAAACTTTACCCTAACACTTCAAAATGTATATTTTTACAGGAATGGAGCGCCTCAGCTCAGCAGTCAGAAGAATTAGAGGGAATAATAGGTCGATGTGGTATATATGATATTAGACCATTAACTTGTAAAACATGGCCGGTTGGTTATGATGAAAAAAATGACCAGGTTGTACTTAATGACCCTTATTTAATTCAGGAAAAACGTCCTGACCGACCAGGAGATTCAATTGCTTATTCTATCTGTCCAAAGGAATTATGTTTTGATGATTATAAAAATTTTGAGGATGAATATGTAAAAAGCGCAATTCTTGACAATTATGAAAGAAAATTTTTCAGGAAAATTGCTGAAAAATGGAATAAAAATCCTGATTTATCAGATAAATTGTATAAATTTATAAAAGAAGAGTATAAAAACAGAATTAAGCATATAAAAGAAGAAATAAAGGAGTAATTTATGGAACTTTGCAAAGAATGCCATGCTGGTTGTTGCAGAAGATATAATCCTTATTTATGGGGAAGTGATATAATTAGAATCTGTGAAAATTTAAAAGTAGATATAAGCTTTTTTACATATGCTCATAATATACAGGGTGAAGAAATTCATAAATTAAAAGGCATAGAACCTATGTTCATATTCACAGATTCTGGAGAAGAAAAATATTTTGTATTAATACTTAAAGCAAACGAAAGTAAAATATATCCTGATACTTCAAAATGTATGTTCCTTCAGGAATGGAGCGCAGAAGCCTTGCAGTCGGAAGAGTTAACCGGAATAATTGGCAGGTGCGGCATATACGGCATAAGGCCAATAAATTGCAGGGCATGGCCTGCTACTTATGATGAAGATCATAAGCGTATAGTAATCAGAGACCCGCACCTTATTCTTGATAAAAGGCATAAAAGAATAGATGACAGTCATGTATTCGATATTTGCCCAAGGGCAATGACACATGATGATTATAGCCAGTATGAAGATGAGTATGTTAGAGATGCGGTTGTCAATTATCATGAAAAGCAATTTTTTATGCAACTGGCTGATAAATGGAATCAGAATCCTGATGTGTCTGATAATTTCTATGAATTTTTACTTAAAGAATACAGTAATAGAATAGTACATATTACTAATGATGATGAAAGTTTAGAAGCTGAAAAGGTAAAGGAACAAAGTTAGGCTGTATATTTAGCATTTAATTTTTTGAGCCTTGTTGAACTTGTAAAATTAAGGAAATTCGGCTTTAACAGGGGTTCATTAGGATGCATTTTTGTTTCCGCATAATTGGTAAAATAATCGTTCAAAGAATTATAGTCTTGTTTATTAAATAAAGGCTGGGATGGAGGAGAGGTATATGCCAGTCTTTCCATAGGGTCATCTTTTTTATTGTCGTTAAAGACTTTTTTGAGGAAATTAGCAACAGGTTTGTTTATCATATTGCTCATTAATCCAAGGGCAACTCCTAGAATCAGGTAGCTCTGCACTGAATGAGACATAAGCAGTTCAAGTCCTTTTTTCTGGGTATGGTTAAGAGGAACTTTTTTGCTTGTTAATATATCTTTTATCCTGGATTTATTTACGGTTTTGCCTATCCACCCTTTTCCTGTTTCTACGCTGCCAAGGAAAGTTTTTGCAATCATTGTAGGCGCAAGTGATAAAGCTTCCATAACAAAAAGATAGCCGGCCAGGGCATATTTGCCCTGATTAATAGCGGCTAGGGGTCTTACTATGCCGTTGGCCGCAATAGTCCTGATAAGTCTCTGATTAGGGTTGAGCCCTGCGTCCCAGTTTCCGAGCTTTTTAAATCCTTCACTTATTTTCATTTTGGTAAAAGGAATTTTATTATCAGGATTTGTAAGGTATTTTAATCCAGCAAGGGCTGCTCCTCCGGCAATTATAGGAATACCCAATAAATTAACCAGTGATTTTTCTTTTTCATCTTTTATTTGTTTGGGTTCTGCAATAATAGGCTTACCATTGATTTTTATATTGTCGTGAGCCGCTTTAATCATTGGATTCAGGTATTTGACAATAAGGACGGGCATTATATAGCTTGTAAGTCCTACTACTCCAAAGACAAATGTTAAAAATTCATTAGAACCTTTGTATGTTTTTATTTTTTTTAGAACCTTTGTTACTTCTTCTTTTCCGATTTCATTAGCTTCAGGAGTAAGTTTACGTGCGAATTTTTCTATTCCTTCAATAACATCATCAGTTACGTGTTTTTCTGCCGGAACTGGTTTTTTGAATAATTTAGCGGTAATTCTCTTGAAAATAGATGGTTTTTCAATATGTTTGTTATGTTCTTTAAGTTGTTCTGTTATAACAGTTCGCCAATTTTTTTCGGATTTGCTTAATTCCTCAAGCGCGCCGTCAACACCGTATTTTTCCAGAGAGGCAATCTCTTTTTTATGCTGGTCATATTTTAAATTTTTTAAAGAAATTGATTTTAAAACAGGTTCTATTGTTTTATAAAATCCGAGTTGAAAAATGATGCTGGCTACGGGTGATGTGACGTTCCAGATAATATTTTGGGCTTTTTCTTCTTTGGTTGCGTCTTTATCAAAAGGCACGGTCCCTGCCCTGACAAAACCAATAGTCGATGTAATCATAGTATTTGCAACATTGCTGTTACTATAATTACCGGCTGTATTAAGTAAATTGCCTATAGCAACCATTAGCCTTTATATCCCAGTCTTTTCAAGATTTACCTTAGTCACCTTAACCTCATGTAATTGAGCCTCAAAGTTCAATGCCGGCAATTTAAAATTACCTTTAATGTCCCTGGCAACATTTATCCTGTTAAAATGGATTTTTAGCAGAGTAGTTTAATTCTGTTATCTTTTAGACCATACAAAATTAGACAAATTATAAGTTTTTTAAACTATCATAGTCAAAACATAATGTCAATCATATTTATACGCTCTTAAAGTTTAATTTTAATATATTTAATATTTGTATTGTTATATTTTTTAAAAGATAGTCTGCATTTTTCATAGAGTCATCAAGCGTTACAGGCCCGTCTGCAATGCTGAACACCGAAACAATTCCGGTATGTTCAAGATTGAGGTGTCTTTCAACTGCCCCTGCTATAACTATTGTGGGGATATTATTATTTTTAGAAATTTGCGCCATTTGATACGGGGCTTTGCCGGATAAAGACTGATTGTCAAGCCTGCCTTCTGTTGTTATAACCAGATCAGCCCCTTTTATTTTTTCATTAAGGCCTGACAGATAACAAACAAACCTGAACCCGTTTATTAATTCAGCGCTCAAGAATGCTTTCAGCGCAAACCCTATGCCTCCAGCCGCACCGGTACCGGGGTAGTTCCTTATGTCTGTTCCAATTGTTTTTTCTGTTACTTCAGCAAAATGTGACAGGTTAGAATCCAAAAGTTTTACCATTTCAGGAGTTGCGCCTTTTTGCTGGCCATATACAACACTTGCCCCGTTAGAGCCGCAAAGCGGGTTTTCAACGTCGCAGGCAACGTTTATTTGGATTTGTTTCAATCTATTGTCTATATTTGACAGGTCAATGGTTTCGATATTATTTAGTTCACCGCCGCCCCGGTTTATTTCTTTACCGTTTTTATCTTTAAAACTTACACCCAGCGCCTGCAGCATGCCAACTCCGCCGTCGTTTGTAGAACTGCCGCCTATCGTTACATAAATATTTTTGCAATTATTGTCTAAAGCCAGCTTTATTAATTCTCCAATCCCGTAAGTTGTGGTTTTTAAGGGATTGTATTCTTCGGGTTTCAGCAGGCTTAATCCATTTGCCTGTGCTCCTTCAATTACTGCGGTTTTTTTATCATGTTCAATAATAAGCCATTTTGCTTCAACAGTTTGATCTAGTGGGCCGTTAACAGGCGATATAATTTCCCTGCATTCAGTACATGCGCATATGGCTTCGAGCGTACCGTCACCACCGTCCGCAATCGGATTTTTTATTACTTCTATGGAACTATCAACTTCTTTAATGCCCTGTTCTATTATTTCAGCGGCCTGTACTGCTGAAAGAGAACCTTTAAAGTAGTTTGTCGCAACGAGAATTTTCATTTTTTAATTTTAAATTATTTTTAGTAAAATAAAAAGAATTATTATTAACAACTTTTGGGGTTGCTATGATTAGCTGGATAGACTGGACAATAATAGTTTTATATCTTGGTTTTCTTCTCTTTTTAGGTTGGTGGCTCGGCACAAAACAAAATAATACTGACGATTACTTTGTCGGGGGAAGGTCAATGGCATGGCCTACAATTGGGCTATCTGCAATGGCAACCCAGCTCAGCGCAGTCAGTTTTATTTCAGCCCCGGGGTTTGTCGGCCTAAGAGAAGGCGGCGGACTTATCTGGCTCGGGTATGAGTTTGCTGTGCCTATAGCTATGTTGATATTAATGCTTGTAATTTATCCTATTTTTTACAGAAGTAATATTGTAACAATATATGAGTATCTGAACACCCGTTTTGACTCCTCAATTCGCCTTGCAATAAGTCTTGTATTTCAATTAAGCCGGATATTTGCAACAGGCATAACTATACATATGACTGCCATAGTTTTCCAGACAGCGTGCAA
Organism: uncultured Gammaproteobacteria bacterium; assembly: GCA_964558005.1. Lineage (GTDB taxonomy): Bacteria > Cyanobacteriota > Vampirovibrionia > Gastranaerophilales > UBA9971 > JANQGS01. The sequence continues at coordinate 1,562 of CAZLCO010000071.1, read as the reverse complement.
TATTCCATATTTGCTAACTATTATAATAGTTTCAGTTGTTACGATAATATACTCAACTATGGGCGGGATAAAAGCGGTTATTTACGGCGATGTTATACAGATGGTGATTATATTCCTCGGGATATTCGTGTGCGGTTTTTATGCCCTGCACCTTATGGGCGGAATTGATGTCCTGTCTGCGAACCTTGACGCCGCAAGGCTAAAAGCGTTTGATTTTAAGGAAATTGGCTTTAAGGGAAACCATGAATTTGGTTTCTGGCCTTTATTGTTTGGAGGATTATTCCTATATCTTTCATATTACGGATGCGACCAGACGCAGTCACAGCGTCTAATTTCAGCTAAAAATATGAAAAACCTTAATCTGGCATTGTTGTTCAACGGTATCGCAAGATATCCGATAGTTCTTTCATATTGCCTTATGGGGCTTGCGGTGGGTACTTTTGCGCTTATTACCCCTGAGTTTTTGAGCGCAATACCCAGAGATGCGGACAATATAATAAAACCAGACTATATGCTCCCTTTGTTTATAGTTAAATACCTGCCTGTAGGCGTAATTGGAATACTTCTTGTGGCGGTATTTTCCGCTACTATGTCCAGCATCAGCTCAACCATTAACTCACTCAGCGCAGCAACTCTCAAGGATATTATTATTCCATATTTTAAGAAGGATATGGATAATAATACCGCTTACAAGTGGTCGATAACCCTGACTGTATTGTGGGGTGTGATATGTACGTTTGCGGTGGTTTTTGCGCAAATCGCCCCGACTGTTCTTGAAGCTATTAATAAGGTCGGTTCGCTTTTTTACGGTTGTGTTTTAGGGATATTTATACTGGGTATGTGCACAAAGCGGGCAAATGCTACTGGGTGTAAAATCGGACTTATTCTTGGCCTGGGCTTGAATTTTTACCTGTGGCTGGGAGTTCCCGAGCTTTCCTGGTTCTGGTGGAACCTGACCGGGTTTGCGACAACGTTAACAGTTGGTTACTTTGCCAGCGTGATTGACCATATTTTAAATGAAAGAAACCTCAAGAAAAGAAACATACTAAGGTCAGCCGTTGTTTATACAGCTATATGGGCTGTTATTACGGCAATATTCTCTGAACACTTCTACTTATACCTGACAAGTGCGGTTTTATTAACGGGTTTTGTTTTTGTTGCACACTTTAAGGATAAGCTGGCAAAGCCTGATATCCCCGGGCTGATTATCGGGTATTTTGTAGTGCTGGCGGTTAGCCTTTATTATACGGAACAAAGCGTGAACGTGCCTGCCTTAACATCAGTATTTGCGGTATTTTTAACACTTTACTATATTTATTCCAACAAGGGCAGGTTTGAAACAGGTGTGGACAAAAAGCTGCTTATTTCAAGGGAATTAGCCTTTCAGCCAGGCTGGGGAATATATGCAACAGTGCTTTTAGGGTTCTTTGTGTTCATACTTGTTTTAAGTATGTATCTTGAAAGGCTTTTAGGCTGATTTCCGATTATCCGAAACAGGTTGGACAAAACGTAAGTCGCTACCTATAAAATTTTATCAGGAACAAAATTAAATTTTAAAAATC
>CAZLCO010000070.1:0-8758 GCA_964558005.1 uncultured Gammaproteobacteria bacterium | reverse complement strand
TCTATTTATAATATTATAACATTTTATTTATACTTTTTAAATTGCCGAAGGTCGGACTCGAACCGACACAGTGTTGCCACCGGCAGATTTTGAGTCTGCTGCGTCTACCATTTCGCCACTTCGGCTTGCGTTAATTAATACTTTTGTAGCACTTATATTAACAAAGAAGTTATTATTTTAAAAGACTTTGTTATTACTTCTTTTGTTCCTGGGCTGTAAGCTTGTTTATTGCCTCAAGAACTCTCTTGGGTTGGAAAGGCTTTACAATAAAATCCTTTGCGCCTGACTGAATGGCTTGTATGACCATTGCCTGCTGTCCCATCGCAGAACACATAATGATTTTCGCTCTCGGGTCTTCTGCAATAATAGTCTTGAGTGCTGTTATACCGTCCATGTTAGGCATTGTAATGTCCATTGTGACGATATCAGGCCTTAATTCCTTGTACTTGCTACAGGCTTCAACTCCGTCCACCGCCTCACCAACAACTTCATGGCCACCCTGGGTAAGGATGTCCTTTAACATCATTCGCATAAAAGCAGCGTCGTCAGTGATTAGTATTCTTGGCATTTATATATCCTCGTTAAAATTCTGTTTCTTCTTTTCCTATAACCTTTAAATAAAAAGTACCGCTTAAAACATTTAATTTTAGTGTTCTTCCCTTGTTTCCGCCTGTATCGGCTTTATTTACGGATAAATTCATTTCTTCAAGCGCTTTGTATACAGCATCAATATTTCTGCTTCCAATATTCATAATATCAGAATTTCCTTCAAGGTTAAACATTTGTGCGCCGCCGGCTATTTTTATTACTAAATTTTCTCTTTTTGAACCCAATGACAGCATTTTGCTTAATAAAAAAGGAATGGCAGTATCAGCATATTTCCCTGGCCTTTCGCAGTTATTGCTGTTGCCGGCTGTATTGCTGTCAGGAAGGACAATGTTAATCATCCCGGCCATTCTGGATTTTGTGTCATAAACAGCAAGTCCCACGCTGGAAGCAAGGCTCGGGGCTATCAGGAGGACCCCAGGCTTCGTTATAAGTTGTAAATCACCCATTTTTACTTTTATTTCCTGCATAGAAATTGCTGTCCTTATCCAATATTAGAATTCATAGATTCTATTTCACTGTTTAATTCAACCAGGTCTGAGATTAACGCTTCCATTTTTTTCTGTGATAGTTCAAAACCAAACCCTTCAAGTACTTTCAAATCGATTTCCTGCATCATGCAATCTTTTCCGATTCCCTGGCCGAGCATTGATGTAAAATAATCTGCTATATGTACAATTTTAATCAGGTTAACATCTTCACAATTCGCATGCTCGGCTTCTTCAGGATTATGGTGATATTTTATTGTATCAACAAGCACCTGCGGGAAGTTCCATTTTTCCGCTATTACCGCACCGATTTGACTGTGGTTTATGCCTAAAACTCTTTCCTCAGCCTCGCAAAAAGTAATTTTTTCGTCATTAACTATGTCTGCAATTTTATCGTATTCTGTCTTTATGTATTCGTGCAGCACAAGTTTTCCAATATCTTTAAGCAGTCCGGCGGTAAAGGCCTGTTCGGAGTCGCTATATTTAATTAAGTCAGAAAAATAGCGGGAATAACAAGCGCATGTTATGGAATTTTTCCATAAGTCTCCTTTTTCAAGACCATATCCACCTACTTCCTGGTTAAGCGAACTTTTGGACACAATGGTGAAAACCATTGTCTTTAGTGGCTTAAAACCTATACGGGCGATAGCGTCTTTTACTGTGGTTATTTTTCTTGAAAACCCATATTCCGCGGAATTGGAAAGTTTTAATATTTTCAGGGTAAGAGACTGGTCTGAGCCAATAACTTCAGAAAGGTCATCTATACTTACATTAAAGTCCTCCAGCATTTTGGAAACTTTAATTGCGATGTGGAAGTTACATGGCAGGCTATCTATTTTTTCAAGTATTTCATTCACTATTGGGTTCATTTTGCGCACTCTTTACTATTTCCGTTATATTTTTAAAGTCTTTTATTTCTTCTGTGAGGTTTAAACTTTTCTGGCAGTCTATTAAAATCAGTAGTTTATCGTTGTGTTTTCCCAGTCCCCAGAAAATTTCACTGTTTTCACCCAGATTAGCCGGGGGTTGCTGTATATCTTCAACGCCCAGACGGACCACGCCTGTGACATTATCCACAATTAATCCAACAGTGCCGTCGTATGTTTCAATAATCATAATTTTTTCTTCCTGATGTGTTTGTCTGGTTTGAACTTCCATATTGAATTTTATTCTCCCGTCAATAACCGGAATTATACTGCCCCTTAAGTTTATTACTCCTTTTATATACTTTGGGGCTTCGGGAATACGTATATAGTCTTTGGGGTTTATAACTTCCTTTACGTGAGATATAGGAGTGGCATAGTCTTCATTTCCGAGGCTAAAGGCCACTACCTGATATTCTGTTTGTCCTGTCCTGATATTTGATTCGTCAATCATATCAATAACCTTTAATTAATTAATGTATTTGCGTTTAAAATAGGGGCAACCTGCCCGCTGCCCAGGGTTGTTACACCGGAAATGTAGTCCAGCGAGCTCAGATTTTTGTTTATGTTTTTAATAACAATTTCCTGCTGGTTTATTACCCGTGAAACATTAATCGCTACGTGTTTATCTTCTGACTGCATAAGGATTAAAGTCATTTTATTCTTTCCGTTACGGGAATATCCCGGTACTTTAAGGAGCTCGCCAAGTCTTTTTACCGGAATTACAATATCACGAAAGTTTATTACTTCACGGTTCTGTATGTATTTTATCTCATTTGCCGAAATATCAATAACTTCATTTACATAATTTAAAGGCAGGGCATAAATTTCATCTCCTATTTCAACAATCATCGACCTTACTATGGCCATTGTTGAAGGCAGGCTAATCGTAACTGTTGTGCCTTCGTCTTTTTCGGATTTAATGCTTACTGTGCCGTTAAGCGCGGTAATTTTTGTTTTAACAATATCCATACCGACCCCCCTGCCGGAGAGGCTGGTTGAACTATCCATAGTAGAAAATCCGGGTTTAAATATAAAATCAAAAATTTCTTCGGTTGTTAGCTTTTCAAGTTCCTCAGCTGATAACAGATTTTTATCAAGGATTTTACGCTTTATTTTTTCAGGGTTTATTCCTCTGCCATCGTCAATTATTTTAATTAATATATTTCCGCATTCGTTTATTGCTGTTAGCTGGAGTGTGCCTTTAACTTTTTTGCCTTTTTTTATGCGCTCTTCCCGGCCTTCCAGCCCATGATCAAGCGAATTCCTTATAAGATGGATTAGCGGGTCAGCGATTTCGTCCACTATTGCGCGGTCAATTTCAATTTCTTTGCCCTGAATAATTAAATTTACATCTTTTTCCATTTCCTTTGAAATATCCCTGACAAGCCTCGGAAATCTTCCAAAGACCTGTTCAATGGGCACCATTCTCAGTTTCATTACTATTTCCTGTATTTCCCCGCTTATGACTTCCAGCAAGTGTACTCCTTCCTTTAATTCAGCATTAGCGGAAGTTTTTGTCAGTTCTGATATCCTTGTTTTATTTATAACCAGCTCACCCACAAGGTCCATTAAATTATCCAGTCTCTCTGCATTTACCCGGATAGTCCGACTGGTAAACCTGGACGGCTTTTTAATTCCATTTTTTAAAGCGGTTTTCTCGCCCTGTTCGAGTTGTTCTTCAGTTTTTGAGCCTGATAAATCAACAATTTCAGCTTTTTCTATTTCCAGAACCGACATTATTTTTTCCTTGAGCTCTTCGTCCTCGGCTTCGGTTATAATGTAAAACTTTATCAGGTGCCTGTTATTTCCTGATTTTAAAAACACATTATTTTCTGTTTCTTTAAGTTCGGGCAGGGTCTTAAATATTTCACCTTCGTTTTCAAGTATCTGGTTTACCATATAGCAACGCACAGCCGGCAAAAGGCATTCATTTTCTATATAAACCAGAATTTCTTTTGCTTTTAGCCCTTTTTCAAGGGCGTCTTTTATATACAAATCGTCCTGTTGGTTAAGTGAGGTATTAATATCCTGATCAGGTTCGGATTTTTCTTTTGTATCATCACCTTTAAGGATTTTTTCCAGGTCATTTACCAGTTCATTAACAGCGGGACATTCTGTTTCTGTTCCTGCTTCATTAATTATTTGCACCAGGACTTCGATTTTATCCAGTCCCTGGAAGAGGATTTCAATTATTCTGGGGGTAACTTTTTTTTGTCCGCTCCTTAATATTTCAAGCAGGCTTTCAAGGTTATGTGTAAGGTCGGACAGGCGGTTAAATCCCATAGTTTTTGCCATACCTTTAAAGGTATGGGCAATGCGGAAGATTTCATTCAGGGTCTCGGTGCTTTTTGGTTTTTTTTCAAGCTCCAGCAGTTTATCGCTGAAGATTTGCAGGTTTTCCCTGGACTCGTCAAGAAAAATTCCCAGAAGGTTGTCAGTATTCATGAGTTTAATTATACAATTTTTTTATAGACAGAGGAATGGGACCAAGCAAATGCTTAGTCCCATTTTGTACTTGGTCGGAACGACTGGATTTGAACCAGCGACCCTCGGTCCCCCAGACCGATGCGCTACCAAGCTGCGCCACGTCCCGATATGGTTATATTATATTAAACCATAGAGAAACACTTTTCAAGTTTTATGCGGGCTCTTCCTGTATAGCCACTCCGGCTATCTGGGTGTCCAATACCGCAAGTTTTTTTAACGGCCCCTTGCCCATTTGCTGCACCATTTTTGGGCTGCGGGCATTGGAATTTTCTATAATACTGATAATTTCTGTGTATGTTTTATCCGGGTCGTCAACATATAAAACCATTGGCGGGGCTACTACCTTGAGAAATACCAGCAGAGCCTTTCTGGTTTTTACCTGTTGTCCCTGTATATTTGGATTCATAAGTAATTTCCTATCCTTGATATGGCAAAGTCAAGTGCGCCACTGTTTTTTTCAAATATTTCAGCGCATGCCCTGCTCGATTCATTATACTTGTTTTCATTGACCATATAGGTCCTTAATTGATTATACAACTCGGTTTCATTATGCACAATTTTAGCCGCCCCGGTTTTTGTCATAAACCCGTAGATGTCTTTAAAATTAAACACCGTAGGACCCGATACTACCGGTATTTCATACAGAGCCGGCTCAAGGGGGTTATGGCCGCCAGTGTTGGAAAAACTACCGCCTACAAAAGCAAGGTGGCTAATCGCATACATCCTGCCTAATTCGCCCATTACATCCAGCATAATTATGTCATTCCTGTCGAAGTCAGAATTTAAGCTCCTTAACCCGCCCTCATAGCCGCTTTTTGATATTAAATTAAATACTCGTTCGTTTCTTTCCGGGTGTCGGGGGGCAATAAGCAGTTTTAAATCGTCAAATTCGGATTTTAGCCTGTTATAAACCCTTAAAACCAGCTCGTCTTCGCCGTAGTGTGTACTGCCGGCGATTAATACCCTGTTATTGCCTATTTTAAGCTCATTTTTAAGTTGCCTGATTTGCTCGTCATCGAGGTCTTTGTTTATATCAAATTTCAGGTTGCCCATAATATCTACTATGCCTGATTGTGCGCCCATTTCAATTATGCGCTGTTTGTCGGTTTCAGTCTGCATAAGCATCAGGCTGAACTTTTCCAGCACTTTTTTAAAGAAAAATTTTGCTTTTAAATAACCCCTGTGAGAGTTCGGGGAAATCCTGCCGTTGACCAGCATAAGGGGGATATTTTTTTTGCTCGCCTGGTTCACAAACCCGGGCCATATTTCGGTTTCTGCTATTATGACCAGAGCCGGGTTAAACGCTTTTATAGCCGCATTTGTCGAGAAACAAAAATCATATGGAAAATAACTGATTATGTCAGCTGTGTTGCCCAGTTTTTTCCTTGCTATTTCCTGGCCGGTAGCTGTGACGGTAGTGACTACGAGGTTATAGTCAGAATAAACCTCTTTGATTTTCTTAATTAATGCTTCTGTGGCGTTGATTTCGCCTACGGACACCGCATGCACCCAGATGGATTTTCTTTTGTCACCCCGCACTTGATGCTGGGTCTGTTTTTTATAAAATCCTATCTTCTGCCAGAACCCCGCCCTGAACTTTGGCACGAGTAGAAACGCCGCTGCTATGACCGGGCTGAGGGCGATGGCAAGGATTATTAAAGCTGTATTATAAATAAAGAACATGATTATTATTTTAACAGGAAATCACTTCCCTATACAGAAGTTTGAAAAAATATTATCAAGAATTTCCTCGCTTACGACTTCCCCGGTTATTTCACCGAGTGATATCAACGCTGACTTTAAATCGATTGAAATTAAATCCTGTGGAGCCCGATTTTGACAGCCTTCTATAACCTTTTCAAGATGGCTTTTGCAGCCTCTCAGACATTCCTGCTGGCGGGTATTGGTGCAAAATTCACTATCGTCTGTATCGCCGACAGCCATGTTAAGAATTTCCCGCTTCAGCCTGTCAAGTCCGGTTTTGTTGACAGAAGACACTGCAATAGTCCCGTTGTCGTATGGAATATCATTAACAAGGTCAGCTTTTGAGCCTACTTTGATAATATTTTTATTTTTTATTTCAATATCTTTTTCATTTTCCTTTGAAGAAAGGTCGAAAACGTGAAGAATCACATCAGAATTTTCCACTGTGTTTCTGGTTAAATTTATGCCGATGGACTCTATGCAATCATCAGAATCTCGCAGACCTGCAGTGTCAATCAGCACAACCGGAACGCCCTCAATATCAATGGCCTCTTGAATAACATCCCTTGTGGTTCCGGGGATTTCTGTGACTATAGCCCTGTCCATATCCAGCAGGGCATTGAATAAGGAAGACTTGCCGGCGTTGGGTTTTCCGGCTATGGCCACCTTAAGCCCGTCCCGCATAAGGTTTGAGCATACTGAGCCTGCTAATATGTTGTTAATTTCATTTATTATTGCCTGTGCTTTATCCTGAATCATTGTATATTCAGGCTCTTCCACGTCTTCCGGGAAGTCAACCGCCGCTGTGATAACTGATAGCAGTTCCAGCAGCTCTGCCCTTAATTCCTTGATTTTACCGGCCAGCTTACCGGACAGGTTTAAAACAGATTCCCGGGCAAAGCGGTCAGTTTTCGCATGGATTAGATCAAGTACCGCTTCTGCTTTGCTTAAGTCCATTTTGCCATTCACAAATGCCCGCTTTGAGAATTCGCCCCTGTCCGCCAGCCTTGCACCGGCTGTAAGACATAGGTTGAGGATATTTTTTACTACTTTTATGCCCCCATGACATTGTATTTCGCATACATCCTCTCCGGTGAAGCTATTAGGGGCTTTAAAATAAAGCAGTATAACCTCGTCAACCGGCTGTCCGTTGTCGTGTATCCAGCCATAATATATCCTGTTCGCTTCAAAGTCCTGTTCTTTGCATTTAAAAATCTTTTTTACTATATTTAAAGCCTGTTCCCCGCTAACACGTATTACCCCCACGCCTGCTGTGCCCGGCGGGGTAGCGATTGCGGCTATTGTGTCGTGGAATATCCCTACCATTTGCCCTTTTTCTTCTGGCTGGAAAAACTGCCCTTTTGTTTGGGCTCTTTTGGCTCTTCCCCTTCAGGTTTTATTTCTTTGGCTTCAACATCAACAATCTGGGCTTTTTGCTGCTGTTCCTCAGCGTCAATTATTTTATTGGCAGACATTGTCTGTATGACCTGCACAACGTTGCTGACTATCATATACAGCAGGACTCCCGCAGGTATCGGGAAGAAAATAAACAGGCCGGTTATCATTATGGGCATTATTTTTGCCATACCTTCCTGCATGGCTTTCTGGCTCGGGTCCATATGTGCCGTATTGGCCGAAGCGGTCATTATTTTCTGGGTGACGAACATCGAGGCGCCAAAGATAAGTATCAAAATCAATACATCATAATGGAAAGTAACCTCTGTTGGAGTTGTTTTTGCCTGTGCAAACAAGTATGGTCCTTTTTTATCAAATGTCAGGATTTCTATTTCTTTTGTTGAATTGTTTATAACAGTAATTTCAGCTTTCTCAAACTCCTGTTCAAGCTCATCAACTGACATTTTAAGGTCGTAAAGATCCATTTTAAAGTCTATGGGCTCACCGGGAATAATATTACCCTGTATGTCCACGGCTCGGCTGTGGTTTGCTATTTCGACTTTTTCGGTTGCACCGTCTTTAAGATATACTTTAGCTGTTTTTTCAAGTGAAAAATTATCTCGCTCGGAAACTCCAAAGATTTTATCGCCTTTTACCCCGGCATGGCTTCTGAGGGGGGTATCAAGCCTGTGTATGAATAAAAACGAGGAATCGCCCGCTAATTGCGCAAACTGTGGGCTCATCAGCGCAGTGTACAATAAAATAAATATCGGCATCTGGATTAATAACGGAAAACAGCCGCCAAAGGGGTTAAAGCTTTGTTCCTTGTAGAACTCGGCCATTTTCTGCTGCATCATTTGCGGGTTTGACTTGTATCTGTTCTGTATTTCCTTTAATTTTGGTGATAATTGCTGCATTTTACGCATGGAGCGCTGCTGTGATACGCTCAGCGGCCACATTATGACCCTTACGATTATTGTTAAAAGTATTATGGCCAGTCCCCAGCTACCTGCAAGGTCAGCGAGGGCTTTTAATATTTGTACTGTTATTGTTGTAAAATCCACGGTTTATAACTTTCCTCATCTATATTTCTATAATAAACAAAAAGTTTTTAACCTCTTTCTTTTGGGTTGGGTGTAGGGCGAAGCCCTA
>CAZLCO010000069.1:0-9321 GCA_964558005.1 uncultured Gammaproteobacteria bacterium | reverse complement strand
AAAAAGTTTTTACGCATTTTAAATTTTTTAAAAATCTTTTCCCACCCCCCGCCCTTTATTTTTTCTTGGCTTCGCTCGCTATGCTCCCTCAGCCGAAAAAATTTAACAAGGAATATTTTTAAAAAATTTTACGTAAGATTTTCTTATTATTTCCTTTAAAAAAATGGCTTAGGCTGGGATCGAACCAGCGACCTCGCGGGTATGAGCCACGCGCTCTAACCACCTGAGCTACTAAGCCATGCGAAACTTATTATTATACATTTTGACAAAAATATCAACTAAATTTAAGTTATAATATTAAAGGAAGCACTCCAGGTGATTGCAAAAAGAAAAAATCTTTTTGAGGAAAGTCCGGGCTCCACAGGGCAGGTCGCCGGGTAACTCCCGGTGCAGGTGACTGTGAGGATAGTGCCACAGAAATGATGACATCCGATGGCCCATTGGGCACAGGTTAAGGTGCAACGGTGGTGTAAGAGACCACCGGCAGTATCGAGAGGTACTGGCCAGGTAAACCCCGACCGGAGCAAGGCTAAAATGGGAATTAAGGCGGCCCGCCGTTCCCGGGTATGCTGCTCGAGGTGTGCAGAAATGCACATCCCAGATAGATAATCACCAGATACAGAACCCGGCTTATGGAGCGCTTCCTCTTTTTATGCGAAGCGGGAGTATTAAAATGATCCGGTGCTAACGCACATATATTAGGACTCAATATATATTTTTATTCCTAAATGGTCCAGCCTTGCTGGCCGGTCATTTTAAAAGCTCATTCATGCTACGAAGCTATAGGCTTAAAATATAATTAACAATCGCCCGCACGCCTGAGCCTGTCGGCCCCTTTGCCATTTCTTTCAGCTCCTTGTCAATCCAGGCAGTGCCGGCTATATCAATATGCGCCCACTTTTTCTTTTCAGTAAATTCCTTTAAGAACGCACCGGCGGTAAGTGCTCCGCCATAGCGGCTGCCGCAGTTTTTCATATCGGCGATGTCGCTTTTAAGCTCTTCTTTGTGTTCATCATATATTGGCAAATGCCAGAAACGTTCGCCGCCCTCGTCTGCGGAGGTGATTAATTTTTTCACGAGTTCTTCATCGCTGCCCATGATGCCCGCCGCAAGGCTGCCCAGTGCGACCATACAGGCCCCTGTCAGCGTTGCTATGTCTATAATTTCGTCCACATCTTCCTTAACTGCATAATATATAGCGTCAGCAAGGGTTAGCCTGCCTTCTGCATCTGTGTTGTCTACCTCTACTGTCTTGCCGCTCATTGCTGTTATTACATCGCCTGGCCTGTATGCTTTTGAGCCGGGCATGTTTTCGCAGGCAGCTATTATACCGTGCACTTCAACATCAGGCTTTAACTGCGCAACAGCCTTCATAATACCCAGTGCCGCCGCTGAACCGGACATGTCCTCTTTCATCATTCTCATTGAGGCTGCCGGTTTTAAGTCAAGCCCCCCGCTGTCAAAGGTTATACCTTTACCGATTACGGCAATTTTTTTCTTTGCTTTGCCTGCCGGTTTATATTTCATGTGTATAAATTTTGGGGGCAAGGCACTACCCTGTCCTACCGCAAGGTAGAGGCCCATGCCAAGTTTTTTAATTTCGTCTTTTTCCAGTACTTTGCACTCCAATCCCTCTAAAGCGAGTGCGGTTTCGGCCAGGAATGCCGGGGTTGCGGTACAGGCTGGCTCAGCCTGCAAGTCCCTGGCGAGATTTACTCCTTCTGCAATTATCCTGCCGGTTTCTATGCCTCTGTTTATGCCGTCCAATTTTGCGGCGTCCATTTCCACTATTTCGAGTGATTGGATTTCCTTGTTGTTTTCTTTATCTTCATCCTCTTTTTTTGATTTGTATTTATCAAAGCTGTAGTTACCTATTAATGCGCCTTCTGTAATCATCCTTGCGCATTTTTCCTCTTCCAGCCCGGCAGTGCCTGCGCCGTGGAGGATTGTCGCAACTGTTTTTGCTTTTAATGTTTTTGCTTTTTTAATTGTTTTAGAAGTAACTTCCCTTATTTTATTCAGGCTGAAATCCTCACTTTTTCCCAGGCCGACCAGTAGTATCTTGTCAGCGGGGATTTTGCCGTGGGTGGGCAGGACATACATCTGGTTAAGTTTGCCTTTAAACTCTTCTTTTTTTATTACATATGAGGAAATAAGTCCGCCAAGCGCTTTATCGACTGCGCCTGTGCCTCCGCCCGGGGTCTTTACCCCTTCAAAGAGATTTACGATAAGCACATCGCATGCGATTTCTGTGAGTGACCCCTGTTTTGCTCTTATTTCCATAGATAATTTCCTTTCTTAAAAGTTTTTGTCCCTTAGATTATAGCAGATTTTCTGCTTTCCCAGAATTGTGGCACTAACAAAAAAACCGCTCGGGACAACTACTACAATTTCGTTATCCCGAGCTTGATATTAATATAAAACATTTTTGGTTGAATTTAATTATCAGAAAGTATAATTTTTAAAATCATTTTCCTGCCCGGATTTCGTACAGCGCATTCACTATGGTCGGATCCCACTTGACCCCGGCTTCCTCTTTCATTATGCCGAGTACTTCATTCTGCGATAATGATTTTCTGTAGGGACGTTCTGATATCATTGCCTGGTACGCATCAGCAACAGCAATAATCCTTGCGCCAAGAGGAATACTCATGCCGGATAGCCCCTCGGGTACGCCTTTACCGTCCCAGCGTTCCTTATGATAATGCACATAGGGTATGACCTCCGAAAGGAAATTGATTTTCATAAGCAGGTTTACGCCTACATTCGGGTGGTTCTGGAGTTGCTCCCATTTTTCACTGTTCGGTTTGTCCTTATTGGAGAAAACATCTTCCGGCAGGCTTATCTGGCCTATGTTGTGCAGCAGGCCCGCATAATATATTAAATCAGTCGTTTTTTCGTTTAACTCAAGCTGTTCGCATAATTTTTTTGCGAGCTCGGCAACGTTTCTGGAGTGCTGTCTTGATTTGCTTTTTATATCAACAGCCTTTGCCAGCACTTCGACAAATTTTTGCTGCTCGTCGCCTAAATCGCCAATGCTGGCGGTTAATTCAGCCCTTAGCTGCTGGAGTTCAGACAGGTCAGCGTTTTCGTTTTGTATAGCTTCTTCTGTCTGTTCAATAAGTTTTTGCAGTCTCATTGAAGTGACAAATAAGTTTGCGGTTGTTTCAAGCAGGTTAACCAGTTCCTGTGGTATTGGCTTTTCTGTTTTATTTTCAACGCTTATAACGCCCACGTTTCCCCAGTTGTTAACAAGCGGTATAACATGCATTTTAGGTGTATTGATGCTTTCAAAATGGACGAAGGCTTTAATCACGGGGTTTTCCTGATCCGCAAAAAGAAGCGTTTCTTTTTTTTCATTAAGCGAAGTGCCTATAAGGATTAAATCTCCATTATCAATATAACTCCTGACAAATTCAGGAGTTAAATAAATCCTGCATACATCAACGTTTAACATCTGGGCAATGGTCTTTGCCACTGCGTTATAAATGATGTTTTCGTTTTCACTGTCAAAACCGAGCAGTGTAAGGGTTTTATCAAGTGAATATATAGTTATTAGTTCTTTTAGCTGACCTTTTAGGCGGCTGATTTTGTCCTTGACTGATGTGTCTATTTTTGTGAGCAGATCCTTGGAAATAAGGTGCTCGGTCATAAAATCGCCCATGTTTAAGGCAAATATCGCCTCTAAAGGGTCATTTTCCATTTCTAAAGAATTTTGATTACTGCTGTTTTGGCTCAATCTCTTCGCCTCCAAACTATCTTTTTAAAGCTGTTTATCTTCCTTTCCTCTGGTTAATATTTATATCGGACGGTAAATTAAAAACTTTGATAATTTTTATATAAATCAATAAACAGGGTAAATTGTGGAGTGTCGGGTAAATATAAATTGTTATTAAATGATAATATATGGAGATGGAAAAAGGAATAAAAAATAAAATGGTAGAGGTTTTTTGGATTTTATTTAAATATTTACTAATATTTACGGTTTTAGCTTATATTACCCTGCCTTTTGTTATAAACAGGCGTATATATTATCCTTCAAAGCAGTTATTTGATGTTGATATAAATTATGAAGATATTTTTATACCGGTGGAGGAAGGCGTAAAAATTAACGCATGGTACTCACCGCCGACAGCGCGGGATATTACCGTTATATTTTGCCATGGCAACGGGGGCAATCTGAGTTTTTATACTGAAATAATCGGGCTTCTGCAAGAAAAAGGATATGGGGTACTTGCGATAGACTATCGGGGTTATGGAAAGAGCACCGGCAAGCCTCACGAGGCCGGCCTTTACGATGATTTAAGGGCAGCTGTTAATTATTTAAAGGAAAATAAAAACACTCCCGAACAAAATATGGTTTTATGGGGATTATCGCTGGGCGGGGCTGTGGTTGCCCAGATAGCCTCGGAAAATAATAATTTCAGGGGAGTGTTGTTGCAGAGCAGTTTTGCCGGTATAAGGGACATGGCAAGTTATATAGTGCACAGGATATATATGGGGTTAAAAAAAGATTATGAAGCCTACCCCACTCACTTTTTCATTAAAGAGCTCATACCTCTTAAACAGGAATATAAAACAATAAATAAAATAAAATATATAAAAACCCCGCTTTTGCTGGCGCATTCAATGCCTGATAACATTGTGCCTTTTGAAATGACTGTCCAGCTTGCAGAGTTGAACCCAAGAGCGGAGGTCTTTATTTCCAAAGACGGCGGGCATAATGAACACAGCTGGTTTTATCCCCGGTTATTTCAGTTCCTTGATTCTCTCAGCAAGGTCGAATCAGGAGCAAGCAAGAAGTAGAATCTTTTTAGGAATGCTTGTACCATACGTTCATGCTCTCAAAATTTCCGCAAATATTGGTATTATTAATAAGAGTGCCGGAAAACTCATACCCTGCTTTTGAAAAAGTTATATTCATTCCATAAGACACGGCCCTTGCTATAGTATAAAGTGTTTTAATGCCGCTGGCCCGCATTTCAGTTTCCATTTTTTGCAGGAGATAAAGAGCAAGTCCATGCCCTCTGTATTCGGGTAATGTCGCAAAATCGGTCATTTCAGCGTTCAGGTTCTCAGGGTCAATTTCAGCGGACGAGAGCGCAATAAGTTTTTCATTTTTAAAAATTCCAAAATAGCGTACGTCTTCCCGCATTGTTTTTAATATATAGTCCGGTTTATGTATTGGGAAAGGATAAGTTTCAAAAATTTTACTGTATAAATCTGACATTTGTTCTGCCTGACCGGGACGGCATTCTGAAAATTCAAGCCCGGAGGGGATATCTATATCGGAATCTTCCGTTTCTTTGTCAAGAGAAGTATCAATAATATTATTTATTTTTGACATGTTCGGGCTTTCTTCCCTTTCAGGCTCATAATATTTCGCCATAAAGCCAGCATCTTCCCTGAACTTGTAAAATTTAGGGATGTATGCCTCCTGTTTATATCCGTTGGAAATAAAGACATTGTGGTGTTTTGCCGGAACTTTGGCAAAAATTTTTGTGTAGGATTTTTCCTGAGCAAGGTCATCCAGATAATTAATCAATTTATTGACATCAGCGTCTCCGGGCTTAATGAGGTATATCCGGTCATTGAAATGCCCGTGCTGAATAGTTGCGCCTTCAAATTTTATTATTGAATCATTCTTCATTTTCTTCATTGTCACGTCTTGACATCCTATCATTGCCGTCCGGGGTTAAGGATATGGTTTTGTCATGGTCGGAAAGCAGTTTTTCCAGGCCAATGGCTGTTATTTCATCAGGCTCTCTTATTTCCTGGCTTAATGTGCAGTTATTGCAATCCAGCTTACAATATTTATAATTGTATTTATCGGGTTCCTTGTAAGTAGTAATTATTCCTTCATAATTCCTGAGGATTATCTTATTAGCTGACCATGAAACAAGGTAATTCGGGGTTAAAGGTATTTTGCCGCCGCCGCCCGGAGCGTCAACAACGTAAGTCGGCACCGCAAAGCCGCTTGTGTGTCCTCTGAGGCTTTCCATTATCTCTATTCCAGCACCTATTGGTGTGCGGAAGTGAGAAAGCCCTTCTGAAAGGTCGCATTGATATAAATAATAAGGTCTTACTCTGTTTTTGACCAGCTTTTGCACAAGTATTTTCATAATAAGCGCACAGTCATTTACCCCCGAGAGCAGCACAGACTGGTTCCCCAGCGGAATACCCGCATCAGCCAGTTTTGCCAGGGCTTTTCTTGAGGAAGGTGTTATTTCGTTCGGGTGGTTAAAATGTGTATTTATCCACAGAGGATGATATTTTTTAAGCACTTCCACCAGCGAGTCTGTTATCCTGTAGGGCAGAACAACCGGCATCCTTGTGCCGATTCTTATTATTTCAACATGTTCAATTTTTCTTAGTTCGCTGAGCAGCCAGTCGATTTGTTCATCAGGCAGCATAAACGGGTCGCCGCCTGACAGCAGGACATCCCTGATTTGCGGGGTGTTTTTTATGTATTCAATGCCTTTTATAAGAAATTCTTTTGAG
Source organism: uncultured Gammaproteobacteria bacterium (assembly GCA_964558005.1). GTDB lineage: Bacteria > Cyanobacteriota > Vampirovibrionia > Gastranaerophilales > UBA9971 > JANQGS01. The sequence continues at coordinate 2,820 of CAZLCO010000069.1, read as the reverse complement.
GGGATATAGTCCTTATCTCCGACTTTTCTTTTTCTTGTGCAGTGCCTGCAATACATAGAACAGGTATTGCTCACATGAAACAACGCTCTGTCAGGATAGCGGTGCGTTATGCCTTCTACAGGGCTGTCTGTGTCCTCGGCGAGAGGGTCGCACATATCGTAGCGGTCGATTTTCAGCTCTTTCGGGTCTGGAAAGCTTTGTTTAAATATCGGGTCATTCTTGATATTTTCTGTATTTATTAAAGAAAGGTAGTAGGGAGTGACTGAAACAGGAAATTTTTCAGCGGTTTGCTTGAAAGCATCTTTGTCCTCTTTCGAAAACTTTACTCCCAGTAATCCTTCAGCGGCATCTATGCTCTGTATGGAATGCCGCAGCTGCCATTTCCAGTCTTTCCAATTTGTCAGGTTAAGCTCATAGTCTGTTATATCAACCGGTTCCGGTTTGAATTCAGTATTACTGCCCATAATAATATGCCTCATAGGTTAAAATGCTTTACATATATATATTTTAACCCAATTTATAAATAAGTGGTAATGCTCTGCGTCGGCACACTGGCCTGCTCACCTGTAGCAAGGTTTTTAAGGGTTAACATATTTGATTTTAACTCCTCTTCACCTATTATCAGGGCAAATCTGGCGCCGGTTTTTGATGCCTTTTCCATCTGCTTGCCGAACTTCCTGCCCGACAGGTCAAAATCAACCGCAATTCCCTGTTTCCTTATTTCAAAAGCGTACTTTAGGGCTTCTTCAGGATGGTCGGATACAATAAAAATGTCCAGTGGTTTTTCTTCCGGCGGATTAATAAGACTGATAAGCCGCTCCATACCCATTGCCCAGCCGACAGCCGGAGTGTCCGGCCCGCCCAGCATCGCAACCAGCGGGTCATACCTGCCCCCGCCGCAAACAGCATTTTGTGAGCCGAGGTCGTTGCTGGTAATTTCAAATACTGTGCGGTTGTAGTAATCCAGCCCCCTTACCAGTTTTTTATTTAAAATATAAGGAATTGAAAGAATATTTAAATATTCTTTCAATTCCTCAAAATGATTGGTACAGCCCGAGCAAATAAACTCTTCGCCTATAACCTGTTCGATTTCAGGGGAGGCGAGTAATTCCCGGCATTTTTCGTTTTTGCAGTCAAGTATCCTGAGCGGGTTTTTTTCAAACCGCATATTGCAGTCAGGACAGAACCAATTCAATTGTGGTGCTATAGCTTGCTTGAGCTTGTTTTTATATTCGTCTCTACACTCAGGACAACCGATATTGTTTATTTCAAGGGTCAAGTTATTTAGCCCCAGTTCGTTCAGGAAGTCCATGGCTATTTTTATGACCTCGGCATCCGCCGCCGGGCCCGCCACGCCGAACAGTTCCACGCCCAGCTGGTGGAATTGTCGCTGCCTGCCTTTTTGCATTCTTTCATAGCGGAACATTGGCCCTGCGTACCACAGTTTTAAAGGTGCGGGCAAGCGGTGCATGCCATTTTCAATATATGCCCTTACCACTCCGGCGGTATTTTCCGGGCGCAAGGTCAGGCTGCGGTCTTTTTGTTCAAAGGTGTACATTTCTTTTGTGACTATATCGGTTGAATCGCCAACTCCCCGCTTAAAAAGCTCTGTGCCTTCAAATATCGGCGTCCTTATTTCCTTATAGTTTGCGTTTTCAAATATCGTTTTGGCCTTTTGCTCAACGTATTGCCATGTATAGGATTCTGATGGCAGTATATCTTTTGTCCCTTTTGGCTTCTGGTATTTCATGGCACTAAATTTCTCTTCTTCCTTCCAGGGCACGAGCAAGAGTGACTTCATCAGCGTATTCCAGGTCAGCACCCACAGGCAGTCCAAATGCTATCCTTGAGACTTTAACCCCCAGAGGCTTTATGATTTTTGCAAGGTACATGCTGGTTGCTTCGCCTTCCACTGAAGGGCTAAGTGCAAGGATCATTTCCTTTATCTGCTCATTTTGGAGCCGTGCAATTAATTCCTTAATCCTTAAATCCTCGGGGGATATGCCGTCCAGCGGGGAAATCAGTCCCTGCAGGACGTGGTATGAACCTTTGTATTCCCTTGTGCGTTCAAGAGCGATTAAGTCCCTTGTTTCTGACACGATACAAAGAGTTGTTTTGTCTCTTGAGCTGTTTGTGCAGATTTCGCAGGGGTTTTCGCTTGACATGTTAAAGCACTGCCTGCAGTACTTGATTTTTTCCTTGGCGTCGAGAATGGCGTCACTGAATTTTTGTACTTCATTTTGTGTCATTTTCAGGATATGAAAAGCCATCCGCTGGGCAGATTTTGGCCCGATGCCCGGCAGTTTCTGGAATTCCTCGACGAGTCTGGCTAAAGGTTTTGTGTAGTTCATATTTTTAGAAAAATCCCGGAATATTCATTGGCATACCGCCTGATACGTAGCTCATTTTTTCTTCATTGGCGGCGGAAACTTTTTTATTGGCATCCTGTATCGCACTTAATATCAGGTCTTCAAGGATTTCAATGGTTTCTTCATCGACGCTGGCGGGGTCTTCTGCGTTTATGGCCTCGGGTTTTATTTTTATGGATTTGATTTCATTTTTCCCGTTGGCGGTTACGATAACAGCCTGGCTAGCGGCTTCGCCGGTTATTTCCATATTTTGCAGTTCTTCCTGTGCGGCCTGCATTCTTTGCTGCATTTGCTGCGCCTGTTTCATCATTTGCTGGATATTAAAGCCTTTCAAGGTAATCCTCCTTTTATATATTTTTATTTTCAATTAATTTTATCACAAGGGAAGTGGGTGGTGGGTATTATTTACTTTATTAAATTCATGAACAATTTTTAAAGTATAATAAAACTA
>CAZLCO010000068.1:0-9476 GCA_964558005.1 uncultured Gammaproteobacteria bacterium | reverse complement strand
TGAAAAAATATACTAATCAAGATATTTTTAGCTTAGTTGCGTAAGTCCTGTTATTAAAGAAAAATAATATAATTCAGTCGATGTCAGCTAAAGGTAACTGTATTGATAATGCTCCAATTGAATAGTTTTTTGGTCACTTGAAAGCTGTCGTCTTCACCTGCTACAAGAAGGATTCTTTTATGTCCCATATTTAAAATAGCTTCAGCTTCATGTGCAGCCTCATCAACAGACAGTTTTTTTCTTTCTATATCCTTGTTATCAAGTCTAAATCCACAGTATAAACAGTTATTTGTGCAATAATTGCTAACGTATAAAGGCGCAAAAAGTACAATCCTGCTGCCATAAATGCTTTCCTTTAACTGACGGGCGATTCTAAATAATTGTTCAAGAGTTTCATCATCCTGAATATTTAGAAGAATAGCTGATTCCTCAAGGTCTAATCCTTTTAATTCAAGAGCCTTATTGAAAATCTCTTCTATTCTTTTCTTATCGCCTTTGTTTTCCAGTATGTTACTGATTTTACTCTCACTAATGTAGATTCTGCTTGCTGTTTTCATCTTTCCTGCCTTTATATTCCTTAACTAAACCAACTCCTGTTGCTTCGAGTCTTGTATATTTTGATAAAATCATTTTCGATCGGAAATCTGTACAATGGCAGGGATGAATACCTTTTGTTCCAAGTTTAGAGAGATAATCAGCAGTCCTAAATATTTGCTGTTCATGCGGGTTTACAAGGTGAAACCCTCCGATAATATCTGTAATTGATGAATTATCGCAGACCAGTTTTGCATATTCAACAATATTAAATATTCCCGAATGTGAACATCCTGTAATTACCACTAATCCGGAATCAGAATCGAAAGCAAGAGCGGAATCTTCCTCTATAAAATCATTACCTATTGGCTCCTTGCCATCAAAACTATTTAAACGTGCAATTTTACCCAAAAAAATAAGATTTTGAGTTAATTTAAATGGCCCTTTGGATAACTCAATATTAAAATTTTTGGATAAGATTTCTTTTGATAATAAACACCCGATTTCACCAAATTTTTTCGTCAGTTTTAGGCTTAAAAGTATCAGGATGGGTAACAATGGTCGGCTTTTTAGCCGCCTTATCCTGCTTAAGTGCAGACGTATAAAAAGGCAGGTAATTCGACAACCCCCATGTATGGTCGTAATGCCCATGTGACAGTACAATATAATCCAAATCCAGTAAATCTATGCCCATTTTATAGGCATTTTTCAGGAAAACATCAGAATAACCTGTATCAAATAGGATTTTTTTATCATCTGCTTCTATATAGAAACTTAATCCGTGTTCGCCAAGCAAATTTTTGCTCTGTAAAACTGTATTATCAACTAAAATTGTTAATTTCATTTTTTTGTACCGTATCTTCTTATATAAAACTTTTTATCTTCGTATAGTACTTCCATCAATTCATTTTCATTTACCAGCTTTTCAACTGTAGCCCAGTCTGTTTTTGCTTTTTTTAAGAATTCATTTACAGCATCCTCTCGCATTGGATGTACAGACGTTATACTTAGCAAATCTTCTCTGGTATTTCCAGTAAATGCAAACGCATTTCCTTCATAACCAATTAAATACTCTGCATTGACAGCTTTCTTTTTAAAAAGCTGAAAAGCCATATTTATAGCATGTTCACTAGCAGCTTTTACCCATTTTTCTGCAGGTGGTCTGGTTGGAATAGCGATATAACTTCGGGTAGCCTTTAGTCCGGCTATAAAATCAGCTATTTTTTCAATCTCTTTTTCATTGTCATTAATATCCTTTATCAGCATAGTTTCTGTAACCAGTTCACCCTTAAAAATTTGTGAAAATTCTGTTATCCCGTTTAATATATTATCAAGCTGAATGGATTTATATGGTCTGTTAATTTTAAACCAAGTATTTTCGCTTATTGCATCAATTTTTAAAGAAACCCAGTCGGCTTTGCATAAGGCATTTTGAACCTCCTTTTGTCCAACAAGAGAAGCATTTGTGATAACTGCAATTTTAATGCCTATCGATTTAAGTAGTTCTATTTCTTTTTCAAGGTTTATATCCAGAGTAGGTTCACCATCTGAAACAAATGTCAGAAAATCTCTAGTTTCTCCCTGAGACTGCGCTCCTTTAACTTTTTCCTCTACTTCTTTTAATATTTCCTCGGGTTTATAGAATGCCTCTCTGGTTGATTTCAAGGTTAAAGTTCTGCCTACTTGACAGTAGACACAGGAATAACTACAAATTTTAGGAGGAATATTATTTATTCCTAAACTTTGTCCTAAACGTCTTGATGGAGTTGGTCCAAATACAATCATTTGCCTATACCATATTGCGCCATATAAAAGAATCCTAAATCCGTATAATTTAACTGCTTAAAACCATATTTTTTTACATAGCTTTCGATTTCTTCTGGCGATAAAAGAATATGCACCGGATGTTTATCTGAGGCATTTTCTTTTTTTAGTTCAATAATAGCTATGCGCCCATAAGGTTTCAGGGTGCGATGTATTTCCTCAAACAAATCGGGACCATATTTTTCCATATCAAGTCCATGCAATACCGTTGCTATAAAGCAAACATCAATACTTTTATCAGCAACAGGCAATGCCTTGGTAATATCAGCATACATTGCCCGCATATTTTTAATGTTATGAGAAGCAATTTTTGAGTTTAAATTGGCTACCAGTTCTTCCCACATATCCAGGGCAAATACATGACCATTATCATCAATCAAACTGCTCGCCTGAAACGCATAATCCCCTGCGCCACAGCCAATATCGAGAAAACAATCGCCTTTTTTCAGGTTAAGTTCTTTAAAGACAATGCCGGAATCAAGTTTTGTAATACTTGATATCCCTTGTTTCTGCCTTTCTATGCCTCCATGGTCGTGTTGGGTTTTAGTGGTCACAGGCGTTAACCCCTGTTTTTAATTTACCGTTTAAATAAGCGAGAACGAGTTTTTCAGGGTCGCCTTCATCTGCTCCGACAATAACCTGTATACCCTGTTCAGCAAATAACTGTTGCGCTCTCATTCCCATACCACCTGCAATTATGACCGTTGCGCCAATTTTTGCTGCCCATGGAGGTAAAATACCCGGCTCATGAGCAGGCGGGACAATTTCTTCCCTATTCTTAATTGTTTTCGTTTCTTCATCAATTTCGATAAATGTAAACACCTCACAATGCCCGAAGTGCAAACATAATTTACCGCCGTATGTTGGAATTGCAAATTTCATTGTTTTCTCCTTTTCTTTTAATGTGTCCAGTCAATAATTCTAATATTTTTATCTTTTAATCTTTCAGTAAGTGTTTCTTTAATCATTTCAAAATACGGGCAGGGAATACCTACAGGAGCACCGAGCTTGAAGCAGGAACCAAGAACTATTGTATCTGCACCGAGATGTACCATTTTTTTAGCTCTTGTCATAACTTTTTTACCAGGACAACCTCCGCAGGTATTTACACCTATAACTTCTATATCTTCTTCAATTCCTTCAAATGCACCCTTCTTTTCCCGCATATATTTAAAACAGGTAACAGAAGGACACATATCCTCTGTTTGTAAGCATCTGATTAATCCGACTTTCATAGATCTCCTTTGTTAGTTTATTGCCTTTTCTTTGACAATTTGATTTATTATATCTTCCATAATCTTTGCTGTTGGAGTTTCTCCATAGAAGTATATGAATGGTTTTCCACTGTCCCCTGCTTCAACAATTTTCGGGTCAATCGGTATTTTGCCCAAAAACGGAACATTCATGTCCTGAGCCATTTTCTCTCCACCGCCAGATTTAAATATATCAACGGTTTTATTGCACTCAGGGCAAACAAATCCGCTCATGTTTTCTATAACTCCTAAAACAGGCACATTCACTTTTTTACAAAAATTTACTGATTTTCTAACATCAGCGATAGCGAGTTTTTGGGGTGTTGTGACAATAACAGCTCCTGTTACATCCTCAAGCAGTTGAACTACTGATAGCGGTTCATCACCTGTCCCCGGAGGACAGTCAACTACAAGATAATCCAGTTCTTCCCATGCAACATTTTCTATAAATTGCTTTATAACCCCTGTTTTAGCCGGGCCTCTCCAGATAATCGCATCATCTGCATTATTTAATAAAAACGCTATGGAAATAACCTTTAAAAGGTCATCTCCATAAACGAGTGGAAAGAGAAATTGTTCGGTGCTTTCTGCTCTGGCACCTTCTAGTCCTAATATTGTAGGAATGCTTGGGCCGTGAATATCTACATCAAGCAGACCTGTTTTATATCCGTTCAATGCTAATGACATTGCAATATTAGCAGCAACTGTGCTTTTTCCAACGCCGCCCTTGCCTGAAAGTACCACTATTTTATTTTTTATATTATTTTTCATCTTTCATTACCTCTGAATTTACCTTATTCCACATATCTTTAATTTTTTTTGATACTTCGCTATCTGAATATTCGACTACACTCAAACCTTTTATCATCGCTTCTGTAAATTCCTTGCTGTAAGGAATTTTACCTACAACAGGGATATTTTTTCCCTTGCAATAATTTTCTATTTGTTTTGTTAGTTTTAAGTTCAGGTCATATTTGTTTACACAAATTGCTGCCGGAATTTTAAAATGCTGCGTAAGTTCAAATACCCGCTCAGCATCGTGAATACCTGACATAGTTGGCTCTGTAACTATCAAAACAAGATGCGCTCCTGAAATTGAAGCAATAACAGGACAGCCAATCCCTGGTGAACCGTCAGTAAGAATCAGTTCATTATTGTTCTTTTTAGCTACAAGCCTTGCATGATTTCTTATTTCAGAAACCAGCTTCCCTGAATTTTCTTCTGCTATACCAAGAGTAGCGTGGATTAACTTTCCAAATCTTGTGTTTGACTCAAACCACTCACCTGATTTAACCTGTTCAAATTTTATTGCCTGATGAGGACAGTTAAAATAGCAGGCTCCACAGCCTTCACATTTGATTTCGTCAATTGTAAAATCGCTATTCACAGCATCAAATTTACATACCTCAATACACCTGCCGCATTTTTTACAAAAATCAGGGAGTATTGACGCCTGTTTGCCTGAATAAAACTCGACTGTTTTTTCTATTTCAGGGTGGAGTATCAGGTGCATATCAGCAGCGTCAACATCGCAGTCAACCATAACGTGGTTTTGTGCAAGTGCACAAAATGATGCAACAATACTTGTTTTACCTGTGCCGCCTTTTCCGCTTATTATTACTAATTCTTTTGCCATTATATTCCCTCCCTGACGATATTTAATAGTGGCTGAAAAGCCTCTTTATATTCCGGTAAAGCTCTTAAAATTAATTCGCCTGCTGAATAGCATTCCGCTATTTTCCTGTCATCAGGGATTTTAGTTAATATGTCAATTTTTTGTGTTTTAGCGTAATCTTCAATCAATTTATCGTTTTCACCAGAGCGATTAATGATTATTCCAAATGGTAAATCCAACTTCCTGATAACTTCTACTCCGAGATTAAGATCATAAAGTCCAAAAGGCGTAGGTTCTGTAACCATAAACACATAATCAGACCCATACACAGCAGCAATAGCCGGACAGGATGTCCCCGGCGGACAATCAAGAATTTGTATATTATGCTCCTGCCCCGCTTTTTTAACAGCTTTAATTAAAGGGGGCGACATAGCTTCGCCAATTCTAAGCTTTCCGTGAATAAAGTCAAATCCGCATCCGACTCCTGTTTCAACAACTCCTATCTCTCTGCCTTTTTCGCCTATTGCATCAGCAGGGCAGGCAAGAGAGCAGCTTCCGCAACCGTGGCAGAGCTCCTGAAATACAAGCACTTTGTCTTTTATAAATGCAAGAGCGTTAAACTGGCAAACTTCAGCGCATTTGCCGCACTTTACGCATTTTTCCTCATCAATCACTGGTGTTACAACATATATTTTTTCAGTTTTACTAAAATTCGGTTTTAAAAATATGTGGCAGTTAGGTTCTTCTACATCGCAGTCTAAAAGACAAACATCTTTGTATGTCTTGGATAATAAATACGCAAAATTTGTTGCAACCGTACTTTTGCCTGTTCCACCCTTACCGCTTGCTATTGCTATTTTCATCTCAATCCTTCCCTTTTATATATATGCTAAAGGGCAGAATATCTCTGCCCTTTAATGCTGTGAGTTATTGGTTTTCAAGTTCGGAGATCCGATCCTGAATTGCTTTAGCCTCTTCTTTTAAGGCAGTAAGTTCATCATTTCTGGAGGGAGTTCCCATTCCAAAATTTTGAGCAAAGCCCCAGCCCATGCCTCTTCCGAAGCCTGCACCAAATCCTCTACCAGCACCTCTACCGAACCAGCCTCTGCGTCTTCCAAAACCGAAAAACGCTGCTGATCCTGCTAATGCCGGTATTCCGTAAGCTAGGCAGTTTCCTAGCCCTCTGCCTGTAAATGGACCCTGTCCCATTGGGCCTGTTCTGTCTCCACCTGGCATAATTGCCTCCTTTCGTTGTTTGAGTTATTGGTTACCATGAATAAAAAAGAATTAGTGGGGAAATATTTTTCTTGAAAGCTCGCCTTAAACGGCCCTCCAGGTCGGCTAAGCCGCACTTGCGGCCTCTGCTCGCTTTCGCTACATCCAATGACCTTCTACATTAGCCATTTGAGCCTCCTGAAGTTCATTGTTCTTATACTTTTCAATTGTTTCTTTTACAGTTCCTTCTGCACCGATAAATATTTTCACACCAGCTTGAGATAAAACAGTAAAAGCCTTTGGGCCACAGTTGCCGGTTATTATTGCGTCAACATTTTGATTAACAACATTTTGTGCGGCCTGAATACCTGCTCCCTGAGCAGCATTAAGGTTTTGTTTGTTATCAACATAAATATAGGTGTCTTTTTCCAGATCATAAATAATAAAGCCTACGGCTCTTCCAAACCTTAAATCAACCTGATCTTTAATATTCATACCGCTTGAAGTTATTGCAATTTTCATGAATTTTGCCTCTTTAATTTTCTCTTTGCATGTGATATTATGAACTTGACAATTTAAATTGTCAAGTCTATTATAAATTTAGATTTGTAAAGCTCAAACAAATTATAGTTTGCAAGAGGAAAATATGCAAGTAGATGAAAATTTACCTGTTTATCCAATGGGTGTAGCTGCAAGACTTCTGGATGTTCATCCGAGAACTCTTAGAATATATGAAGCGGAAGGGTTGGTATGCCCTCGCAGGCACGGCGGAAAAAGATTTTTTTCTCAAAGTGACATTGCATGGATTAAATGTTTAAGAAGTTTAATTCATGAAGACAACATTAGTATTGAAGGAGTAAAAAGGCTTCTTGAAGTTATGCCATGTTGGAAAATAAAGGACTGCTCGGCAGAAACAAGAAAAAAATGTCTTGCAGCAAAGAGAATGCATAAAAGATGCTGGGAATTTGCCAGAAATACCTGTGAAAAATCTTGCAGGAACTGTGAAACTTATTTAGAAGACCAACAATAAAGAAAGGAGATTATTATGCCGGGAAAAGATGGTACAGGAAGTTTTAAAGGAGGAATGGGAAGAATGCAGGGCAATCGTCCGGGCGCAGGGCCGACAGGGAACTGTGTATGTCCTAATTGCGGAACAAAAGCACCTCATCAGCGTGGAGTCCCCTGCTATTCTATGAAATGCCCTAAATGTCAGAGTTCAATGACAAGAGAGTAATTAAAATTAAATGTATAAATTTTCGTATTGTCCTGTTTGTGGGTGCTCTCTTATTAATAAAAAAATTGAAAGTAAAAACAGGTTATTTTGCAAAAACTGTAAATGGGTAGATTATAAAAATCCAAAACCTGTAGCAGTAAGTGTAGCTAAAAACAAAGAAAATAAAATCCTTTTGGTAAAAAGAAACAATAATCCTGGTATTAATAAATGGTCATTACCCGGAGGGTTTATTGATTTTGGAGAAACTCCTGAAAAAGCCTTTTTAAGGGAATTAAAGGAAGAAACAGGAATAAATGGGATAATAAAAAATTTACTCGGTGTTCATATTCAAAAAACCAAAATTTATGGCTCAATTTTAATCATAGCTTATGAAGTTTTTGTAAATATAGAGAATATAAAGATAAACAGTGAATTAAAGGATGCAAAATTTTTTGATATATTAAAACTTCCTCATATCCCTTTTCCATTACATATAAAACTAATAAAAGGCGAGTAAAATGTCAGTGCTTAAAATAGTTAAATACGGTGAACCTATTCTCAGGACTAAAACAAAAGAAGTCCTTAAAATAACTGCAAAAATTAAAAAGCTAATATCCAATATGGTTGAAACAATGTATGCAGCAGGGAATGGTGTCGGACTTGCTGCACCTCAGATAAGAGAAAGTTATAAAATTTTGTGATAGATATTTCTCAAAACCCTGAATCTGTAAATCCGGATTTTTTTATTAATCCCAGGATAATAAAAAAATCCGGTGCAACAAATAGTTATGAAGGATGTTTGAGCTTTCCAAATGTTTATACATATGTCAGGCTTTATTCAGACATTATAGTAAAAGCTGTAGATGAAAAAGGAAAAGATTTTATTCTTGAAGCAAAAGATGGAAGTCTTTTATCAAGGGCTATTCAACATGAATGCGATCATCTTGAAGGAATAGTGTTTATTGATCACGTTAGAGATATAAATGATGCACAGGAGCAACTTGCTAATCAAAGCTTACCCCCGATTGATATGAATTATTTACTTCAGGAAGATGAACTTGAAGAACAGCTAAGGTTATTACAGGAAAATGTCAAAAATGATTAATATAATTGTTAATGAGATGAAAAAACATGCACCGGTTACTCTTTTTAGTGTTTTAACAGGATTTATATACGATACATTACTTTAGAAAGGAAAAAAATAAATGAATGAATTTGATAATATTTTAAGAGGTATGACATTTGAGTTTTTTGGAAATGGAAAACATAAAATTGATATGGAGACTCTTTTAACAACAAAAGACGCCATTTTTTTAGATGTACGATCACATCAGGAATGGGAATCGATTCAAATTAAACTGGAACATCACATCAAAGTATTGTGGATTCCGATAGATGAGATTCCAGCCCGCCGCCATGAAATTCCTCATGACGTTCTTGTCGGTGTATTTTGCTCTGCCGGAACAAGATCAACTATTGTTTATGCGTATTTGCGTTCGCTTGGATATGAAAACGCGCGAATAGCTCTCAGCAATTACGAGGCAATTACTTCTTTGCTCTTGCCGGGCAAACTTTACAAATATATTTCTTCACATAAAAGCGAATAAGCCGAAAGGTAATTTCAATGGATATTTTAATAGTCGTTGGTATAATATTTTTTCTCACGGTCGTGATGATTATGAGCGGACGGGGCGGGGGTAATTTTTATGTGGCGGCGCTTGTTCTTTCGGGGGTTGCCATGCATACGGCTTCCACTACCAGTCAGTTTATTTTATTTGTTAGTACATTGATGGGGGCTATCGTTTTTGGAAAGGCAAAAACA
>CAZLCO010000067.1:0-10310 GCA_964558005.1 uncultured Gammaproteobacteria bacterium | reverse complement strand
TAGCAATGATAAGGGTTACGCTTAAAAAATGTTTTTAACCAGATAGCTTCTTAATTTCAGCAATAACGGGAAAATGCTCGCTACCGCAGTAAGTGACCAAAATATCAAAATATGGGACGTAGAAACAGGAGATTTGCAACAAACGCTATCCCATAAAGATTCCAAATATCCCTACGAAGCATTAAATGGGGTATTTAGCAATGATGATAAGCAAATTGTTACGGCCTCAAGAGAATTAGCAGCCAGAGTTTGGGATGTAAAGACAGGGGAACTTCTTTATAAATTGGATGCCCCTACCACTCAAGACCCCGGTGCAGATACTTATGTAAAACTAAGAAATAATGCCCGATTTGTTCTAATGTATTCAGCCTTTTATAGTCCTAGTGTATGGGATTTAGAATCCGGCCAACTTTTACATGTTTTTAAAAATGATCTTGAATATTTACATAAAATTATGGGCAATTCTTATGCTAAAGAAGATATCGGTTCTTGGGATGCAAATTTCAGTCATGATGGCAGTCTTATTATAAATGGTGGTTTTTATAATTACGCTCAAGTTTGGGATGTAAACTCCGGTAAACTTTTACATACCATAAAACACGGAGAAATCGGCCCTCTAGGTAACTGTCATTGGGTTTATAATGCAGTATTTAGTCCTAATGATAATTATATACTTACTATGGCTTCAGACGGGATTGCTAAAGTATGGGAAACTCAATCAGGCAGATTTTTATATACTATACCAGACCCAAAACCTACTGAAAAAGGATTTAACAAAGCAAGCTTCAGCAGGAATGGTAGATTTATCTTTACTAGTTCAAATGGCAGTAAAGAAGTAAGAATATGGGAATTTAACCCTTATTTATCTTCAAGTAAGTAAATAATTATAATAAGGAGAAAGTTTATGCCGCCTAAAATTACAACAGCTCATATCCTAGAAGGTAGACTAGACCCCAATGTGCCCCCTCAAGATATTATTGATGGACACACCTGGTGGGGTGAAACTGATAGCCTGTAGGGTTCATTTATGCACCGTTTTCTTTTGGAGCGTAAACGCACCATACAAAAGCTAAAAACCGTTCGAAATCGTTCGATTTCGTTCGATTTTGGGAAAAGGGAGCTTTACAATCAAGTAAGGTGGATACTTCCCCACCATAACAATTAAACTTCATTTATCTCACGGTTGTCTGAATTTTATTCAATAAACCTCCAAATCCCTTTCTGTGCAATGCTGAAATTTCTACCGGATTCGGAACTTTTGCGAGCAGTTTTTCAAAGGTTTCTTTATTCTTTACAAGGTCAATCTTGTTAATAACTGAGATTATAGGCTTTTTGTATGCATCAAGCTCTGTTAGAATGTCATAAACCGTATCAATATGTTTAAAACAGGCGGGATGCGATGGGTCAATAACGTGTAAAATAATATCAGCCTCGCTAACCTCTTCCAGGGTCGCCCTGAAAGCCTTAACCAGAGAAGTCGGCAGCCTCTGGATAAAGCCAACTGTGTCTGTTAAGAGTATATCTGACATATCAGGCAGCTTGATTTTTCTGGTTGTCGGGTCAAGTGTAGCAAAAAGCTTATTCTCAACAAAAACCGCTGAATCTGACAAAGCGTTTAAAAGAGTGGACTTTCCGGTGTTTGTGTATCCGACTATTGCCACAACAGGAAGGCTATTTTTTTTCCTTTGTTTTCGTTGCAACGCTCTATGGCTTTTTATTGCCTCGACTTCTTTCTCAAGGATGTTAATTCTTTCCCTTATCCGTCGCCTGTCAATCTCCAGCTTGGTTTCCCCGGGACCTCTTGTGGCTATACCGCCGCCTCTGCCGCCCCCCATTTGCCTGCTCAATGAAAGTCCCGCTCCAATAAGTCTTGGGAATAAATATTTTAGTTGCGCAAGCTCTACCTGCAGCTTCCCTTCTTTTGTCATTGCCCTCTGGGCAAATATATCAAGGATTAGCTCTGTCCTGTCAATTGTTTTTACGCCTATAATTTCTTCAAGTTTTTTTTGCTGCCTCGGCGAAAGCTCGGCATCTATAATAACAATGTTTGCGTTTTTTTCCTGAACTAAAAGAGCAAGCTCCTTTGCCTTTCCGCTTCCTAAATATGTTGAAGAATCCGGGCTGTTGCGTTTTTGAGTTATTTTATCGAGGACTTCAGCGCCGGCTGTATAAGTTAATTGTTCAAGCTCAAGTATTGAGTCACCGGCTATTTCATCCGAGAGGTCAGGAGTCTGAAGACTTGCCAGTATTGCCCTTTCTTTATCATCATAAACAATAATATCTGATTTCCCGGCAAATTCCTGTTCAATATCCTCAAGAAATTCCAGAAAATTTTCAGCACAGGCCTTTCTTACTGTGCTAGGCTCAAGTATTTTAAAGTTATTCCCTTCCTTATCTTTTTCCGGTATTAAAAAAGCTGTCTGTATAGAATCAGCGTATTTTACAGTTTCCCCGTGTTTTTTACTGAAACTCGAAGCCGGGTCTATCCCTATACAGGCCATAGTGTCAAATCTGTACTGTTCCAATGCTGTAAGGTCTATCTTGCTGAGATTCGCCAGCCCTTCAGGGTGTGTATGGATACACCGCAGCCCGCAAAGGCGTGCCCGGCCCTCTCTTATATTCTTAAATTTTCCGAGGTTTACGCTGCCGGAATCACCAACCGTAATATTAATAACCTGCCCGCGCCTGTTGATAAAAACAGCTATTTCCTTGCTGATCTCATATGAAATTTCAGCTAAAGACTCTGCAAGCTCAATAGTAATAATTTTATCGGGAGAAACTTTTTTTCTGTAAAGTTTTTCAAGTCTGTTTATATAATTTTTCTTTAAACCTTTTAAATTGCCGTGGACTTTTATATCAGAGCCCTCCTTTGTTATTCCAATTTATTTTACCACTATCGAACGTTCTTTTTTGAGTTATTATAAATTAGAATAAGTGTATAAACCTTATTTCAGGATGACCGTGTGAAATTTAACAACTATAAAACAGATTTTTTTTATGATGAATACTTTGTGGATAACGCTACCTGCCGAGAGTCTACAAAACTTATTGTGGAAAAAATAAATAACCTCCCTAAAGGAGAACTCTTAAGCAGGCAAAAAGCCGCGGAAAATGCGTTCCTTACCCTGGGCATAACTTTCAATGTCTATAATTCTAAAGACGGAAAGGAAAAAATATTTCCTTTTGACATTATACCGAGGGTTATAAGCGCACAAGAGTGGGGCCACCTTGAAAAAGGATTAAAACAAAGAATAGCCGCACTTAATCTTTTTATAGATGATATTTATAACGGCAAAAAAATAATCAAAGACAAAGTTATTCCTGAAGAAATTATTTTATCCTCAGACACCTACAGGCCGATATGCAGTGAACTAAAACCCCCAAAAAATATCTGGTGCCATATAACCGGTACTGACCTGATAAGGGGGCAGGACGGACAGTTTTATGTATTGGAAGATAACCTTAGATGCCCGTCAGGGGTGTCTTATGTATTGGAAGGCAGGCAGGTCACTAAAAAAACTTTCCCGCTGCTTTTCGAGACTTTAAAAATAAGGCCGGTCGAGGACTACCCGGCACACCTTTTTAATATGCTGAATTATATTGCCGATAATATCTCAAACATTCCTACCGTGGGTGTTCTAACCCCGGGGGTTTATAATTCGGCATATTTTGAGCATTCATTCCTTGCAAGGCAAATGGGCGTAGAACTACTGGAAGGACGCGACCTTGTCGTTGAAAATAATTTTATCTACATGAAAACAACAAGCGGCTTGCAAAAAGTTGATGTTTTGTATAGAAGAATTGACGATAATTTTCTTGACCCAAAAGTGTTCAGGAAGGATTCCATGCTTGGAGTGCCGGGACTAATTGAAGCTTATAAGGCAGGCAATGTTGCCCTTGCTAACGCACCGGGCACAGGCGTAGCCGATGACAAGGCTATTTATTCTTATGTACCGGATATAATTAAATATTACCTTAAAGAAGACCCTATTATCCCCAATGTGCCTACTTATATTTGTTCTGAGCGCAAAAATATGGATTATGTAATAAAAAATATAGAAAATATGGTCGTAAAAACAGTTGACGGGGCAGGCGGATACGGAATGCTTATCGGGCCAAAATCAACAAAAAAACAGCAAAAAGAATTCATTGAAAAAATCAAAAATAATCCGAGAAAATATATTGCACAGCCCACAATAAACCTATCAAGAGTGCCTGTTATAGCAGGCAGAAACTTTGAAGGAAGGCACGTGGACTTGAGACCTTATATAATTTATGGCGAAGACATTAAAGTAATCCCCGGAGGGCTGACAAGAGTAGCGTTTAAGAAAAATTCGCTGGTGGTCAATTCTTCCCAGGGCGGAGGAAGCAAGGACACGTGGGTTGTTTCAGGAGAAGAAAATGCTTAGTAGAGTTGCGGATTCATTATACTGGCTTAACAGATACATAGAAAGGGTTGAAAACATTGCCCGGATTATTGATGTTAACCTGACTTTTATTCTCGACTGCGGCATAAGCCCCAGAAATGAGCAGTGGGAACCCCTTGTAAAAATAACCGGGGAAGAAGAGCAATTTTTTGAGCTATACAGCGAACCCACCAGAGAAAATGTTATCCAATTCCTGCTTTTTGACAGCGAATACCCGGGTTCAATTTTAAGCTGCCTTTCTATGGCAAGGGAAAACGCTACAACCGTAAGAGAAACTATTAATATAGAAACATGGGAGCAAATAAATAAATTTTACCTGCTGGTAAATAATGCAAGAAGTAAAAGAATCAGTATTAATAACATCCATGACTTTCTTGAGGAAGTAAAAAGGAACTGTCATATATTTTCAGGGATACAGGACTCAACTATATCAAGAGGCGAAAGCTGGCATTTCAGTCGGCTGGGAAAGATGCTTGAGCGGGCTGACCAGACTTCACGGATTATTCACATTAAATATTTTCATATTTTGCCTTCTTCTACTCTTGTAGGCTCAACTTACGACCTTTTGCAGTGGGCAGCTATACTGAAGTCTGCCAGCGGGTTTGAAATGTATACTAAGAAATATAAATCAATAAAGCCTGATAAAATTCTCGAATTTTTACTACTGGATAAGGAATTCCCAAGGTCTATAAGTTTTTGTTTAACACGCGCAAATGAAAGGCTGCACGCCATATCCGCCTCTTCAACAGATTCCTATGCAAATAAACCTGAGCAAACACTCGGCGCATTAAAATCAGAACTGGCATATAGTGATATAGACACTATAATAAATGTAGGCTTACATGAATTTATCGACACAATACAGTTAAAACTAATAAAAGTTAATCAGGATATATTTAACAGGTACTTCAATATAAAGGAAAATTTTAATGACGTTTTGTTTAGGTATTAAGGTTGAAAGCGGTGTTGTCGCCATATCAGACACAAGGATTACTTGCGGAAGGGAGTGTACCAGCTCAAGAAAAGTAACTGTATTTCAAAGGCAAAACCATTCAATGTTTATAATGACCTCAGGGTTAAGATCATTGCGGGACAAAGCAATAACATATTTTCACGAAACCCTTGAAGAGGAAGACGAGTCATTCGATAAGTTATATAAGGCTATAAACTCCTTTAGTCGACAAATAAGAAGGGCTTATAAAGAAGATAAGGAGTACCTTGAAGATAGCGGGCTTGGCTTTGACATCCACTGCATTGTAGGCGGACAATTGCAAAATGATGAAGAACACAAACTTTTTCTTATTTATCCGCAGGGTAACTGGATTGAAATCAAAGAAGGCACGCCTTACCAGATTATCGGCGCAACCGGATACGGGAAACCTGTGCTTGACAGGACTCTAAATTACAGGGACGGGATTTCCCATGCAATAAAAGTTGGAATCCTGGCTTTTGATTCTACAAGGATAAGCACCAATGACGTTGATTTCCCTATAGATATAATGGTTTGCCCTAGAAACAGATATAAAATAAAGGAATTCAGAATGTTTAAAGAGGACCTTAAGGAACTTTCCGCCTGGTGGCAGGAAAGGTTAAGGAATTCGGTAAATGAAATCCCTTCAGTTGAACTGGACAGAATAATAAAAGAGCTGGAATGCTGATAGAAATTAACTATAAAATTAATTACCTATATACTGCCCCGGTTTTTCTTGAATCTAATGAAATCAGGATATTCCCTCGCAATGATTTGTCACAGAAGCTATTGGACTATAAAATCAATATTGCCCCTGAACCCTCCAACCAGACCTTTTTTATTGATTCCGAAAACAATACCGGGTTAAAAGTGTGGTTCAACGACTTAACAGAATACTTTGAGCTTGATTTTAACTGCAGGGTAGAAACATTAAGAAAAAATCCCTATGACTACATAGTTGATTTTGATAAAACAAAACTGCCCTATAAAAAAATAAATAATAATACCCTTTTGCAAAGTTTTTCCGATGAAATAAGAGAAACCGTAGATAACGACGTGTTAGGCTTTTTGTCTGTCCTTGCGGAAAAAATCAGAAGCGAATTCAAATACGAAATCAGGGAAGACGGTCAGCCTCATACCCCCGAAAAATCTCTTAACGATAAATGCGGTTCCTGCAGGGATTTTGCTGTTTTATTCATGGAACTCTGTAAGTGTCAGGGGTTGGAAGCTCGTTTTGTGAGCGGATATATATTTGATGATGATTTACAGGACAACGCCTATTTGCACGCCTGGGCGGAAGTTTATATACCCGGCGGCGGATGGCGCGGATATGACCCGGTTAACGGTATTGCCACAGCGGACAGGCATATAGCCGTTGCCGCTTCAACTGACCCTTTAAATGTTTTGCCTGTTATAGGAAGCTACAGGAGTAATGTCGGCAAGTCAAAAATGGACTATTCAATAAAAATAAAGCTGTTTAAATCCAAATAAAAACCGGAGAGGGGGGGATTCGAACCCCCGGTGCCTTTTGGGCACACAGTCTTTCCAGGACTAAGCCAGGCTTGACTTTAGCTTAATGCAATTTGGTAAACATTGATATTTACTACGCTTCAGAGATTTTGATTGCTTATTTAAAAATAGGTCATACTGCATTAGTTTTTATTAAAGTGTTGCAAATGTGTTGCAGGATTTTTATATTTACTCCGCAGAAAATGCGGAGTAAATGCAAAATAATCTCCGCAAAAATTATTTATAGATTTAAAACATAGTGTGTGCTACGACCTGAGCCTGCTTTTATTAAAATATTCTTTTCCAGCAGATCAGCAATATCCCTGTTAGCTGAATCCTGAGAAGACTTGGACAGCTTAGCCCATTTAGAAGAAGTCAAATTACCTTCGAACCCGTCAAGAAATCTATTTAATACTTTCTTCTGTCTATCATTTAAAGCTACATTTGAATACTTTTGCCAGAAGTGAGCCTTATTAAACACAACTGAAAGAGTTTCTTCAGTATTTTCAATAGCCCTGTGCAGACATTCAAGATACCACACAAACCATTCAGTAATATCCAGAGAGCCCTTCTGAGTTTTTTCAAGGATATCGTAATAGTCGTTCCGCTCCTTTCTGATTTGAGCGGACATACTGTAAAATCGCTGGTTAGTTTGTTCGGCCTTAGCTAATAACATATCAGTTAATGCTCTTGCTATACGGCCATTACCATCATCAAACGGGTGTATTGTTACAAACCATAAATGGGCAATACCGGATTTTAAAACACTGTCAATGTCATCAGAGATGTTAAACCAGTCAATAAATATACTCATTTGTTTATCTAAATCTGAAGCATCAGGAGCCTGATAATGAACTTTTTCCCTTCCGATGGCACCAGATACAACCTGCATCGGCCCATTTTTATCATCTCTGAATTGCCCTACTTCTATTTTGTGCATGCCGCTGTATCCGGTAGGGAATAATGAAGCCTGCCAGCCAAGTAGCCTCTCTTTCGTTAAAGGTTCATTATATCTTTGAGTTGCGTCCAGCATCATTTCAACTATGCCTTCAACATTACGCTCAACGTGAACGCCACCGCCTATATCCAGACCCAACCTTCTGGCAATTGAAGAGCGTACCTGTTCCCTGTCAAGGGATTCACCTTCGATTTCGCTGGATTTTAAAACATCCTGAGTTAACACATTAAGGATGGCTTCCTCTTTTAGCTTAAACCCAAGCCCTTCCATTTTTCCAAGCAGTAAACCCTGTGAGAACTTAACTTTAGAAAGTATTTCCCATACCTTTTCCTGATTCCAAAAGAACTTTGGCCAATTTGATTCCTGATAAATATACATATAATCTCCGCACTTTCTGCGGAGATTATAGCTTTTTTTCTCCGCAAAGTCAAAGGGGATTATTATTCAAACTTATAAACTTTCTTGACCGGCTTCTTAACATCCCATATACATTTCAAGCCTGCCGGAAGTTTTCCCAGTTATCAATCAACCACATGTTCGTTCAAATTGGTTTACTATTTTCTTCTCTCTCCATATCCTTCCTGACAAGCCTTTGGATTGCCCCCATAAAACCAGCAACGTTATTATGTATCTCATAACATTCATCATCTGACAATGGATAATCGTAGAATGGCTGCCAGCGTTCCCTGGTCTTTTCTATATAATATCTTTTGTCGGCACTTAAAACCTCCTGTTCATCATGATCTTAGGCGTGCATTCAACGAGAGCATGATAGCAGGCTCATACGCATGAGTTTATTTTTCGACATGGAAAATGCCATGGAGTTAATTTTGCTCATACTCCGGGGCATCCTGGCATGACTGAATTGTATGTTTGATAATTATGTTAATAAAAATTTATTCAATAAGTCCTCGTCAATCAATCTATCATTGATTAAATCAAAGGGAGCTATATTTATTCGTAAGTTGTCTTCAAATTTCCAGGACATCATGTCAGTAAACTTATCTGTTTTAGGATAAACAAGGAACAACTCAACTTCTTGAGCTTCTTGTTGGTATTTTTTCCCGTAGGCATATAATTGATAGAGATCAGACTGAGCTACGTCAAACTTATTATTGTAATTACCCTCATCTATTAGCTTCCACTTTGTATCAAGAACAGCTATCTTATCCCTACCCCTATGCCTTATGACTATATCAGGTTTTATCATAAACTTTTTAGGTTCTTGTAAAAGGTTATATTTGCTGTCTTGAGGGTTTAATTTTACTGGATAACCTTTATACTTCCTATAAAAATAGTCGTAAACATAATCTTCAAAGAGCCTATTAAGAGGAAACATCAATGAAACCAAATCATTTTCACCAGCCTGTGGAACAAAAGAACTTCCTTTTAAAAATATCCTGGCTATATCAAGAGGTTTTTGATAGTGAGAATTCAATCGAGAAAGATGAATTTTGCTAAACTCATGATCAGTATTATTCGGTATATCTATTTCTTCCAGATTGAACAAAGCCTGCCTAAGCCTTTTTACGTTAGAAAAATTGTTTGACTTCTCTTTTAAGGACAAAACTGCTTTTTTAAGAATTTTATTTTCGGCTACGTTTTCTGTAAATTCAGAATATTCAATATAATTTCTTTCTTTATGTCCTATATTGTTGCGAATATTCTCATTTACTTTTATTTTACCTTTGATAAATAAGGAATTCTCACATACGTTAACATAACTTTTTATAAGCCCACGTTTAAAAAGATTATCTAGTTCATTTAAAAACAAGGATATAAATATCTCTAAAAGAGGAAATTCCTGATCGTCTATGTTTGTATCGCTGATTTGTTTATAATACTCACTCTGCAGCTTAGAAATCATTTTTAAGAAAATATTCCTGGCGGACTTTATTTCATCATCATAGAAATAGGTCTTAGGAAGTACTTCAATGTAGGTACCGTTTTTTAACTGAAAAACACCAGCAAATTTACTAAAACATATTTGATTATTATGAAAACTCATTATCTGCCTATAATCTTCTTCTAGGTATAGTTCTTTTATCAACTCATAATTGCTTTTGCCAAAGTATTGAGCTGGATTTTTCTTATGTTCAATGACTGTTATTGATTTATTCATCTTGATATACTTTTATAAAGGCATCTGAGGGGAATTCTTCCCTGTTAAATAAAGCTGGATTTATAAAATATTTATGTTTAATACTTGAATTAACTGTGGTTTCTTTCTTATGAACAATTTTATTTACTTTAAGAACTTCCTGAGAGTCTCTTACATTTTCATTTAAAACGTCAGCTATTTTCTCGTAATCATTGTAGAAATACTCTTGTAAAAGGGGAAGTATTTTATTATTAAAAGCGTCTAAGAATTCTCTATAGCTATTGATCCCCATTGACCTGAGCCCAAAAAACTCCGATATTTAAAACTTAGAAACTCCTATGTAGA
>CAZLCO010000066.1:0-11226 GCA_964558005.1 uncultured Gammaproteobacteria bacterium | reverse complement strand
ATCAATACTCACGTCTTTTGGTAAGCAGATGTTGTCAAATTTTTTAATTTCTAATAAAATAAAATAATCAGGCAGGAATGAGTTCTGCTTTGTACCGTTGGGGTATAGCCAAGCGGTAAGGCACCTGGTTTTGGTCCCGGCATTCGCAGGTTCGAATCCTGCTACCCCATTTTAAATTTCTACCCGCCCACGGGCGGGATTTTAATTTTTTAATAATGGTACCTGCACTGCAAAATTATTATTGATTCGTCTTCTACTTTATAAACCAGCCGGTGCTCGTGGTTTATTCGCCTCGACCAGTATCCGCTCAGGTTGTTTTTTAGGGCTTCGGGCTTGCCTAATCCTTCATAAGGCTGTCGTTGAATATCTTTTATCAAATCATTAATTTTTTTTAGTATTTTTTTATCGTTTTTTATCCAATATTCGTAATGCTTTTTGGCCTTGGGCGCTATTTCAATCTTCATAATCCTCACAAAGCTCCATCTCAACTAAATCCCCTTTTTCAACCTCTTCTATAGCCTCCATTAATTCCCTGGCATTTTTTGGGCTTTTCAAAAGATAAAGCGTTTCTTCCATTGCACGGTAATCTTCAAGCGAAATTACAACCACAGGGTCGGCATTACGCCTTGTGACGATTATTCCAAGATGGTTGTCGCACACTTCCTTTAGTTTTTGAGCTAACTTCTCCCTGAAAGATGTATATGAGATTGCTTCCATTGTCATAATAAATTCTCCTGTACGGTTTTCTGTACCTGTACATATTATAGTACATATCTGTTTGATAAACAAGCCTAAAGCCTGTTTATCAATATTATTGACTCTATACCTTCCTCACATATTTATCCGGGATAGCAGCCGGCACAAAGGTTTCAATATATTCAACGCACTCCTCGGGCTTGTCGGAAACATAATAGACATTCCTGCCCTCGGGGGAGGCGAAGTTAAACCGATACATCTGCTCGAAAAATCCTATGAGCGGGGAATAAAAATTATTTGTGTTGAGGAATACAAGGGCCTTGTTGTGATAACCGAGTTGCCTTCCGGTAATCATCTCGGAAATCTCCTCAAGCGTGCCAAAACCGCCCGGCAGCGCAATAAAAGCGTCTGAAACCTCGTCCATTTTTTGTTTTCTTTCACGCATGTCTTTTGTAACAATTAATTCATCGCATTTTTCGTAACAAATGCCGTTCTGATTCAGTCTCTGCGGAATTACGCCTGTAACTTTCCCGCCGAATTCGTGCATTGTCCTGGCTATTTCGCCCATCAGCCCAACACATCCCCCGCCGTAAATCAGGTTGTGATTTTTTTTTGCGAGTATCATCGCCAGATGCCTTGCAGAGTAGAAGAATGCAGGGTCTATGGTATCGCTTGACGAGCAGTATATACAAATGTTTTTCATAATTGGTTCTTTACAATCCGATTGTATTAAGATAAAAATATATTTGTTAAAAAATTTTAATTAACGAGGTAAAAAATGTCAAAAGTATTAATTTTGGGGTCTATTGGACTTGATTCAATAACAACACCTTTTGGTGTGAAAAAAGAGATTTTAGGCGGGTCTGTGTCGTATGCTTCAGTAGCATCAAGCCTTTTTACGCAGACAAATATCGTTGGAGTAGTTGGCGAGGACTTTCCGCAGGAATATATAGAGCTTCTTGTCAGCAAAGGAGTTGATGTAGAAGGCCTTGAAAAAGCAAGCGGAAAAACCTTCAGATGGGACGGTTATTATGAATACGATATGAATCAGGCCCATACACAGGATACCCAGTTAAATGTTTTTGCTGATTTTTGCCCTAAAATTCCTGAAAACTACAGGGACAGCAAGTTTATTTTCCTTGCAAATATCCATCCGAGTTTACAGCTGAACGTTCTGAGCCAATTTAAAAAACCGGAGTTTGTAATGCTGGACACCATGAACCTCTGGATAAATACAACAAAAAAGGAATTGCTGGAGGTGATATCCAGGGTTAATTTAATGCTGTTAAATGATGCTGAGGCAAGAATGCTCTGTGAGACACCAAATCTTGTTGAAGCGGCAAACAAAATTTTAGCCCGGGGGCCGGAATATGTAATTATTAAAAAAGGTGAGCATGGCGCTTTATTATTTACGAAATCAGGACAAATATTTTCAGCGCCCGCATACCCACTGGAAGTGATTAAAGACCCGACAGGCGCAGGAGACACTTTTGCCGGCGGGTTTATCGGGTATTTATCCAGTTGCGAAGAAGTTAATTTTGAACAAATGAAAAAAGCTGTTGTTGTCGGATCAGCGCTTGCTTCATTTACAGCCGAGGATTTTAGCCTGGATAAGTTAAAAACCGTTAGCTGCGAAGACCTGTGTAAAAGATACTGTGAGTTTGAACAGCTCTCAACTTTTGGCGCACTGAATTTAACAAGAATAAATGTTTAATCTTAATAAAGATAACAATCTAAGTATAGTGCTGGCCTTAATAGCTATTACGGGCTTAGCCCTCTTATTAAGGCTAATCGGCATAGATAAACCTGATGGCATGTGGTATGACGAAATAACTACTTATAACGATGCAGTGCTGCCCTCAGTAGTTGATGTGATAAAGCACAGCTCCTCAAGACCGCTTTATTACATTATTTTGCATTACTGGATAAGTATTTTCGGGGACGCTGATATTACATTAAGGATGTTGTCCGTAATATTTGGCGTAATTACCATACCTGTTATGTATTTTGCCGGGTCGGAACTTCAAAAGTCACATAAAAAAGTCATTCTTATAGGCTTATATGCGGCTTTATTTGCTGCGGTGAATTCATTTTTTATATTCTACTCGCAGGAAATAAGGCAGTATGCTTTGTTGGTGTTGTTTTCTGCTCTTTCAGCGTGGGTTTTGCTGAGGGTGATAAACAGGCCGGGCTGGCTTAATTATGCTTTGTTCTTTGTTATAAATGTTTTTTTTCTTATAACACACTACATAAGCACGCTTATTATTATCCCCGAGGTTGTTTTCATCTGTTTTTACCTGTTTAAAAACAATAAAGAGCAGTTTAAAAATTTTTTAAAACTTGTCATTGGTTTTTCAATTCCGTGTCTTGTGGTTTTTGCTCTTTTGTTGGTAACTTTTGTAAAAATTACAATACATTCAGATAAATTGATAATTAACTGCTTTGCCGAGGTGTTTAATTTTGACCCACAGGTAGTATTTGTTTTGCTTCAGAACTGGTTTTCTCCGGTTTTAGTTGGAATATATAACAATCCCATTAATTATTTTTCCGCATCAATTTCGGATATTACTCTTGGCAGAATAATTTTTGTGTTTATACCTGTTATAATCGCTGTGTGGTTCACTATTAAGGGCAGAAACATTCTTTTAATTTTTCCTGCAATTTTTTTAACAATTATAATAACATTATCACTGCTTGACCTGTATGTTATAGTGCCCAGGTACACCCTGATTTGCCTTCCTTTCTTTGTTTTAGCTCTGACAAACGGTGTTTATGCATATAATAAAAAATTATTGCCAACTACTTTATTCGTAATCCTGATATTTCTCAACTTATTATACATATTTAGTTATCCGGATAGTGCCCCAAAGCTTGGCAGGATAGACAAACATGGTTTATTGGCGGGACTGTTTGAAAGCTTAGAACTAAATAATAACGATTTGGTAGTGTTTCCCCGCTTAACAGGGAGTATAGATAAATATAACAAGCAAAAATTTAATAAATACAGCATAAAAAAGGACTTTATAAATAAACATAATATCCATGTACTTCTCGGTGAGGAGATTTCCGGCGATGTACAGACTTTAACCGCAAAACAAAAATTTAAAAATTATTTTAAACAAACGGAGTATACTCATGAGTTTGAAAATTTTGTTACAGAGAAGTATTTTGTTCCGTTGAAAGATTCCGGGCGTTTTATCCTGGTGCATAATTCAAACGTGGCGCATTATACGCCTGAAAGGATAGAAAAAATTCTAAAAAGTGAATATATTTATGAAAAAAGCCCTCTGTTGTTTATGCTGTATTCTAAAATCAGTCTGGACGTGTTTGAAATAGCTAATAAACATTTGCAACTCAAGCAGGTAAGGAAAAATTTACCGTGGACGATTTTTATTTTTGAGAAAAAGTAATTTAAGTAAAGTAGTTTAACAAAATTGATATATAAATACTTTTAGGATAAATTTTAATTGTGAGCGAGATAAGGAAATAAAATTGTACATTCAGGGATACGGTATGTTAGCTGCTTTCATAGGTTTTTCAGTTGCGTTTGCTGTTGCTGCGATGGTTATGAGCTGGATAGTCCAGCCAAAAGCACCGGGGTATCTTAAAGAAAAACCTTATGAATGCGGTATGAAGCCTTTTGGCGACTCAAGAATTCAGTTCGATATTAAATATTACCTTTATGCGCTATTATTTTTAATATTTGACATAGAAGCTGTATTTCTGTTCCCGTGGGCGGTTGTTTATGACAAGCTCGGGCTTTTTGCGCTGGTAGAAGCGTTAATATTTATTGGAATCCTCGTTATCGGGCTGGTCTATGCCTGGAAAAAGGATGCCCTGAAATGGAATTAGGAGAAAAATAGTGCGTATAATACTCACCGCAATTGATACCGTATATAACTGGGCAAGGTCAAATTCAATATGGCCGGTTACTTTTGCCACTTCCTGCTGTGGAATAGAAATGATATCAACAAGTGCGGCCAGCTTTGACATTGCAAGATTCGGCTCGGAAGTGTTCAGGGCCTCACCAAGGCAGGCAGACTTAATGATAACAGCCGGGACAATAACTCATAAAATGGCTCCGGCTTTGATACAACTTTATGAGCAGATGCCTGAACCCAAATATGTAATAGCAATGGGCGCATGCTGTGTTACGGGCGGCATGTATGAAAATGATTCATATTCAGTTGTAAGAGGCGTGGACAGGCTTATACCGGTTGATGTTTACTTGCCGGGTTGCCCGCCAAGACCAGAGGCTTTATTGGATGCCATAATAAAACTCCAGAAGAAAATGCGCACAGAAACCCTTTTAGACAGGAAAAAATATCTTGAAGCGCATAAACCAAAAGTAGTGCTGCCGGAAAATCGTGACTGCGAGGTGCTGCTGCCTGATCCTGAAATGGAAGTAATACACTGGGGGGTACAAACTTGTTGCAAATAATGGAAATAACAACGGATAAACTTTTAGAAACAGTAAGCTCTTTAAAAAATGAGTATAATATGCTGGTTTCAATTTCGGGTGTGGACACTCCGGAGGGGTACGAGGTGATATACCACCTGTATTCAACCCAATCAAACAAGAAAATTATATTAAAAGTAAAATTAAGCAAAAGCAATCCCCAAATAGAATCCCTGTGCGGGTTTTATTCTTCCGCAAACTGGCATGAAAGGGAAGTGTATGACATGTTCGGCATAAACTTCCTGAACCATCCGGAGCTTATAAGAATATTAATGCCGTGCGACTGGAAAGGCCACCCTCTAAGGAAAGATTACGTTAATGACGATGAAAGGCTTAGCTGGAACCAAAGATAATGAGTAAATTAAAGGAAAACTTAATAAAAAAAGATATGCTGATAAACGTTGGCCCTCAACACCCCAGCACGCACGGGGTTTTAAGGCTTGTAATGAACCTTGAAGGCGAAATGATCAGGGATACAAAACCAATTATCGGCTACCTGCACAGAGGGAAAGAAAAACTGGCGGAAAGCAGGACTTATACTCAATACTTGCCAATGGTTGACCGGGTGGACTACTTGTCAGGTTTCTTTTACCAGGGCGCATTATGTTATGCGGTAGAAGAGATTGCAGGACTGAAAGTACCAAAGAGAGCAGAATATATCCGTCTTATAACAATGGAATTTAACCGTATAGCCTCGCACCTGCTTTGGCTGGGGTCTTTTTTGCTGGATTTAGGCGCAACATCGCCGCTTTTTTATTGCTTCAGGGAGCGGGAAGAAATAATATCCCTGTTTGAGCAGCTGACAGGTCAGCGCATGATGTACAATTATTACACATTTGGCGGGGTTAAAAAAGATTTTCCCGAGGGCTGGATAGCAAAAGTGCTTGAACTATGCAAAAAAATGCCCGCTATGTTTGATGAATACGAAGCAATAATTACCAAAAACCCAATAGTCCTTGAAAGGACAAAGGGTATAGGGGTAATGAGTCCTGAATTAGCCATAGACTACGGCATAACCGGGGCGAACCTCAGGGCCTCAGGCGTTGATATGGATTTAAGAAAGACATCGCTTTATTCTGTTTACGAAGAAATAGAATTCAAAACCTGCCTGGCACAGACCGGGGATAGTTATGACCGGTATATGGTCAGGGTCGAGGAAATGCGTGAATCAGTAAAGATAATTGAGCGGGCTCTCGAAAAAATACCGGGGGGTATACCCGAAAGGTTAAGAGTAAAGAGGGTAAACTGCGGATGTAACAAGGAAGAGTGCCAGTACTGCGGTTTTGATACTCAATTAGTCGGTAAAAAAATTAACCCAGTAGTGTTCAAACCGCCTATAGGAGAAGCAGCAGCAATGGTTGAAGCTCCAAGAGGTGTTGTACTGTGCTATGTAGTGAGTGACGGGACAACTAAGCCTTACAGGATAAAGTGGCGTACTCCTTCTTTTGCGGCTGTGCAGGTTTTACCCGAGCTCGTTAAAAACCGTAATTACTCTGATTTAATGCCAATTTTTGGCAGCCTTGACGTTGTTTTACCGGAGGTGGACAGATAATGTTTGAACTATACCTTAAAATACTCAATATAATTGCATCATTCGTCAGCATTCCCGAGGTATACATAAAAGCTTTCGCGGTTATGAGCTGGCCTGTTTTTCCCTTTGCTTGCATAGCTGCGTTAATGGTATTTGTGGTTATATTTCTTGTTTTGATGGAAAGAAAGGTGCTTGCATGGCTTACCATAAGAAAAGGCCCTAACCGTGTCGGCCCGGGGGGCTGGCTGCAGACTTTTGCAGATGCGATAAAACTGCTTTTTAAAGAGGACATTATGTCCTGCGAAACTAACAAAGTGCTATTCACACTGGCTCCGATAGTAGTATTCGCTCCGGTGATGGTTATATATGGTTTAATGCCTTTTACGGAGCATTTTATCGCAATGAACCTTGCAGTGGGGCTGTTTTTGGTATTTGCTCTATCATCAATTACTACAGTGGGGATAGTTTTAGCTGGTTGGTCGAGCAACAATAAATACTCACTATTGGGAGGTATGCGCTCTGCCGCGCAGGCTATCAGTTATGAAATACCACTGGTAATCGCTGTATTAAGCGTTGCTGTGCTTGCCGGAAGTCTTAACCTGCTTGACATAGTTAAGGCACAATCCGGCGGGTTATTCACATGGAATATGTGGCCGGCGTTTATCGGGTTCGTGGTGCTGTTTATCTGTTCCATAGCTGAAGTTAATCGTATTCCCTTTGATCTGCCGGAAGCGGAAAGCGAGCTGGTAAGCGGATATAACACAGAATATTCCGGCATGAAGTTTGCTTTATTTTTTCTGGCCGAGTATGCGGCATTGTTTATCATAAGTGTATTGATTGCCACTTTGTTTTTAGGCGGGTATACTTCGCCTTTAGGGTTTTATTTAATACAGATACCTGCATTTATCCATATAGAGCAAGCTTTTTGGCTTGTGGCTAAGACTTATGCAATTATATTTGTGATTATCTGGATACGTGGGACGCTGCCTCGGTTGCGGGCTGATCAGTTGATGGCATTCAGCTGGAAATTTTTATTGCCGCTGGCGCTGGTTAATCTGGTTATAGTCGCTGTGTGGAAGGTGGTCGTATGATGAATAATTCTAATACAATAAAAAGCAACATGTCATTGAGAGGTTGCCTAAGGCACATTCATAAAGACGCGGCAATCTATCCGGTGTGGAGGAGATAACTATGGCTAAAAATACATTTGAAGAAAAAGTAAATTTATTTATTAAAAAACTTTCTAGATACGAAAATAAAACAGGAATTTATTTTTTTAATCCTTGGAAAGATCAAGATAAAGACAATGATTTGGAAAATGCTCCACAAATTAGGTGTGAAAATTTAAAAAATTATTTATTGGACAGACATAATGCTAAATATATTTTAATTGGGGAAGCTCCAAGTTATCAAGGATGTAAGTTTTCGGGTATTCCATTTATGAGTGAAAGAATATTATTAGGAGAACATTCTAAAGTAAAATTTATTAATAAAGATAATAGCTATAAAAGAACAAGTAATGGAGAAAAAAAGAAAGGGAAAACATATACTGAAAATTCAGCAACTATGGTTTGGAGTAAAATGAATGAATTACTAGATGAAAAGGATTGGGTTGCATGGAATGTGTTCCCTTTTCACCCTCCTAAAATTGGGAATTCTTTAAGTAATAGAACACCTAGCGATGATGAAATAAAAAAAATTAAAGAAATTTTAGAAGAGTTTTTAAAATTGTTTGACAACTCTAAAATTATTCCTGTTGGGAAAAAATCTTATTACGGACTTGGAATTTCGGGAATTGTAAATGAAAAACCTGTAAGTCATCCTGCTAATGGTAGGCGGAAAGAATTTGATAAAGGAATTGAAGAAATAATAAATACTGATAAAGCAAAAAATGAACACTAATCCGACACAACTAAATATACAAAAAGCCACGCTGGACAGATTGCCACGTTGGGCTGACGCACTCCTCGCAATCACAGCGGGGCTAAAAGATTTAAAATCACAATTTGTGATTTTAAAATAAAATAACAA
The DNA here is from genome assembly GCA_964558005.1 of uncultured Gammaproteobacteria bacterium. Taxonomy (GTDB): domain Bacteria; phylum Cyanobacteriota; class Vampirovibrionia; order Gastranaerophilales; family UBA9971; genus JANQGS01. The sequence goes on along the minus strand of CAZLCO010000066.1, from coordinate 2,509 downwards.
AATAGGTTAAATAAAATGATAAAACTAATAAACAAAACAATAAGCGCAATAACAGAAATAGGCCGGGGCATGGCTACCATAGCCAAACACTTTTTCCGTGAACCCATCACCCTTGAGTACCCAGAAAAAAAGCCCAACCTGCCTGAAAGAACACGCGGCAGATTAGCTCTTACTACTGAATCGGACGGTTCTTTGACCTGTATTGGGTGTATGAGCTGCACCAAAGTATGCCCCTGCGGTGATTTAATACAGATAAAAACAACAAAAAGCCCGGAAACAAAAAAAGTAAACGTTGAAGAATTCACAATAGATATAGGACGGTGCATATTCTGCGGCAACTGCACGGAAGCATGCCCGAAAAACGCTATTGTAATGACACATGAGTTTGAGCTGGCTGATTATTCGCGTGAAAGCCTTGTTTATGATAAGCAGAAACTAACCCTGAGCCCGGAGGAGTCGGAAAAATGGAAGTCCAGGATTTAATATATTCATTCTTTTTCTTTGTAATAGCAGGTGTACTGCTATTATCAGCGTTATGTGTGGTATTTTTGCCGAAAATTGTGTATTCGGCTGTTGCGATGATTCTGGCTTTCCTTTCGGTGGCCGGCATTTTTGTATTGCTCAACGCTGATTTCGTTGCAGTATCTCAAATAATAATCTACGCAGTCGGCATAACAATTGTTATGATATTTGCCATAATGCTCACCGGCACCCGTGAGGACAGAAATCTCTGGCTGGCGACAAAATTCCGTTCGCTATTTGCGCTTGGGGCAGCGGGTGTATTGTTTTTAGCGATACTAGCTTCATCAATTTTTGAAGCGTTTGCAATAAAAGACCCTTCTGCTGAGGTTATACAAAGACTTCAGGCAGAAGGCACAACATCAACTATAGGTAATGCTCTGTTAACTACTTATGTATTGCCTTTTGAAATACTGTCCCTGCTGTTATTAGCGGCAATTGTTGGTGCAGTAGTTATTGCGGTAAAAAATAAGGAGTCGGAATCATAATGAAACATTTTAAAAATCCTTTTGTTATTATTGCTTTTGGTTTTTGTATATTCTTTTTTGTTCCTTTTCCGGTTGAGTATACAGCATTAAAAATAATAATAGCTCTTATGGTTATTTCTTACGGTATATCTATAGGGGCCTTTAGTAAAGAGAGCCTTCACTCAAGGACTGAGCGTTCAGCAGAAGAGTATGAAAAGCGTATAAGGGAAATCGAGAAAAAACTTTCACAAATGGAAACAAAAGATTAAATAAATGAGTATTGAGGAAATTAAAAAATTAACCAGCCAGGCATGTGCAAAGCGTGAGGAGGAAATCTATCCGGAGGCTGAAAAATTATACCGGGAGTGCATTGAAAAAATAAAAGCTCTCCCCGGAGATTATCTTAATGAAAAGGTTAATTTACTCAATGATTATAGTGATATGCTTATTGACATGAATGAATATGAAAAAGCTGAAAAGTACTTAAATGAAGCATTATCGCTAAACAAGGATAATATTGAAACAATAAACAATCTGGCAAGGCTAAATCTTCTTTTAAACAGGTTTGATGAATCAGAAGAGTTTTTTAAAAAAGCCATAAATATGGATGCAGAGCCAGATGACCGGGCCAAAACCTTAAACACAATGGGAAGTTATTATAAGGCATTAAATAACTATGAAGAAGCTGAAAAATATTTAGGAGAAGCTATAAAAATCAGGAGAAATCTTCTTAAAAAAGACGATATAGCTTCACGGGCATATCTTGCCAACAGTTTTAACAGTATGGGCGCTCTTTTAAAGAGTAAAAACGATTTTGGTGCAGCTGAAAAGTTTCTTATGGAGTCGCTTGAGATAAGATTGGAGTTGAATAAAGAGATACCTACCGCTTTTATTGCTGATATTGCCCTTAATTATAACACAATCGGCAACCTCCAGAGCGATTTGCGTGAGTATAATAAAGCCCGTCAGTCCTATGAAAAGGCGCTTGAGCTTATATCACCGCTGGCAAATGAATACCCGGCGATATATCTTTCTAACAAGGCAGTTATTCTCAATAACCTCGGTCATTTTGAGAGCGATTTAAACAATTTTTCGAAAGCAAAAGATTTTTATGAAAAAGCCCTTGAAATTTACAGGGAATTATCAGAAAAAAGACCGATAGTTTATCGCTCTAACCTTGCAATGACGCTGGATAATCTCGGTACTTTGAGCAGAGATTTAAAAGATTATGGAAAAGCAAGACTGTATTATGAAGAAAGCCTGAAACTCAGGAAAATACTTGCTCGGGAAAATTTGTCGGCTTATTTACCGGATTTCGCTATGAGCCTGAATAATTTAGGTAACCTTTATATAAGTCTTAGTGAGCAATACAGGGCAAGACAGTTATACAAGGAAGCCCTTGATTGTTACAGGCAGCTGGCTGAGTCGAATCCGTCAGTTTATCTGCCCACGCTGGCAAAAATTTTAAATAATCTTGCGAGCCTTCAGCGTGATTTAAAGGAGTATGAGGAAGCAATGGATTT
>CAZLCO010000065.1:0-11255 GCA_964558005.1 uncultured Gammaproteobacteria bacterium | reverse complement strand
TTTTATCCTACAATTTTTCTATACTTTTTTCATAAGTAGCAACTTACGTTAATATTATAATTTTAAGTAATATAAATAAATATTTAAAAAATACTTTGAAAATAACAATTATCTTCAAAGTATTTTTTTTATATATATAAGCAGTTTTATAATTTGTAATGGAGAAAAAAAATGGCAGATGCAAGTCAACTACCAGGAGTAGTAAAAAGTTATCATTTATTAAACCAATACAGAAAACAATCAAAAAAAGACATTGCTAATAAATTATCGCAACCTACATTTTTAGGGCAGGATATAATTAACGCAGCTAAAAATTATTCCTACTTAGCTCCTTTTCAAGGTAATTTAAAATTTGCATTAAACAATTACGGCCTTGGAACCCCGACTAATATAGCTGATGACCTACAGGGAGCCTGGGGTGATCCACATTTTAATTTTGTTGACAGTACAGGAGAAAAAGTAACCATTGACCATAAAGGTACAGATGGCCAAACATATAATATTCTAAATGCTGATGGTCTCGATATAGATGCTGAATATAAAATAGCAGCAGACCCCAATAATCCGCAAGTTATGGGGGCAGTCCGTATCCAGGCAGGACTCCAGCAACTTATTCTTAATGAAGGTAAAGTTATACTGGACGGCAAAGAATTAAAAGCCGGAACTAAAAAGTTATTAGGCGACAGCAGAATTATAGAAGTTCAGGAAAATGGAAACCTGAAAATTAATACAAAAGATGGAATCGGGAATATAAATATTGTAAATCAAGGTGACTATTATGATATCGATCCATCCGGACAATTAAACATTGATACCACAAAAGATAGCGGTGGTGTTCTTGGGTTCCTTACCGTCCTCGGGCAGCATAAGTCAAAAGAAGAGATATTGAATCAATATGATACAAACAAAGACGGAAAACTTGATGATAAAGATGAAGGACTTGCGCAGAGTTTTTCAGAAGTAAATGACATCGGATTATATCAGTACGATAAAAGCGAAACAAAAGATTTAGATAATCCTGCAATTCAGGATAAGCTCGAAAAAGCAAAACAATGGGCAATGAGTGCTGAGGATAATGCGGCAAATATATATAGCTTTAATCCTAATTACGAATTTAATTTATAAATTTTAAAACTTCATTTTAGTGATTTATGCTGCATAAATATCTTTAAAATTAATATTTTATTAAATTTTGTAAATAAAAGACAATTTTTTTTTAAAAAATAACAATTATTGTAAATATAACGTTTTTATATATATAAGCAGTATAATATATGCAATGGAGAAGCAAAATGGCCGATGCAAGTCAATTACCAGGAGTAGTAAAGAGTTATCATTTGATTAATGAATTCAGAAAAAATTCAAAAAAAGAATTGGCAACGAATTTATCTACCGGTTTATCAGCATATAATCCAAATTTATTCAGTATGTCAGGATACAATGCCAAACGGATAGGTAATGGATTTATGCCTAATTTTTCAGCTGGTAGTTTATCTACCTCAACGCCCGAAACTGATGAAACTTTTATAAAAAATGCAGATAAAATAATTGCTGATGCGGTTAATAACCCTGAAATAACTGCAAGAATAGGAGATATACCTAATGAAGAAGAAATAACCGCTATTCAAAAAGGCAAAAAGCCTGCACCTGCCGCCAAGTCAGCGGCTAAACCTGCATCGCAACCTGCACCAAAGAAAGCATCACCTAATGAGGGGAATAATCAGTACAAAGGAATACCAGTTAAAGATCAATCTGGTAACATTATAAGATATATAAATATTGGCGGTGATAAAAGTGACAAGGTGGATAATAAATTAATTGATAAAATTTATAATAATGTTACCGCAGGTGATGATAGTCCGTTTGGAATGAGCAGAATTTCAAGTAAAACATACAGTGCTGGAGAAAAGATCGCTAAAGCAGCTCAAAAAAAACTGATTGATAATTGCGGAGATTGTGGTGGAGTTGGAAATTCCTGGACCCAGCGACTGATAGATAAAGCCAAAAATGGTGATACAGATGCTATTAATCAATTAACAGATAGAATGGCTGAAAATACCGGAATTAATAGAGGAATAGGATTTAGAAGCTGGACTAGCGATTAATAATTAATATAATTATTATGTTATAATAATCCCAAAATTATTATAATTTTGGGATTTTATAATGGGTGATTTAAAAAGTTTTACTGAAAGAAGCAGGGAGTTTGAGCAGGCGCATTATTCATGCAGGGAATTGCTTCAGGAGCAAATAGAAAAAATTGAGAAATATACAACAAAATGGATTTTATTATCTATTGCAGGTATGCTGCTTACACAGCTGGCAGGATTTAGTTATATGTATTACGAATTTATACAGCTCAGGAAAAAGGTAGACCATAGATATTTTCTTACCAAGGAAAGCCTGGAAGACATCCACAAGATAAGAATTGATAACGGCAAAGTAATTTCAGATTATAAAAATGACTAAAGTTCTTCACTGCCTTTTTCAATCTCTAAATCAAAGTGGTCCTGGAAGCTAATAGTTTTAGAATCAATTTTTTCATATATATAAGCAGTTACAAGGCCTGTAAAAGCATTAAACAATGAACTTAGAATACCTGTTGAAAATACGAGCATTAAAGTTGCAAGTATGTCATAACTGTGTAGCGAAATATAACCTCCAATAAAGAAAGTTATAGGCAAATACAGAGCAGACGCAGTTATTAATGATATAAAACCGGCTATCGAACCAATAAAGCACCCGTCATAAATATTTAAAAGCCCCACATTCCTGAACTGTTTTAGTACAACAATAACAAATACTCCAGCTAACAGGAACATAAGGAAAAACATAAATGGCGCAATAAAAGGAATCAGGAGTAAGATTCCAAAAATTACTCCTGATATTGCTCCCAAAATTATTGAAGGTATTATAAACCTTTCCATTTAGGTTATTTACCCATTTCCTTCATTACTTCTTCTGCGAAGTTTTCATTTCTCTTTTCAAGGCCTTCGCCCAGTACGTATCTTGTGAACCTTCTGATTGTTATTTTTTCTCCAATAGTGGCTATTTTTTGTTTAATAAGTTCTTCAATTGATATTGATGGGTCTTTAACAAAATTTTGCTCGAGCAATACTTTTTCGCCCATCATTTTATCTACCCTGCCCTGAACAATTTTTTCCCTGATTTCTGCCGGTTTATTCTGTAAGTCTTCTTTTCCGGATTCAATTCTTTTTTCTTCTTCTATAGCTGAAGAAGGAATTTCATCTCTTGAAACATACTCAGGTGATGAACTTGCTATCTGGAGGCAAATATCTTTAACTAGCTGTTTGAACTCTTCGTTTCTTGCTACAAAATCGGTTTCACAGTTGATTTCAACCAGAACACCAATTTTTCCATTGTGTACATATGAACCAACGAGTCCTTCAGAAGCGATACGGCTCATTTTCTTTTCAGCGGAGGCCATACCTTTTTGCCTGAGAAGTTCTGTAGCCTTTTCTATATCGCCATCTACTTCTGCCAGTGCTTTTTTTGCATCCATAAATCCTGCACCGGTTTTATCTCTTAATTCTTTTACCTGTGTTGCACTTATTGACATTATTATTTATCCTCCACTTTTTCCATTTCTCTTTCTTCTGCCGCAGGTTGTTCTTCCTGTTTTGCTTCAGCAGTCGGCTGTTGTGTTTCTGCTTTTATTTCAGCTTCCGGTTGTTTAACTTCAGCTTCCGGTGATACTTGCTGGACTTGCTCCTGAACTTCCGGCTCTGCCTTTAGGTCTTCTGCAGATAAGCCTGCATCTTCAGGTTTGATAGATGTTACAGTTGTTTCTTCAGGTTTTACTTCGTCCCTGGCAGCCTGTTCTCTGCTTGCCCTGCCTTCTAATACCGCATCAGCCAGCTTGCCCGCAACAAGACTAATTGCCCTGATTGCGTCGTCATTCCCCGGAATTACATAGTCAATATTATCAGGGTCAGAGTTTGTATCTACTAGTCCTACTATAGGAATACCAATTTTTTTAGCTTCTTTTATTGCTATTAGTTCTTTTTTCTGGTCAACAATAATTAAAACACCCGGCATGCCTTTCATTGTTTTAATACCGCTGAGTGATTTGTTTAATTTATTGATTTGTTTTGTCATCATTGACACTTCTTTTTTGGGTAATCTTTCAAAGTGTCCGTTATCTCTTAAATCTTCAAGTTCATTGAGTTTTTTAATTCTTGTCCTGATTGTTTCAAAGTTTGTCAGTGTGCCTCCGAGCCAGCGTCTGTTGATATAATAGCCCCCACACCTGTTGGCTTCCTGTTCAACAACTTCACTTGCCTGCTTTTTAGTGCCGACAAAAACTACATTTTTACCTTTGGCTGCTGCGTCCCTGACTACTTCATAAGCCTGGTCGAGCAGGTCAGATGTTTTTCTAAGGTCAATTATATAAATCCCGTGTCTTTCACCGTAGATGTATTTTTTCATTTTCGGGTTCCAGCGTTGGGTTTTGTGTCCAAAGTGGACACCTGCTTCAAGTAATTCAAGCATTGATGCTACAGGCATATTTTACTTTTCTCCTATTTATTATCTTAATTTTGCTTAGTTTAGATAATAACACAAAGAAAAAAACAAATTTCAACAGGGCATAAATTTAATTACAGATTTATTTAAACTTTTAATAGCCCAGTAGGTTTAAATTTCATGGTTAATAACTATATTAATTAAAATTTTTATATAATATTATTAAATAAAGTCAGGGAGGAAAATCTATTTTAACACCAGATACACATATACAGGGTTTTATACTGGCTTTTTTATTTTCGGTCTTTATAGTTCCGCTTGTGCGTAAATTTTGTATCAAAAAAGGATATTATGACCAGCCAAACGAGAGGAAAGTCCACACTAAGCCAGTTCCGAGACTTGGTGGCACTGCTATATGGATCTGTACTGTACTTGCGTTCATCATAATTACACTCATTAATCGTGAGTATCCAGGAGGTAACTGCCTTTCAGGTATAATAATCGGCGGAAGTTTAATGTTTCTGCTTGGACTCGTAGATGATTTATATGACCTCCCGCCAGGACCAAAACTTTTCATCCAAATCGGCGCCGCATTAATTGCGTTCCTGCTTGGAGTTAAAATTGAAATAATTTCAAATCCTTTTGGCGAACCGATTGTACTTGGTCTATTAAGCCTGCCGCTAACATTAATATGGCTGGTCGGTATTACTAATGCGGTTAATTTTATAGACGGGATTGACGGGTTAGCCGGCGGCATAGTTACTATTATAGCGGTTACTCTGGGTGTTGTGGCAATCTTTACAAACCAGCCCGCAAGTGCACTTATTGCCGCACTGCTCGCGGGCTCAATGATGGGTTTTCTGCTTTTTAATTTTTACCCCGCCAGAATATTTATGGGCGATTCCGGTGCTTTGTTCTCAGGTTTTGTCCTTGCTGGACTTTCCGTTACCGGGGTGATTAAATCTGTTGCTGTGTCAGTATTATTGCCGGTACTGATATTTAGTGTGCCGCTAATAGATATGTCTTTTTCAGTTACAAGACGTCTTATGCGGGGTAAAAATCCGTTAAAAGCAGACGGTGATCATATTCATCATAAATTGCTCAAAGTTGGCCTATCGCAGAACAGGGCTGTGGCTGTATTGTATTTAATATGCGTAACCAGCGGTGCTATAGCGGCTATAATGGTAGGCGCATTTCATTTTTATTTATTTTTTATAATATTTATTTTCCTTTTGATGGCGATATTTTATTTCATAGCAAAAATCAGGAATCTCCAAGATATTAAAGAAGCAGAATAAATCAGAAACAATTAAAAATTTGATTTAATTGCCTTCATTGCCGATGTAAATTTCCCAAAATGTGAAATTATATGGGAATGAAGAAAACTTTTAGAAGTACTCCAATAGAAAAGTATGCAGAATATGTAGATAAAAAGACTATTAACAGAATTAAGAAAAAAGCTGAAAAGTTTCAGGATTTGCATATTACGCATATTAATTCCACTTATTATGGCGGGGGAGTTGCTGAACTTTTATCCCCTTTAACTCTTTTAATGAATGATATAGGAATAAAAACAGGTTGGCGTGTAATACAAGGGACTCCGGATTTTTTCAGCGTTACTAAAAAAATTCATAATGCTTTGCAGGGGGGCGAGATAGACCTTACAGAACAGAAAAAATTTATTTACGAGAAAATAAATTTTGAAAATTCTGTAAGAAATCACCTTGAACATGATATTGTAATCGTTCACGACCCCCAGGTATTGCCAATGATTAACCATTACAAAAAATATGGCCCCTGGGTTTGGAGATGCCATCTGGACCTTTCCAGTCCTGATAAAAAGTTATGGAAATACTTGAAGCAATTTATTGAAAAATATGATGCAGTAATTTACACTCTGGCTGAATATAAAAAAAACTTAACAACCCCTGAACTTACTTTCTTTCCCGCAATTGACCCGTTTTGCAGCAAAAACTGGGAACTCCCCGAAGAGCTTATACAGAAAAGGCTTGAACATTATAATATTCCGACTGATTTGCCTCTAATCGTTCAAATTTCCCGTTTTGACAGGTGGAAAGACCCTGAAGGGGTTATAAAAGCATTTAATCTTGCGAGAAAGGAAGTTGACTGCAGACTTGTATTACTTGGCAATGTTGCAACAGATGACCCTGAAGGGGAAGGACTATATAAATGCTTGTTGAACTACGCAAATGACAGGATACTTATAATAAGCCAACAAGACTCTATTCTTGTTAATGCTCTACAGCGAAAAGCAGACGTTGTAGTGCAAAAATCTCTTAAAGAAGCATTTGGGCTTACGGTTACAGAGTCTATGTGGAAAAGAGCCGCCATTATCGGGGGTAACACCGGAGGTATTCGCCATCAAATTCATGATGGATATAATGGATTTCTTGTTTCTTCTGTCGAGGAGACCGCAAAAAGAATTGTTGAGCTCTTGAATAACAAGGCATTAAGAAAAACACTTGGAGAACGAGCTCGACAAACTGTTATTGATCAATTTCTTATGACAAAACTATTAGAAAGATATCTTGACCTATTTGGTTCATTTGAAACAATTTACAGGCTCGAACGGTTTAAGTATGAATAAAAAGGAGGATGAACTTAAAAACGGAAATAAATAAAGGAGGTATTTATGCCCGAAGGACCTGATGTGGAAATATTTGTCGAATATTTTAATGCGAACGCACTTGATCAAAAAATAGAAAGTATAGAAGTCAAAACAACAAAGGTGCTGGATAAAATTTCAGCCGCGACTTTAAAAAAATGGCTCACAGGAAAGAAATTTATTTCAGCTAAACGCTATGGCAAATACTTGCTCGTAAAAACAAATGATGAAAAATACCTCGTTATGCACTTTGGAATGAGCGGAGAGCTTTATTATTATGAAGATTCCAAAGGTGAGACCGAGCATGCAAGGGTTTTGTTTAACTTTGAAAACGGCTGTCATTTGGCCTATATCAGTCAGCGTATGCTTGGGAAAATAAGCAGGGTGAACACCCTGAAGGAATTAAAAAAAGAAAAAAGACTCGGTGCTGACGTAAACGAGATTGAATTTGAAGACTTTAAGGAAATAATTAGCACTAATCGAGGCTCGGTTAAGTCATTCCTTATGAACCAGAAGTATATTGCGGGAATAGGGAATATTTATTCTGATGAAATACTGTTTCAGGCGAAAATACACCCTAAAAAACCCTGCATAAAACTTACGGATGAACAAATAAAACTTTTATATGAAAAAATGCTGGAAGTAATCAATATTGCCATAGATAAAGAGGCAAAAACAGAAAAACTGCCTGATAACTATATACTCCCGCACAAGGATACCGATATGAAGTGTCCTGACGGGGACGAGAAAATGAAAATAACTAAAGTATCCGGCAGGACAGCTTATTTTTGCTCCAAAAGCCAGAAATAAAAAATATGCCGGAGTGGTGAATTTAATAAAAAAACATTAATGCCATTATTTAGTTATAAAAACAATTTGAAAGGTGTATTTATGACTAAAATAATGGATTTAAAGTAGGAATGGAGAGATTGCATTGAGACCTGTACAAACTGCCACAATGTATGCGTTGAAACAGTAGCTTACAGCCTCGAGCAGGGCGGTGAACTCAGCGGCTCAAAGCATCTTGTAACTCTACAGGACTGCATTGACGTATGTCAGGCAAGCGTAAATTCTATGAGCAGAGGCTCTGAACTTGCAAATAAAATTTGTGCCCTGTGCGCAAACGTATGCGATATTTGTTCAGAACACTGCGAAAAATTTGATGACTCAAAATTACAGGATTGCTCAGGGGTATGCACGTCCTGCGCTGAACAGTGCAGGGAAATGGCTCAGGTACCTGTATAAAAGTTTATTTATTTCTGTAAAGTTCTGATTCAACTTCTGCCGGGCTGTTGAATGAACAATCAGGCAGACTATCAAGTATATCCCTTAGTTTTATTTGTTGATTTTTAGTGAATTCTATTACTCTCTCACCGTGCATATCAATCATTTCCTGTTTTGTTACAGGAAAATCCACACCGTATAAAGCATGTGATATTGCGGCTGCGCCGTAAACGTTACAGGGAGCGGGACCTCTTTTACCCATAATTAACCTCCTTATAATTTAAATATTTAATCTTTAGAAACCCATTTACCGTTTTCTTTAGAGTATTTTTCCTTGACGGCTGACCAGGCAACCCTGTGGGAAGTTTCTTCCCGGGAAGCGCTTCCCCTACGTTCTTCGGGTTCTTTGTACTGTTCCCAGGCATTGTTAAAGGATTCTCTATAAATATCCTGCGCATGTTCAGGTAGTACATTCTGGACTGATTGAGGCAAATCTTTATTAGTATTGTAGGGCATTGTTTATCCTCCATTTTTACTTTATCTTTCCACAGGTAATAAAAAATTAAATCAGCAGAAAGGAGAAAAATCCATTTAAAACGCATCTCTTAATAATATTAATAATTTAGATAATTAAAAATAAACCTCAAAGTAAGAAAATATATAAGTAAATTTATAAGTACTTATAGAAGGAGAATCTTATGTCTGAAAAAGAAATCAGAAAAGACGTAAAATATGTCGAAACTGTATCCGCTAACAGGATCAACTGGGGCGCAATACTGGGCGGTACAACTATCGGGCTGTTTGCCCAGATGTTATTAATTCTTTTGGGAGTAGCGATTGGATTGACAGCCCTTGACCCCGGCGAAACAATAACTGAAGGTGCAGGACTGGCTTCCGCGCTGTATCTTGCTATCGCAACCCTTATTTCTGTATTTACAGGCGCCTGGTCTGCGGGTAGATTTTCAGGTTTTGTTTTGAAAAAAGACGGAATGCTTCACGGCATAGCAACACTGTCACTTTTAACCCTGATATCTCTCTTTGCACTTGCGCAGGGTATTGATAACGCAGTAACTTTAGGTGTCCGCACATATCAGGCTCCGCAAATGCAGCAAAGACAGGCTGAAGGCATTACCCCGAGAGAACAAACAGGGGCTGCTTCACCACTCACACCGGGACAAATGGAACGTGCCAATACTTATGCGGAAACAACTGCATGGATTGCTTTCTTAACAGGGCTGCTGTCACTTATAGTAGCCGCATTTGGCGGTGTGCTTGGAATGAGATCAAGACCTATTAAAGACGAACATACACCATTAAACATATAAGCAATTAAAAATAAAACAATGGGGGCGATGGCAAGAGCCATCGCCGCTTTTAATATTGAAAATTAAATAGTTATTATCTCTTTTACGCACCGGTCTTTTTCTTTATCAAACATATGATAGGCCTCTTTTATATCATCAAGCTCAAACTGGTGAGTAAAAACAAATGTCGAGTCAACGCCTGATTTTATGAGGTTTGCGAGGATGTCCATATATCTGCGGTGGTGGCATACACCTCCGGTAATAGATATGTTCCTACCCATAACCATACCTATAGGAAAGTCATTCATGCTGCCGGAAAATGCGCCTATTATAGAAACAACACCGCATTTTCTGACAGATTTTATAGCATTAATAACTGTTATGCCCGGTATATCAGGATGCGCCTCCATACCTACCGCTTCAATAGCTTTATCAACCCCGTTATTGTTCGTGATTTTCAGGATTTCATCGACCGGGTCAACTTTTTTAAAGTTTATAGTGATTGCGTTAATGTGTTCTTCAGCCATTTTTAACCTTGAATCAACTTCATCTATTACAATAATATGAGAAGCCCCCATAATCTTTGCGCTCAATGCGGCCATTAAACCGACCGGGCCAGCACCATATATTGCTACGCTTTCTCCGGGCTTTATCTGCGCTGATTCCGCTCCAAAATAACCTGTCGGGAATATATCTGACATAATCAGCCCCTGCTCATCAGTTATTTCATCAGGAAGTTTAAACAAAACAACGTCAGCATATGGCACTCTGACATACTCTGCCTGAGCGCCATTATAATTACCTGACCTGGGCGGACCGCCAAAGTATGACGCACTCTTTTCTTTTGATGCATTATCGCACTGCCCGTATAATCCCATCCTGCAGTAAAAACAATAACCGCAGGCTATGGTTGATGTACCCACTACTCTGTCTCCAGGTTTTACTGTATTTACTCCTTCGCCTATTTCTTCCACTGTGCCTACAAACTCATGGCCGAGGATGTGGTCTTTTTCAAACGGAACTATGCCGTGATACATATGCAGGTCAGTGCCGCATATTGTGGTAAGTTTTACTTTTACTATGGCGTCGGTTGGGTTCTGGAGTTACGGGTTTTGAACTTCTGCGATTTCGATGTCATTTTTATGTTTAAATAATGCTGCTTTCATTTGCTTCCTTTCTGTCCAGTGTTACTCAAACCTTATATTTTAAATTATTTCATTTTTTACCTATCCTGAGCTTTTCATTCTCATTCAGTTTTATTATCCCTGTTAACTTGCCATCTTTTTCAAGGATAATTGTTGTAAATGCTTCATAGGACTGAAAACCGTATTCCCTTGCCATTTTGTTAATATCATCAACGTCTATTAAAGTACGTTTCATAGCTTTACTATTCAACTGTCCGTCTTTAACCAGAACCGTGGGCTTGCCCGTTATAAACTTTTCAAGTGGGGGTATGGTGTTTACAATCAATACGCTAATAAGCAGGGTAAGCCCTGTAGCAATGCTATTCCATATACTGGGATTTTTCCCCGAAATACCGGCGTACATACCAGATGCAAGCCATTAGTGTCCGGTAAAAATCAGAAAGCCAATTTCAGTTGATTTGAGGCGATATT
>CAZLCO010000064.1:0-11481 GCA_964558005.1 uncultured Gammaproteobacteria bacterium | reverse complement strand
TCAAAAGCCCTGTCCTCCTTTTTGTTTAACCTGTCCAGTCTGGATTCGTGCCCTGTCAGGTGTGTCATTTCGTGGAATAGGGTGGAGTAATATTCAGATTCAGTCTTGAATTTAGAACGGTAAGGCATATTAATATAGTCTTCCAGCGGATAATAAAAAGCCCGCTCTCCTTGGTGGCGGACTATTATGCAGGCATTCTTTACTATTGTTTCGACTTCTTCTATCGGTCGTATGTTGGGGTTTTCAGTTACGATTTCAAGGTGGTCGATTTGGTCTAAGTTCCAGATATACTCTGTCTTAAAGAACCTTCGCTGCTGCTCTTCTTCCTGCCCTGTACCTGGGTTAGTTACTTTCTTTGTGTACTGGGAATAAACAACAATGGGTGTACCCTTCTGTCCCTTTTTAACGTGTGCATTTAACTGTTGAGCTTGCCGGAAACCTACCCAGTAGTTGCTTGTGTAACCTGTGAACATAGCAGATAGCCATAATATAAGGGTGTTTACTCCACGGTATTGATGCTGTGTCTTGTAATTAGTGGGGAATGAGTTCTTTTCAAACGGACATTTCCACGGAATAACTCCTTCTTCTAAGGATTTTATTATTTTATTTGTTATTTCTTCACGGATATCTTTCTTCATTTTTATCTCCTTTAATTGTTTCTAAGTACTTGAATGAATATACCTGTAGCTATTGAGCGGAAGGATTCTTCTTCTTTTAGCTCCGGCATCTTTTGTTTAACCTGCTTGTAACAGTGCGAATACAGGTCTATTAACTGCCCTGCCTCATTAGACAGCTTTTTCTTGTGTTCATCTGGCCAGGGCTGCCAACCGTCAAACATAGAATATGGGTCGGCGTTTGTAGGTTGCTGGGTGTCATTTAATATCGAATACTTATCATCATCAGATTTCACCAGCGTTACCTTCTGGTTTTTCTTTAATGACTGTAGCTCCGTATTACCGGGATCACTCCAATATTTAATCTCAATGCCGTTATCCGCCAGGAATACCACGTTACTTCTTTTGCCGAAGCGGGTTTCCATTTCCTTGTAAGGAAATTTGACGGTGGCCTGTATCAGTTTACTCATAGTTTTATCCTCCGTATGTGCGGTTGTAATACTCGATGCTGTTTTCCAGTTCCATCAGCCGGTATTCCTCGGCTTCATTTAAAGCATCCTTGTTGATGAGTTCTTCATACTCCTGATATTCTGCGTTGATAATCCAGTTCATAGTTTTCTCCTTTTGTTTGTCTGCTTATACTGAAAAGCAGGCGGTTAAGCCTGCTGCATTTTTATTGTCCTTGAGCCTACCTGTATTTGTAGGCATTTCAGATAGTGGAAATACATATACTGATTGTGATTAAACACATAATTGATGCGGGTCTGCTTGTTATCAATGTGTTCTATCGATAGACAGGATATGTATTTCTGGTCTTCAAGCCAGCGTAATATGCCTGCCCATGACCTGTATTTCCAACGTTCTATAATCATAGAGCTGCGAGTGGTCTCCAGTGCGGACAGGAAAAGCTGTCCATACACATATTTGAGAAGATTAAACGGTTTTGAATTTGCTGACATGGTAGTCCTCCTTTGTGCTATCGCCTTATTTTTGGTTATTACCCTAAGCATTACTCCCCGTGGGAAGCATGACCTACGGGGAGTTAAGTAATTATTTATCAAGGGACGCTGCGCCTACCAGAGGAGCCCCCTTGATAAATAATTACGGTGCTTATAATGACCAAAAATAAATAAGGCGATTGCACATTAGGAGGACTTTTGGCAGCAAATGTTCAAAGCTGAATCTTCGGGCATTGTGTTAAGGGTGCTGAGTGGCTTGTACTGACTGGCTTTTAGAAGTGAAGATTTAATGATAAATGCTTTTGATTATATATAAAGACTGGCAGGAGCTGGGAGGTAGATGTCATAAGGATATTGACAGTATTTAAGTATTGGATAGCGGCTGGAGCATCCCTGCATCAATTGTGTATTTTTACAAAATTTATTTTCCTGAAAGTCCATCCCTCCGTGCTGCGATCTCGAATGGAGAGCTTCCTCCAGAGGTCATGATAGGGGGCAGGGGCGTGGTCGCCGGTTCTCAAAGTTACTGGTGCGGATGGTGTTCCTGGAGCGGGGGAGCTACACCCTACACCTGCTGGATGCCGGGGGTAGGTAGTATATAGCCGGGGTTGGAAATGTTTTTGGAGGTTTTTTGGAAGTCAAAATTTCGGGGCTTAATTTTGTTACTGTATCTATCTATAAATATATATAGGATGATACAGTAACAAAACAGAACACCCCTATCCCCCTAATAATCTATGTTTCACCCCGCCGATTTTTTAAATATTTTTGAGCTAATCCGGTAGCAATTTTTGCTTTTTTAGCTAATTCTCTTACTGTAACTTTTCCTTTCTCAGCCAATATTTTTTCATATACACCTTCAATTTTTTTAATTAATTTAGCCGGGTCTTTCTTTAGCCTTTTATCTCTTGCCAGCTGCTTATCTGTAGCATACTCCTGATAGTCAACAATATCCGAATAAGTTTTTATTTCATCAGTGTCAGAATAAAGATAACTTGTAAAAATATAAATCTCTGGGGAGTCCTCGGGTTTATAATCCCCCCTGCATATCCGGCCAACTGCTTGCTTCAGCTCTCTATTCGCTGCCCCTTCGGAGTATTCATTGTAATATTTTGTAAAAAATCCTATCTTT
The DNA here is from genome assembly GCA_964558005.1 of uncultured Gammaproteobacteria bacterium. Taxonomy (GTDB): domain Bacteria; phylum Cyanobacteriota; class Vampirovibrionia; order Gastranaerophilales; family UBA9971; genus JANQGS01. Next base: position 8,776 of record CAZLCO010000064.1, on the reverse strand, counting down.
TCATTGTGCATAATTACCTTACCTACAGTTGAAGGGTCTATAAACTCTTCCAGGTGGTAGCTTAAACACTTAAATTCTGAACAAGTATCTTTAGGGTTTTTGACAAAACGCCCCCATATAAGCAGGGTATCGCAATCTTGATACTTGTTAGTTGCCCTGTTGTCATTACCCCAGTGCCCTAGGATGAATTTTTCTGAGACTTTATTATCTTTCAAGAATTTAACAAGCTCCTCTTCTATATTTGAAAAGGTAATTATACCTATAGTTTTTTTCTTTGTTCCTGCTAACTTAAGTAAGAAGGCTTTAAATTTCTCATCATGGTGTGAATGTGTCTTAGAATTGTATTTATCTACCACTTGTATAATTTTAGGCTTCACTCTCTTAATGTCATAGCCAACAATTTCATATTCGAAACCTTTAGCCTTAAGTAATTGCAATAAAAAAGCGTCAGGTGTAGCATCCATTACATATAAAAATGGCATTTTACCGCTCCTTAGTGCTGCTATCAGCTCTTCCCACTTGGTATTTAGGTATTTTATATTAAAGTCCCCAATATTTTGTTCCCCTTCTACAAAGTAATAACCGTATCTATCAGGGAATTTTATTACTCTTATTAGTATTTCTGAAAAATTTTCCGGCAGTTCGCATAAATTACTATTACGAAGATATAATTGGTACTCTTTAAATATGTCATTTATGTATTTCACAGCTTTTATTGTAATATTTTCATCTCCTATAAGCAGTGTTAGGCTTTCAAAATAGCTATAACCTTCCTCTAACTCACCTTTTTCTATCATATTTACTGCATTTAAATATTCATTAAGAAGTTTATGCACTTTTTGTACTGCTGCTTGGAAGTTTTCCAGTTCAGTTTCGTCAATATCAGCTGAAACAAGTTCTTTTTCAATAGCTTTTAAAATTCTTATATATGAAACAACGTCTGTTCTCTTTATCGTCAGAGTTTTTAATAGTGGTATGGTAGTTGCACCTTCATCCAGCAGGGCTATATCCCCATTTTCTATTCTGTAACTTCCCGGGCTTGCTATTATATTGTAATATCCAGCACTCCATTGGTTTCTTTTAAATTCACAGTCCATTTTCCTCTCGCATTGTCCACATATTTTCTCAGCAGTAAAGCCTTTATCCACTAATTTATTAGCTAAATCATAGTAATCGCAGTTAGCAGGAATAACTTCGCCTTCACTATTTATTATTTCACCTCGCCTTCCTTCAATTAATTTAAAATACTTTAATAATTCAGGATGTTGGCGTGGGGAAGCACAAAGCAAAACAATTCTATTACTTTTTTTGCAGCTCCCATCTCCAGTGCCGAACCATTCAGAAACCTTCTTGCTTACATAGCTTTTACCTGTTCCTGTTGGGGAAATGTCGAAAATAATTTTGGTCATAATAACTCCTTTACACTATTGGTGGCATTTCACCTTCCAGATAAGAAGGATGAAGATGCTCAATCTCTTGCTCAATTTTTGTATATCTGGCTTGTGAAGCTTCTTCAATTGCTTTATAAACTTGAATACCTTGCTCCGCCGCAGTTCTGTTAATGCTTACGGGGTTATGAAAGGATATTATTTTAAACTGGTATGCATCGAGCAGTCGTTGGTTATTATTAGCTCTGCGCTCCAGTTCTGAAGGTGATAATTCCAGCTCATCTTTAATAACACTTGGGTTTTTGTTGCCCAATGATATCGGGGAATTTAAGATATGCTTATAACCGCAGGTATCACATATCTTATTCAGTTTATAAAATGTCTCACAACGTGTGGCTCCGGTAAGTTTTCCTATTGCATCCTGATAGTTCCTTTCAGTCTCCTCTTCTTTGTAACGGTAATCGTCTATACTGCTGTAGTAATGAACTAATTTGTTTCCTTCAGGCAAGAACGCCATAACTCCGCAGCCGTGCAGCCATTCTCCATAGTTTAAGTTTGTTTGGTTTTCCGTAAAGTTTTTAATCTGCGGACATTCAGCGATCAATTTTTCTAGTTTATAGTTTTCATCAATTCTGATTTTATAGTCTGATTTTTTTCTTTCAGGTCTTTTGGGTATATTTGTATACCAGTCTTTCCAGTCAAAGAGTTTTCCTTCAAAATTATAAAAGTGTTCTCCCGATGGGTTGCCGTAATACATGCGTCCTGGATCACAGGTGGCTGCGTCGCTTTTGTAGAAATTAATTATATAGTTCATTAATCTTTTGAACTCTTCAGATGGAAGATCAATTGGTTCTGCAAGAGGGAATACAACCCTAAACCTATCGCAGGCAGGCTTACCGTTCTTTTCTTTTTGATGGTTTCTTGTGGTAGTTATTAAATTTGGCCAAGCCTTAAAAGCCCTTATTGCTCTTTCAAGGGGAATTCCCTCATCAAAATCCAGTATTATTAAATTATTTCCCCCAAGATAATTGTCATTTTTTCTGTGCCCGTCCTTAAAAAAGCTAGAAGAATAGTTATATGATGAATTAATAAAGGTGTGAAGCCTGCAAAATTCTACCTCGACAGGCTTATACCCTGTCGTTTGATCTTTGCTTATTGATAGTTTTACAGATAGTTTTTTCACCGGTTACTCCGCCCCTAACTGAAGCCTTGGGGCAAAATGTTATCCCTTGGCTTCAACTAGGTTTTGTGTTTTAATAAATTTATAAATTAATTTTTAGTGCCTGGTAGCTTTATCTAACAGGCTTTTTTATTTCTCATCATTTCGATTGCTATTTCAGAAATACCTAACACATCTTCTTCTTTTAGAATCTGTGGACCTAAGAAAAGACAATCATTTTCGCAATTACAAGGACAGCATCTAGTCTTGAGCTTTCTTAAGAAATGTTCCTTTATTGCTGCTTTAAAAAGATTTGTTGTGTGATGTACGTCTCTTTCGTCAAACATCTTACTCACCTCCTTTCATCATCTTTGCGCCTGAAAGCAACCATTGTTCAAGCTTGTCTTTAATGAACAAGGTCTTTCTTCCAATTTTTAAGTAAACATCTTGAGGAAAACGTTCTCTTTTTTTCCCTCCTTTACTACCTGAGTTGCACAGGTAAACGTAAAGGCTTTTGGGGGTTGTCTTAAGAAAAGCAGCAGCTTCTTCTACTGACAGGAGTTCGAGTTGATTTTGATTTAACATTGTTTATTTCTCCTTTATTAAATTTACAATTTAAACTTTAAAGGAGATTTGAATAACATTCATCGGAAGTCAAAATCCATTTTGCTTTCCGAAAAATTTATATTAATTTTAAGTTCTATTTTTTAGTTGCTTTCGAATTTGCCTATAAAAAGTATCAGGCTCCACACCAAGACCATTTTCTTTTATAAGAAGACTACACGCTAACTCTCCGGCGCATTTTCCCTTATTCTCATAAGCTAAATTAAAATAATCAATTATTTTCCTGCCCAAATTTTTCCCTATTAAAACTCTATCAAGGTCTGGCCTACTTGCTACTTCTTTTTCAATTTCTTCGTTAATAAAATCTATTAGTTTAGATCTGCTGAATCCATATTTTAAAATATGTTTTTTTACCTTTTTCATTTCAACCTCAATTTTTTGATAGAAAGGAACGAGTTCAAGCAAGGTTAAAATACCAATATAAACATCAGCCCCGCCTCTTTTCCTAGCGCCTAACCTATCTATTATTTTTTTTCTTGAGTGTTTTATGATTTCTTTATCTATTTTTTGAGTAGGTATTTTATAACTCAAGTAGCCTGCCATATTAAGTATTCCCATTTCAGCACTGAACTGTGCTTCTCTAAGAAACTCCATAGTTGAATCTTCTAATTTGCTTTTTAAAAAATTATTGATGTAAAAAACAGACAATAAAATATCATCATTTATTGGGTGTAGGTTAAAATATCTTGAATCAATCTCCTTCATTGCTTTTTTATACCTGTCAAAATAATAATGAGCTGCTAATTCAATAATTTTTTCTCCAGGTAATTTTATTTCAAGGAACTCTAACCCACTGTTTTCAATATTAAAATTTAAGGATATATCTCTTTTTTCAATACTTACTGGTGTGTGCAACTCAAAATGGTTTTGTAAAAGTTCAACGACCTTCAATTGAGACTCGTCAAAGTCTTCAGGTGTTTCAATATTTTTGTAACTTTGTTCTTGAAATTTATACTCAGATAATTTTTTCCCAAACAGTACAATTTTATCAGGTGAGGCGGCAACATTTTCTTGAATAATGTCTTTTACAGCTTCCGCTATTTTATTCTTAATATCTTCTTCAGTTAGGCGAGCACAACCGATAACTTTAATTTTATCAGAATCTTCTTGCAGCTCTTTGGCCTCTTCTTCGTTATCAGCAAAAATATACCTATCTGCATTATCTTTGTAAAAATTATTTGCACTCATAAAAAACTACCCTTTACAAATAAAACTTAATAACTGTATAATAAAAATATACTCATTAACGTATAAAATATACTAATATATACTAATACCAATTAAGGAAAATTAAAAATGATTAAGAATAAACTAATGGTAATACTCGCAGAAAAAGAGCTAAATATCAAACAGTTGTCTGCTATGGCAGATATAAGGTATGCCACTCTCCACGCATTCGCCAAGAATAAAACCCAAAGTGCTGACTACAACGTACTTAATAGAATATGTAAAACCTTAAACGTAACACCTGGGGATATTCTTAAATATGTTCCAGATGAAGAGACGGAGGGATAATTATATGGCAGTATTTCAAAGAGGTAAAACTTGGTATTACAAATTTAAAATCAAAGGCAGAGTTTATTATAAAGCTGTGCCTGAAGCAACCTCCCGGAAAGATGCTGAAAATGCAGAGACCAGAGTCAAATCAGACCTATTACAGGATAAGTATGACTTAGCTGAGGGTGTAGGGGAAATGACTTGGAAGGATTTAACAATAAAATTTGAGAAATATGCTGAATCCAATAGAATAAGCTGGGAACGATCAGATGCCCACATGGTAAAAACTATTAATAACTTCTTTTGTAACAGCATTAAATTAAGGGAAATAACACCTTTCCTTATTGAAAGATATCGTTTATCCAGATTAGCTTTAGGAAGGGCAAGGTCAACTATTAACAAGGAAGTTCGCCTTATAAGAAGAATATTTAATATGGCTATTGATAACCGCTGGGCTAACTATAATCCCTGCTCTTCAAAAAAGGTAAAGCCCTACAGGGAAGAAAACAAGCTGGAATATTTTCTTGGACTTGATGAAGAAGAAAGTTTAATATCTGTATGCACAGGTGAATATAGTTATGCCCGCTCAATAATAGTAACAGCCTTACAAACAGGCATGCGGAAAGAGGAAATACTCAGCCTTAAGTGGGAAAATGTTGATTTAGAAAAAGGACTTATAACTATACTCCAAACTAAAAGCGGAAAAAAAAGAAGTGTCCCGATCAGTTCAACCTTAATGGAAGAGCTAAGTTCATTAAACGAAAATAAAACATCTGAATATCTCTTTGTTAATCCACGTACGAAAACCCGCTATGAGCCAACGTGGAGGGAATACAAAAAACTTTTTATAAAAGCTAATATAGAAAATTTAACTTTCCACAGCTTAAGACACACGGCTGCTACAAGGATGGTGGCCGCCGGTATTGACTTGGTTTCTGTAAAAGAAATATTAGGACACGCTGATATAAAATCCACTATGGTTTATTCTCACCCGATGCCTGAGCGAAAGAAATTAGCCGTTGAGGCTCTCGCTAATTTCAGCAAACAGAAAAAGAATATTGTTTCAATAGAACAAAAGAAAGCCCTGTAATCAAACAGGGCTTTTAAAATATTTATACAATTTAACCAGTTTAAATAGTGGTTAATATATGCTTCAAATCGAGGGGTGTTGCAAATGTGTTGCAGAGAAAATTTTTCTAATTTACCCGGTGGGGTAAAGTGGCGGAGAGGGGGGGATTCGAACCCCCGGTACCTTTTGGGCACACAGTCTTTCCAGGACTGCACCTTAAACCGCTCGGACACCTCTCCTCAAAAATTGAAAAAATGTTTATTATTTGAAGATAATAAACATTTTACAATGAAAGATTTTCTTAGAAAACAAATTTATTGTATATAAAAACATTAAATTATTTAATCTTTAAATCAAACACAAGGTCGTCAAAATCCTTGTCGCCTCCGCCTACTAAATCTTCAAAGGCAATAGTGACCTTGTTATCTGTTTTTACAATCTCTGCATGATCGAATCCGTCTGTACTTTCACCATTTGAGTGGAATATATGCGTGTCTAATTTTGAAAGATTTCCGTCTTCTGATTTGTAATATATATTGTTATCTTCATAAATCAGTTCACCTATACCGTTCATTGCATCTCGAATCGGATTTTTTAATGAACTTTTATTCCAGGCATTTGGCAACAAAAGAAAGTCAAGGTCATCTAGGCTATCAGCATCAAATGTCATGCTTTCCGTATGGCCTGTTTTTGTATCATCAGAACTCGCAAATACCACATCAAGTTCATTGTTTTCCTTGTTTAGCACTAATAATGTGTTATCATATCCGGCTTTTTCAAGGGTCTTTGTGATATTTAAATCCAATATTGATGGAGGTGAGGGCGGCTCAGAGATTACCGGCGGTGGGGGTGGAGGCGGCGGTATAATCGGTATTCCTTGAACAGGCTGCTTTATTGGAAGTAAAGGTATAAGCCCTGGCAAAGGAAATCTTTTGATTGGGTTCAAAATCGCTCCCAGGTTATATTTTTCATTGAACTTTTTTAACCAATCCAGAATACTATTGTTTTGTTCCGGAGCAATAGGCGGCGGAACTGTCCTTGGTGGCGGAGGTGCCGGATTAACCGGTGGGGAAGCAGGCTCCTGAACCGGCGACTGAGTGGTATAAATCGTTGTCGGAACACCACTTAAACCAAATAAAGATGTATTTGCGTTTGGGTTAGTATTTATAACATCATCCAGCTTGGTTCCCGGCGATAAAATTGAAATCATTTCATATGTGCCATCTTCATGATAAATAGTTTTATTTACCGTCTTTGCCATATTCATTGTTTCAAAAGACGACACAGTTTTTACCGGATATAAGTTATTCATATCCATGAGCTTACCTTTCAATTTTTACGTATATACTTTCTTACCTTATATAATTATATATACCTAATATATAAAAAAGATGATAAACCTCTAAATTTCAAAAATTGTAATAATTTTTACATTTAGTAATATTAAAACCTGAAATGCCTGATAGCTGCCCAGACTGCTATCACCACTGCAAGCAGCTTTATAAAGCAGTTTACGCAGAAAAATGATAAAGCAAAAATTATAGAAATGAATGAAGGAAAAACCCCCTGAAAAAAATACATAGCAACAAGTATAGGATTATAAACCATACTGATAACTGTAATTATAGCCGCCAATACCTGTACACGCAGCCCTATTTTGTTTCCTATTGACTTTGATATAGCACGAGAAACACAAAACCCGACCGTATAAGCAACAAGCAGGCTCACAAGCAAACCATACATGCTGAGGTTGTACCAGATATAACCTGCACCTGAACCTATGATAAAACCTGAGAGCCCGCCTATTATGTATTGTTTAGTAGTTATTTCCTGAATCTGAGCTAATTTTGTCTTTGCGCACTTCGGACATTTATATCCTACTGGTGCGGGAATCATGCATTCAGGACAAATATAATTACCGCAGCTAACACATTTTAGCCTGCTGGGTTTGTCTTTATGTATTTCGCAATATGTTTCGCTACACAATTTTATTGATTTTTATAACAGTCCGAGCAGTAAACCGGTCTGTCGCTAGTAGGCTTAAAAGGAACAGTAGTCCTTACTCCACACGCTGAACATGTAACTTCATATCTTGCCTGCTGTCTACTACCCCCACCGCCACCAAGACGATCATTTTTTCTTTGTCTGTTTTTTGAGCGACAGGAAGCACATCTTTTTGGTTGCGAAAATCCTTTTTCACCGTAAAAATCTTGTTCTTCAGTTGTGAAATCAAATTCACATCCACAATCTGCACATTGTAATTGGATATTTTCTTCGTTTGTCATGTTTGTCTTTCCTATTTTTGTTAACCTGAAATAAAATAATTTAGTTTGTTCTTAAAGATATAAATTATAGTGTTGTGCTGGTGCCTCCTTTCGATGATGACCGTGTTTAATAAATTATACATATAAAATAATTTACCGACTATAATTCACTTATAGGCGGTAATAATTCTTGTACAATATTGTGCGAGTTCCATTAAGTGTTCTTTCAGTAATGTGTTTATAAATTATCTATATTATTATTTTATCAGATTTTAAGAAAAATTAAATACCGGAACATTAACTTTTAATTAATTTCATAAAAATTAACGATTCTATCGGCCTGTTAAAATTTTTGCATAATTGACGTGCTTTAATTTCCAACAATTCCGGTATATTTTCATCTACCTTTACAAAACCGAATTTTTTGAAATAATCCGGTATAACCGTAATGAGCCAGAGTTTATCTGACGGCGCTGTGGAAATTAAATATTTCATAATTGATTTTCCTATCCCCATACCCCGATAAGGCTCTATTACGCCTATAGTAGCAATTTCACAATATTGGCCGTAATCCTTAAACCTTCCGAATCCTGCCAGTTTTCTATCAACCTCATATACCAATAGTCTTTTGCAGTCCATTTTATCCGAATCAAGCCGAAACTCTTCGATATATAGCTGTATTTTTTCAATATCAGATTTTATTGCTTTCCTTATCATAAACACTATTGTCCGGTAAAAATTTTTAAAAAAGTTGTAAACCTCCTAAAATAAAGTT
>CAZLCO010000063.1:0-12744 GCA_964558005.1 uncultured Gammaproteobacteria bacterium | reverse complement strand
TGTTGCCAGTCATTAAAAGTGCGCTTACTTCCTCTCCGCCGAGTTTTTGCGAGAGGCCTTTAGCGGCGTTGATGAGTTCGAGTGTAACTCCCGCCATTTTGTTTTCCGGGGTTCTTTCTGCTATTACCCAGATTCCCTTATGTTCGCTCATTTATATTCTCCTATTAATTACGCTAATATTTTTTCAGCCTTTAATTTTTCAATAAGTGCCCTGGCAGCTTCCTGTGGGCTATCCGCCTGTATCATTTCGCCAGCTTCTCTTGATTCTGGCCTAAAAGCTTTTGAAACGATGGTAGGGGAACCTTTAATCCCTACTTTTTCAGGCTCAAGGCCGAGTTCTTCCATTCCAAATTGAGGAATTTCAGTCCTGTTAGCCTTCATTGTACCTTTAATGGACGGTTTTCTCGGCTCATAGTCGCATTTCAGCATGCATACCAGTCCGGGCAAAACCATTTCCGCTTTTTGCATACCTTCGTCAACTTCACGTTTAACTATTACATTACCGCCGGAAACTTCTATTTCCTTTGCGTATGTTACCTGAGGAATACCAAGCTGCTCAGCAATCCCTGGGCCTGTTTGGGCTGTATCGCCGTCTATCGCAAACATTCCACAGATTATAAGGTCAAAATCACTGATTTTATTTTGTATGGCTTTGGCGAGTGTATAACTGGTCGCCCAGGTATCAGCTCCCGCAAATTTCTTGTCGGAAATAAGCATTGCATCATCAGCGCCCATAGCGATTGCTCTTTTGAGCACATCTTTTGCCTGAGGCGGGCCCATTGTTATTGCTGTAATTGTCGCGTCAGGATTTGCTTCTTTTATCCTGACAGCTGTTTCCAGCGCATACTCGTCAAAGGGGTTCAATATGCTTTCCACTCCCTCTCTGACCATTGTGTTGTTTTCTGTCCATTTGATGTCGGAAGTATCCGGCACTTGTTTAACACAAACTACAATCTTCATAAATCTTCTTCCCTTATTAAGTTACTTTCTTCTATATTATTTTTTATAACAAACATAAAATTTCTTCAATTTTAAAAATTTTTATGTTTTACTATACTCAACAGCTGGGGCAAGAGGAGAATTTATCGTGATTGCTGAACACTCAACAGAAATATCAACAACAATTTTTGGCGTAAATAAAGCCATTATTGCGGGAATTATACTTACCATAGCCTATGTATTCATAGCGCTGGAAAGAATTCCTAAAGTTACAATAGCAATGCTGGGAGCGGCTATAACCCTGGTGCTCGGCATAGTGCCGGCAGAGCATGCTTTTTCCCACGTTGACTTTGGTGTAATCGTCCTGCTGGTAAGCATGATGATTATTGTACATATCGCAAGCAGGAGCGGGGTATTTACCTGGATAGCGTTTGAGCTGCTTAAATTCACCGGCGGCCAGCCGATAAAAGTGCTTATGGCGCTTGCGCTGTTCACAGCGGTAGCCTCGGCGTTTCTCGACAACGTAACGACCGTGGTGCTTATCCTGCCGGTTACTTTTGTAATAGCCCGGGAGCTTAAAGTTGACCCCATACCTATTTTAATAACAGAAATATTAGCTTCAAATATCGGCGGAACAGCCACACTAATCGGCGACCCCCCGAATATTATCATAGGAAGTGCTGCAGGGCTTACTTTTAACGATTTTATAATCGAACTAACACCTGTTATAATACCTATATTTATTATATGTATGGCTATAATTGCCTTTATGTTCAGGAAAGACCTGGTGACTTCGCCTGAAAGAATGGAACACGTCGCTAATTTAGATAATTCCAGCACTATAAAAGACAAAAAACTTATGATACGGTCAATGACAATACTGGGACTTGTTATTTTAGGCTTTATACTCCACAGTGCGCTTGGGCTGGAAGCCTATATGATTGCGCTTTTAGGTGCCAGCGTGCTTTTGATATTTGAAAAACCCCATCATATCCTCTGCGATGTAGAATGGATAACAATATTCTTTTTTATCGGCCTGTTTATTATTATCGGCGGACTGGTGGAAACCGGTGGCATTAAATTCCTTGCTGACAGGCTTTTAGAGTTCACGAAAGGTGATTTAACAGTAACATCAATGGTTATTATCTGGGCATCCGGCCTATTATCTGCCATAGTGGACAATATACCTTATACGGTTACTATGGTTCCGCTGATAGGCGAACTTAAAGGCGTTATGGACCTTACACCTCTCTGGTGGTCACTCTCCCTGGGTGCCTGCCTTGGAGGAAACGCAACCATAATCGGTGCCGCGGCTAATGTTATCGTATCAGAATCAGCGTATGCGGCAGGACATCCGATTTCGTTCTTCAGATTTATGAAGTACGGTGTTATAGTAACTTTTATTTCACTGGTATTAAGTTCAGTGTATGTCTACTTTAGATTTTTAACCTAATCCTTCGCCTGGGATTTAATATCTTCAATATCTTTTCTTAATTCTTTAAGCTCTTTAAGGATTTGTATATTAATCTTTACATTATGCGCATTAATGCAGCGTTCGCTGTTATAAAGAGTATTGCCCGGCCCCGGACAGAATTTTTTTATAAGGCTGTCAGCGTAGGTATCAGCGTCAGCAAAGCATGGCAGAGACGCAAACAAGGTTATTAAAAGCGTTAAACTTATTTTTTTCATATTCAACTCCTTTTTTTATTATTAAAAAACCTTAAAGGTAAAAAATTGCTTTTTTAAAATATTAAAGAATTATAACAGTTATACTATAATAACTCCAGAGCATAAAAAGAGGTGTCAAATGACAATAACATTCCAAGAAATAATCCATAAACTCAATAAATACTGGTCAGACTACGGCTGCATAATCCAGCAGCCCTACGATATAGAAAAAGGCGCAAGCACGATGAACCCCGCGACCTTCCTGCGGGCAATCGGGCCGGAACCTTATAAAGTGGCGATGGTAGAACCCTGCAGACGCCCAACGGACGGACGCTACGGCGAAAACCCGAACCGCCTCCAGCACTATTTCCAGTATCAGGTAATTTTAAAGCCTTCTCCGGATGATGCACAGGACATATATTTAAAAAGCCTGGAAGCGCTCGGCATAAAACTCGAAAACCACGACATCCGCTTTGTTGAGGACAACTGGGAATCCCCGACGCTCGGCGCATGGGGAGTCGGCTGGGAGTTCTGGCTCGATGGGATGGAAGTAACACAGTTTACCTATTTCCAGCAGGCTGGCGGGCTTGACGTAAAGCCGGTTGCGCTTGAATTGACCTACGGACTTGAGCGGATAGCAATGTATTTACAGGATGTGGACAATATTTTCGATATCCAGTGGAATGAAAACCTTAAATACGGCGAAATCTACCTGCAAAATGAAATAGAACAGTCAACATACAATTTTGAGGTATCTAACCCTGAAACCCTGTTTAAATTATTTGACCTTTATACGACTGAAGTGGACAATTGCCTGGATGCCGGGCTTGTGCTGCCGGCTTATGACTATGTGTTAAAGTGCTCGCATACTTTCAACCTGCTCGATGCCAGAGGGGTCATAAGCAAGGACGAGAGAACTAATTTTATTAACCGGATAAGAAAAATGGCTGAGAGAACAGCGCAATTATATTACAAACAGAGGGAAACGCTTGGTTTCCCCCTGTTAAATAAGGCTGTGTGTTGAAGTTATTAAGTTCTTGCGGTTCTTTTTTCGTTGTGTAAATTTTTAAGCACTGCATAGAACTGCATGAAAATGTCTTTTGATTTGTTCATATAGTTTTCTTTGTTGAGCTCTTCTATGTTCTTTTCGAGATTATCAAGAGTTTTTTCATATTTTTCTTCGTCAACGGTTTCTTCTGTAGCTTCTTCGAGGGCCTCTTCAGCAGCATTAAAGCTGTTTTTGAGTTCTTTAAGAAGTTCGTCTTCGTTTTCCGCTGCAATGATTTTTCTTGCGCTTCTTCTTATTTCTTCAGTATCTTCTTCTTCAACCATTGTCCCGCTGAGGATATCGTCTTTTTGCTCGCCAAGTTGGTCTATCAAATCGGCAAGTTCCATAAAAGCGTCTCTTGACTGGTTTTTAAACATTACCATGTCTTTTTGCTCAAGATTTGTGACCATTCTTTTGAATTCATCGAGGTCCTCGGAATAAACCCGGCTTTTCTTTTCCATTTCTTCTTTTTTGTCCTGCTTTTGCTCAAGCTCCATCCCGTTTTGTCTTTGTTCCATTTTTATTTCATCTCTTTGTTCGGCCTGTGCTGACTGCTGGGTCTGAACGTTTGATTTTAATGTCATCATAAACAGCAGGGTAAGGCCTGCAAGGATGGCCACCATTACCATTAATATTTTTACACTGCCTTTTTTCATTTTTTCCTCCTTATTAATTAATGAAAATTTTTTATTAACAAATAAATATTGTTCCAAAATTTTTAAAATATCATTGCCCGGGTAACGGATTTTGTATTTTAAAGAAGTGAAAAAACTTTTTCAGCCAATATTCCAAGCGCTTTAATTATAATTAAGATTGTATTATTATAAAATTATAATTTACCGGTCTGGTTAATGTCACAAAAGTGGTATAAAAATTTCGTTAATAAAGTAAAAATATTCGGCAACAAGATACAGGTGCTGGAAAGTTCTGTGCTGGACGAAAAAAGACGGTTCCGAGAAATATTTGAAAGAAACCTTGTACTGGAAAAAGAAATATCGGAAAGAACAGAAGAACTTAATCAGGCAAATAAAAGCCTTTTAACATTGAAAGACATATGGAGTACAATGAACTCCTCAGAACCTCTCTCAGAAGTGCTCTCAACAGTAATTAACGGACTTTCCAACGAACTGGGATATTTATACTGCTTTGTTTTCCAGGTGTTTGATTTTGAGTCCGGCCAAAGGTTAAAAATCCGGGCAGCAAATGAAAATAATTTTTCAGCCAGACTCCAGGAAATTATTGGAAGCTCAATTTTTTCTTATGATATACCAATGTCTGCAATGAATAATCTTATTGTAGAAGCTGTAAAGAATAAACAGAGAAAAGAAGTAAAAGGGTTTATGAACCTGTTTGAAGGGGCTACTCCTTCTATAGAGCCGGAAAAGCTAAGGGAAATAACTAACCTTATAGGAAACAGGGCTATTTCTATTTTGCCGATAGTAGTGCAGAATGAACCATTTGGCTGTCTTGTCACTATTTCAGTCAGGAACGAAATCTGCTTTACTGAAAGAAATTTCCTGAGCCTGTTTGCCGGTCAGATAGAACTCGCCGTTACAATAGCGAACCTTTTTGAGCAAATCAAAAAACAGGCTCTCACAGACAGCCTTACAGGACTTTACAACAGACGGCACTTTGACCAGTGTCTTGCAATAGAAGTGGAGCGTGCCCTAAGGCTTAACCAGCCATTTACGCTGGTATCACTTGATTTAGACCACTTGAAAAAAATAAACGACAACTTTGGCCACTCTATAGGTGATGAGGCAATTAAGCAAATAGGTGAGGTTTTAAGAAAAAATGCCCGCTCTGTAGATATACCGGCACGTTTTGGAGGGGAAGAATTTTCTGTATTACTGCCGGGTATTGATATAGAAGGCGGAAAAATAGCGGCGGAAAGACTACGTGTTTCCATAGAAGAAAGCCAGATCAAGGAAGTGGAAAAAATAACCGCAAGTATAGGTGTTGCAACATTTTTACGGCACACAGAGTCATTAGGCGAATTGCTTGAAATGGCTGACCAGGCAATGTACCGGGCAAAAAGAAACGGCCGCAACAGGGTTGAAATAGCATCCAGAGAAGAAGAACAGGACTGGAAAAAAATCATAATAGAAACTTTCACCGACATGCTGATAAAACAACAGAACCCCTCAGCCCTCCAGGTCATTGAAGACCTGAAACTGAACGTCATAGAAGATATTAACCTTTTTGAAATTATGCGCATCCTGCTCAAAAGACTGCGAAATTACAATAATGCCTATAAAAACGACTATACTAATAAAAAACTGGAAATACTGGAAAAAATGGGCAAAGCATCAAGCATGGGCGAGGATGAAATTGAAAAACTGCAGATAGCAATGCTTATTCATGATTTAGGCAGCCTTTTAATACCCGAGGAAATACTGCTTAAACCCGGGCCCCTCACAAAGGAAGAAAAAACAAGAGTTCTTAAAAACCCGATACTGGCAGCAAAAGAAATACTTAAGCCGCTTAAAACAACCGGCTATATAATAAATATAATTGAAAACCACCACGAACACTGGGACGGCACCGGGTATCCTGGTGAGCTTTCCGGCACCCTCATTCCCCGTGGCGCAAGAATTTTGTTTGTTGTGGACTCATTCTTTGCAATGATAAGCGATAGACCTTACAGGGAAGCTCTCCCCGTCAACAAAGCGCTTGATATCCTCCGCAACGGCGCCGGGCTTGTATGGGACGCAAGGCTTGTTGAACTTTTTACTGATATTTATACAAAATCAAATATTGAAGCTTCTCACTAAATTATCTTTTGGGCCTCTCAGATGACATTATACTTTCCTGCCCGAAATTATCAACAGAAGTGGTAGCATCTCGTTCATAAAAAATATTCCTGAAAAATTTAACAAAGCGGTTAGTTGGCTTAACCTCCATATTTTCGGGACTTTCAGGTTCTGTCCTCGCCTTTTGCAATTCCATAATCCTTATCATTTCAGGAGAATGGCCGTGATTATATATATATTCCTTGCTGTTTGCTTCTTCCGGGCTTAATGCATAAGCTCCTGCAGAAATACAAACACAAAGGACTAAAAATAATGTTTTAAATTTTTTCATAAGAAACTCCAATAGGCGGATTTTTTTTAATTATTTTAATTATAAATCTTTTTTTGCTACAATTGAATACTAAGAATAGACCAGAGGGGCAATATATTATGAAAATCGAATTCAACGACATAATATTCGGTAAAAACGACATCAGGGGAATAGTTAAAAAGGATTTAACCCCGGAACTATATACATATATAGGCATGGCCTTCGCCAGATACCTCAGGGAGCAGGGTGAAACCGGCGACGTCAGCGTCAGCTTAGGCTATGACGCAAGAAACCACTCACACGAGATGACAAAAGCACTCATAAAAGGCCTCACCGACTGCGGTATAAACGTATATGAAATGGGTCTGTGCCCGACACCTTTGGGATACTATTCAGAATACAAAATCCCCGGCATAGTCAGCACGCTTATAGTTACCGCCAGCCACAACCCGCCGGAGTACAACGGACTCAAAATGACCTACAAAAAAGTAGCCCTTTCTGACACAGAAATAATAAAACTCAGGGAAATAATACGCTCGGGTGAATTTCCGATATCGGAACAAAAAGGCGAATGCAGGCCCTATGACATTATGTCTGATTATATAAACGAACATATGAGCAGTTTTAAAGACGCGGGCAAGGGCGTAAAATTAGTCGTTGACAGCGCAAACGCCACTGGCGGCATAGTCGGCCCCGAACTATACAGAAAAATGGGCTGTGAAGTCGTGGAACTTTACTCAGAGCCTGATGGAAATTTCCCTAACCACCACCCCAACCCCAGCGATGAACATACACTGACTGATTTAAAGCAAAAAATACAGGAAACAGGCGCTGATTTTGGCATAGCGTTTGACGGGGATTCTGACAGGATCGGCATAGTTGATGACAAAGGCTTCAGCCTGCCGGGCGACAGGTTTATGCTTATATTTGCGCTCGATATTTTGAATAAAGAACAGACCCCGCATCAGGTGCGGGGTGACACCCCACCTGCATTTGTTTCTGAAGTCAAATGCTCGCAGGTTTTATACGACACAATTGAAAAGCATGGCGGCCGCGCCATAATGTGGAAAACCGGCCACGGCTACATTAAAAGCAAAATGAAAGAGGAAAACGCCCTTATGGCGGGCGAAATGAGTGGGCATATATTTTTTAAAGACCGCTATTACGGCTTTGATGATGCAATTTACGCCGGATGCAGGTTTATTGAGGTAGTCAGCCAGAAAAAGGCAGAAGACTCTAATTTCAGCGTACACGAGTTTGTAAACTCCTTCCCAAAAACTTTCACCTCGGAAGAAGTGCGCCTGCCCTGCCCAAACGAGCATAAGTACCGCATAGTTGAGGAATTGCAAAAGGAATTCGCACTGCTGCCGGATGTTTTCGACAAAAAAATCTGCAAAGCCATAACCATAGACGGTGTGCGGCTGGTTTTTGACGACGGGTTTGCACTTATCCGGGCGAGCAACACGGAGCCGGTTTTCACGCTGCGCTTTGAGGCGGGTTCGCCTGATATGCTCAGGAATTACAGGGAAACAATGCTTAAAATTGTTGAAGGGAAATTACAGGATATAAAAGTTCTAAACAACTAAGAATTAGTTTGAGCCCTCCAAGTCTGGCAAAGCCAGCCTTTCAGGCTCATCACTCCCGCTTCGCATAATAGAAAACCCGCCTTCCCTTCCGGTTTAAAGCGGGTTTGAGTGATATTTCCCTGAACTCATAAGTGATATTTCCTGAACTATAGAATGAAATTTATTAATTTATGTTAATTATGCTATGGATGATAGGTTAAATCCTCCGAATTTCTTCATGTATTCGGTGATAGGTGTATTGTTACCATCCTTAAATACATTTTGTCCGCCTGATTTGAGGAATTTAATTACATTGCCCGGGCCACCAAGGTGTGCCGCTGCAAGTAATCCTGATTTGGTAATGTTAATACCGCCCATAGTCTGACCAATATATTTATCAGCGCCCAGTCCTTTTAGCCTTTTCCACTGAAGCTGGGTAAATTCTTTCATTGCATTTTCCTGTGCATCAGTTTTTTTTAAGAAATCAGCCTCGCTGTTAACGCCATTTTTCCCTGTCCAGTTGCCGTTTTTATCTCTGTAACCTATATCCTGAAGTGCTGCTTTACCAAACTGGTATTTGCCAAGATACCCGTATCGGTTTCTAGCCTGATAATTTCCGTTTGATTCCCTGCCGCCCAGAGCTTCAAAGAAAGCGTTTTCACTTCCGTCTCCCATATTTACGCCGCCGAATTCTTCGGCTCCCATTCCCTTGAAACCGCCCTGATTCAGCTGTTCGCCTTTAGTTAATTTTAAGGCAATTAACAATAGTAACAGCTCTTCGATTGAAAGATTATTTAAATTTAATCCTTGTAAATTATTCGGCTGCATTACTGACGGCTCAAAAGCCTGTGCCAGCGGGCTTGTTTGTGCTGCCTGAGGGGCAGCTGAACTTTCCGGTTTAATAATTCCCAATAAACTCAGTATCTGAGAATATAAATCCTTAAGATCGGCTTTATTATCTGTCGGTTGAGAAATTAAAGGTTCTTCGCCCCGGTTAAGGTCATAAGCCGGATTTGTTCCTTCTTTTTCCCTGTCCTGTTTAAACATAGTCGCAAAAAGCTCAATCCCTTCTGTTACTGTGTCGCCCTTACCATCAAGATACTTGTGATAAAGACCACTAAGCTCTTTGTTTTTTCCGAAAATATCGCCGACTGTGCCGTCCTGGGCATCTGCCCTGATGACATTGTATAGAAATGGCTGGACTGTGTCTCTATATAAGTCCTTTTTTACTCCCTCTACTACCATATCCTAATCCCTCCTGCTTTTTATCCCTTTTAAAATTTTGAAATATAAAATTTTACCTTTACCCTTCTTATTTATATAAAAACAAACTATGTTGAAAAATTGCTAGTTTGTTTGAAAATTCCTTTCCTTTTATGCAGTTACTCTGTAGTACCTGACCTGCTGGTTTCCGTAATGACCATCAAAGTTCAGCCCTGATACCCAGGAGAAACTTTTATTGCTTGAAGAATTTGAAAGCACTTTACCATTACCCATTGCTATGCCTATATGATTTCTTTTCCCATTTGGGCCTGTTGTTACAACTATATCACCTGCCTGCACCTCAGATGCAGATATTTGTTGTCCTTTTGATTTTAAAGCTTTTTCAGTACTTACTACTGAATTTGGGTTTTCTGCCCCTAAATTTATTCCCTGTTGTTTTAAAACCTTATCTACTACCCATGCGCAGGCCACATTCCCTCCGCCGGGGCCATTTGCTGTTGACATTCCTTTCGAATTTAATGCTGCCTGAGCAATTTGACTGTTAATTGGGCCGGTTGCCACACTTCCTGCCCTTGGCGGTAAGCCTGTATTATGAAGAGCACCGGTCTCTGATAATCTGTTAACACCCTGATTACTCTGGCCTCTGCCGAGTAAAAGCGCAAATAACTGCCCAAGAAGATTATATTTTTGTTCTGTCGGATTTGCATCGCTTCCGGCGGTTGCTGCCGGTGTACGAGCCTCTAGGCCTGTGTTTCCTGTATTTTGAGAATCTTTATTCGCCAAAAGTCTTAATAAAAGACCTAACAACTCTAAATCAGAGTTTCTGTTTTCAGGAGTTATCGCCGGATTTATTACAGGTTTTTCCGTATTCCTTAGTGATAAATCTCCACCTTCGCCCTTAAACTTGTCTAATACCTGGTCAAATATGCTCTGACCTAAATCCTGTTTTCTCGGGTTTGATGAGTCCATGGTTGCATATTGACTGTAATCCCCCTGGATTTGCTGGTCGGCAAATACCGGTTTGCCATTAACCAGTCCATCCGCTTTTTTATCTGTTGAATCCAGTTTTCCTATTTTTTCAAAAAATGGTTTAATTACCTCTACCGTCATATCCTAATCCCTCCTTAGAAATTAAATTAATTTACAAATATGAATTTTTACCTTTACCCTTGTATTTATATAAAAACAACCGGCAATAAAAAATTGCTAGTTTCAAGAAAAAATTTAAAAACTTACATTAGTAAATTTAGAAGGGGTTTGAGTACACCCCTCAGTCATTTCGACCAACCTAAGGCCACTCCGTCATTTCGACCGACCGAAGGGAGTGGAGAAATCTCAAAAAATAGGGTTTAATAGTGCAATTGAAACGGCAAAAGTATGCAAAAAGATTGCAGTATGCCTAAATAACAGCGTGGGAAGGGGAATTGACCGTTGCGTGAAAAAATGACCAGAGTTGGGTAAAGTTTTAAATATTTCTTTAAATCTACCTGTTGGTAAAAATACTGTCAGAATGATTGTCTATACCACCTGTTTTTAGCATATTTGCCTGTTCGACAGCTAAATTAATATGTTTAATGAATTTATAATCAACCCCATTATTCGGCTGGTACTGATAATTAGCCTCGGCTGCATCAACCCCTAGTCTTTTAAAAGCAGGGAATAAAAATCTTAAATCAATACCTCCCAAGTTTCTTCCCGGGTGTGCAATGCCCACAAATCCATCACCTGAGGCATTAACCACATTTGTAATTTGCTCAACAGAGGGAGTTCCGGGTGTTATGCCCCTGTTTCCTGTTTTTTTAATATAATCTTTTTCTATATTATCAACACCGTCATTTTGCCTGCGCTGCCAGCCGTGTTGCTTAAATACTTTGTTAAAAGCGTCTGTAATTCCGTTTAGAAATCCCGGACTGCCCAGAATATCAGCATATTTAGAAAGTTTTCTGAATTGTTCAGGGGTGGTTAGTTTATCTTCAGCGATGCCTGCGTCCCCCTCCCATTTATTTAACTGTCCTTCTACAATTCCTTTAAGGTAGTTTTCGTTTTGGCTTCTTATATTATCAACAAATTTTGCAACGTCTTTATCTTTTGGGTTGTTTGTTTTGAACGGATTAACACAATATCCGACTACCTCCAGCTGCCTTTTGTCCTGCGGACTTACTTGATGGAATGCGCTGAACTCTATGCCCGGCACAAACCTGATATTTTTATATTTTTCAGGGTTTTGGGCTATTATTTTAATAGCTTCCCTTGCCCCGGAAAGGGTATCGTGGTCTGTTATCGCAACTACTACCGGTTTTGGTTTGCCCTTTGCATAATCTGCAGCTTTGTCCAGCAGTTGTTTTACACTCATATTGCCGTCAGAGTACTGTGTATGCATATGCAAATTAACCCGGAATGTGCCTTTATGTACATTTTCAAAATCTCGTCCGGTGGAAAAGTTTTCAGGTTTCAGTTCATGTTCAAGTATATACTTTAATTCCTCTGCCCCCATTACGGATTTTAATTGTTGAGGCGAAAAATTTATGCTCTGTGCCAGTTTTGCCCTGTAATCTTCGTCTTTTTTATATACCTGCTGGACTGTTTCCTCAACAGCTCTTTGTTGTGAAAAGCTCAACTTGTAGTCTTTCCCTGTGTTTCTATATAAATATTGTAAATTACTATGTGTATTTATACCAATCATTTTATTTTTCCATGTTTTCACAAAGCGGGCTTTCTATAATTTCAGAGACTTTGGCCAGTTTTGTTATAGCGGATTCAAGACCGCCTTTTGGTTCGATAAATTTATCATATAAAGCCTGGTCGGTCGGTTTCCCCCTGAAGCTTATGAGAGGTGAACTATATGCTTTTAATGCATTATTCCGGTTTTTTTCAGGCAAGATAGAAATATGATCATTTATTTTTTGGTCATTCGTTTTACTTTTTTTTAAAGGAACTACTACTTTATAAGAAGTATTTCTATTTTGAATAGGAAGAATATTCATAATATTTTAAATATTTTCTGTAAATTCATTTGTATAAAAAACTATGAATATAAATTATTAACTTAAATGAGTTGTTTTATTTTCAAAAGTTAACAAAATCAATCAAAATTTATCCAAAATTACCACCTTTTTAACCAAAAATCCCAAAAAATAACCCCAAAAAACCAAAAAAAACAAGAAAATTACAAGGAAATAACCAGGAAAAAACCCTAAAATACCCCCCACTACACCCCTGAACTAAGGAAAAATTTGC
>CAZLCO010000062.1:0-12806 GCA_964558005.1 uncultured Gammaproteobacteria bacterium | reverse complement strand
AAGGATCCTTATAATGAACAAGAATTCTATAAGCCTTATCAATCTCCACCTTTAGGTGAGCAAAGAGTTTATCAAACATTCTGCGGTACTTAATTTCATTATCTATTAATCACATATAATTATTTTTGGTATTTTTTGCCAAGTTCTCTTTTTTCTCAAAGTTACTGATAGAATTCTCAATATAGTTCAAGACTTTATGACTTTAGTGTACCAGGCTCCACGTGTTTTGCCGTGTTTGATTAAATATTCCTTTAAAACCAAATCGGATAAATGTTTTTTAATTGTATTTTGATTGGCTCCGGTTTTTTCTATGGCTTCCGAAACTGTAATACGTTCTTTGTTTTCAATAATTTCCATAATCTTTGCTGAAAGCTCAGGCAACTCAGTCATATAAGTAATATCAGTGCCTATTTTTTTCTCCAGCCTTATTTTATGTTTTTGAAGGGTTCTTAAGAAAAACACAAGCCAAGGTTCAAAGTTTTGCTCGCTTTTAAGTGTTGACTGGGTTTCCCGCAAGGCTCTGTAATAACCTTCCTTGTTATCTTCAACTATTGATTCTATGGAGCAATATGGAGTATAGGCATACCCTGACTTCAAAAGCAACAAGGCAGTTAACGCTCTTGAAATCCTGCCGTTGCCGTCTTGAAAAGGATGAATTGCAAGGAACACAACAACAAAGATTCCGATAATTATCAGAGGATGCAACGCTTTATCTTCCATAACGGATTTTGTCCACTCAACTAAATCTTTCATCATTTGTGGAGTTTCAAACGGAGAGACTGTTTCAAATACAATTCCTAATTGATTTCCCTCGTAATCGTAAGCAGCAACACTGTTTGAAAGCTTTTTGTATTCGCCTCTGTGTTTTTCATCTTTTGTAGAATACTGCAAAAGTATTTTATGAAGCTGTTTTATGTAATTTTCGTTAAAAGGAATAACTTCCCAATCTTCAAAAATTAAATTCATAAGCCTGGCATAGCCGGCAACTTCTTCTTCATCTCTTGAAGCGAAGGATTTTCTGTCTATTTGAGACAATAAATCCTCAACTTCTTTATCAGAAAGTTTATTGCCTTCAATTCGATTTGAAGAGCCGATACTTTCAATCGTTGCAACTTTTTTAAGGGCTTTTAATCTTTCAGGTGATAACTTACCAAGAGCCTTCCAAGAACCCTTAAATTCATCTATCTCGCTAATAATCAGAAGCATTTCTGAAGTTATTTTTATGTTGTTAATATTTATCAAAACAACCTCATTGTATTTAATAATATCTAATTATATTTAATTGTATCTAATTATAGTCAATAATTCAAGTTTTGGTTTAAAAATTCAGATATATCCGGATATTTAAACTTGTATCCTGTTTTTATTAATTTATCAGAAGAAACCTTTGTACTCATAAGCATTGTTTCTTCAGCCATTTGCCCGAATATTAATTTTAATGCAAAGGCAGGAACAGTTAAAATTGCAGGTCTTTTAACTCCTAGGGATAAATCCTTTGTAAATTGCTGATTTGTTATAATATCAGGACTTGTTGTATTAAATATTCCTGAAATATCTGTATTTAAAGAGAAATCCATGATTTCAACAACATCATCAAGGGCAACCCAAGGAAAGTATTGCTTTCCGCTGCCGAGTTTACCACCAAGACCAGTCTGAAAAACAGGCAACATTTTTTTCAAAGCTCCGCCCTGCTTTTCAAGAATAACTCCAAACCTTAAAATTACTACTCTTTTAAAAATATCTTTGGCTTTAAAAGCTTCCCCTTCCCATTTTTGGCAAACTTGGGAGAGAAAAGATTTTCCGGCAGGGCTTTCTTCTGTGTTTAAACGTTCTTTTGTGTTTCCGTAAAAACCTGAAGCTGATGCGTTTATCCAAACTTCAGTATTAATATTCATTTCTTTTAAGGTGTCGATAAGCAGTTTTGTCGAATTTATCCTGCTGGTTAAAATTCTTGTTTTCTTATCTTTTGTCCATTTTCCTTCTGAAATGTTTTCTCCTGCAAGGTTAATAACAGCATCTATATCACTTGGTATTTTATTTTTTTCTATGAAATTTTCCTGCGGATTCCATAAAATTTGATTTTTTAAGCCGGATTGATTTAAAACAAGATGAAAAATCTCATGTTCTTTACTTTCAAGAAAAGGAATCAATCTTGAGCCGACAAAGCCTGTAGAGCCAGAGATTAAAATTTTCATAACACCTCAAGCTCCTTGAATCTTTTATCACTTTTAAACATTTCGTAAACCGCAAGCACGCTTTTATCTTTATCTTTTGTTTCAAAAATTATGTCGAAATCAAGATGATAATATTTAAGAAAAAAGTCGGCAAATTCTTCAATGTTAATTGATTCAGAGTGACTTCCCGCCCTGGCATTTTTTTTCTGGGTTGAATAATGAATATCAGGCAACCCGGATTTCTTATCCCACGTTGAGAAAAAAGTTTTCATTATCTCTTCAATATCTTTATCTTTAGGCTTTCCTGTATTTAAAACCTGATGATGAAGATTGTCAAAAACAAGCGGAATGCCGGTATATTCGTTAATTTGAATTAAATCCCAAACATTATAACTTCTGTCGTCATTTTCAAGCGTGAGCCTGTTTTTAAGATTTTCTGGGAGGTTATTATACACTTTGATAAATCTTTCCACTGCTTCATCTTTGTTTCCATAAACTCCGCCAACGTGAAAAACAATTTTATTTGCAAAATCAAGGTTAATTGAGTCAAGGAACCTAACGTGCCATTCGAGTTCCTCTATTGAGCTTTTTAAAACATCAGACTTAGGAGAATTAATATTAACAATTTGGCTGGGATGCATATATACCCTGATATCGCTATCTTTTAAAAATTGTCCTATATCAGCAAGCTCATCTTTATAATCCTGCCACCATTTAATTTTATTTACAAGATGAGAGGCAAAGGGGATAGTATCCGAGCTTATTCTAAACAGCCGTATATTATTATCCCTGTTCCATTGCAGAACCTGTTTTAAGCCAGAAAGGTTTGATTGTATTAATTCTCTTAATTTTTCTTCGCTTGCATTTGCCAGCCTGCATGTCCTATTTAAAGGAATGCCGATTGAGAGGTTAATGCAGGCATATCCGATTCTATGCTTCATTTTCTAAGGCAACTCTGTATAATTGTTGCCTGCCATACAGAGAACTTCTAAGTTTTTCAGTTCAAATATTTCAAGCGGAATTTCTTTTAATTGATTACCTGTTATATATAATTCACGCAGGTTTACCAATTTTGAAATGCCGGGTGTTATAGAATTCAACTGATTACCAGTAAAACTTAAACTTTTTAAATTTGTTAATTCATACAGTCGTTCTGGAATTTCGCTTATTTGGTTATCTGTAAATCCTAGTAGTTCTATATCTTTACATTCAAAAACCCAATCAGGGATTGTATCGAGTCTTTCGCTTTTAAAATCTTTTCTCTTTAACTGTTTATAATTATTTGGTGGTTGCATATATCAAACTTAAAAATTTTAATAATTTAAACTTTACCATAAGCCTTTACACAAATAAATGTTGGTCTATTTTTAAATAAAATTCTTAGATATTTCATTACAGATGAGTTATCACTTTGCCGTAAGTGTCTAGGCGAAAGTTTTAACTGGCTGTTTCCATCCAAAACTTCTAGAATATAGCGATGGCCAAAATAGGACAAAATTATCCTATTTTTTCCTATTTTCATAAGAAGAAATATCGCTAAATTTAAAAACAAATGTTGGGTATAAAGACTGTTTTAATTATATCCCTCCTGCTGTGCTCATATAGATGATGCTTTCATCCTGTCCGTCAAGGCCAAAAAGCTCATTTGCCTTGTCATCATATAGAGCAGCAATCTGGCAGGAGCCAAGCTCTATCGAGGTAGCAGCAAGTGCAAGGTTTTGTGCGATGTGTCCTGCGTCTAAATAAATATACCTGTAAGCCCGTTGGGAATATTTCCATTTTGACCTTTCAAAAACAGCACTCCACACAAAAACAACAGGGGCCTCAGCGCACATTTCCTGCTCTAAAGCAGCAAAAGCGATTTCCTGCCTGAAATCACCTTCTTTAAGCAGTTCAAGTGAATGGTTTTTAATAGAATAATGATAAAGTCCCTGTGGCAAAGTTTTAACATTATTAACGACAAGGTAGGTTTCTATGGGATATAAAGCTCCAGCAGATGGTGCTGTTCTGAATACGTGTCCTCTTTCTTTTCTTTGGACTCCTGTTGAAGCCCATAGCAGGTATGATAATTGCTCTGGTGTTAAAGAATCATGACTAAATTTCCTGATACTTTTACGCTCTTTTATCACATCAGAAAAGGGCTTGAATCCCATTGAAAAATTCTGTGGCAAATCAAATGTTTTTACATTTTGGTATTCTTTATAAGTAGGGGGTTTTGAATCCCAATCCAGTTGTCTTCCCACCATTTTTTCGGGGAAATATTTTGTTTCCTGTTGAAATTTATCGCCTACATTTTCCATAAATTTATTTTAAGTTACTATATCAGGCTCGTAAATTATATTAACTATTAATTAAGAATCATATTTTTCATAAAATTTAAAATTTTTATGCCTAAAAATTTTGCGGGGAAATTTTTCTTCAAATCGTAAAAAAAGTATATATTCAAATTTTAGATTATTTCTAAAAAACAGAAATACATATTTGATACGAACGATTTTAAGCAAATAAAAATTGAGTCGGAACTAAAAATGCCCTGAAGCCAGATTTTAATTCGATGTTACAAACATTATATAACTTGTGATATAAATACTCTTCTTGAACTAAAAATTTATTTTTATGTAATAATAAATTCAAAATTAATTCAAGGAAAGAAGGGTGAAAATCCCCCGCTGGTCCGCAACCGTTATAGCCGGAATGCATGATTTAATTTGATTTGTTAGTACTCCGAGACTGGGGAACACAGATAATAGCGACAAAACAGCTAATGCTGTTTAAAAAAGACTATTATTTTCCAACTCTTGGATACTGACAGTAAGTTAACTGTTAGTATTTTTGTATGGAGAACATTATGAAAAAAAACATTAAGACAAAAAGTTTTGGGTATCCCAAAATAGGCGAAAATCGTGAACTAAAAAAAACATTGGAAAACTACTGGAATGAAAAACTATCAAAAGATGAATTTATCGAACAAACTGAAAAAATCAACAGGGCAAGACTGGAGGAGCAAATTAAATACGGTATTGATTTGATTGCATCAAATGATTTTAGCTTGTATGACTTTATTTTAGATTTATCTACCATGTTTGGAATAATTCCTGAAAGGTTTTCCGGGTTAAATGAAGACATTGAAATTTATTTTTCAATGGCAAGAGGAAACAAAGACGCTGTCGCCTGTGAAATAACAAAATGGTTTGACACTAATTATCACTATATTGTGCCGGAAATTACAGGGAAATTTGAACTAAGAAAAAACAGACCGCTTGAATCATACCAATGGGCAAAAGACAAGCTGGGAACAGAAACAGTGCCGAACATAGTCGGACCGTTTACATTTTTAAAACTGGCAAAAGGATATAAAACAGAAAACTTTAATGAGTTATTTTTAGAACTTTCCTGTCTTTACAACAAAATTTTAAAAGAACTCGAAGAAAATGGAGTAAAAAATGTTCAGATTGATGAACCGGCACTTGTTCTGGATTTAAACGGAGAAGAACTTTACTCTTTGATAGAAGGCTATAAAATCCTCACACAAGATTTGTCAGGCATAAAAATACACGTTCAAACTTATTATGAAAGTATCTCTGAATATGAAAAAATAGTATTTAATTTACCTGTAGATGGTATTGGTCTGGATTTTGTTGTAAATAATGAGAATATGGAAAATATAAGAAAATATGGCTTTCCATCAAATAAACAACTTGTTGCCGGAATTGTTTCAGGTAGGGATATCTGGAAGACCGACTATAAAACAACAGTAAATTTAATAAATGAACTTATTCAGCTAACAAGGCAAAATGAGCTGATAATTTCAAACTCATCGCCATTATTCCATCTTCCTGTTTCTCTTAATCCGGAAAAAGAAACCCTGAATAGTGATTTAATACAGCTTTTATCCTTTGCAGATCAGCGATTAGAAGAATTAAAAACCTTAAAAGATATTATTAATAATAATAAGCCTATTCCATCACAGGATTTTGAATCTATACGTCAAAAATTCAGAAATGAAACCGTAATAAACCAGGTCGCCCAAATAGATGAAAACAATATAGGAAGAATCGAAACATTTAAATACCGCTATGATAAACAGCAGGAAATTCTAAACCTTCCGCTTTTTCCTACAACCACAATAGGTAGTTACCCACAAACTTCTGAAGTAAGAAAAGCAAGAGCAGATTATAAAAAAGGGATTCTTTCCAAAGAAGAATACGAAAAATTTATAAAAGAACAAATCAAAAAAGTAATAGAATTACAGGAAAAAATAGGGCTGGATGTTCTTGTCCATGGTGAATTTGAAAGAACTGATATGGTAGAGCATTTCGGACAACGGCTTAATGGCTTTGCTTTTACAAAAAATGGCTGGGTGCAGTCATACGGCAGTAGGTGTGTTAGACCGCCGATTGTTTATGGAGATGTTTCAAGACCTTTAAAAATGACTGTTGATGAAATTGTTTACGCTCAATCACTTACTGAAAAGCCGATGAAAGGGATGTTAACAGGTCCTGTAACTATACTCAACTGGTCGTTTTTCAGAAAAGACATAACCAAAAAGGAAATAGCCTACCAGATTGCCCTGGCGATAAAAGACGAAGTGCTTGACTTTGAGCTGGCAAGAATTAAGATTATCCAGATAGATGAAGCCGCTTTCAGGGAAGGTCTGCCGCTTAGAAAATCAAAGCAAAAAGATTATCTTAACTGGGCAGTTAATGCTTTTAAGCTGACTAACGAGGGTGTACAGCCTGAAACCCAGATTCATACCCACATGTGCTATTCAGAATTCAACGAAATTCTTGAAAGTATTTATGCAATGGACTCTGATGTTATCTCAATAGAGGCATCAAGAAGCGGTGGTGAGATTATCGAGGTTTTTGAGCGGTTTAATTATGATCACGGTATTGGTCTTGGAGTTTATGATATTCATTCGCCCAGAGTGCCTGATATTGAGGAAATTAATCATATAATCGAGCGTTCCGTAAAGGTAATTGATAAAAGGCTTTTCTGGATAAATCCTGACTGCGGATTAAAAACCAGAGGGTATGAAGAAACTGTTAAAGCTCTAAATAATATGGTTTCAGCAGCAAAAGAAATACGAAATAAATATGAAAAGGAGAAAGAAAATGCTGTTAGTTAATAATAGAACAAATATAACCCTATCTAATAACTTAAATTCACCCAAAGTTGGTTTTTCAAGACGCACTTTGCCTTTAACAGATATAGGGCGTTAAATTTACTTGCTCATGAGTTGGGAGAAAGTATTCCCCGTCAGGAAAGAATTGGTTGGGTTAAGGCTATCAGAGATATTTGTGAAAAACATAAGATAAAACCCAGAAATTTACCTATAAATAAAGAACATCCAGGAAATTTAACTCCAGAACAAAACAGTAATATTTTTACAGAAATATTTTATAAGGTAACTAACGAAGTCCTGCCAGGAAAAGCAACTTTATTACCTAAATAATTAAAACAAGGAAAGAAGGGTGAAAATCCCTCGCTGGTCCGCAGCCGTTACAGCCGGAATGCTTGAGCAAAGCGAAAGCTTTTAAAATATGTATTAGTTAAAACCTCGAGACAGGAAAAAAAATGAAAAACAAATTAAATTTAGAAAAGTACACTTATACCCCTACGTCTAAAAACAGGGATGGAATACCAGTCTGGTTCTGTTTTCCCTGTACTTATATGATAGGAATGTCCTCATTAGGCTATTTGAGCTTGTTTAAGGAACTAGACACTAACAGCGATGTTATTCCTGAAAAAGTATTTACAGACACGGAAAAAACATTAATAATGCCCAAAAATGTTGAACTGACAGGGTTTTCATTTTCATTTGAATTTGATTATCTGGGAGTTTTTAAAATACTTGAAAAGTATAAAATCCCCTTCAGAAGTAAAGACAGGACTGATGAACCTTTGATCTTTGGGGGCGGTCCTGTTTTAACAGCAAATCCTAAGCCTTTTGCTGACTTTTTCGATTTTATTATTATCGGGGACGGAGAAAATGTTCTTAATGAAATAATCGAAGTTTATAAAGATGTACGATATTCTTCAAGAGAAGAAAAATTATTGAAGTTATCGCAAATTCAGGGCATATATGTGCCTTCTTTTTTTAAAGAAGGTGATATTATTGAAAAAAGGGTAACAAAAAACTTTAATGATTGCGTTTATAGCCCTATAGTTACAGAAAAATCTTTTTTTAAAAATACATTTTTAATTGAATTGGGGAGGGGCTGTCCAAGAAAATGCAGGTTTTGTCTTGCAAGTTATTTAAATTTGCCTGCCAGATACCCTGACGTGGAAAAAATCAAATCAGCTATTGATTTAGGATTAACTGTTACAAATAAAATTGTTCTGCTTGGTGCATTAATTGCTGACCATGCATGTTTTGAGAAAATTTGCAGCTATATTTTAAACAAAAGAAAGGAAAAAGAGTTTGAGCTGTCAGTTTCTTCATTACGAGCGGATAAAATCTCTGAGCTGGCAGTTGAAACCCTTGTTGCCTGTGGACAAAAACACGCTACTATTGCAGTTGAAGCAGGAAGTGAACGATTAAGAAAAGTAATCAATAAAAATCTTAACGAAGGTCAAATCAGGGAAAGCATAGCGATAGCAAATAAAAACGGATTAAGGGGGCTTAAAATATATGGAATGATAGGACTTCCAACTGAAGAAACAGAAGATATTATTGACCTAATTAATCTTATGAAAGTTTTAAAAAGTGAAAATAAAGGTTTTGAATTGACTCTTAGCGTAAGTTCTTTTGTTCCGAAAGCTAATACTCCTTTCCAGTGGGCAGGTCGTGAAGATTCAAAGTCATTGAAGAAAAAGAATGAATTGCTCAAAAAAGAGCTGGCCATTGCCGGTATTAAATACAAACCTACCAGTCCAAGGTGGGATTATATTCAGGCTGTGATTTCAAGAGGAGATAGAGCAATGTCCCACCTGATAGAAGAAACATACAAACATAATGGAAGTTGTGAAAGTTTTACAAAAAGCGGTACAGATTTAGACTGGTATGCCACAAGGCAGATACCGATTTCGGAAAAACTTCCATGGGATTTTATTGATACGGGTGTGTATAGAGAAACTCTTGTTAACGAATACAATAAGGCAGTAAAAAAAGATTTGAGCGTTCTCCATTTAATGGAATCACATGCTCAATGAAAAAAAATTACGAGAAAATAAAATACGAAGTTATAACAACATTTACAAGTGCCGCTATGAATCTTGTTTGTTTCACAAACAAAGGTGAATTGTATAACTATAAAAAAGAAACTAAACCTTGTATTTATGCAGCATGGCATGGTTTAATGTACGCTTTTGGTTGGATTCCTGAGAGAAAAAATATATATATTCTTATTAGTGTAAGTAAAGATGGAGAAATCATTGCTTATTCCTCTAAAAAAGTAGGATTTAAAGTAATTCGAGGTTCCCTTCGTAGACGTGGGATGCAAGCAACTCGTGAAATTATAAGGGTTTTAGATGCAGGAAATAATATAGCTTATGCGGTAGATGGACCAAAAGGTCCTAATTATGAAGTTAAACCCGGACTTATTAAAATTGCTCAACTTTCTCAAAAGCCAATAATCCCTCTTAGCGCTGATGTTACCTATAAGAAAAAATTTAAATCATGGGATTACTTTGAACTTCCGCTTCCTGTTCCATTTACAAAAGTATCGCTGGTTTTTGGTGATCCTATTTATGTACTGGAAGATTCAACCGATGAGCAACTTGAAGAATATAGACTCAAAGTTGAAAAAGAGCTTTTCAGGTTAAGGATCGAAGCAGAGAAGCAACTCAGGGAAAACTGTCATGACAGTTTATAAACACATGGATATATGTAAACAAATATTAATGCGTGAATATGTTCTAATAAGCAGTAAATATACAAATATACTCTAATTATATTAAGTTTTAATTCGTTACTTGCATAAAATTTTGATTACTATTAATATCTACATACTAATTTAAGGAAAGTCGGGTGAAAATCCCACGCTGGTCCGCAGCCGTATAGCCGGAATGCTTAATTAGGGTAGTTAACCTCGATGACAGGAGATAAACATGGATAAAATTTTAAAACGTGATGGGAAAATTGCACAGTTTGATTCCACGAAAATCACAAACGCAATTGAAAAAGCAGCATCAGCAACCAAAGAATTCGACAAAAATGTAGCAGAGGGCTTAACATCAAAGGTTCTGGAGTTAACACACAAGTTAATTAATCAGAAGCAGTCAAACTTTAAAGCTCCAACCATTGAAGAAATTCAGGATATGGTGGAAGAGGTTTTACTCTCTTCTGAGTACAAAAAGACTGCTAAGGCATATGTAATTTACCGTGAACAGCACGCTAAAATCAGGGATTTTCTAAAAACCGCAAATATTGATATGGTGGACGAGTACTTAAACAAGCTCGACTGGCAGGTTAATGAAAATTCTAACATGTCATATTCAATACAGGGGTTGAACAATTATATTTCCTCAAAAGTAAGCAAAAACTACTGGCTTAACAAAATATATTCTTCTGAAATCAGGGAAGCACATACAAACGCCGATATTCACATACATGATTTAAATATCTTATCGGTTTATTGCGTTGGCTGGGATTTAAAAGACCTGCTTTTAGAAGGTTTCACAGGAGTACCGGGAAAAGTTGAAAGTGCACCTGCAAAGCATTTCAGAACAGCTCTTGGGCAAATAGTTAATTTCCTTTATACACTGCAAGGGGAATCCGCAGGAGCACAGGCATTTTCCAACTTTGATACGCTGCTGGCTCCATTTATCGCTTATGATCATCTTGATTATTCACAAATTAAACAGGCAATACAGGAATTTGTGTTCAACCTTAATGTGCCGACCAGAACGGGCTTCCAGACACCTTTTACAAATATAACAATGGATTTAACTGTTCCGAGCTATTATGCTGATCAGAATGTCATCATTGGCGGGGAATTAAAGAGCGAAACATATAAAGATTTCCAGCAGGAGATGGATTTAATCAATAAAGCGTTCTTTGAAGTTATGATGGCAGGCGATAATAGCGGGCGGGTATTTACATTTCCGATCCCTACATACAACATCACAAAGGATTTTGACTGGGATAACCCTAATTTAAAGGGTCTATGGGAAATGTCAGCCAAGTACGGCATTCCGTATTTTTCCAACTTTATTAATTCCGACATGAGTCCGGAAGACGCACGCTCAATGTGTTGCAGGTTGCGTATTGACAATCGTGAACTTGAACAAAGAGGCGGGGGGTTGTTTGGCTCTAATCCCCTTACAGGTTCAATAGGTGTAGTTACGATTAATCTGCCAAGAATAGGCTTTTTAGCTAAAAACAAGTCTGAATTCTTTAAAATGCTCGAAGAAAAAATGTTTATAGCTAAAAACAGTCTTGAAATTAAGCGTAAAGTGCTGGAAAAGTTCACTGATATTAATCTTTATCCTTATGCTAAATATTATTTGCGGGATATAAAATCAAGATACGGAGTTTACTGGAAAAATCATTTCTCAACTATCGGTTTAATCGGCATGAATGAAGCCTGCCTTAATCTTATAAACATTGATATAGCATCAGATGAGGGCAAAGCATTTACTCTTGAAGTAATGGATTTTATGCGCAAAAAAATGGTGAAATTCCAGAAGGAAACAGGTAATAACTATAACCTTGAAGCCACACCAGCAGAGGGGACTTCATACAGGCTAGCTAAAATGGACAAAGAAAACCTTATATCAATAAGATGTGCCAATGATTCTGAATATTACTCAAAAGGCGCAAATCCTTACTACACAAATTCAACACAGCTTCCGGTAAATTACACTGACGATATCTTTGAGGTGCTCGACCATCAGGATGAAATACAGACTAAATACACAGGCGGTACTGTGGTTCATATCTTTGCCGGTGAAAGATTAAGCGATACTGAAAGCCTCAAAAATTTAGTTAAAAAAATATGTGAAAATTATCACCTTCCATATTTTACTTTTACTCCCACATTCAGCACATGTTCCAATCACGGCTACATTGAAGGAGAGTATTTCAACTGCCCCAAATGCGGGTGTGAATGCGAGGTATATTCCAGGGTAGTCGGGTATATCAGACCTGTAAAACAATGGAACGAAGGTAAAAGAACTGAGTTTTCAAATAGAAAAACATATAATGTTAATAAGAGAACTGAAAAAATCCTCATTAATTGATTACCCAGAAAAAATATCCGCTGTTATTTTTACGCAGGTATGTAATTTCAGGTGTCATTACTGTCATAATCCAGACCTTTTTGCTTTAACATCTTGCTCTTCAATTAATGAACAGGATGTTATGAGCTTTTTGCAGACAAGAAAACAAAAGATTGATGCTGTAGTGATTTCCGGCGGAGAACCCTGTTTACAGAAGGATTTAGTAGGATTTATTAAAAAAATCAAAGATATGGACTTTCTGGTAAAGCTTGATACTAATGGCAGTTTTCCTGATAAGCTGGAGGCAATAATTAATTTAAAACTTGTTGATTATATTGCAATGGATATAAAATCCCCGTTAAACAAGTACAAAAACATTGTGAATTCTGATGTTGATATAAATAATATCTTAAAAACAGGACTTACGCAACTAAGCTAAAAATATCTTGATTAGTATATTTTTTCATA
>CAZLCO010000061.1:0-13087 GCA_964558005.1 uncultured Gammaproteobacteria bacterium | reverse complement strand
GGAGTCAAGGCCTAATGTCGGGCCAACGGAATTTTCCTCGATTATTTTTGCTGGGACAGGAAGCGCGCCGGCGTTTAGCAGGTTTACCATTTGCTTTACTTCCTCAAGGCTGCCTACGCCGTCTATATAGCCTGCGCCTCCGGTTATCGGGTTTCTTACCACCGGGGCTGACACTAGTTCATTATCAAAAAAGATGCCTAATGGTTTACCTTCAAGTTCAGTGGTCAACTTGGCAAATTTCTTGGCTCCTTTATCATTCAGCTCAAAATTTACATGCCAGTTGCCTGCTGTGTCACTACCTACATATGCTCTTTTCAGGTCTTTACCGGAAACACCTGTGCTGACCCACATTTTTTCGCCTTCTGTCTGTACCAGCTCGCCGTCAATCCATTTTTCCTCTCCTTTTATAAAACTTTTCTTTTGCTTTTTAAATTCAAGGTTAGCTGTCTTGCCCAGGTATTCCTTGGCTTTTTGGGGGTCGCTGATATTTGGTATTTCAACCAGTAATCTTGTCTTGCCTACTTTTTGCACGACTGTTTCGGCTACACCCATTGAATTGACACGATTTTCTATGGAAAAATGCAGGCTGTCCATAACGTCTTCGGTAATTTCCGGTACGTCATTGGTCGTCTGCGCCTGCAATACAAGTCTTGAGCCGCCTATTAAATCTAGCCCGAGCTTTGTTGGTTTTGTGAGTATCACAAGTATGCTTGCAACTGTCAGGCCGAGTATAACCAGAAATAATATATTTTCTTTTCTCATATCTAATATGAATCCCCTTGTCTTCCTCTATAAAATCATACCGTAAAAATATTTTTTGAAAAATTAGTAATGTATAAATAAAATTTATGCTAATGGGCTAGGAAATAATTCGATAATATGTATTCCTCTGCTTTGGTTTAAAACCAGCTCGTTCAATACACTTTCTGATTTCATTTACTGTAGTAGTGTTGCTGCACCCGGCTGCCCTTACGACGTTTTCTTCAAGCATAGTCCCGCCAAAATCATTTGCCCCGAACTTCAGCCCCACCTGTGCAACGCTTAACCCCTGTGTTACCCACGACACCTGAATATTAGGTATATTATCCAATATAATCCTCGATACAGCCAGTACTTTAAGATAGTCATGCGCTGTGGCATTTCCAGGCACAGCTGTCCACGGGATAAACGCGGTAAACCCGCCGGTCTCTTCCTGCAAATGTCGGATTTTAAGCAGGTGCTCCGCTATGTGTTCATAACTTTCACCGAATCCGAAAACCATTGTGGCGGTTGTTTTTAGGCCCAGCTCATGCGTTGTTCGCATAACATTTAGCCATCGTTCGGAATTAATTTTATTCGGGCTTAGCCTCTGCCTGACTTCGTCTGACAAAATCTCCGCCCCTCCGCCGGGAATAGAGGATAAACCGCTTTTGACCAGCTCCTGTAGCAGCTCTTTTATACCAAGGTTATTACTTTTAGCGATAAAGTCCAGTTCCGGCGGAGAAAATGCATGTATTGCCAGGTCGGAAAAATCTGCACGTATGGCTTTAAGCAGGTCTGTGTAGTATTCCAGCGGCAAATCCGGATTAAGCCCGCCCTGCAGTAATAACTGCGTACCGCCCGCATTTATCAGTTCTTCTATTTTGGCTTTAATGGTCGGATAATCAAGTACATATGCATCTTCTGCTTCTTTATCCCTGTGAAAGGCGCAAAAGCTGCATTTGCACGTGCATATATTGGTGTAATTGACATTGCGGTCAACTACATATGTGACAATATCCGTATCATTATGTATTTCCCGACGTTTAGCATCGGTCATAACCCCGAGTTCAATTATATTATTATTTTCCAGCAGGGAAACAATATCTTTTATACTATAGGTGTCTGTTTTCACTATTTTTTATCGGTTACTACTATTAAGTGCCAGCCAAACTGTGTTTGCACAGGTTCGGATACCTCTTCCACCGGCAGTTCAAATACAACTTTATCAAATTCGGGTACCATCTGATTCCTGCCGAAAAAGCCTAAATCTCCGCCTTTACGGCCGGAGGGGCATTTTGAAATCTGTGCCGCTTCGGCGAATGGTTTGCCTGCGATGATTTCCTGTCTTATTTCTTCTGCCTGTTCTTTTGTGTCGACCAGTAAGTGGCTTGCTTTTACTTTTTCCATAACATCCTCGCTTTTTTGTATTATGGTAAAAGTATAACCTAAAGATAAATTTCTATGATCGGCAAACGATTTAACCCCCTAAAACTTTTCCTCTACGAGCTGTTCCCGGAACTATACATAAAACGGGTAAGCTACAGGCTTGAAGGCCAATGCT
Source organism: uncultured Gammaproteobacteria bacterium (assembly GCA_964558005.1). Lineage (GTDB taxonomy): Bacteria > Cyanobacteriota > Vampirovibrionia > Gastranaerophilales > UBA9971 > JANQGS01. The sequence goes on along the minus strand of CAZLCO010000061.1, from coordinate 10,785 downwards.
GCAAATGCGGCGACTGCTGTCGCTATATTATGGGGCCGGGGATTATGGCATGGATAAATTTCAAACTCGTTGGACTCTTCCTGCACAAGTACCGCCGCTTTAAAATTATGGGAAAGGATAAAGAAGGAAACCTGATTATTGCCTGTAAGATGATAAAAGAAGACGGACTTTGTCCTGATTACGAAAACCGCCCGGCCCTGTGCAGGGACTACCCGGAAAACGTACCATTATCAGGCGGCAGGATTTATAAACGCTGCACTTACAGGCTTATCCCGCAAAGGTCTTTCAAGGATTATTTAAAATGATACAATAGATTATATTTATTTGAGGAGAATTTTATGACTAAGCGCCCGCCAAAAGTAAACACCCACTGCCATTTATTGTGCCTGGAATTTGTTCCGAATAAAATGACATCTGAACTTGCACTACCTGAGATGCTGGTGGGAAGTTTTCTGATGAAAAAGCTTGCAGGTGCCGTTAAACGCAGGGGCTCAGAATTTATCGGCGCATTCAGCGCAGAAGTCAAATGCAAAGACAACATAAAAGACTGCTATACAAAATCAATAGATACAGACCACGACTGCGATGGGTGCTTTGGCGAAGTAATAGCTAACTTTATCTGTAACTGCGGTGAGTACCTGAATTCCCGGGCGGTAAGGAACAAAGGCGACGAAATCAATCCAGATGATAAACGTTTTGACATTTATACACCGCTTATGATGGATTTGGAATGGGGCGCAAACAGCACTGATAAGAAATTTAAAGGGATGATAAGCTATAAAGACCAGGTGCGGTTTATTTCAGAACAGGTAAAACGTTTCCCCTTCAGGATATTTCCGTTCGTTATGTTTGACCCCAGAAGGGAAAACAGTTATGAATTATGCAAAAAAGCTATTGAGGAAATGGGCTTCCTCGGTATAAAGATGTACCCGCCGATGGGGTATTTCCCGAACCCGGCCAATTATGAATATTTAAACTCAAAAAGCAAATATTATGATGAAGAAAAAAGGGACAAATTGAGAAAAATGACCACAGGCGACGGGGATAATAATGACAGCCTGCTAAAGGACATGGACGAGCGGCTGGAAAAGATATACAGTTACTGCGAAGATAATAGTATTCCAATAACGACCCATGCGGGCTCATCCGGCGCATATGATATTGATATGACTCAGGGGCAGGCCAATATATTCGCCAACATAAACAACTGGGAGGCCGTACTGGAAAAACATCCCAATCTGAAGCTTAATTTCGGGCATTTTGGCGGCAATTACATAAAAACCTCGGATGATGCGGTAAGGATACAGGCTGATATCTGGAGAAAAAAGATTATAAATGTCTTAAAATCTTACAAAAATGCTTATACGGATATTTCCTACCATAATATGGGGCTGGAATCCACTTCTTTTGGGGAAAAAGAATATCACATGGACCAGGTGGGAATAGAAAAATATTATTTTGAACTTAAAGATGTTTTGCTGGACAATGACCTTTGCGAAAAGGTGCTTTTCGGGACTGATACACCGATGATTACGCATTCATGGAGTGAAAAGGATTATTTTGACCAGTTTGTCAGGAATATAAACGGCAGCCTGTTCGAAACCATTGTATCCAAAAACCCCACACGGTTTTTATTCGGGGAAAGCGGGGAAATTCCAAAAGATTACATTGATTTTGTCCGAAAACATAACCCGGAAATACTGGAAGACAATAAACTGCCTGAGTGGGTCAGGGAAGAATCAGGCAAGTACTTTATAGTAAATTAATTAAAAGGAGGAATTTATGAGCGATATATTAATAATACTGGCAGACGGGTTTGAAGAAGCCGAAGCTGTAATAACCATAGATGTCTTAAGAAGGCTTGACCTTGATGTTTGCATAGCTTCATTGAACGAAAATCTGCACACCCTATCCTCAAGAAACATAAAATTTATAGCTGACAAAAAGCTGAGCGATTGCAAAAACGAAAGCTACAGAGCTGTTGTGCTTCCCGGTGGGATGCCCGGCGCTGCCAATCTTAAAAACAGCCCTGACGTGATAGAAACAGTTAAAAAAGCAAACTCTGAAGGCGCACTGGTATGCGCAATATGCTCCGCGCCTATAGTTTTAGCAGAGGCGGGAATTCTGGACGGTGCTAAGTTTACGGCATACCCGGGTTTTGAGGATTATTTCGGCGCAAAACCGCTAGCTGATATGGTTGTAAAATATAACAATATAATTACAGGCAAAGGCCCGGGCGCTGCCTTTGATTTTGCGCAGGAAATAGCCCGTTCGCTCGGCAAAGACACCGCACAGGTGGCGCGGGGAATGCTGCTTGTTTAGCATTGCTATTACCAGCCTTTTAAAAACCTAATAAGAGGCAACGATTTTCTTTCTTCTTCATTATAATGCATGGAAACTATAAAGTAATTTCCATCATCACTTAGTTCTTCTTCGTAAATATTTGGCATGTCTTCTGCCCAGCTTCTCGGGATAATATGCTCAATACTAACTTTTTCAGCTTTTGATATTTCAGATAATTCTGCCCTTGAAAGTTTTCTGCCGGAGTAAGCACATCCTCCATATTTTTCTGATGCATAAATCTCAGGCATTGCTTTCATCGGTGAAAAGAATTCTTTTTTCATTGTAACGGGCTCTTTGGAACCGAAATTTAACAATCTACCATTGTTACCGTTCTTTTTATGATTTAGCTCCTTAACAGCCTGTATAGTAGCATTTACAGCAAATTTTTGTTCTTCGTTAATAGTAGGACTCTGTTTGAGGGATTCCAGATAATCTCTAAAGTCTTTTGATATCCAGTATCTGTCATACATTGACAGCAGGCCAAAAAACTCCTTTGCTGTTTTAACATAGTCTTCTTTATAAAGATCAGGCTTTTTGGCACCTTTTATTATATTTAATAATCCTCTTTCAAACCACTGGTATCCTCCTTTTTTTTCTCCCTCAATTTCATATTCCGGGACAACAAACCCGACCATTTTATATTTTAAATAATTTGACAATGATTTTATCCTGAAATAAGATTTGCCAATTCCATCTTTATTAATACCATTTACTCTTTGTAGTCTTTTTTCCATAACTGGATAAGGACTTATTCCAGTTCTTTTGCCGGGCCTGTGAACCCCTTCAGCTGTTTTATAAGTAAGGTCAACAGGAATTGTTATTTTTTCAACAGTTTTAGGTTTATATGGAACATAAGGCAATGCCCACGGGGCATCCAAGACACCATTATCACCACTGGTAAAATTTTCAGGTGCAACCTCAGACTCATTATAGCTACCTGAAAATGACGCTGCCGGTTTTATTGCAGTTAAATTAAAAGCCTTATGTGGATTTATGTTAGAGATTATCACCTTAAATTACCTGATTAACTTGCCTTTTTGATTTGAACTTCCTTTTCTTTTCTTTTTACCTGTTGCTGCCTGATTACTTGAGTTACATCGGTAATAAGTTCTGCGGCTGTCCTGCCTTCCTCGTCTTTTACGAGTTCAAATTTTGGAGCTCTTTGGCCCCTTTCCTCAACTGAAAGATCAAAATCGTTCATAATTTCATATTTTTTATTAAGGGCTTCAAATATTTTTTCAGCATCGTCTTCCACTTTTCCGTTTATTTTAAGCTTAAGTTTTGTATCAACTTCTACGCCCGGCAGGTCAACACGTCCGCCTGAAGCCCCGCCGTGACCCCCTCCGTTGAACATATACGAAAGAAGTTCAGCGTGGTTGGTCCCATTTTGCGACCTTAAAGATAGCCTGAGCCCGTTTTTATCTGCTATATTTAATTTTTCATCCAGTGCGCCGGCTTTTTTGTCCTGCATAATTAAAACAGCTATACGGTCATCATCAAAATCACTTTCATAGTCTTCCATTGCCTTTTTTTCAATCTTTGTACGCCAGGAAATTTCATCTTCCATTATCTGTCCGTGAACAGTCGGATTTGCCCTGAGTGTATTCATTACTTCCGAATATTTAAAAGCATTCTGGACATCAATAAGAGTTGTTTCCGGCTCTCGTTCTTCGTCTTTTTCCGACTCCCTTGCTTTTGTCCATACATCGAACATGCTGTCATAATTTACACTGACTATACCAAGCCCTAAATTTTTCGGGAAAGTTTTCCTGTTGGAAAATACAACTTCAGCTTCCGGCAAAATTTTACCTTTTACTGAATAGTTCAGCATTGTTTCTCTTGCCGTCAAAGGCATTTTAGGATTTTTAACGTCTATAATGTCATAATTAATCTCTTCTCTTAACCATTTTTTGTCTATATTGCCTTTCATTCCTTCTGTTAAGCCCATAAGCCACTTTGAAAAACCTTCGGGCATAAAATTAGGCCGCTGTTCAGCCGGTTTAAGCATATGCTCGGGCAGAAGGTTCGCTGTCCTCAAGAAAGCGCCCGTATCTGTTGAAATTCCTGTTACCAGTGATGCGACCATTGCCTTTACTTTATCAAGTTTATCTTCATTTTTAAAAATATCCTGCGCTTCTACCTTATAATTACCTTGCTGTGTACCTATTTCCTTTAGTCCCGGTATAATCTTTTCAGCTATAATCCCTATCATTTGCGCTGCAGCAGGAACAGTATCTGCAATCCACGAAAGTTTTCCAGCATGAATTTTATCCATATCCACGCCTGTCTCATTTTTAGCCTCTCTCCACTCCTGTAGTCTATGCGGGTGGTGGTCTATGTATATTACTTTTGTGTCATCGTGCAGATATTTTTTAAATGCCCCTGTAAAACGGTTTGGAGTTGGAATATCCATCAGGATGGCAAGGTCATATTTTTTATCAGGGTCAAGTTCCTGAGAAGAATCTTTAATTGATTTAAGTTCTTTTATTTCATCCTGTAATATTTCAATTTCTGCTCCTACCTGTCTGTTCTTTTGCTGTGGTGCCAATGTCTGAATTTGTCTTTTTAGTTTTTCAATTCTGTCAGGATCGTGCGGACGCTTTAGCTCTCCATCGATTCCGGGCAATGTATGCCTGAACAGGCCGGGGGTTCTGTCATCTATAGCACAGTCAACTTCTTTTTCAGGATGACTTAGCCCTATAGCATTTTTCAACCCGAGTACGCATCCTATGGTATCACCATCCGGCTTGCTATGCCCCACAAGAAGGATAGACCTGTTTTTCGGGCTTTCGATTTCTCTTACTATATTTCCTATGGCAGTTTCCATATCTTTTCTGGCTGCTGTACCTTTATTTCCGTTAACTTGTGTTTCATGATCCAAAATCATTTTCAAAACTTCTTCCGGACCTGTTTTAGGTTGGTAAACCATTGCAGTTTCTGAGCATTTAGGATCATTTAAAACATCATTAATTGATTTTTGTACTTCCTGTCGTGTTTCAAGACTTTTTCCCCTATAAAGCAAATTTGCTCTTAGGCCGATTGTTGATATGGATTTTGAGGTTCCTGCCACAACGTTGGATAATTCTACCTTGAAGTCTCTTTTTGCATCCTCATTCTCAAAATGTTTTATCAGATGAGCATATATCTCATCCGGCATTCTGCCTATTGGCAGAACAGAGTCTGTTCCCGGTTCCTTATAATATAACTCAAGTATTGGTACAGCAACATTATTGCTGTACCTGATACCCTGTTCCCATATTAAACTTTGTCCGTCCTTCCAGTCGCTGTCAGCCAGGCGGTTAATATTATTATTTCCGATGCTATTAAGGTCTTTTAGGCCATGTTTATCTTCAGGATAATGTCTTGTTCTTCCGGGCTCATTAAACTTTAAATTCTGATTTGCTTTTACGCCCCTAACCTTGAATTGTAGGCCAATAGGTTTAGTTTTAGCCGGGTCGTTTAATCCTGTAAACGAAACTAGTTGAATAACATTTTTATTTTGCCGGTACTCAAAATTTTTCCCGGAAAAAGATATAACTTTATTATTTTTTGCGGTTTTATTAAAGCTGTCAGGTTCTAATAAACAGCTGTTAGCAATATTCTGGTTTGTCTTGTGGTTACTTATATCTGGCTTTGAAATATTTTTTTGTACATCTGTTCTGCTAATCAACATAAATATTCACTCTCATTATTTAATTTCTGTATTTATAATGTTCGTGAATAAAAAAAATTAACCTTAAACAAAAATTTCTTAACAAAATTTTTTATTTCTTTGTTTTTTATAGGAATCGATTTTTATTGCAGCGAAACTTATCGGCTTCGATATCCGTTTGGTTTCCTCATGCGAACGTTTTGTGGTGTTATTTCCAGCAGTTCATCGTCGCTTATATATTCCAGACAGTCCTCAAGCGACATTTGACGTGCGGCTGCCAGCGCTACCATTACGTCTGCTCCTGCGCTCCTCATATTTGTAAGCTTTTTCGTTTTGCACACGTTAATGGATAAATCTTGAGGTTTATTGCATTCTCCGACTATCATTCCTTTATAAACTTTTGTTTTAGGCTTGATAAAAAATACGCCCCTGTCCTCAAACTGCTGCAGGGCATATGGAATAGCCTCACCGTCCTCAAAAGCAATTAATGACCCGCTTCTTTGTCTTTGTATCTCGCCGGCAAATGGTTTGTATATATCAAAGGTATGATACATAAGGCCTTCACCTTTAGTCATCCTTATATATTCACTCCTAAAGCCTATCAGTCCTCTTGCGGGGATAGAAAACCTTATTAAAGTCCGTATTCCATTAGAAGACATATCCAGCATTTCGCCTTTTCTGCCTGACAATTTTTCTATGCAGGACCCCACATATTCGTCAGGGACATCAATAACAAGGTTTTCGAATGGTTCATGCTGAATTCCGTCAATGTTTTTAAAGATAACTTCCGGCTTGCTTACCTGGAATTCATAACCTTCACGCCGCATTGTTTCGATTAAAATCCCAAGATGTAATTCTCCTCGCCCGCTTACTTTAAAAATATCTGTGCTTCCTGTATCTTCTACCCTTAAGCTTACATTTTTTTCCAGTTCAATATATAGCCTTTTTCTTAATTGCCTCGAGGTCACAAACTTGCCTTCCAGTCCTGCAAACGGCGAGTCATTGACAGAAAAATTCATTTGCAGCGTAGGTTCATCAATATTAATTAAAGGCAATGGTTCAGGATTTTCCATTGAAGAAATAGTTTCGCCTATTTGAATTTCAGGGAAGCCGGCCACCCCTACAATATCACCTGCATAAGCATCTTCAAGCTCAATTCTGCCCAACCCGCTAAAGCCTATAAGTTTTGTTATTTTTCCCTTTAAAACATCTCCGTTTCTGTTTATTAAACTGACACGCTGGTTGTTTTTCAAATTACCGTTAACTATTCTTCCTATTGCGATTCTTCCGAGATAGTTATTATAGTCCAGAGTGGTTACATGAAACTGCAAATTACCGTTAATATTGCCTTTTGGAGGTTTAATGTTATTTATTATAGAGGTAAAAAGAGGTTTAAAGTTGTTATTTTGATCCTCAAGCTCGTTTTTGGCAATGCCTTCAACAGCGCTTGCGTAAATAACAGGGAAATCAAGCAGGTCTTCATTATCCGTGAGCTCAATAAACAACTCGAAAATTTTATCAAGAGCCGCATGGGGTTCAGCCCCATTTCGGTCAATTTTATTAATTACAACAATAATTTTTATTCCAAGCTCAATCGCCTTGGAAAGGACGAACCTCGTCTGGGGCATTGGGCCTTCCGCCGCATCAACAATAAGCAGCGCGCCGTCAACCATACCTAAAATCCGTTCTACTTCCCCGCCAAAATCAGAGTGGCCGGGTGTATCTACTATGTTTATTCTGTATCCTTCGTAATTTATACATATATTTTTGGAAAGGATTGTTATGCCTCTTTCCCTTTCCAAATCATTAGAATCCAGTACCCTTTCCTGTATAACCTCGTTATCCCTGAAAATGCCGCTTTGTCTTAACATACAATCAACAAGCGTAGTTTTTCCATGGTCCACATGGGCTATTATCGCTATGTTCCTTAATTTTGAAATATATTCTGTATCACTCATGATCTACTATCTCTTAATATCTGGTTTTATAGACTAAATCTAGCAAAGAGTTATTCTAATTACAACAAAAAACTCCCGCTAATAGACACATTGGAAGTTCGGATTTGAGATTTAACTTAAAAAATATCAATTACATAAAGCCTCTGCTATTATGTGCTCAATAAATTTTTCAACTGTAAATCCCGCTTTTATGGCTGCTGCATAAAACCCGCTGTCAGACGAGATGCAGGGATTGGAATTTATTTCCAGTACATAGGGCCGGTTTGATTTATCAACTCTGAAATCGACCCGCGCATATCCTTTTAAATTAAAAATTTGCCAGCATTTTCTAGTAATGTTTTCAATGTTCTTTAAAAGGTCTTTGTCTTCATCCTTAAAATTAAATTTCCTGGGGGTATTATTATATTCAAAGGAGCCCTGTTTCCATTTTGCTTTGTAATCAATTATTTTAAGCTTTTTATCGTCAAAATTAGAAAAATCTATTTCAGCAAAAGGCAGCACCTTTCCCGCAAGGACGGAAATATTAAATTCTCGGCCGTCAATATATCTTTCCGCGAAAAAAATTTTATTGCACTTATTGTTTTTTTCAAGGATTAAGTTTTTGAGCTGCCCGGGATTTTCCGCATAAACAAGGTTGCTTTCATCCATATCAATAGATGCATGTTCCCAAACAGCTTTTATAATGTATTTATCCTTTATAAAAGGCAGGGTATTCTCATCTTCCGGTGTTGGAATATTGTTATAATTGAGGATTTTTTTTGCCATAATTTTATTTGAAGTTATAAACATAGCTTCATTCAAACGGTAATGCTCCCCAAAAATTAGACAGAAAAGATAGTTGAATTCTGCTCAAGAAAGTAAAATAGTAAAAAGCTGAAAAAGGAGCAGAAAAATGCAGAAAAGAAAGAATCACTCACCATCATTCAAAGCAAAAGTAGCGCTGGAAGCTATCAAGAACGAAAAAACATTGCCGGAATTATCTCAAATGTTTGGGATCCACCAAAAAATGATAAGCAAATGGAAGCAGGATGCCCTGAAAAATATGGAAGGGATTTTTGCGGGTAAAATTAAATCGCAGGAAAATGCAGATAAAACAGAGAAGGATGAACTTTACAAAAAAATAGGTAAACTCGAAATGCAGGTAGAGTTTTTAAAGAATCTGCCCGGTCTTCGTTAGGAACGAGTGAGAGGCTGGACGTAATCAACAGAGAAACAAAGCTAAGCATTGCAGCTCAATGTACTCTGCTTGATGTTAATCGTTCCACATTTTACTACAAGCCTGTACCAGAAAACGAGTTTAACCTTGAACTAATGAAAATTGTTGACAGGTTCTATATGAAAAGACCTTATCTTGGCTATAGAGCAATGACAGAGAGGTTAAAACGTATCGGGTATAAGGTTGGTAAAAAAAGAATAAGGCGTTTAATGGGATTGATGGGAATAAGCTGTGTTTACAGGAAAAAGAAAAAGACTACAAACCCAAATAAACAGCACTTTAAGTATCCTTACAGACTTAAGGGATTGAAGATAGAGCGTCCTAATCAGGTCTGGTGTACCGACATAACCTATATTCCAATGAAGAAAGGATTTATTTACCTTGTAGCAATCATGGACTGGTATTCAAGAAAAATCCTTTCCTGGAGGATATCAAACACGCTCGACGCTGGCTTCTGTATTGAGGCGTTGGAAGAAGCTTTATTCCGATATCCTAAGCCTGAGATATTTAACTCCGATCAGGGATGCCAGTTTACCTGCAGGGAATTCACTGATATTCTTTTAAACAAAGATATTTTGATTTCCATGGACGGTAAAGGTAGAGCTGTTGATAACATCTTCATTGAACGCTTCTGGAAAAGTTTGAAGTACGAAGAAGTCTATTTAAATGCTTATGAAACGATTAAAGAAGCTATATTGAACATAGGAGAATACATATGGGATTACAATAATGACAGACCGCATACTGCGCTTGGGAATAAAACCCCTGAAGAAATATATTTAAATATATATAATAATTTAAATCTTGTGTTAAAATAAATTTTATAAATTTTTAGATTATGACAGAATATCAACTATATCATCTTAAAAAACTGTCCTAATCATGGGGTGCACTTTCCTCTTTAAACAATGATAACTTTTTTATTCACAGGAAGAGGGCTATTTTTTCTTGACTGAAACGAAAAGCGGTAGAAGTAGGAAGATCCCCCTATCTACTACATTACTATCTGAACTCGACAGTCGAAAGAAATCTGCAAAGTATGTTTTTACTAATCCTAAAACAGGCGATAGGTACACTACCATTAAAAATGGATGGTCTGGTCTATGTAAGGCTGCTGAGATAAAAGGGTTAAGATTCCACGATCTAAGACATACAGCAGCTACAAGAATGGTTTCAAAAGGAATTGATTTAGCGGTAGTACAGGAGATACTAGGACATTCTCAGCTAACTATTACTCAGAGATATTCCCACCCCTTACCAATAAGGAAAGCAGAGGCAATCAAAGTTTTAGATACTTTTGGACAGTTTGATATAGATAGTGATGGTTTACAAATTAATAAAACAGTCGATATACAGTCGAAAGAGAAGAAAATTAGAAAATTTAAAGTTATGCAAAACCCTTATATAATAAAAAGCTCCCCGTATTGGATAAAATCCGAACTTTTGAGATTGATTTTACTTTAATTTTTAGCATTCAAGAAGTGCTAAAAATAGCTTAAATACTTACTTTTTTTCCACCCACTGTATCTCGTAGCCAATAGCCTCGGCAATCTCCTGTGCCTCACGGTATTTTATCGTACCTCTGGTCAGCTTATTGCTTAAATTTGATACAGTGT
>CAZLCO010000060.1:0-13166 GCA_964558005.1 uncultured Gammaproteobacteria bacterium | reverse complement strand
ATCCGCTTGCTAATGCAATGGCATCAAGTCTTGGAACAGACGGCATACACAACGTATCATCAGCATTTGCAACTGCGTCATCTGCGGCAAGTTACATAACAAATGTGGATAGCGCTATAGCTGATGTATCAGAAAGACGTTCAACAATCGGTTCATTACAGAACAGGTTAGAATCAGCAATAGCCAGCTTGAACATCCAGTTCGAGAATATGTCAGCGTCCGAATCAAGAATCAGGGACGTAGATGTGGCAAAAGAAGCTGCAAATTTAACCAGGAACCAGATATTGCAGCAGGCATCGGCAACTCTGTTGGCTCAGGCCAACCAGGCGCCAGCTATCGCAATAAGTCTGATATAAAGACACAAACATCTGAAATAGAGGTTGTATTAAAACCAAAAGGGTCTGCATCCGCAGGCCCTTTTTCCAATTGAGAATATAATGTTTTTAATTTAATATAAATATGTAATAAGTTAGCAAAAGGTCTTAATAATATGATTTTAGCAACAATAATTTGTGTAATAGCCGCTTACATTATAGGCTCTTTCCCAACAGGGTACATCCTGGTTAAATTACTGAAAGGAGAGGATATTAGAAAAATAGGCAGCGGCAGCATCGGCGCTACAAACGTCAAACGTATTATGGGGACGGGATGGTATTTATTCGTAATGTTTTTTGACGGTTTTAAAGGTCTTTTGCCGGTTCTTGCGGTCAAGTATATTGAAATAAATTTTCAGATATTCCCCGGAACTGGAGTTTTACCTGTGTTAGTTGCCGTAGCAATTATTCTTGGCCACAGCAAGTCTATATTTCTTGGTTTTACCGGAGGGAAATCAGTCGCTTCCGGCATAGGTACAATAATGGCTCTTTGTCCGCAAGTGGGTGTACTGACTATGGTTGTGTGGTCTATAATTACATTTTTTACAAAAATAGTTTCAATAAGCTCTATTACAGTTGTACTTCTTGCGCCTGTATGGATGTATGTATTTAACCAGCCGATGAGTTATATAGTATTCTGCTTTGTCGGCGCTGTTTATATAGTTTATTTGCACAGAGAAAATATAAAAAGAATTTTGCAGGGAACCGAAAATAAGTTAGAGCAAGGTTAATACCTGACTATAGCTCCTACCCCTTCCAATTGCTCAAGTTTTTCGGCCGCTTCCCCATTTACTACCTCTACTTTGCCGTTTGTCCTGAATACAAGCCTGACCATTTCTTCAGTTAAATCAGTTTTTTGGAACTTGTGGTCGCATTTATTACAGCCTGCCTGGAGCTGTTCTTGGGTTAGATAAAGGCAGCCGTTGCATTTCCAGCCAATATAGGTTTTGTAATCAGGAATAACAAGCAGTTCTATCCTGCCTTCTTCAAGGAGCTTTATGGTATCCTGCCATCCGGTTGTGGATATTAGGGGCGATTTTTCCACGATTTCATCTACTTTTGCTAGACCTTTTTGTTTTTCAATTTTTGCAAGGTCATTTATTATTGATTCAAGTATCTGATTTATATCAGATTTTATTCCAAGTGAATTAATATCAATGATTTTGGTGTTTACCCTTTTGGGTAAAAATTCCTGCAGGTTTTTGATTTCGTTGTGCTGTCCGGCAAGAATAAGGTTATTATATGGGTTATAATCAAGAAATTCTGATGTGACTTTTGCCACTTCCTTATAATGATGTAGCGTCTGGTTTTGTATATGCCGCTGGTAGCGCATCTGCGCCCATCCGCCCTGTTTATGAAACCTGTGGATGTCGTGTTCCATGTCAGCTTCGTCCAGCACAAAGCCGCCGATTTCAACGTTGAAAATTTTAGCGTAACGTTTATCTGCAATTATTAGGAGGGCATTTTCGCACTCGTCAGCATGCTGTGCCAGCTGTTTCAGGTGAGGTATGGAATTTACGGTAAAACTGCTTTCAAAAGGCATTATTGAGTGAAATACCTCAAAAACCCCGAGTTTATCACAGGAAAATATTGCTACTCCGTGAGCTTTGGAATTCAAATCGTTTTCCAGAAAATCAAGTATCTTTTCCCTGTCTTTTTGTATGTTTACCTGCTTTTCAATTTTTTGAAATGAATTTTTAATAAATATTCTGTTTTTTTCTGCCTGCTCAAAAAGTTCGTGTGCATTTACATGCAAATATAGACTAATAAATGGGTATTCACTTTCAGGCAGCTCGGCAAGATATTTTAATTTTTTATTGATATTTTCATTCGATATAGCCATAGTAATTATGATACAGGCGTTTAATATTGTTTTCATTCTACTATTTACGTATTAAAATATTGTTATGAAGTATAAGGATTATTACAAAATACTGGGAGTTGACCGGGGAGCTGATGAAAAGCAGATAAAATCGGCTTTCCGCAAGCTGGCTCGCAAATATCACCCTGATGTGAATAAAGACCCCGGAGCATCTGATAAGTTTAAAGACATAAACGAAGCCTATGAAGTGCTTTCTGATCCTCAAAAACGTCAGAGATACGATTCATTGGGAAGCGGTTGGCAAGAAGGCGCCAGTTTTACGCCGCCTCCGGGATATGAAAATATACATTTTGATTTTGGAAAAAGGGATTTCAGCGGCTTCAGGACATACAGTAATTTTGAGGACATCGGCGGTTTCGGCGGGTTCAGTGACTTTTTTGAAACGATGTTTTCGGACTTTTTCCAACAGGCCCCGCCTAAATCTACGACAGCTTCAAGTTTTCGTACGCCGGAGGAAAAGACTGATGTAATCCAGGATTTGCATATTGACCTTGAAGATTTAATGGGCGAAGGCACAAAGGCTGTTAAGGTAAGTTTTATGGAGCGCTGTCAGGAATGTATGGGCAGTAATGCATACTGCCACGAGTGCGGCGGCAGTCGGTTCAAAATGGTTAATAAGATATTGAATATAAAGATTCCAAAAGGGGTAAAAGAAGGGGCTAAAATCAGGCTCTCGAGCGAGGGCAAAACAGGAAAAAGAGGGCAAAAGGGCGATTTGTATTTTGTAATCAAGTACAATAAGCATCCTGATTTTAAGGTGGAAGGCTCTAACATAACCTCAGACCTGGACGTGCCGGCGCCAAAGGCTGTGCTGGGAACGGTAGCACAGGCAAAAACTCTTTATGGTGTTGTAAAAGTAACAATACCGCCGGGGACTCAAACAGGAAAGTCGTTAAGACTTAAAAATCTTGGCTTGCCGAAAAAAGAAGGCGGGTATGGCGACCATATAGCGAAGGTAAAGGTTACAATTCCGGAAAAGCCAAGCGATGAGGAAAAAAAGCTCTACAAGCAGCTTGCGGAGATGAGTTAATTGGGTTAATATTGATTTATGAATAAACTAAAGGAAAAAATTGCATATTTAAAATTATGGCTGACTTTTTTAGTAACTATTGTTGTGGGTTCTACGGCATGGATATTTAATCAGGCTGGAGAAATTAATTATATAAAATATTTTTCAACAGGAATTTTAATTGTTGCTCTTGGAATATTCATAGGCTTTCTCCATAAAAAATATATAAGTTAATAAGAAATATAGAGGATTAATTATGCAAATTCAGTTAATTATAACAATAATGTTAATGTTTTTTCTTCTTGGTGTAGCATTCTATTGCGTTAACACTGTAAGCGAAGACCCTGCTAAATAAAAAACTTTCACATCATGCTGAAGTGCTAACGTACAATTTAATGTTTCAGCATCTTGCCAGTATGGCAGGAAAACTAAATTCTCCGCACTGTCATTGCGAGGAGCGAAGCGACGTGGCAATCTTTCCAAAGTTAAATAAACAAGAAGGTTTAATAAAAATATATGCGTGATAATTTTGTTAAAATAATAACACTGGCCAGATTGCCACGGGCTGCACAAAAGGACATTGCAGCTCTCGCAATGACAACGGGGGCTGGTAGGTGATTATGCAACGCAGGAAAGACCCTGAAACAATTTCAGGGTGACGGGTAGGTCAGGGTGACGTTTAAAAAAAGGAGTATAAAGTGACAAAACGAGGCTTATTCATTACATTCGAGGGTATAGACGGCTGCGGGAAGTCCAGCCAGATTGACCGTGCGGCAGAGTATCTTGAGTCGCGGGGAATAGAATTTATTAAAACCCGTGACCCGGGCGGCACCCCGCTGGGCTGTAAAATCAGGGAAATACTGCTTAATTATGACGGTGATATAGCTTCTATGTGCGAGTTATTCCTGTATCTTGCTGATAGGGCACAGCATATAGAAGAAAAGATACTGCCTGCTCTTGAAGCGGGCAAGGTTGTGCTTTGCGACAGGTACGTGGATTCAACTATAGCGTATCAGGGTTATGCAAGGGGGCTGGATAAAGAACAGATACTTGAGTTGAATAATATAGTGGCAAAAGGACTTATGCCTGATTTGACTTTTGTGTTTGATATTATACCGGAAGTGGCCTGCTCTCGTCTTGGAGAAAAAAAAGACCGCCTTGAGTCAGAGTGCAGTGATTTTCACAGAAAAGTAAGGGAAGGCTTTCTTGATTTGGCCGGGAGATTTCCGGACAGGATTAAGGTACTTGATGCCAGCAGGAGTATTGAAGAGATTTCTGAAGACGTAATAAATAAAATAAAACCCCGCCTGTGACAGCGGGGTTATTAATTTTTTCTGCCTTTTATTATTAATATCTTTCGAGGTAATTTTCGATTTCCCACGGAGTAACGCCAACCCTGAATTTATCCCATTCAGTTCTTTTGGAATTCAGGTATTCGTTATAAATATGGTCGCCAAGCGCTTCTTTAGCAACAGGGCTTTTTTCCATTAAATCAAGCGCTTCCAGCAAGCTGCCCGGTAATGATTCAATTTTTAATTTCTTTCTTTCTTTTTCTGTTAATTGGTATATGTTTTGTTCTGTTGGCAGTGGCGGCTCAACCTGTTCCTTAATGCCGTCCATTGCTGCCTGTAATATTGCCGCAAATGCAAGGTACGGGTTACAGCTTGGGTCTGGGGAGCGTAATTCAACTCTTGTAGCTGGGCCGCGTTTTGCGGGGATTCTTAATAGTGCGCTTCTGTTGGCAGCTGACCATGCAAGATATACAGGAGCTTCATAACCCGGAACAAGACGTTTGTAGCTGTTTACTAACGGGTTTGTGATTGCTGTAATGTTTTTTACATTTTTAAGAAGTCCGCCGATTGCCCAGAGCGCATCCTGGCTGAGCTGGTATGGCCTTGATTCATCAAGGAAAGCATTGTTTCCGTCTTTATTAAGAGAGAAGTTGCAGTGCATACCTGAACCGTTTACGCCGAAAATCGGTTTTGGCATAAATGTAGCGTGTAAGCCGTATTTTGCGGCTATGGACTTAACCGCAATTCTGAACGTTACTACGTTATCCGCTGTGGTAAGCGCATCTGAATATTTGAAATCTATTTCATGCTGGCCTTCGGCTACTTCGTGGTGGCTCGCTTCGATTTCAAAACCCATATTTTGTAGTGTAGAAACCATTTCAGCTCTTAAATCTTCGCCTAAATCATCCGGGCCTACATCATAATAACCTGCCGCGTCGTGGGTTACGCAAATTGGTCTGCCGTTTTCGCCTCTTTTAAAGAGGAAAAATTCTGCTTCCGGGCCTACGTTCATTGTATAACCAAGTTTTTTAGCTTCTTCTAAAACTCTTTTAAGGTTGTTTCTCGGGCAACCATCAAATGGTGTTCCATCAGGGTTATATATATCGCAAATCAGTCTTGCTACGTTAGTGCCATCTTTTGATCTCCAGGGCAAAAGCGCAAACGTTGATTTGTCAGGATAAAAATACATATCTGATGTTTCAATGCTTCTAAACCCCTTAATAGAAGAACCGTCAAGCATTATTTCGTTATTTAAGGCTTTATCTATTTGTTCTGTCGGTAAAGCCATGTTTTTTACGTGGCCGTTAATGTCAACGAATTGCAGTCTGATAAATTTTACGTTGTTTTCCTGTATGATTTTTTTTATTTCATCATTTGACAGGGACTGTTGATTCGGAATAAAAGTTGCGTTTGTCATATATATCTCCTCTATAATGTGATAATTTAATTATTATCATATTAATTGAAAAACTTAAAGGGAGTGCATTTTGGGATTTGTTTTTGAATTTTTGAAAAAATTTCAAATTTTGATGAATTTTTATTTATTTTTTCCAAAAATGAAACCCAAAATTTAAAAAAAATAGATTTTTTTTATCATAATGCTACTTATGGCATAAATTGTTATAAAAATTTTTTCGAAATTGTTTTAACAAAACTTTATATTCTGTGTGTGAAGGCTTCGCATTTAAGAATTTCAATAAAGATTTTGAAGAATTTATTTTAGCGGTCAACAACTTGTGTTTTTGTGTACGATTTATAAGTCATGTTACAAATTATAAAAAAAATTCTTGTGTGATAACTTACATTTAAGTTATATTTTTTAATATATGGAAAAACAATGCGGTGATTGATTATATGCCTTTTGAGTTAAGTTTCAGCACTTTTTTTATGATAGCAGGGTTTTTATTAGCTGCTTATTCATGTGCGGCAAATGATGTTATACAAACCCTGGGTACGTTTTTAAGTTCAAATGAAAAGCGTCCTGTTTGGATAATATGGTTGTATGTAAGCATAATTTTTACTGCAACTATTACTTTTGGATGGTTTGTAAATAATGGTGATTTGTCATTTCACAGGCTGGAGAGGATACCGCACCCCGATACCTTTTACTGGTATCATGCACTGCCTCCTGTAGCGCTTTTAATATTAACTCGTCTGGGGATGCCGGTTAGCACGACATTTCTTTTGTTAATGGTGTTCAGTTCAAGCACTGTTGTGGAAAAAATGATATTTAAATCGGTATGTGGTTATATAATAGCGTTTGTTTCTGCATTAATACTCTATACGGTAATAGCAAGAAAGATAGAGAAAACGTTTATTAAGTCGAAGGATAAGAAATCTTTGGGATGGACAATAACGCAGTGGTGTTCCACTGCTTTTTTATGGTCGCAGTGGATAATGCATGATGTGGCCAACATATTTGTTTATTTGCCGAGAAAGTTCGATGCCTGGGGATTGATGGGCATTATTGCTATTTTTGTCGGACTTTTAGGGCTTATTTGTTTTGCCAGGGGCGGTGTTATTCAAAAAATTGTCAGGAGCAAGACCAATACAACAGATATCCGTTCTGCTTCAATAATTGACCTTATTTATGCGTTTGTACTTGTATTCTTTAAGGAAATAAACACTCTTCCGATGAGCACGACGTGGGTGTTTATCGGTATACTTGCCGGAAGGGAAATTGCACTTTATAACAGGCTAAAGCACGTTTCTTCAAAGAAAACATGGAAAAATATGGGCAAAGACTTCTTTAAAGTGTTCACCGGCCTTGTGGTAAGTGTTTTTGTGGTTTATCTGATTTCTTTCTTAAAGTAAAATTAAATTCCAAAGATAACAAAAGCTAATTTGTCATACCATGGAGCTGTTTTTCGTCTTTCTTGCTCGGCTCTGTCTATGAGGTCATTACTTAAGCTGGCAAAATAACGCTGTGTATCGGAAATTTTTTCAGCTTCATTTTCATAAAGGCTTCTTATTTTTTCAAGCTCGCCGTCATCCAGCCATATGCCGCCGCACTTGTCGCATTCATCAAGCTCTACTTCTGCTTTTACACTCCAGAAGTGCTTGCGCATTTTAACTTCCGGCTTACAGGTAGGGCAAATCCTTATTTTTTCATAATCAACCTGTATATCAGGATTTTTTTCTATATCAAGCAGCACAATACCGTCTCTTTCACATTTTTCGTCAACGTTTTCCAGCTCGCCCCGGTCAAACCATATGCCTGCGCAGCCGCCCCTGCAAATATCAATTTTTAATCCGCATATGTCCTCTTCTGCCATAGTACTTCCACAGGCTGGGCAGGTCAGGGGTCTTGGTTTCATATTATTGCTCCTTGTTTTTAATATTTTCTATAATTTTGGCTAATTCTTCGGGTTTTTGGGTCCCGATAAGTACTCTGTCGGAATTTAGCAATTCCAGCTGAAGTCCTTTGTCTCCTCTTATATTATACGCCCTGTTGGATTTTTTCCAGCCTTTTAAGCCCCAGCCGCCGTATTCAATTATGGGGCGGTATTTTCTTACATATGCCTCAGCGATTTCATTGAATAGAATTTTTCTTTTGTAAAAATGAGAATAATTTATATTAATTCCCTGCTCGTCGATTTCAGTATTCATTTTGACAAAATAAAAAATAAATGGGATAAGCGGGGTTATAAGAAAAAAAACAAGGTCTAAATCCAGGTTAAATCCCCTGAAGGCATAAATAACAATAAAATTTGTGAGCAGTATCAGTCCTGCAAGGCCGTAGATTAGCCATTCTGCAAGTAAGTGCTGGGTTTCCCTGAATAGTATTTTGTTTTGCTCACTCATGTTTTGTTTTATTACTGCCCAGCGCCAGCACAGCCTCCGGCGAGGTCAGTTCATTGAACCTTTCTTCTGTAAGGTAATTATTTTGTATTAAATATTCTTTTACGCTTAAATCAGTGGCTTTAAGCTCTTTTGCTATTTTTGAAATTTTGTTGTATCCCAGCTCGGGCAGAAGAGCAGTCAAAGTTGCATGGCTGTTTTCAACGAGTTTTTTTATGTTTTCCCTGTTTGCTTTTATGCCGTCAATACATTTTTCACGCAGGGTTTTGTTGGTATTAATTAATAACTCAAGCGATTCAAGAAAGCTAAACGCAAGCATCGGTATGTTTTGATTTAGTTCAAACTGCCCGCCTGCCACACATTGGTCTATGATTACGTCGTTGCCGATAACTTTCATCCCGACCTGTGTGGCCAGCTCAGGGATTACAGGGTTTACCTTGCCGGGCATAATTGACGAGCCTGTCTGCACAGCAGGCAGGGTGATTTCCGCAAGGCCTGCATGCGGTCCTGAGTTCATCAGGCGCAGGTCATTGGATATTTTAATTAAACTGGTTGCGTGTGCTTTTAGTATGCCGCTGGCTTCGCTGAACACATCGAGGTTCTGGGTGTTCTCGACCATGTTGTCTGCCCGGGCAAGTCCTATGCTTGTAAGGTTTCTGAGCTTTTCAATAACACCGAAAATAAACTTTTTGGGGGCACTGAGCCCAGTGCCTACGGCTGTACCGCCAATATTTACCACACGCAGGCGTTCTTCGCATTTATAAATCCGCCACCTGTCACGAGATATGGCCTCGGCGTATGCGGAAAACTCCCGGCCAAGGGTAATTAAAACCGCATCCATGAGCTGTGTACGGCCGACCTTTACTATGTCAGCGAATTCTTTTTCTTTTTCCTGGAAACTTTCCTGCAGGGCAATTACTTCTTTTTCAAGATTTCTTAAAAGAAATATGGATGCTATTTTGAGTGCGGTAGGGTAAGTATCGTTCGTTGATTGATAAAGGTTTATGTCTTCTATGGGGTCAATAAACTCGTATTCGCCTTTGTTTTTGCCATACAGTTCAAGGGCACAGTTAGCGATTACCTCGTTTATGTTCATATTCAGCGAGGTGCCTGCTCCGCCCTGTATGGGGTCAACTATGATTTCCGGGTTAAACTTGCCGCCTGATAATTCTTCGCAGGCAGCTATGATTGCCTGTGCTTTTTTTTCTTCCCATACTCCCAGCTCTTTTATTGTCTGTGCGCAGGCGAGTTTTACCAGCGCAAATGCCTTTATAAATTCCGGGTGTATTGTATAGCCGGAAATACTAAAGTTATTTTTTGCGCGAAAAGTGTGTATTCCCCAGTATGCGTCCATTGGGACGTTTACCGTTCCCAGAAAATCTTTTTCCTGCCTGTTTGTCATTCTATATTTTTACCAGGTTTTCAGCTATAACCGCGTCTGTTTCAAAATTGCCTGAACATATTTTAACATTGTTCGCTACTATGCAGTCATCTATTTTTGTATTTCCTTCAATAACAGTATTATCCCAGATTATGGAGTCCTTAACCTGGGCTCCTGCTTTGATAATACAGTTTTTTCCGATAATATTCCTGCCTGCGAGCACTGCTCCATTTTCAATAATTGTATTTTCGCCTATAGCCTTAGCGACTTCGCATTTCATTTTTCCTTCCAGTATTTCGAATGAAGAAATTTTATACTGTTTTATAGTGCCGATGTCGTTCCAGTAGTCATTTATAACGTGGGAGAAAAGCCTTTCATTGTTGGCTAAAAGATCGTGGAACACCTGCTTTCCAAAGTCATAAAAAGTATTGGCGGGTATGTAATCAAAAATCTTCTTTTCAAACATATAAATACCGGTGTTTACCAGGTTGCTTTTGGCTTCCTCGACTTTTGGCTTTTCCTGAAAACCTGTTATCCTTGCGTTATCGTCAATCACAACAACACCAAAATGTTCAACATCTGTTATCGGAATTTCCTTTAAGGCAAGGGTTGCTATTGCATTAGTGGTTTTGTGTTTTTCATAGATGCTTTCTATGTTCACATCAGTTAAAGCATCCCCGCTAACGACTATAAACGTTTCATCATCATCAAAAAAGAACTCAGTTTTTTTTACTCCGCCTGCTGTACCGGAGAGCTCCGGTTCATAAACATATTTGAAATTTATGCCGAGGTGGTTTTTAGCGCCATAAACGCTGTGTATCTGGTCGGCAAGGTGATGGGTGTTTGCCACAACATGGTTTATGCCGAAGCTTTTAAGGTGTTTTAATATATATTCAAGTATCGCTACATTAGCCACCGGTATCATAGGTTTTGGAACCTTCAAAGTTAGGGGGTTTAGTCTTGTCCCGGCGCCTGCGGCCATTATCATTGCTTTTTTTATCAAAACTTGCTCCTTATTTTACTAAGACTTTTTTAGTGATTTAATTTTAATAGAGATATAAAGTTAAATGCAATTAATAAGAGGAGTAAATTAAATGGTAAAAATTTCACCTTTATACGGAATAACATACAACCAGGAGAAGGTCAACATTTCAGAAGTTATTGCGCCTCCTTATGACGTTATTTCTTCTGAGGAACAGGAAAATTTATATAATTCGTCTCCTTATAATATTGTGAGGCTTATACTTAACAGGGATGAAGACAGATATTCCAGCGCAGCTAAATTTTTTAAGGAATGGTTAGGTGAAGAAGTACTTCTGAAATCAAATAAGCCCTGCATTTACTATTATATTCAAAATTATACCATCCCTGAAGGTGAAAAAATTTCAAGAAAAGGGTTTATCGCCAGAAATTTGTCAGAAGAATACGATAAGGGTAATGTACTGCCGCATGAATTCACTATGGGCGGGCCAAAACAGGACAGGCTAAACCTAATGAAAGCCTGCGGAGCAAATTTTAGCCAGATATTCATGACATATTCTGACCCGGAAAAGGCGATTGACGAAGCTATAAAGCTGCCGGAAAAGCCAATTATTGATGTGGTGGACGATCAGGGCATACATAATATTTTATATGCTATAGAGGACCCGGAAGTAATAAATAAAGTGGTTGAAATAATGGCAGATAAACAGGTGCTTATAGCTGACGGACACCACCGCTATGAAACATCAATCGCTTATAGGGACTGGGCACAAACAGAAGAGGCTAACTGGGTTATGGCTTTTTACACAAACCTCGATGATGAGAACCTAAAGGTATATCCAACTCACAGAATAGTAACAAGGGAAATAGACAAGCAGGACCTGCTTTTATCTTTGAGCAGTTACTTTGATTTAGAAGAATCTGATTTAAATACAATACCTGAATATGATATTTCATTTGGAATTTATTTTAAGGATGGCGATAAATACCTGGCAAGGTTAAGGGAAAAAGAGAGCCTGAATAGTTTTCTTGAGGAAAAAGGCTTGCCTGATGTTATGAAAAAACTGGACTTAACTGTTCTGCATAAGCTGGTTCTCAGCGAGTTTCTCGAATTTTCTGAAGATGATCAGATGAAGCAGAACGGTGTGAAATATTTGAAAAAGTTGCAAGAAGCTATTGAAGCTATAGAAAAGGGCGAAGCAAGCGTGGTGTTTATAATGGCAACGCCATCAATACAACTCATAAAAGATATTTCATCAAGGGGATATAAAATGCCCCAGAAATCAACATATTTCTATCCAAAACTAACAAGCGGGCTTGTTATAAACCCGCTTGTGTAGAATTTTTATTTTTTCGCAATATTAACCGTTGGCGTATTCACTACTGTTGTTTTGACTTCAGGGATTTCTGTTTGAGTTATCTCTGGAGTCTCAATTTTATCTATCTTTTTATCAACGGTTGGTGATTCCGTTACGGTTTTATCTGTGAGTTCTGTTTGTAACTTTGTACCTTCAGTTAATTGTGGTTTTGGTGTGTTAATGTTCTGTTGAGCATTGTTATAAGGATTAACAGGTTCCATTATATTTGTAGTTATGTGTTCGATAGCGTTACTAAGAGTTTGTTGAACATCAGCGTGGAAGTTTTGAGTTGACGCAGGTGTTGGTGGCGGTACCTGTTGTACTGTAGCTGCCGCCCTTTGTTGTTTTGCAGCTTGTTCCTGAGCAAGTTCTGCTTTTTGCTGGACTCGCTGTTTTGCCCGAACGGCTGCTTCTTCAAAGTTTGTTGCAAGACCTTCTACAGAATTTTGCAGAAAACCTGAGTTTAGTTGACTTACGCCAAATTCTGTCAATCTTTCCATCCCGCTTTTTACAGTCCCTGTAATATAATCTATTAAGCCAGGGCTTTCTTCAAGGGAAAGGTCTGCGCATAAGTCGGCATAATGTATGCTTTGCCTGGTAATCAGTTTTTTTTCGTCAAATAGTTTCATCTCTTCTTCAATCTGTTTGACAGTAGTGTTTTTTACAGGCAAGCCGTTTTTTTCAATTGATGCAAGTTTCCCAACATCAATGTTGTTCCCCATATACAGCATAGCTTGTGTCTCCTCCGACAAAAATCTACCTTATTTATAACTTATTTAAACTCCTCCAAGTTTATAAAAACAAAAATATAGTGTATTTTTCATGGAAAAGGTATAAATTTCACAATTCGTTACATGTGTTTTTTAAGGAACTATACCAAAGGAGTTAGTTTTCGTTAAAATAATTTTTAAGAAAAGGCCGAGCTAGCCCCGAAGGGGCGTAGCGAGGCCAAAAAAAACTTCAGGTAACGCCAAAGTTAGTCCTCATTAAACATAAAAGACCGACTGCAACGCCAAAGATGATAGGGTGCCGGTTGACCTGAGCCCAAAAAACTCCGATATTTAAAACTTAGAAACTCCTATGTAGAA
>CAZLCO010000059.1:0-13384 GCA_964558005.1 uncultured Gammaproteobacteria bacterium | reverse complement strand
ATAGCAATGATAAGGGTTACGCTTAAAAAATGTTTTTAACCAGATAGCTTCTTAAATCCGATAATAATATATCATAAAGCAAAAATTTATATTTAAAACGCTATAATCCAATATATAAAACTATTTATTCTATTATCTGATAAATTATTTAATTTTTTAAACTTCTTTTGTATAATAAATTCAATATATTGGGAGTTTAAAATATGTATAAAAAGATAAAAATTGGACTTCTTGGGATAGGTACAGTAGGCAGCGGAGTTTTGGAAACAGTTTTAAAGCACGTTGATGCTGTGGAAATAAAGAAAATAGCAGAAAAAGATACAGCTAAAATAAAGCAATATCCTCAATTACCGCAAGAACTATTTACTGATAACGCAGAAGACCTCATCAATGACCCTGAAATTAAAATTTTCGTCGAACTTATAGGCGGTATAAATCCCGCTCTGGATTTTATTAAACGGGCAATAAAAAATAAAAAGCACATAATTACAGCTAATAAAGAACTTATTGCAAAACATGGCAAGGAATTATTTGAGCTGGCTGAAGAAAATAACGTAGTAGTGCTTTTTGAAGCTGCAGTGGCTGGCGGGATACCGATTATAATGCCATTAAAACAATCTCTATCAGGGAATACAATTACAAGAATAGCCGGTATACTAAATGGAACAACAAACTATATTCTTACAAAAATGGAACACGAAGGCAGTGATTTTGAGGATGTATTGAAAGATGCCCAGGCAAAAGGCTATGCAGAAGCTGATCCAACCGCAGACGTTCAGGGATACGATGCAGCATATAAAATAGCAATTCTGGCATCATTGGCATATAACAAGAATATTGACATTAACGCCGTTCACAAAGAGGGCATAGTTAACATAACGCCAGTAGATATAGGTTATGCCAATGAATTTGGTTATAAAATAAAGTTAATAGGTCTGGTGCAAAACGGAGAAGACGATATAGTTGATGTCAGGGTTCACCCCATGCTTGTGCCTCATGGCCACCCTCTATCAGCCATTGAAGACGTATTAAACGCAATAGTAATAGAAGGTGATCCGGTCAGCAGAGTAATGTTTTCAGGTCCGGGAGCAGGTAAATTTCCTACTGCAAGTTCTGTTTTAGGGGATATAATCAGTCTGGCTAAAGAAATAAATGTAGCTGATTATCCTTTACCAATGATGAGAGCAGGAATAGGCCGTAAAGACGCTGTATTAAAATCGATGCATGATACGGAAAATAAATATTATATCAGGGTGAATACCAATAATGTCCCTGGTGTAATAGGAGAACTCGGTACTATATGCGGTAGAAATAATATTAACCTTCACGGTATAGTCCAAAAAGAAATATTGCCTGATGAATCAGCCAGGATAGTACTTTTAACGGAAATGGCTCGCGAAAAAGACGTACAGCAAGCAATCAAAGAAATGGCGGAAAGCCCGAAAATAAAAAAAGTAAATAATTTAATCAGGGTGATGGAATGAAATTAAAAAGCAATACTATAATCGAAAGAATTAATGAAACTATAGATGTACTTGAGCTAGTAAAAAGTAATACAGAGATAATTGAACAATCAGCAGAACTTATTATTAATGCATTTAAAAGTGGAAAAAAACTTTTGATTTGCGGAAACGGTGGCAGCGCTGCTGATTCTCAGCACATTGCGGCTGAAATGGTTGGAAAATTTTACAGGATAGACCGTCCGGCGCTTCCGGCAATAGCTCTAAGCGTAAATACATCAATTATAACTGCTATAGGTAATGATTTTGGGTATGATAAAACATTTCTTAGACAGGTAGAAGCACTGGGGCAAAAAGACGATGTTTTGTTTTCTATTTCCACAAGCGGGAATTCGGTAAATGCTGTAGAAGCGACTCATATGGCAAAACAAAAAGGTATGAAAACAATATCTCTTACGGGTGACTCCGGGGGGCAATTAAGTGAGATTTCTCACATAACAATAAAAGTGCCGAGCAACAATACGCCAATAATCCAGAATGCACATATAACTATCTGCCATATAATTTGCGAACTTGTAGAAAATGAGTTTTAAACGAAAAATAGTTTTATTGGCCTGTATAATATCGGTTATTATAATAACTTTAATAATCAGGTCAAACTTCATAAAATTTACACTGGACAGTATCATTGAAAATAATGAACTGGCACGAACGGCGATTATTTCAGTTTCAATAAGGGATGCTGATTCCGGCACAATAATTTATGAAAAAAATTCTAAACTTCTGTTGCATCCGGCTTCCACGCTAAAGGCATTTACGTGCCCGTTAATTATAAACGAACTTGGGCCTGACTATCTTGTAAAGACAAGCCTTTACAAGAATAGGGATAACTTGTACCTTAAGTTGTCTGGAGATCCTTTGCTCACTACAGGTGAGTTGATTGAATTATTTAAAAATGTTGGTAATGCAAAGCAATTAATAATTGATGACAGCGCTATAGACGATATTCACTGGGGAGTAGGCTGGATGTGGGACGACAAAGATAACCCGCTCATGCCAAGGATAAGCGTTTATACAGTTGACCATAATTTAAGCCTTATAAATGACGAGATTGTACCTGTAGATGACCCCAAAACTTATTTTATGTCATGGATCAACTTTAAAGGTGATATAAAAACAGGTAAAATACCTGTTC
Organism: uncultured Gammaproteobacteria bacterium; assembly: GCA_964558005.1. Lineage (GTDB taxonomy): Bacteria > Cyanobacteriota > Vampirovibrionia > Gastranaerophilales > UBA9971 > JANQGS01. Next base: position 10,729 of record CAZLCO010000059.1, on the reverse strand, counting down.
AGACTGAATTAATATCCGAAGTTAAACATACATTGAATGAAGAAATTGAAAACATTAATAAAAACAGTGATAATTTAGCATCAGAAATTCTATTTAAGCTTGCAGGAAGTGGTACAACAGAAAATGCGCTTAAGTTATTTGAGAAATTTTATAATGGTATAGGTGTTGATACTTCTGACTTGCATATTGTAGATGCAAGCGGGGTTTCGCATAATAATTTAATACAGGCAGACTGGATGAGCCTTGCTCTGTCAAAGCTCTATAATTTGAATGAATTTAAGGATTATCGGGATACTTTTACAGTTCCTGATGAAGAGGGAACATTGCAAGGTAGGCTTGAAAATCTATCAGGTAATTTATGGGCAAAAACAGGAACCCTGGCGGGTATAAGCGGAATTACAGGTTATTTAAAAACAAAAAATAACAAAATGATTTGTTTTGCTATTTTAATACAGAACTACAAAGGTGATTCTCATAGTGCAGAATCACTATCAGATATTATTTTAAATAAACTAAGCCAATTTTAAATTACATAAAACTCATAACTTTATTTAAAAAGTTTGAAAAAGATTGGAGTCCTGAATAATCATTGGAAAGATTTTGTCCCAACTGTGTATACCATCCGCCAATGTTGTCAGAGAATGATGGACTGTAATTTTTGAAAAAGTTTGTTGTGGTTCCGAATAGTTGATCTGTTGAGTTACCAATATTATCGCTATATCCAAAACCATATTGATATGATGAATATTTTTGAGCTTTATCTATTATTTGTGCGTAATCTACTATTGTTGGTGAACCTATCTTGCCGCGAAATATTCTGGTATTAATTATTGCTTCATAATCACTCATTTTATTAGTATCTTGTTCTATATAGTTATTGAATGGGGATTTGTTAATATAGTCATTATTGTAATAATTCGGATTATAATAACTTCCGGTATAGTTATTATTAAAATAATTCGAATTATTATTCGAAAAATAATTAGAATACATATTGTAAGATGGATTAAAAAATGACATACTTTACAATAACTCATTAATATTTACTACTTACATATATAAAGTATATATTTTTTATAAAATTGCCTAATTCTAAGGTATTTTTATATATATTTTTAAAATTTCTTTACAATTTAACAGCATTGCAATCTATTGATAATTTAGGGTTAAAATCCCCGTCATCAGAATAAAAAACATTTTCAAAAACAGGTTTATTACTTATGTAATTTATTTTATGGTTAATTACTTTGTAAATTGAATCAATAAGTAAAATACTTGCTTTTTCAAATAATTTTTGTGTAAAAATTTCTTTTGAATGATTTATATTTCTAGTAACAACTGTCTGGGCGATTATTGGACCTTCATCTACTGTTTCGTCAACAAGATGAACACTTGCTCCGTAAAATAATGCGGATGATTCGTAAGCCTTATTTATAGCCCCTATGCCTTTAAACATAGGCAATAGAGCAGGATGTAAGTTAAAAATTTTCTTGTTATAGCAGCTATTAAGAAGAACATTTCCTAATAACCTGTCATATGTTAAAAATACATAATCAATGTTATGATTTACAAGACAGGACAAAATATCTTCTTCAAAAGATTCTTTATTCTGGTATTTATTAAATTCAAAAAGCTTTGCAGTTATATTATTACAATCGTTGAAAAAGTCATAAGCCTGACATTTTCTGTCAGAAATTATAAGAACAAGTTCCCCATTTTTTATTAAATGTGAATTATTATAAACAGCTTTAGCAAAGCTACCCTTACCGCTTACAAATATTGCAAATTTTTTTTTATTGTTATTTGGTTGAACCATGTTTTTCAAACCCTATAAAATCCTGAACAAAATAAAGAGGCCTTTGCTTTGATTCTCCGTATATTCTGGCTATGTATTCGCCTATTATTCCAATGGATATAAGTTGTACGCCTCCAAGGAATAGTATTGCAACCATAAGTGATGGGTATCCTGGTACTGCGTTTCCGAAAATCAATGTCTCTATAAGAATATATAAAGAAAAAAGCACTGATAATGTAGCTATGATTATGCCCATAAAAGACGATAATTGCAGCGGCACAAAGCTAAATGATGTAATGCCATCAATGGCAAAATTCCATAGTTTCCACAGGTTAAAACTTGTTGTACCGCCGTATCTTTCTTCCCTTTCGTAGTAAATACCTGTCTGCTTAAAGCCTATCCAGGCAAATAATCCTTTCATAAACCTGTGTTGTTCCCGGACTTTAATCAGTGCGTTTACTGCACGCCTGGACATCAGTCTATAGTCCCCGGTGTCGATAGGGATTGATACCCGTGAGATTTTTTTCATTACCCTGTAGAACATGTAAGCAGAAAATGTTTTTAACAGGGGTTCACGTCCTCTTTTTTTTCTTATGGCATAAACGACGTCATAACCTTCCTGCCATTTTTTAATCATTTCAGGTATTAACTCTGGAGGTTCTTGCAGATCTGCGTCAATAACTATAACAGCATCTCCCGTAGAATAATCAAGGCCAGCAGTGAGAGCAATTTCTTTGCCGAAATTTCTTGAAAGGTTGATGATTTTTATAAGAGGATCATTTGAATGCAGATTTTTTGCGTGTTCAAGTGTATTGTCACAACTTCCATCGTTAATAAATATTATTTCAAAATCAGAACCGACTTCATTTATTATTTTTTTAATTCTTGAATAAAATTCGTCCAGGTTTTCTGTTTCATTATAAATAGGTACTATAATTGAAATTTTCATATATAAATTATACTTTATTTTTTAAAACAAATTAAATTTTTTCTTTATATAAAGTCATTTTGTAGTTTGATGTTACCCAGTCACTGGATATATATGGGTTTACAGTAGTGCCGATTACTTCATAATTATTTAAAAATCCGTTTTTTCTTAAGCAAGAATAAAAATCCTTTACTGAATTGTCTTTTCTTTTTATATCCTCATCAGGCAAGAAGAAATACACGTTTTGCTGCTGCAATAGTTCTGTTTTTGCAGATTTTATTCCGTTGCAGTTAAAGTTTCTGTGTTTTTCATCAGATATATACCAGCCGACATTTCCCGGCGATACACCGTCGAATAGATAGACGAGTCCGGAAATATCCAGACCAATTAGATAATCACCTTTTTTAAAATCAGCTTTAGTTAATAAATATTGTGTTTCTGTAAGAAATTTTTTTGTCTTAAAATCTACTTTTATATTTTTAAGCTTTGATATTGAATTAATTTCGTATTTTTGAGCAGGCATTGATGCAGGGATTTTAAACGGGTCAAAAATCAATCTATTCCATAAATGCATAAATATAAAAGCTATAAATATAGCAGGAAGAATAAATTGAAATTTGCTCTTTTTAAATAAATTAAATTCTAAAATATTTAAAAATATTAGAAATACAAATAAAGGAGTTAAATGAATATAACATTGATATAGAGGGTTGGAGCCTGTGCCTACCATGAGGATAAGCGGCAACAAGAAAATTATTCCGGCTATCGGTAATGATTTAGATAGTATTATTTTAAATTTTTCAATTTTATCTCTATTTTTAATAAGTTTGAATATTATAATGAGAATTTCTATTGATATGATTGCAAAAAATATAAAAGCGCCTAACCTTATAAAATAAAGTTCATTAATAGCTGTTTCGTAAATAAAAGAGAGTAATGCAAGAATAAAAATAATTTTTAATATAATATCTTTTTTGTTACCCAGTTCATATAAATTTAAAATTAATCCTGTAATAAAAAAAGTAAGGGTATATTTGTAATACCAGAGAATAAGTATGATTGTACCAAAAATTGAATAAATTAAGTTACTCCAAAAGCCGCTGTAAGTTGAAGGAATATTATTTAAAGAGAGGTAAATACCGTTTATAAAGCTTTCAGGCGATTCAATAAATAGGAAGTAAGCTAAAATTGCAAGTAAATAGCCTGTAATAAATTTTATAATATTATCAATATTAAATTTAAACAGTATAAACACAAAAACTCCAAATAGTATTGATGATGGAAATTTTATAAAAAAATTAAAACCGGCAATAAATCCTGCCGCATAAAGAAAAAAATTATGATTTTTCCCTGATAAATACAGTAATATTAACCCTAGCGAAGAATACAGGAAAAAACTATTTAGTGAGTTGTAGCTGATTATTTGATAATATGGAATATAAGACGCTAATGTCCCAAGCAAAATAAATAATAAAGCAGAGCTACCGGTCCAAAAATCAAAATTATCTTTATTATAAAAGGATTTAATCCAGCTCCAGAATCCAAAATAAAGAATAGAAGCTCCTGTTACGTCAGTTAGTATTCTTAAAAGTCTAAAGTGAAAAATTTTTGGGTCAAACCAGTCTGTGAGTTTATGAATTATGATACCAAAGCTGGAAAAGCTGGGTAATACTTTTTCGTATAAAAACGGAGTTTCATACTTCATTAAAAACAAGCTTTCATCAGTCATTTCAAGACTTCTGAAAACTGCCCACAAAATAACTGACAGATATACAATAGAACTTATAGATAAAAATATTGTCCAGAAATTTTTTGTTTTTTCCATATATTTATTATAATTGAAATTATGGATTTAAGATTATATGAACAGATGGCGCAGCTTGAAGATGAGCACTGGTGGTTTTTGGCCAGAAGGCATATTATTAATTGTCTTATAAAAAAATATGCCCCCGACATTAATAACTCGTCAGTTCTACTTGATGCTGGCTGCGGTACAGGCGGAAACCTTAAATATTTTAAAAAATTAATTCCAAATATTAAAGGTATGGAAATGAATGAGGTGGCAAGAGAATTGGCCATGCAAAAGACCGGGGCTGAGGTTTTGTACGGTAAATTTCCGGATGAGTTACCATATGATGATGAACAGTTTGATCTTGTTTTAATGCTTGATGTGCTCGAGCATATAGATGACGATACAGCATCCTTAAAAAATATAAGTAATAAAATTAAAGATAATAAGTATCTTGTTCTTACAGTGCCTGCTTTTAATTTTTTGTGGTCAATGCATGATGAAGTACACCAGCATAAAAGACGGTATACGCTTTCAAAACTTAAGGAAAAGGCAGAAAAATACGGATTTTCTACTGTTTATGCAAGTTATTTCAACACACTGTTATTCCCTTTAATTACTATAATCAGACTCCTGAAACTTGATAAAGGCGACGATTTAAAGAAAACCAACAGAGTGCTAAATGCAGTGTTATGCTGCATAATGTCGTTTGAAGCTTTATTAATGAAAATAATAAAGCTGCCTTTTGGTGTTTCTATAGTTATGTTATTAAAAAAAATTTCTTAATATAAAAGAAATACAGTTTATAATGTAAACATATGTAACAGTATATACTTTTTATGTAATTCATAAATATTTTTTGTTTTTATATTATTGGAAGGTGAAACAAAGTAAGTAAGTTTAAATTGGAAGCTAATATTTTAATTCAAGGTAAGTTTAGTTAAGTAAGTAAAGGAGAAAGAATATGGGTTTTGCAGATGCAGTAGTAACAAGATTATTTTTAAACAGAAGACAAAGTGATATAGAATTCAAAATGCAAGCTATTATGCAAAGAAAGCTCGCTATAATGGATGAATGCAACAAAATTTCAGAACAACTTGCTAATGCGGTTTTTGAAGGTGATAATAACGCATATATCAGCCCCGCATCTCCATTACCGGGACAAACCCCGGCAAATCCACTAATAGGGCTACCCGCACCAGTTGCAGTCCCCGGTAACGTACTAAACAATAACGGTAATGATTATGAACTGTTGCTGGCAGAACTTCAGGGAATAGAAAAAGAACTCGATACAAGACAAAAGAAACTCGAAACAGAACTCGAAGCTGTAAAAGCTGAATCAGAATCAATCAAAAAAATAGCTGACGACCACGCCAAGAAAGACTTCAAAATAGGCGGATAATAACTAAGTAATATAATGCATACTACTATAGCTCCCAACATTAGGGGGCTATAGTTAATTTTATACAGATATTATTTTACCAGTGACTGAATTTCTTTAAAATTTGGATGTGAGGCAGTTTTCAAGAGTTCAAACAGCACAGTTTCAAAAGAGGTTATTCCTGCACCGAGTTGTTTTATTTTTTCTATGCCCATGTTGTATTCAAATTCTTTTCTGGAAGCAGTAATGTCTTTTACTATTTCTACATCATAACCTTCTATTATTAAGTCTCTTGCTGTCTGGTAAACACACACATGCGTTTCTATACCGCACAAAATTATACTATTACGGTTAAAGTGCCGTAACAAATCTTTAAATCCCGCTTCCTGCATTGCGCTAAAATTAATTTTCTCAAACAATACGTTATCCGGTTTCGCTTCCTGCTTAATAACCAATACTGTACCCCCAAGGCCTTTCGGATATTGTTCGGTAATTATGGCTGGAATGTTAAAAATATTTGCGGCTTTAAGGAGTTTGGTCGCTTTTTGTGTTATTGTGTCGCTTTCAAGCATATTAACAAGTTTTTCCTGTATGTCTATAATCAGGATTATAGAATTGTCTGCATTCAACATAAATTATTCCCCCATGGCTTTAACAATAAGTCGTTTTTTTCGTTGACCGTCAAATTCTGCGTAATATATTTGCTGCCATGGTCCTAAATCCAGCCTGCCTTCAGTTACCGGAACTATAACTTCATGCCCAATTAAAAGGCTTTTAAGGTGTGCATCTCCATTAGTTTCGCCTGTCATGTGGTGGCGATAATTAATATTGAAAGGGGCAAGGCTTTCTAGCCATTCGTCTATATCAGCTATAAGACCGCTTTCCGCATCGTTTACATACACCCCGGCAGTTATATGCATTGCGGAAACAAGTATCATCCCTTCTTTAATGCCGCTTTTTTTTAAGATGTCTGTTATTTTATTGGTTATATTTATATATTCGCGTTGATTTGCTGTGTTGAACCATAAATACTCTGTGTGAAATTTCATATTAACCCCTTTTGTTTTTCTCTTTTTTAAAGATAAAATAAAACAATGTCAGAGGCAAAAGATTAATTATATGACTAATCTGAAAGGCATAATATTTGATTTTGATGGGACATTGGCGGATACACTGCCGCTGTGTATATTGTCTTTTCAGCAGGCAATGGAAAAAATAACCGGCAAAAAATATAGTGAAGCGGAAATAACAGAGCATTTCGGAAAATCTGAAGAAGGTATTATTGCAAGGTTAATTAGCGATAGACAAGAAGAAGCTTTGTGGGAATATGTTGAAACATACAAAAATAACCATTACATGAATTCAGAAATGTTCCCGGGAATGCCTCAAATATTGGAATTTTTAAAAAAAGCCAACATTAAAACTTCTCTTATAACAGGCAAAGGTCAGCACACAATCAGAGCATCGCTTGAGTACCTTGAATTAACAAAATATTTTGAATACGTTGAGCATGGCCATCCTGACAAGGGTATAAAAGCGGAATGCATAACGAAAATAGCCGGTATGTGGGATATAAAATCGTCAGAAATAGCTTATATTGGCGACCAGCCTTCTGATATAGCGGAATCTAAAGAAGCTGGCGCTATTGCAGTAGCTGTCAGTTGGGCTAAGACAAGTGACCACAATGAACTTATGCGGCACAACCCGGATTTTTTGTTTTCTAATACCAATGATTTTTATGAATGGATAAAAATGCACTATAAAATAACTGCAGGAAAATAATGGATAAACGCTTTAACGAAAGATATTCAAGAAATATTCTTATTAATGAAATATCAGATGAAGGGCAGGGAAAACTGCTTAAATCAAAAGTGCTCGTAGCGGGCGCTGGTGGACTGGGATCGACTGTGCTGGCAAATCTTGCGTCATTAGGAGTAGGAAACGTCGGGATTGTCGATTATGACAATGTTGAACTGTCTAACCTTAACAGACAATATATTCATAAATTCAATAATATTAACAAACTTAAGACAGACTCTGCTGAGGAATGGCTTAGGAGTTATAATCCGGATATAAAAATAGATAAATACAAACTAAAGCTTACTTATACCAATAGTAACGAGATTATTGAAAAATATGACGTTATTATAGACTGTTTCGATAGTTACAAGTCAAAGTTTGAGCTAAATAATATCTGCGTAAAACACGAAAAACCTCTTGTGCATGCTGGAGTAACAGAATTTTCCGGGCAGGTAATGACTATTATCCCGGGAAAAACCGCATGCCTGTATTGTATATTTACCGAGCCGGAACTGGGATCTTATGTTTTAAAAGGAATAATAAGCCCGACAGTAAGCTATGCTGCCTCTGTGCAGTCCTCTGAAGCTGTAAAAGTTTTACTTAATCTTAATAAAAAACTGCTTACAAATTGTTTATTCTCTTTTAATTTATTGGATAATGAATTCAGGAAAATAAAAATGGAAAAAAATCCAAAATGTCCGGCCTGCTCATAAAAAAAGCTGAAAACGAACACCACCTTGAAAAAGAGGAGCTTGTTGCAATACTTAAAGACGACAGCCTTAATCAGGAATTATTTAATGCGGCTGACAGGGTAAGAGAAAAGTATGTGGGCAATGAAGTGCATTTGCGTGGACTGCTTGAGTTTTCTAATTTGTGTGCCATGAACTGTATGTACTGCGGCTTAAGAAAAGACAACAAAAAAATCAAAAGATATATGCTTAAACCTGATGTAATACTTGATTTTGCGCAAAAAGCCGTGTCTTACGGGTATAAAACATTAGTTATGCAATCAGGAGACGGTGATTTTTATTCAATTGACGATTTAGTTTATATAGTAAAAGAAATTAAAAAGCTGGATGTCGCATTAACACTAAGCATAGGCGAAAAAACAGAACAGGAATACAAATTATTAAAGGATGCGGGCGCAGATAGATTTTTATTAAGGATAGAAACTACTGATAAAGACTTATACGAAAAATTACATCCGGGTATGAGTCATGAAAACAGGATTAATTGCTTAAAAACAATAAAGATGCTTGGCTATGAAACAGGCACAGGATCGCTTGTAGGCCTTCCCGGTCAGAGCATTGAATCTATCGCAGATGATATTTTATTTTTTAAGGAAATTGGGGCAGACATGATTGGAGTTGGGCCATTTATTCCAAATGAAGACACACCGCTGGAAAATAAATCCGGTGGGACTTTTGAAATGAGTATAAAAGTCATGGCGCTTACAAGATTGATATTGCCGGACATAAATATACCCGCTACCACAGCAATGGAAACACTTAACCCGAATGGAAGGCTTATAGCGCTGCAATCAGGTGCTAACGTCGTCATGCCAAATGTTACCGAAGGCGAATACAGGGCTCTTTATAAGTTGTATCCAGGTAAAATATGTATTAACGACACACCTGCGCACTGCAGAGGATGTATAACAGGTAAAATACACAGCATTAACAGGACGGTTTCAACCGGTTATGGCTTTAGAAAAAAAATTTGTAAATAAATCAAAAAAACCATTTGAAATCCTGAAACTTGAGTGATATGCTACAGGAGTCATCATGTATTGATGGGCAAAATTTAATTAGGAGAAAATATGTCGTTCCCACCATTACAAATAGATAATTTGAAAGCTGTAAAACCTATCATACAAGGAGGAATGGCTATCAGGATTAGTCGGGCTCCACTAGCTGCAGCTGTGGCTAATTGCGGGGGTGTCGGAGTTATTGCCGCATCTGGCATGGAAGAACAGGAACTAAGAGATCAAATTAGGGAAGCAAGGGAAAATATAACGAACCCTGGTGGATTGTTAGCAATAAACATTATGTTTGCTGCATCAGAATTTGATATGATTGTTCAGACAGCTATTGAAGAAAAAATTGATTTTATAATATTTGGTGCTGGATTTTCACGTGATATATTTGCACTTGGTAAAAAAGCCGGGATCCCTATTGTGCCTATTGTCAGCTCAACAAAACTGGCAAAAATTTCAGTTAAGCTAGGTGCAAGCGCATTAATTGTAGAAAGCGGCGAAGCAGGAGGTCACCTCGGAACAAAGAAACCCATCAGGGAATTAATCCCAGAAATAAAAAACGCTTTAAGGGATTGTGAGGAATTTAATTCACGTCATATACCAATAATAGCTGCAGGCGGAGTTACATCAGGGGCTGATATAATTGAAATGCTATCTCTTGGTGCGAACGGAGTACAAATGGCTACAAGATTTGTGCTAAGTAAAGAATGTGACGTGCATGAAAACTTCAAACGAGTTTTGTTAAATGCAAAAGAAGAAGATATAGTAATGGTTGAGAGCCCTGTTGGACTACCATCAAGAGCAGTCCTAACAGAATTTTCGAAGAAGGTTATTGACGGTACAGTAAATAGGCCTAAAGAATGTAAACAATGTCTAAAGCACTGTACAAGAGCATTTTGTATAATAAAAGCATTAATAGCTGCTAGAGATGGTGATATAGAAAACGGTCTGTTTTTTACAGGACAAAATCTTAAAAAATACAATGAAATAATTTCTGTTAAAGAAATATTTGAAATTCTTGAAAAACAGGCAGCAGAATGCCTTGCGGCTAGTAATAAGTAAGATAAACGATTGAACTTTTATTGTATTTTATAAAATTATCTTGCCAAATTATTACTCCAATATGTCCTATTCAATACAGGGTCTTAACAATTATATCTCACGTAAGTTGCTACTTATGAAAAAAGTATAAAAAAATTGTAGGATAAAATAAAGCCTACAATTTTTAACAGGACTTACGCAACTAAGCTAAAAATATCTTGATTAGTATATTTTTTCAT
>CAZLCO010000058.1:0-12923 GCA_964558005.1 uncultured Gammaproteobacteria bacterium | reverse complement strand
CCCGAACACGGTCGTAAAGACTGCTTGCGGCGACAATACTCGGCGGGAGACTGCCCGGGAAGATAGCTAGCTGCCAGGTACTATATTTAAAAGAGCCAGACATTCGTTTGGCTCTTTTTGTTAAACTTTTGAAAGATTAAAGGAGTGATAATGGATCAGCAAGTATTAAAAACCCTTCCTCAAAATACACTTTCTAAGTTTTTTAATTTGGAATCGTTAGGCAATATTTCAAATTCTATTCCAGTAATTCCAGGATTAAATACCGTAGGTGGCATATTATTGGCCATTAATTATTCTAGGCAAGAGAAGTTTTTATTTGATATTATAGAAGAGCGTCAAAAAATAACTTTAGAAGATTTAATAAATAAAGAAGCTTTTTTAAAACGATTTTATTTAACCTCACAGGTAGTAGCAAAAGCTCAAACTCAGGAAAAATATGAACATTTTAAAAAGTTATTGTTAAATTCTACATTATTTGAGATTTCTGACAATGATTATGAATTATATAACAATATCATTGATGACCTAACGAATGAAGAATTTGTTTACTTAGTAGCTATATATAAAGAATCTAAAGATTTACAAATTGATAGGGAAAAAAGGGAAGTAGTAAAACAAAGGTTAGAATCAAAGGGTTTAATGAACAGTCAATCTATAGATCCTAGTGCTATTAGCGGAGGGCATTTTACAGCATTTGGAGGTACTAAGGGTGTCATTGTTAAAAGTTATAGTCTTTCTGATTTTGGAAAAAATTTTATTGAATATTTAATTAGAGAATAATGACACGGGGGCTAAGTACTCCCTAAAACACCCCCCCCACCCCCCACGAAAATTAAAGGCAGTAGCGAGTAGGTTGGGGGCTTCAGCCCACCAAAACAGCTCGTAGGGTGGGCAAAATTTACCCAACAAAACAGATTAAAAGCCACGCTGGATAGATTGCCGCTTAATAGTCCTGCGATGTTGGTCGCAATTAATACCCAAACCACCCGCCTCCAAAGACATCTGGGCTCGCAATCTCCCTAAATATATGGTATAATATAATTTATAAATAATATGCACCTTGAAAAATAAATAAAAATTATAAAATTATTTGTAATTTCATAAAATAAAATTTCCGAAAATCGGAAGAAAAAAATTGATTTTTTTTTACATATACCAAATAAAGTCTAAAAAAGTCTAATTTTTTCGTAAAATCCAAAATAGCACAAATTTTTTTAAAAACCCTAAAAATCGTCTAATTTCGTCAAATTTTATCCTGAAAAAATCCTGACAGAGGGCAATCTTAGGTTTAATGAATTGTCCGCTATCATCGCATCATCTGCTGCGAATTAACAATCTCAATATCCTGAATAAATTTTGTTACCGCATCCACAGCGTCAACGCAGGTTGTCAGGTATATTATAGTTAGTAACATTAATATTAAAAGGTTTTTCATAATATTTCTTCCCTCACATTATCTATGATTATATAAAACAACTGAAGAAAAAAATTAACCTTTAATACAATATTAATTTTTTAACGGCTTAATAAAGATTCAGGCTCTTAAATACATATTCATCAGAATGAATGTCCGCTAGTATGCGAGATATCCTCATTGCAATGTTAGTAGCCATAGAGCGGGATTTATCGTATATGTAATCATTGTTTCTGGCAGTCCAGTCCTGATGCACATAGTCAGCTAAAGACTCATCACCAACCCAGGTCGGCGCTGCAAATGATGTACCCTGAATAAAAGCAAGCCAGTCGAAACTGTCTTCACCCTCGCCAGGCTCAATGCCTGTTTCCATCTCTATATCTCCATCTCCAAGAAGGTCATAGCCAAGAATATTCAACTCATCATCGGTATAAAAGTTTATATTATAATCTCCCTGCTTCCATGCATCTACGCCATATGTACAGGAATAATCGGTCTGTTCACCTGCTATATCCAAAGCGCCAACTGTGACCGCATTTTGTGCCAGAGCTATTGCGTTAAGATAATCCGGTCCATTATTCCCGGCAGCAATCGCAACATTAACTCCATAATCTGAAAAATCTGTTCTTCTTTGCTCACCCTGTGCTATTAAATTTTCTATTTTTACTGTGGTGGAATAAGTACTTGCAAAGTCCTGAAGCTCCTCATCCGTAAAAACTCCATTAGGCAAATAACCGGCCAGAGACAAATTAACAAAATCACCGTTTCTCACAACTCCAGCTACTGCGTCCAGCGCCGCATCAAGTTCGGTTGAAGATATCCCGGCATCGGGAAGATGACTTTCTGATACGTCCAGCGCAATTATTTCAACATATGGGTTAATATCACGGATAAACCCCGCAACTATGTCACCATGCGAAATATCCCCAACTCCATCAAAATTAAAATCCATAGTATTATTAAAACCATCTATTACAAAAGCATAGTTTTTATTGTCATCCAGCTCCGGTATTGCTTCTGACAACTCTGTATCAATAACGTCTATATATGTCAGGTCAAATAGCTGGCTATACCCTTCAGCAGTTGTCCCGGCCTTTTCTAACAAATAAACAAGCGCTGCAAGTTCTTCTTCTGTATAAGTCTGCTCCCCGGTGGAAATATTTGCATTAACATTACTGTCCGGCTTTTTGCCTGACCGGACTTTTTGTATAGAATTATAATAGCTCTGGTTGTATACTCCAACCGGTTCTACTGAAGACAACATTTAAATGCACTCCACTATAGCTATGTGGCGACTTAAATTATTTATACCCGGTTGAAATAAATTTTAAACCTTTGAAACAACAGAAAAACTTAAATCTTTACGTGAGGCGATAAAGTGTTTATTAACTAGGTTTTCCCTGTTATAAACAATCTCTTTATTTGTAACAACGTCAACCATTTTGCACCCGGCCTCGTTCATAATTACCTGCCCGGCTGCGGTGTCCCACTCCATAGTGCCGTTAAGCCGCGCATAAACATCAAATTCCCCCTCTGCCAGCTTGCAGAACTTTAACGCTGAGCCGTATCGCTTTATGTCTTTTATTTTGTACTTTTCGTAGAAGTCTATAGTTTCCTGAGTTGAGTGGAAATTGCTGTCACTGCCGATTAAGTTTGTCCGTGTTGAGTTATTGTATATCTTTTTGCCGTTCTTGTATGCGCCTTTGCCTTTTTCTGCGCTGTAACAAAGACCCTCCGCCGGGATAAGCACAACGCCCAGCACAGGTTCATTCCCTTCAACAAGCGCAATATTGACTGTAAACTGGTCGTCCTTTACCAGAAAGTCTTTTGTGCCGTCTAACGGGTCAACCAGCCAGAACTTATCCCAGTTTTTTCTTTCTTCATAAGGGACTTCCGTCTCTTCAGAGAGAATTGGGATATCAGGGAAAGCTTTTTTAAGCTCTGTCAATATGATTTCATTGGAAATTATGTCCGCTTCGCTTACAGGTGAGTCGTCTTTTTTGTATTTCACCTGCGGGTCAACTTTCTCATAGACTTTAAGGATTTCATCCCCTGCCATTTTTGCGATATTTATTATTTTTTCTATCATTTGCTTATTCCTTTACTAAAATTTAAAAAACATAGGCACAAGTGTCAGGACGACTATGGTATAAATTATGGATAGAGGCAATCCCAGACGGAGAAAATCTTTTGGTTTGTAATTCCCGGCGACCGATACCAGCATATTTGTCTGGTAACCGAATTTGGTCAGAAAACTTGCGCTTGCGCCATACGTTACCGCAAATATAAACGGTTCCGGATTCACTCCCAGACTCACGGCGCTGAGATAAGCCACAGGAAAAGCAATTGCTACAGCTGATGCGTTTAGTGTGAATTCTGTAAGGAGCAGGGTCAGGAAGTAAATAACCACAAAAGAACCATAAATCCCAATACTTGAGGATATTCCCAATATAAAAGCAGATATAAGCTCCGATGCCCCGTTAGCAACAAGCACTTTTGAAATGCCGAGCGCAGAGCCCAACAATATTATTAAATAAAGGTTTGTATTTTTTAAAACGTTTTTAAAGTTAGTGAAACCAAGCAGAATATATAGGAATAACAGCACAAACAGTCCCTTAATCAGGCTGATAATGTTTAATGCGGATAAAACTATAACCAGAAAGAAAGTGGTGAAGATAAATATAGACTTTTTAGCGCTGAATTTTTCCTGTGTTTTTATGTCGTCCAGTAAATAAAAATTGTTCTTGATGTCCCTTGTAGGAGTGAATTCCCTGCCTACTGCCATAATTAAATGGTCACCGGCTTTTAGGGTAATTTCTCCGATTTTGCCTTTCAGGTTTTCGCCCTGTCTTTTTATGGCGACAATCGCAGCATTGAATTTATTCCTGAAGTCGCATTCCCTTATCTTTTTGCCCAGTAATTCCGAATTGTGTGATAATACAGACCAGACAAGGTTATTGCACAATACTTCGTTTGTTTGCTCAAATATTTCCAGTTTATCAAACTTTTGAAGGTCTCTAATATTGTCTACATCTCCTGTGAAAACCAGAACATCATTCTCCAGTACCAGCTCATAAGGCTTTACGGGAGATATTAGTTTATCATGCCTTATAATCTCAGCAAGGAACAGACTCTCAAGATTCCTGAGGCCGTTGACAAGTATTGTTTTATTTATGAGGGTAGAACCCGGCAGTACCCGGGCTTCAAGAAAATAAGTTTCATCTTCTTCTACTATCTGGTTTTCCTTGTCCTTAAATATAACTTTCACAAAAAATGTAAGGTATAAAAGGCCTGCCAGCACCAGCGGAACTCCTACGTAAGCGAAGTCAAGGAAATTAAATGGCGCCAAGCCCATTTCAGTAAGGAAACCGTTAGCGATAAGGTTTGTTGATGTTCCGATGAGCGTTGTTGTTCCACCCAAAATAGCAAGGTATGACACAGGTAGCAAAAGTTTATTCTTGAATTCCTTTTTATCAAGCAGTTTTATGAACATCTGCACTACAAGTGTATTACTTAAAAATCCTGACAAAAAGCTTACGAATACGCCTGTAGCAAAGATATTTCTCTTGCGAGTACCCAGGAGTTTATTGATAATAACTGTTATCTGTGTCCTGGCAAGTATATCAGCTATAATTATGAGCAGCGTTAATATAATGATGGACTGGTTAACAAAACTGCCCAGCAGCTCTTTTACACTGATTAAATCCAGCAGGAAATAAAAAATTAATAGCCCAAAAAATGCCAGCGGCGGCTCTATCAGGTTTTTAACGACCAGAACAATAAGTATTAGCAAGCATATTAAAATAAATACATCCATTTTTTATAAGAATATTTTTATTTGTTCCAGAAGAAATTCAGCTTTTTCATCTGAATTAAATTCTGCATCATCTATAAACATTGAATAGACCGGATAATCAGATTTTTCATAATAATTTTCAGAGTCTTTTTTTCCGCCCAGTTCATACATAGCACGTGGAGTCCTGGCTTTGAGTACATCTTCAGATGCTTCAATATTGAATTCAATATAGTCATCATTTCCAATAATTTCTCTGGCTGTTTTTCTTGCTGTTTTATAACGGCTGATTGAGGTTACTATGGTAATTATACCGTTATTGATAAACTGGTTGGCAATCTCGGCTATTCTTCTTGTTTGTTCGTGAGCGCCCTGCTCATTGAATTCCAGATCAGAACTGATGCCGAAGCGCAGATTTGCAGAATCGAGGTAGCATACTGTCTTGCCCATATCAAACAGTTTTTTCTCAAGCTTAGTCGCTATCTCATTTTTCCCGTTGCCTGTCAGACCGGTGAGCCATATAACTTTTGCTTTTTGCCCCAGTTTTTGTTCCCACTGTTCTCGAGAAACAAGCCTCGGCCTTGGTTTAAGGTTTTTGCTTTTTGGTTCAAGAACCCTGTTTTTAAGAGTTTCCGGAGTTTTAAGCACTATACCGCCGCCTGCGACATCATATCCGTCAACTATTACAAACCTGCCGGTTGTCTGGAATTCTGCAAATTCATCAAAGCAGATTACTTCTCTTGTTTTGATGGTGATTTCAGCCACTTCATTTTTGTTAACTGACTCAAATCCCTTTAGAGCTTGCAGGTTTGACGAATCAATAACGCTGTTTATGGAAAACACTTCGCATTCGACTTCCTGTGTGGTGAGCTTTAGCTTGTATGTTTTGCCTTTTGCCAGCGGGTCCTTGCCCATCCAGAATACATTCACATTAAACAGGTTACCCTTTTGCGGCTTATCATCAGGGTGTGAGATAACTTCACCCCGTTTATTGAAAAATTCATCTTCAACAGTTATTCCTACGCTCATGCCTGCTGATACAGAGCCATTATCGTATGGAAGCGGCCAGTTTTCTATTGTCTTAACTTTTGTTGTTTTGTCTGTAGGGCTTATGAGGATTTCATCGCCGACTTTTAGTGTGCCTGACTCGATACGCCCTGAGATTATTCGTCTTTGATCGAATTTATACACATCCTGTATCGGAAATCTAAGCGGTTTATTTTCCGGTTCGGGTTCTTTTTGTATTAAGTCAAGAGCCTGTATTATGTTTACGCCCTTATACCAGCTTAAATTATCGGATTTAAGAGTAATATTTTCTCCCATAAAAGAAGAAACCGGGATATATTCCAGCGGAAAAATATTTAGATTGCTCAAGAATCTATCGAATTTTTGCCTGATATCGTTATATATTTCCTCTGAATAACCGATTAAGTCCATTTTATTGACTACAACATACACTTTTTTAATCCCCAAAAGCGAAAGTATGTAACCGTGCCTTTTGGACTGTTCCTGTATACCTTCTTTAGCGTCAATCATAAGAAATGCGGCTTCAGCGCTTGAAGCGCCGGATATCATGTTTTTCAAAAATTCTTTATGTCCGGGTGCGTCAATTATTATGTAGTCCCGCTTCTCTGTTGAAAAATGCAGGTTTGTTGTGTCTATTGTAATACCCTGTTTTTGTTCTTCTTCAAATGCGTCCAGCAAATAAGCATACTCAAACGGTTTGCCGTTCTGTTCGGAAATCCGTTTAACTTTTTCTATAGCGCCCTCTGGCAGTGAGTTTGTTTCATATAACAGTCTGCCAATAAGTGTTGATTTGCCGTGGTCGACGTGGCCGACCACTACAATATTTAATTTTTCTCTTGTTGTCGGTATTTTTTCAAGAACCTGTTCCATTACATATATCCCTTACTTCTAAGCTTTTGCATTGCGTATGCGTCTTCCTGGTCTTGCGCCCTGCCTGAGCGTTCTGTTTGTTTTGTGTTTTTTAATTCTTCAATAATTCCTTCAACTGTAGTAACCTCGGAATCTATAGGGAAAGTACACGGGTAACAGCCAAGACTTCTGTACCTTTTGCCGTTTTTGGAAAAATAAAGGTCAACCACAGGAATATTTTCCTTTAATATATAGCCCCAAATATCAATTTCACGCCATTGCAGGAGCGGGTGAATCCGAATATGGTTGCCTTTTTTAAAGTCTGTTTTGAACTGGTCCCACAGCTCAGGCGGCTGGTCAGTGTAGTCCCAATGCGATTCGTTATCACGTTCGCTGAATATTCTCTCTTTTGACCTGGAGCCTTCCTCGTCACGTCTTACGCCTAGTATAAGACCTTCAAAACCGAACTTCTTTACAACTTCCTGAAGTGGTTTAGTTTTAAGGTGCTCGCAGCATACAAGTCTGCCTTTTTCATGGTTCATTCCCTGTTCAAGTGCTTCTTTGTTCTGGTGTACTATCAGGTTCAGGTTATGCTGTTTTGCGAGATTATCCCTGAATTCAATCATTTCCGGTATTTTATAACTAGTATCAACGTGGATAAGCGGGAAAGGGCATTGCCCAAAAAAGGCTTTCTGCGCCAGCCACAGCATTACTGTCGAGTCTTTGCCGATTGACCACAGCATTCCCAGTTTTCCGAAATGCTTGTAAGCTTCCCTTAAAATATAAATACTCTGTGCTTCCAGTGCTTTTAAATGTTCCATAATTTCACTCTAAATATCCATTCTCACTCAGATAATGTATTATTTTACCAACAGCAAAGTCTACTGTCATCTTTTCTGTATTAATAGTAATATCAGGGGATTCGGGGTTTTCATAAGTCTGGTCTTTACCTGTAAACCCTTTTATTTCACCGTCCCGGGCTTTTTTGTATAAACCTTTGGGGTCTCTTTGTTCACAGGTTTCAATAGGACAGTCAACATAAATTTCTATAAAATCACTTCCAATAAGTTCTCTTGCCAGTTGCCTGTCCTGTTTAAACGGAGAAATAAAGCTCACTATACTTATAATACCGTTATTGTAAAAAAGATTGGCAGTTTCTCTTATTCTTCTGAGATTTTCGTGTCTGTCTTCAATTGAAAATCCCAAATCCGAACACAAACCGTGCCTTATGTTATCCCCATCAAGCAGTACGGTTAATTTTTGCCTTTCAAATAGTTTTTTTTCAAGTTCTACTGCAATTGTTGATTTCCCTGAACCTGACAGCCCCGTGAACCATATTACAAATGCCTTTTTGTTCACGAGTTCCAGTTTGTTCTCTTTTGAAATTTTATGTTCGTGCCAGGTGATGTTTTCCATATTGCATTTTTCTTTACTTATTTAATTATGATACCTGAATAGTATTTGTAAGTAAATTTAAAACAAATAACTTAAATATAAACTGCAAATAGTTATAATCCCCTGAGAAGTTCCATTCTTAAAATATCCGGGTTTGTAAGAGCTTTATCAATCATATATATGAGTGACTGTTTGTTTTTTGCAAGGTTATTTGATTCTAAAGGCAGGTAATTAGATGAATGGTTTGACCTGAATATACATTTTTTAAGATTATTGTCCAGTTGTTCAAGAAATATTTTCATTTCCTGTAAAATTTCTGTGTTTTTCATTGGAATAAATTTTCCGTTTCTTTTTTGTTCATAAATAGGAGTTCCCGGAGGAATCATAAGTGTTAAAGCAGAAACATACCAAGGAACATGTGGCTCGGGCTTTAATTTATTTACTAAATGCGCTGTTTTTATCGCGTGATTTTTACTTTTATCTTTATCTCTTCCTGCCAACCCAAGAATAATAGTTGCAGATAGAGTAATTCCCGCTTCGTATAGTTTATGGCAGGCCTCAACAATTTCTTCTGAAGTTATTCTTTTGTTTATAGCCATTAAAAGCTCATCATCTCCTGTTTCTATGCCGAGATAAAGAATTTTTATTCCCGCATCAGAAATAGCTTTAAGTTCATGATCTGATTTAACCAAAATATCTTCAGCATGTGCGTAAGCCCCTATTCTGGTTAAATTAGGATGAACTTTATAACTGTATTCTGCTATATCGATGAGCATATCAGGCTTCATCACAAAGGCATTACCGTCCAACAGAAACAGTTTTCTTACAATATCACCATATATTGATTTTGCGGTATTTATGTCTTTTTTTATATCTTCAGTTTTGCGAATAATAAATTTTTTACCGTCATTACCTATACAAAAAGTGCATTTATGCGTACAACCTTCTGTTGCCTGAATAAGCAAAGATTTTGCCTCGGACGGCGGACGATAAACCGGTTGTTTGTAATAAATTCCTGCCATAGTAAAATAAATTTTAAGTCAAAAATAATCTTAAAGCAGCTAAAAAATGACAAAACAAATACCGCTTGCGGAAATACTAAGACCATCAAATATTGAAGATTTTCTCGGCCAGAATAATATTA
This sequence comes from uncultured Gammaproteobacteria bacterium, assembly GCA_964558005.1. Lineage (GTDB taxonomy): Bacteria > Cyanobacteriota > Vampirovibrionia > Gastranaerophilales > UBA9971 > JANQGS01. The sequence continues at coordinate 3,302 of CAZLCO010000058.1, read as the reverse complement.
CTGACCCGAATTCTTCTGTATATAACCTGTTAAAATCAGGCAAACTGTTTTCTATGATACTCTGGGGGCCTCCGGGTTGCGGAAAGACGACTTTTGCAAGGATAATCGCAAAAGATTTAAACTGTAAATTTATTGAACTCAGCGCCGTTAGCTCCGGTATAAAGGACTTAAGGGAAGTAACCGCAAAAGCGCAGGAAGAACTTGAATCAAGAGGAAATAACACAGTTGTTTTTATCGATGAAATTCACCGCTATAGTAAAACCCAGCAGGATGCACTGTTACCGTTTATAGAAAAAGGGATTATATATCTAATCGGCGCAACCACTGAAAACCTTTCTTTTCAGGTTATACCCGCGCTACTATCCCGTGTGCAGACAGTTATTTTACACCCTATTGATGATGAAAATATATTAAAAATAATACGAAAAGGGTATTCTTACCTTATGAAAAAATACGGCAAGGCAACCCTTGACCCTAAAATAGGGGAATTCATCCAAAGATTTTCAAATGGGGATGCCAGATCAGCTTTAAATCTTGTTGAAAATTCTTACTTTGCTTCAGGACAAGAAAAAATTATAAATATTGAACTATTGGAGAACCTTGTTTCAAAGAAAACCCTTAAATATGGTATTGATGAGCATTACGATATAGCTTCAGCTTTCCAGAAAAGCATAAGGGGCTCAGACACTGACGCTGCAATATACTGGCTGGCAAGAATGATAGCAGGAGGGGAAGACCCGAGATTTATCGCAAGAAGACTTATTGTTACGGCAAGTGAAGATATTGGCAATGCCGATCCTTATGCATTAAATATTGCGATGACTGCTTATAAAGCTGTTGAATTATTGGGCTTCCCAGAAGGCAGGATACCGCTTGCCCAGGCCGTAATTTATCTTTCAAAGGCTCCAAAATCCAACGATACAATTATGGCAATAGATAAAGCCATACATGACATTGAAAACAACGGGGAAAATTACCCTGTTCCAATGCACCTAAGAGATTCTCATTACAAAGATGCCTCAAAATATGGTTTTGGCAGTGATTATGTTTATTCGCACGATAATTTAAAAAAAGAACAGGAATTTTTACCCAAAGAACTTAAAGACAAAAAGTATGTTAAATAGTTTCAGCTTTTCGCAGAAAAATACATTTAGATTATAAGATATCAGAATAAGTTTAAAGATATCAGCAATAAAAACTTTATTTCTCTGCTTTAGCAGGTAAAATTAGCTTTATATCAAATAAAATTAAAATTTGAGGCGAATAAATAAATGAAATTACAGAACGTAGTACAGGATCGGGCTTTTGATTATAAATATATGTACCAGAGGATGTGGCCTTTTGTTAAGCCATATCTTTTTAGAGGACTATTAGCTATAGCACTTGCTATTCCTGTAGGGCTATTAGATGGTGCGATAGCATTATCTTTAAAACCATATTTGGATTATGTTATAAATCGTAACCCTTTTGACCTTGCTGTATTTAAAGTCTTAATTCCATTTTTTGAAAGTATAAATGGTTTAATTAACGTTCAACCTGCTATTGAAGCCATTTCTAACGGCAAAGAAATTTATATTGCAGAGTTTCTGGCATTCTGGATCCCTTTTTTAGTTGTTGGTGTGGCAGTTACTCAAGGCCTTTTAAAGTATTTTAGCGGTTATCTCAATGACTGGGCTGGAATAAAGATGTCTAATAGCCTTAAGGCTCATTTATTTAATAAGCTTTTATCATTTGAGTCTGCTTTATACGATAAAAATTCTTCAGGTTTAGTCATGAGCAGGTTCGTAGGTGATGCAGGAGCTGCTTGCGCCGGTCTGTTAAGTAATCTTAAAACCATTGTTGATAATATAACGAGGTCTTTAGGACTGATTGCAGTACTTTTATTTATGTCATGGAAACTGTCATTTTTCGCAATAATTATGCTTGGAGGAGCATTTCTGCCTGTTGCTCTTATTAGAAAGCACGTTAAATATGTTTCCCAGGAAGGAATGAAAATAGGGAGCAGGCTCAGTACCAATATTTATGAAACTTTCAGCGGAAACAGAATTATTTCTGCATTTAACCTGCAAAACTTCTGGCAAAATAAACTTGTGACAAATATACACGAACAATTTGAGTTACAAATGAAGCTGACAAAAAGAGTTGGCTGGCTTTCTCCTTTAATGTATTTAATTGCATCTTTTGGTATAGCAGGTGTTATGTGGTATGGAAATCATCTTGTCCTGTCAGGGGAAATGACCAGCGGTAGTTTTGCTGCTTTTGTAACCTCATTGTTATTACTCTACAGACCAATTAAATCTATGGGTAATACTATGGCAGGTATGCAGGGTAGTTTTGTAGCAATGAACAGGGTAATGGATGCTTTGGACCTTGAACCAACTATCAAAGACAGCCCAAATGCCATAAAAATTGATACTATTAAAGATTCAATAAAGTTTGAAAATGTATGGTTTGAGTACGATGAAAATGCACCAGTCCTAAAAGACGTGAGTTTTAATATAAAAATTGGTGAATCTTTGGCGCTTGTTGGGAACTCGGGCGGAGGTAAAACTACAATTGCAAACCTTATACCGAGATTTTATGATGTAAAATCTGGTTCAATAAATATTGATGATATCGATATAAGGGAAATTGAAATGCAAAGCCTCAGGCAAAATATAGCTGTGGTATTTCAGGACAATTTTCTATTTACCGGTACAATAAGAGACAATATTATACTTGGGAATTTCAACGCAACAGAAGCAGAAATACAAAAAGCAGTCAAAGACGCTTATCTTGATGAGTTTGTTGCAACATTGCCCGAAGGATTGGAAACTGAAATAGGAGAAAGAGGTGTAAGGTTATCGGGCGGACAAAAACAAAGAGTTGCTATTGCCCGTGCTATGCTTAAAAATGCTCCTGTCGTTATTCTTGATGAAGCAACATCAGCGCTTGATAATAAATCAGAAGCTATTGTTCAGAAAGCAATGGACAAATTGATGGAAAATAAAACCGTAATCGTTATAGCCCACAGGCTTTCAACTATTCAAAATGTCAACAGAATTGCTGTCGTTAATGATGGTCAAATAGTCGAAATGGGTACCCATAGCGAGTTGGTAAATATCCCAAATGGGGCTTATAAAGCTTTATATGATATGCAGTTTAAAGATGAAGCAAAAGTATAGATTGTTTTAATTCGAGGAAATCCGATTAAATAAAAGTTATTGTTTAAAGATGAAGCAAAAGTATAGATTGTTTTAATAGGAATATTAAGAAGCTATCTGGTTAAAAACATTTTTTAAGCGTAACCCTTATCATTGCTA
>CAZLCO010000057.1:0-13828 GCA_964558005.1 uncultured Gammaproteobacteria bacterium | reverse complement strand
GCGCTGAATTCAATATCCAGCAAGACCTGAAGAACTCAGCCAGCTATATTGACAGCTGGGTTAGGGCTCTTAAGGAAGACGAAAGCCATAACTATATATTTAAAGCAGCCAAGCAGGCCAGCGATGCTGTTGATTACCTTATGCAGTACACAAATAAAAAGGAGGAAACACTATGTGCGTAAGCTATGAAGAAATTTTAAATGATTTTGAGCGGGCTATATCAAGGTTAATCCTTTATGGGCTGACCTCTATACCTTTTCCAATTTCCATAGATTTTTTATATGTATATTTATCAGGTGTAAATCCATCCCTGATGAAAGAATATAACTTATTTGATAGTCTGACACACGGCTGCTTATGCTTTTTAAGTGAACAGCAAATACATTTAATCGTTAAGCGGCTTGTGAAAATAGGATTAATCAAGATAGAAACCATAACAAATCAGGTTGAACTATATTATATAACCGATAAAGGAAATAATTTTCTTGAAAATAACTGGTCATATGTAAAGCCTGGTTTCTTTAAATCACTTATCGAAACTAAATAAAACCGGTAACTTTACGTCAAGAGCTCTTGATATTTTATATATGTTAAGAAGAGTTGGGTTGCGCTCACCACGTTCTATGAACCCCATATATGTTCTGTGGACATTAATCTTTTCAGCAAACTCTTCTTGTGAAAAGCCTTTAGCTAATCGTAATTCTTTTACACGCTGCCCAAAAATTCTTAACACTTTAGTATTCATAAGGAAATCTTAATGTTAAGATACTGTCAGTATCTACATACAGCATGTATCTAAATTGTCTTTTTGCGTTTATTTTAGTGCTGTTTAATTTATTTTTAATTTAAATTAGGGAGATAAAAAAATGAGTCTTAATTTTTTTCTCATAGAAACTGAAGAAAACTCAGGTTCAGTAGACGAAAAAGTTGCTATAGAGAATGGCAATTCATTTGCATATGATTATCAAGTATTTTTTCCTTGTGATGATAATGTTGATAAAGCTAATTGTCTATTTTTCATAGAAGTAGGTGAAGTAAAGTATAGAAATTGTGAATATATTGATATAAAAAAGTTTATAATTAATTTTTTTTACAATTTTCAAAGAGATATTTGTTTAGAAACTAATGAAGATAAATTAGATTTAATTAAAGATTTATCTTTAAATAAAAATTTTATTTGGTTAAGAAATAAGATTTCAATAGTTGAACTTATTAGTCCTTTTACTAAAGGATTTAATGCTGATAATGAATTTGTATTTGAGAAAATAGATTTATTGGATTTTTTGAAACTTTTTGTGTTTGAAGAAAGTTTTCTCAAAAAAGATAATTTTATAAAATTATCTATAAGGGATCCAGGAATGGAAGTACCTACAAATCATATTGATATTTCACTATATTATTTAAAGCCAATTGATAAAAATTTAAATGATAAATACAAAAGGATACAATATTTAATTGAGCAAAGAATTAAAAAAAATCCTGGGAGTTATGTATTTTTTTATCAAAATACCTCTACTAAACTAAGTGAAGATTTTAAAAATAAAAAAAGAGAAATTGAAAACTTAAATAGTTCAAATAAATATCCCCTTAGTTTTGAAAGAACCCTTGAATTGTACAATTTATATTTAAATATTAAAAAGACGGAAAAGTACAATTTAAATATAACAATGTTCCCTTTAATAAAAATCCCATACGATAAACTTGACGAATATAATGCAAGAGTTAGACCAAGTAATTGGCAAATAAGTTCACATAAATATAAAATGCTTAAAAAGCAAATGAAAAAGGAACAAGAGCAAAATGATTCAGTAAAGACACTTGGATTTGTGTTTTTTATTTTGATAGTATTATTTATATTTAAAATGTTATTTTAATTGATTATTGAATAAATTTATATTCAGAAAAGATATAATCATGATCCAATTTACTATAATATAATTAATCCATTAGAGATAAAACAATAGGGAATATACACTAAATGCCAACGCTGCACTGGTTAAGTCGAGAAGAAGATATAAAAGCTGCTGATAAAGCCCCTTATAGATTATTGCAGGCTACCCCTGAGCTTTCTTATGGTGATCAGGAATCCGGTAATATGTTGATTAAGGGCGATAATCTCGATGCGCTGAAAGCCCTGCTTCCCTATTATAAAGGCCAGGTAAAATGCATCTATATAGACCCTCCTTATAATACAGGAAATGCATTTAAGCATTATGATGATAATTTAGAGCATTCAATTTGGTTAGGTCTGATTTATCCAAGGATGGAGTTGTTAAGAGAACTTTTATCTAATGATGGTTCAATCTGGATTTCTATTGATGATGATGAGGGGCATTACCTGAAAATCATTTGTGATGAAATTTTTGGACGGAAGAATTTTGTAGCTAATGTTATATGGGAAAAGAAATATTCACCACAAAATGATGCGAAATGGTTAAGTGATAGCCATGACCATATACTTGTTTATGCTAAAAACAAGGAAATATGGAGACCCAACCTCCTTCCAAGAACAGAAGAAATGGATAAAAGATATAAAAACCCTGATAATGACCCAAGAGGAGTATGGAAAAGTAGTGATTTTTCAGTAAAAACATATTCTGCAAATTGTGATTATCCTATAAAAACACCTAGTGGTAGAATCGTTAATCCACCAGAAAGTAGATGTTGGTCTGTAAATAAAAATAAATTTGAAGAGCTTGTTAAGGATAATAGAATATGGTTTGGTAAAGACGGAAAAAATGTACCTTCCCTGAAAAAATTTCTATCTGAAGTAAAAGAAGGCTCTGTATCTAAAACAATTTGGTATAGAGATGAGGTTGGAGATAATCAGGAAGCTAAAAGAGAATCAAGAGAATTTAACTCTACTGATGTTTTTGCTACTCCAAAGCCAGAAAGACTCTTACAAAGGATATTAATACTTGCTACTCAAGAAGGAGACCTTGTTTTGGATTCATTTCTTGGCTCTGGTACTACTGCTGCTGTTGCACAAAAGATGAACAGACGTTATATCGGCATAGAAATGGAAGAACACGCTGTTACCCATTGCATTCCAAGATTGAAAAAAGTTACGGACGGAGAACAGGGCGGAATATCAGAGACTGTTAACTGGAATGGTGGAGGCGGTTTTACTTTTTATGAGCTTGGCGTTCCTGTATTTGATGAAGAGGGTAATATTAATAGGAATATAGATTTCAAAACACTGGCATCTCATATCTGGTTCACAGAGACAAAGACACCTTTGTTAAATTTTGAAAGATCACCTATGTTAGGCATTCACAATGATACAGCTTATTATCTCCTGTATAACGGCATACTTGGAGATAAAAGGGTAGATGGTGGAAATGTATTAACTTCAAAAACACTGGCAACTCTACCTGAATTTAATGGCAAAAGGGTTATATACGGGGAAGCAACAAGATTCACCCCTGAAAGATTGAAAAAAGAAAACATAGTATTTATGCAGACACCGTACGATATAAAGGCGAAGTAGGATTTGGGGAGATAAAATGTTTCAACTAAAGACATATCAAGAAAAAACTCTCGATGTATTAAAAGAATTCTTGGAAGAAGCACGGTTCTTTGGAGCAAAAGAAGCCTTTGAAAAATACTGCATTAGACCTAATAAAGCTTATAATCCTATAAAGACTTTAGAAGATACTCCATATGTATGCTTAAGACTTCCTACCGGTGGTGGAAAGACTTTTCTTGCTGCTCATACAGTCAGCCTGGCATCAAAAGCTTTTTTGGAAAAAGAATATCCTATTGCCTTATGGCTTGTGCCTACCAGCGTAATTAAGGAACAGACTGTTGAAACATTAAAAAGTACCAATCATCCTAACCGTAAAATCCTTGATGAAACTTTCGGTGGAGACGTAAGAGTATTTGATATAGCTGATTTTGACCTTGTAAGACCACAGGATATTAAGGATAAAGCCTGTGTTTTCGTTGCTACAATGGCGTCCTTCCGTGTAAATAATACTGAAGGAAGAAAAGTTTATGCCCATAACGAGTACTTAGAACCGCATTACACAAAAATAAACCCTAATGAATTCCCTAATCTTGAACGAATCGAGGAAGGACCAGGAGCCGGAAAAATAAAATTTTCATTTGCTAACCTGCTTAATGTTCACCGTCCTCTGGTAATAGTTGATGAAGCCCATAATGCTTCCACAAAGCTAAGCTATGAGGTTATGGACAGGGTAAATCCGGCATGTATTATCGAATTCACTGCTACTCCTGCTGAAAATAGTAATATTTTACATAGGGTTTCAGCTATGGAACTCAAAGCAGAAGAGATGATCAAGCTGCCAATAATACTTACAGAACATCAAAGCTGGCAGGAATCCCTTAATGCCAGTATTTTAATGCGTCAAAAGCTGGATGAAACAGCCCAGAATGATAAAGATTACATACGCCCTATCGTACTTATACAGGCCGAAAGCAAAAATAAAGAAGTTACAGTTGAGGCTATAAAGCAGTATTTAATTGACAATGAAAATATTGAACCTGAAAAAATAGCTATAGCCACGGGAGAACAAAGAGAACTCGATGGAATAGATATTCTTAATCCTAGCTGTAAGTTAGAATACATAATCACAATGCAGGCATTAAAAGAAGGTTGGGATTGTCCATTCGCTTATATCTTCTGCTCAGTAGCTACAGTTAAATCAAACAAAGATGTTGAACAGTTATTAGGTCGAGTGCTTCGCATGCCTTACGCAAAATCCAGAGAACAAAGCGAATTAAATAAGGCTTATGCCTATGTATCCGCTTCCAGTTGGACAAATGCGGTTTCAATGCTTCATGACAGATTAGTTCATATGGGATTCGATGAAACAGAAGCAGAGAACTTTATCGAACCACAATTAACTTTCGATATAGAAAGTCCCAAACCTGTTAAGCATTCCTTTAAGGTAGAAAAAATTGATACAACTGTTTTTACAGAAGAAGAAAAGCAGGAGCTTGAACTTGAGGAAAAAGAAGACGGCTCAACTACCATCAAGGTTAGTTATGAGCTAAAAGAAGAATTAAAAGAAAAAGTAGAGAAAGCTATTTCATCTAAAAAAGAAAAAGAATCCTTTAATAACACGGTATCTGTGCTTAAAAAGCAGTACGTAAAGCAAGCGCCTTCTGAAAAAGGGGAAGTGATTCAAGTTCCACAGCTTTGTTTATGGGTTGATGGGGAATTGGAACCAGCAGAAAAAGAATTCTTCTTGCCTAATGGCTGGAATTTACTGGACTATCCTGCTCAATTAACAGACGGGGAATTCTATATAGAAGATAATGGCCGGAGTTATGAGATAGATATTGAAGGTAAGAAAATAACAGAGAGATTTTTACAGCACAGCCTTGCTCTTGACCTTAATGAAGTGACAACTAACTGGACAAACTTTGATTTATCCAGATGGCTTGATAGGCAACTTAAGCAGCCTGATATTACACAGCCTGTGTTGCTGGAGTTTTTAAGAAGGACAGTGGATTTCCTGACTGTTCAAAGGCAAATACCTTTTACTGCATTAATCAGAACTAAATTCCTGTTAGTAAAAGCACTCGAAAGTAAAATTAATAAATATCGTAACCAGGCCTTTGCTAAAGGCTATCAGATGACTTTCTTTGATAAGCCTAATGCAGTAGAAACTAGCTTTGATTTTTCTTTTGAGTTCGGGAAGTACTATCCGGCAGGAGTAAAATACACAGGCTCAAAGAAATTTAATAAGCATTTTTATGGGGCAATCATTGGGGATATGAATGGAGAAGAGGCGGAATGTGCACTTGCTATAGATAGCCTTGAGGAGGTTAAGTATTGGGTCAGAAATATTGAAAGATATCCTGAATCCTTCTCTTTACCAACTTCTACAGACAAATTTTACCCTGACTTTATCGCTTTATTAAATGATGGCAGGTTATTTGCTATCGAATATAAAGGTGGACACTTATCTTCAGGTGATGACGCAAGGGAAAAAGATAACATTGGCAGACTCTGGGAAGATAAGAGTAACGGTAAATGTTTGTTTTTAATGGCTGTTAAGGAAGATGATCAGGGAAATAACGTTTATCAGCAGTTAAAAAATAAGATAAAATTATAATTCTGATTTGAAATAATATACTTTACAAACATTGTTTATAGATTTTATTTATTTATTTTTATCTTTTGGTATCATGGCTCATGTTATTTAGCTGATATGTGCTAAGGAGTTTGTCGAATATCAGATGATAGAAAATGTGAAAATAAAAAATTGTGGAAGATTCCAGAATTTTGAAGGTATTCCTGATAAATTTGGCAAATTTAACTTGCTTTATGGTTGGAATCGATCAGGTAAAACTACTTTATCAAGGATATTTGCTGCTTTTGACACTGAAAAGCTTCCTCAATATTGTGAAAATGTGGAGTTTGAAATTTGCTTAGAAGGGGGAGAGAAAGTTACACATAAACAGCTTGATAAATTAAACATTAAAGTTTTTAACTCAGACTATGTTCAAGACAATTTAAAATTTGAGATAAACCAAACAGAAAAAATCTTTATTTTAGGAGAAGAAAATAAAGATTTACACGAAGAATTAACAAAAAGACAAAAAGAAGAATCAGATTTAGAGAAGCAAATCAAAGAAAGTAAACAAAAAATTAAAGATAATGAAAACAGTATTAGCAAATTAAAAACTGATACTGCTAAGACTATTAAAGAAAAACTAAAATTAATATCAGCATACACAGCTACACAATTGAATAAAGATATAGAAAATAATGAACTTGTAAAAAATTTAATAGAAGACAACAAACTTAATACAATTACTAAAACAATTATAGATCCAGTAGAAAAAAAGAAAATTAATGTTTCTGAATTAGAGATTAAGACCCCAAATCTAAAAGAAATACAAAAAATTTTAAGACAAAAAGTTGCCCCATCAGGTATTATTGAACGCCTTGTTAATAGACCCAAAATAAAAAAATGGGTAGAAGAAGGAAGAGATTTTCATAAAGAGTCAACTATTTGTTTTAACTGTGGAAAAGAGTTAGATGAAAACTTCAATAAGGAATTAGATAGATGTTTCTCAGAAGACGATAGTAAATTTAAAATGCAAATACAAGATGAAATAAATAAATTAATTCCATTAAACATTGAACTGCCAAGAACAGATCAATTATATCAAGACCTACAAGATAAATATACTAAAGTTAAAGATGATTATAATGAGTGTTTAAAAAAAATCAATAAACAAATAGAAAAGTTAAAATCGCAATTATCTAAAAAGCTGGATAATCGAGATAAATCTCTAGAGTTGGAAATTAATTACAATTTTTCTGAAATAGAGATCCAATTGGATTTAATTATTAAATTAATAAATGACCATAACAACAAAAAAGATAACGAAGAAAAAGAAAAACTCAAAAACATTAATCTTGTTAAAGGACATTACATAGCTGTAATGTTAAATAGAAGTGATTATCTAAATGCTCTAAATGACATAAAGGCTGCTCAAAAGGCTAAAGAAGAATTACAAGAACAACTAACACAAGTTAAAAATAGAATTGATAAAATAAACAGAAAAATATCTGAAAGTCATAAAGGCGCAGAAAAATTAAACGATACTTTAAATCAGTTATTAATGTGTAATTCTGAAATTTCCATAGAAGTTGTTAGGAATGAAGATGGGGACGACACTTTAGAATTAAAGCGAAATGGGAATGCAGCGGACTATCTCAGTGAAGGGGAAAAATCTAGTATTGCTTTTGCGCACTTTATTGCTAACCTTGAAAACAAAGACCAAATAGGAAAGAAACAGGATACTATTATTTTTATAGATGATCCCATATCCAGTCTTGACCAAAATCATATTTTTTCTGTTTTTTCCTGTATCCAAAGTTTAAAAGAACAGCAAAATGGAAAAGAAGGATACAAGCAGATATTTATATCCACACACAATTATGAATTATTCAGACTAATTGCCGATTTGTGCAAGAACAAAAACACAAGCAGAGTGTTTTATGTAACAAGATCAGGAGAAAAGTCAATTATTGTTGACATTCCAGATAGCCTAAAAAAACATAAGACTGAATATAATTTTATGTTTTATAAACTAAAAAACTATGTTGATGAACCAAATGATGAAGACTTTTTTATAATAGGACATTGTGCAAGACGACTTCTTGAAATATTTTCGTCAGCTGAAAGACCTATTGAAGAAGATTTAAGGTCAAAAATCACTGCCCTTGCTAAAGAGTACAATATTGATCAAGCCATAAGCAACACTCTTTATAAAATAGTAAATGTTGAGTCCCATACCTTTTTTGGAAAGCAACAAATGGATAAAAGTCATATTGCAGATGCAATAAATCAAGTATTTGAATTCATGAAAAACGTAAGCAGTGGATACCAGTATAAATGTTTGGAGGAAATTCATAAAAAAGCTATGGAAGAAGAAGAAAGGGTGTTAGTTACAGCTAATAACTAGGTAAAATTAATGATAGATACGGCAATAGAACAAAAGGAAATAACCCCAAATAAAAAGCAGTTTAAATGTATACAAACTCTCGAAGGGCCTGTAATGGTTTTGGCTGGGCCGGGAACTGGAAAAACTTTTACTATAATTCAACGTATTAACCATATGCTTAAGCAGGGGATACTGCCTGAAAATATATTATGTCTTACTTTTTCAGATGCTGCTGCTAATGAAATGAAAGCTAGGCTTGTCAAAGAAATGGGCACATTAGCCTCTGCTGTAACAATACATACCTTTCACGCTTTTTGTAATGAAATAATCCAACAGTTTCCCGCTCATTTTGAATTACTGGATGGTGTTAATCTTATAGATGAAATAAATAAACGTACCTTAATGAAGCAGGTACTGGATGAATATAATCCCGAATTTTACAGAACAAGGTGGGGTAATACTGATCATTATATCTCTGACCTGATTGAAGCCGTAAATGAAATTAAGAAAAATCAAGTTAAAAAGGAACAATATTTTGATTTTTTAAACTCGTCCTCTAAATGGCAAGGTGAAATGGATAGACTCCTAGCAGAAAAAGAGGAAAGAGAAACGCATGGTAAAGCAATGAAAACCTTTTTAGGGAAGCTGGAAACCCACGAAAGAAAAATGGGGAAGGCAAAGGAAGCCTGGGACATTTATGAAAGGTATGACCTGAAGTTAAAAGAAAATAATTTTATTGACTTCAACGATATGATTAACCTTGTTCTTGAACGGTTTGAAAGGGATGAAAATTTCTTAAAGAAGGTTGCTAAGAGATATACCTACTTTCTGGTAGATGAATACCAAGACACAAACTACTCTCAGAACCAACTTGTTTTTATGTTAGCTGAAGGCGGTGGGAACAAGAATGTATTTGTTGTTGGCGATGATGATCAAATAATTTATGGATTTCAAGGAGCACGAACTGACAATCTGGAGAATTTTATTCTAAAATATCCCGATACAAATATAATCTGCCTCAATGAAAATAACCGCTCTGCTCAAACCATACTGGATTTAAGCTATGAAATAATATCTCAGGATAAGTTAAGACTGGAATCAAAAAAAGAATTCGCTCAATATGGAATAACCAAAAGGTTAACAGCTAAAAATCCTGACGTAATAGCTCTTGATAAAAAAGCAGAAATACATAGTTTCGGGGATATTAAGCAAGAAAATAATTTTATAGTACAGAGAATAAAAGAATTAACAGCAAAACAAACTGATTACTCACAAATTGCGATACTAACGAGATTTAATAAAGAAATAGAAGAATTTTCTAGTCTATTAAAAGCCCAAAACATTCCATATCAGATAAAATCCACTAAAAATATATTCGAGCTAAGACCTTCTATTCTTATTTATTTTTATTTAAAGGCAATGGAGAACAATGAATTATACTCTGATAAACTCTTTGGGCTTTTATTATCCAATCCCTTTGATTTTGAAAAATCAGACTACAACTTTCTGCTAGAACAAAACAGGTTGAACCATAAAGATTTCATAACTAATATCAGAAAAAATATTAATAAAGAATGGACGGATGCTGATAAAATCAAAAATTTTATTACTGTTTACGATGAACTATGTGAGTTACGCTCGCATGAAAGCCTGAAAAATATACTCATAGAAGTAATAAATAGAACTGGAATCCTTGAATACTATCTTAAATCAGACATTAATAAGATTGAAAATATTGCTGCAATTAAGCGATTAGTTGATGAAGCTGTTACTTTTTCTGCCCAGAATAAAGCTGCAGGATTATCAGATTTTATTGTCCATTTAAACACGGCTTTTAATAATGATATTGATATCAAAATCGCATCAGATGAGTATGTTCAGAATGCAGTACAGCTATTAACATTGCATGGAGCAAAGGGCAGGGAATTTGAATATGTATTTATACCTAATCTGACGGCTAAAAATTGGGAGAAGAAACGCAGTCCTAATGACGTTGATCTGCCTATAGAAAAAGTATCCTTCTCTGAAGACGAGGAGGAAGCAAAAAAGGCAGAACAATTAAGATTATTATTTGTGGGCATTACACGTTCAAAGCATAGTTTATTCTTGAGTTATTCTAATTCAATAAATAATAAACCCCAAGAATTAACAAGTTATTTGGCTAATTGCAGTAATAACCCTAAGCTTTTTAACAGTGATGATCACCCTTTAAAGGAAGAAGACCTGACAAATGAAGTGGGGAAATCCTTTATTTCTCTTAAATTTGACTATCATAAAGCTTTTATTGAAGAGTTAAAAGCAAGGTTAAAGGATTTTAAATTTAGCCCAAGTTCTTTAAATACCTATTTAAATTGTAAAAGACAGTTTTTATACTCTAAAATTTTGTGCATACCAGTAAAAGATGATGATGACAAAGAAAAAGTGTACGGTAATGCTGTGCACAAAACACTTGAATGGGTTGTAAACAATGGTAAAGAGGAAAAAGAATACCCAACACTAGAGAAATTATTAGAGGCTTACAATAAAAAACTGGCTAGCCAGATGTTTGAAACTGAATCTATTCGAGAAGAGTATAGACAAAGAGGCTTGAATAGCTTAAAGGGTTATTATAGTAAATTTATTGAAACACCGCTTCATAACATAATGGGAACTGAGTTTAGTTTTGACTACATCCCTGTTGAAGATTACTTTATCAAGGGCGTTATTGACAGGGTAGAAAGAAATAACGATAACACCTTTTCCTTGTATGATTACAAAACTGGCGCAGCTAAAGCAAAATCTCAGATAGCAGACGGAAAAGATTATGAGCATTATTTAAACCAGCTAAGGTTTTATAAACTGGCTTTTGAAACACTAAATGAAGGAGCAAAAGTATCACAGGTTGGACTTATTTTTGTTGAAGACCCTGATAAAAGTTATTATACTGAATTGTGTCAGGAAGATAATTTAACTATCAGGGATAAGATTTTATCTAGTTATGAAGGTATAAATGCTTTGGATTTTACTCCTGTTGATAATCAGGATAAAAAATCTAAAAGCTGCGAACACTGCGATTATGAGATGTTATGCAGATTGGACGTATTATAATAAAAAGAGGAAATTATGCGTAAACCAACATTAGAAGAAGTAAAACAAGCTTTTATTAACATAGGAGGCAGAGGTAATTTAACAAAAGATATTTGTCCAGAAGTTGCTAATATTACTAAAACTTATTACCCAAAAGGAAGCGAAGATAGAAAAAAATGGGAATCTAAGATTAGATATTTAATCGAAAATAATTCTTCAGATTCAGATATATGGCTTGGAAAAAGAGATCTTTTTGAATCAGTTTATGGAAAAGGAATGGGGTACTGGAGATTAAAAATATTGCAAGCACAGAAGCCAAAAGCTTTTCTAATAAAGAAAAATAGATAAATCTGACTTTAGTATTTATAAATATATAAGAGGAAAATTTAAATGGACGAAAATGAGAAATTATTTTTAGAAAATTCAAATATATATAGAAACGTTAAACCAATAGATGGTAAAGACAGATTTGCTTATATAAAATATGATCCAACCAATAAAGATTTTACCCTTTTAAAGGGATCTTGGATTTATACAGATTATCAAACATCACATCAAGCTAAAAAGGCTATTTTACTAAGAAATAGATTAATACCTGAAAATTATAAAGAAGACTTTTATTGTATTGTTGAGGATATACCAAATTTAAACTCATCAACAGGTGCATCTGAAATTATAGGGAAACACGAAGCAGGCCCAAGAAATTGGATAAATAACAAAAGAGAAGAAGCACCAAATTCAAAAAATATGAATAGTTTAAATATTCATAATATTAAAGAAACAGAAATAAATTATTATTGGGTTTGCCAAGGTTCAAGCTATAAAGAAGAGTTGGATGAAGGAATTATAAAAGCCCCTAATGATAATATACATCACCATAAGCGTTTACAAAGTTTAAAGGTAGGGGATAAAATCGTTCATTATTCACAAACAGCAATAAGGGCTATATCTACTGTAGTTAGCCCTTGGGAATTTATAAATTATAATAATAGTGAATGGATACAAGTATCTCTAGATTATACAGAATTAGAAAAGCCCATAATTCATGACCAATTTATAAATAAAATAAAAGAAAATGAATTTTACTTGCCTAGAGAATATAGCCCATTTAACCGAGTATATGGGCTTAATCAAGGTTATTTATTCAATTTCAATAAAGAATTATATGAACTTTTAATTCAGAATAAGACGCATTGTGAAGCAAAAAATTCTAGAAATAAAACTCATACTGTCCTAAACCAAATCCTATACGGCCCACCTGGAACTGGAAAAACCTATATAGCAAGAGAAATGATAAGAGATTTATTATGCGAACAGGTTGACCAGCTTAATGCAAACAATGAAACAGATAATGATATTAAACTTAAACAAGCAGTTGAAGGTTTAAACTGGTATGAGGTATTGGCTATTGCTTTATACAAAAAAGGAAAAGATAAAAAGCATAAGGTAGCTAATATTATGAATTATCCAGAAATTAAGGTTTATTCAGAAGATAAGCCTAATAGTAACATTAGAAATATTATTTGGGGTAGATTACAGCAATATACATCTCCTGACAGTCAGACAGTTAAAGTTTCCACGATATGTGAGCCTTACCTATTTGATAAAACATCTGATTCCGAATGGTACTTAACTGATAATGGAAAGAAATATGTTGAGGAAGAATTAAAAGAAGTCTTAAATAAATTCGAAAAACCACCCGAATACAAACTTGAAGACTTTTATAAGTTTATAACATTCCATCAAAGCTATTGTTACGAGGAATTTGTGGAGGGTTTAAAGCCAGAAATCCAAGAGGAAACCGGAGCTATAACGTATAATATTTCAAAAGGAATATTTAAAGATATTTGTCAGGAAGCAAAAAAGAATCAGGATAAAGGACTGAAGTACGTATTAGTAATCGACGAAATTAACAGGGGTAATATATCAAAAATATTCGGTGAACTCATAACATTAATTGAGGACAAAAAGAGGATTGGAAATGAAGAGGCTCTGGAGATTACTTTGCCTTACTCTAAAGAAAGGTTTGGAGTTCCAAACAATTTATATATAATTGGCACAATGAACACAGCCGATAGAAGTATTGCTTTGCTTGATATAGCATTAAGAAGAAGATTTGATTTTATTCCTATGTACCCTGAATCTAATATTATTAATAATGGTAATGGTATGGCTGAGATTAATGATATAGACCTTAAAGCCTTTCTGGAAGCCATAAATGAAAGAATAGAAGTTTTATATGATAAAGACCATACGATAGGACACTCTTACCTTATGGTGACCTGCCCCCGTTTTATCTAACGGTTAAAACTTAGTACTCCACATTTTCATG
>CAZLCO010000056.1:0-14344 GCA_964558005.1 uncultured Gammaproteobacteria bacterium | reverse complement strand
AAAGTTAGTCCTCATTAAACATAAAAGACCGACTGCAACGCCAAAGATGATAGGGCACTGGTCTGATTATAAAATTATTAACGATTAATTATTTAAACCCCTAATAATATATCCCGCCGGCCTTTTTAATCTCAGCCACAATATTATTCACCGCATCAGGCTTTGCAAGCGCCAGATTAGCCTGCTCCATATTTTCAAGATTTTCAAATATAAGATTAATCAACTCAACTATCTTTTCAACTGTACAGTCTGAATCGTCAAGATAAAAACCCGCTCCCGCCTCCTGCATGGCCTGCGCATTGAAACGCTGGTGGTCAGCCGCCGCATAAGGGTATGGAACAAGTATAGACGGCAATCCGCAGAGATTGAGCTCTGATATGCTCAGTGACCCTGCCCGGGAAATCGCTACGTCTGCCGCATTTAAAGGTACAGACATATCTTCAAAATAAGGCTTTACAATATAAGCCGGATGCTCATAATTTAAATTCCCAATAAATTCATCGTAATTTTTCTTACCTGTCTGGTGTACAACCTGGTAACCCTGGTTTATAAGCTCCGGAGCCGCTGCTTTAACAGCTTCATTTATAGTTTTAGCCCCCTGTGACCCGCCCATCGCGAATATTGTTTTTTTATCCTGATCCAAACCCAGCCTTTGTATAGCTTCTGCCCTGCCTGTAGAAGTTAATGAAGCCCTTACCGGATTACCATAAAACTTTATATTGTTATATTTATTTTTTTTGAAATATTCCTTTGCCTGTTCAAAAGCAACGGAAACGCACCTGGCATCTCTTGCCATAAACCTGTTAACCATCCCCGGATGCGCATCAGGATCGTGAACTACGAACGGTATCATCAAAATCTGACAGGCCATTAAAACAGGAGCCGTTACATAGCCTCCCGTTCCAAAAACCACATCCGGCTGTAATTGCTTAAGCAGGTATGCGGATTTAAATGTTGCCGCCAAAAGTTCAACAAACCAGCTTATAAATTTAAAGCTTATTTTGCGAGGCATGCCCGATACGTTTATTGAATAAAAATCTATGCCTTCTGCTGCTATAATGTCTTTTTCTATATTTTTAGAACAGCCTATATAATATAAGGCCTCAATTTCCGAATCATTTTTTAGTGCCTGTCCGACTGCTACCGCAGGATAAATATGTCCGCCTGTGCCGCCACCTGTTAAAACTGCTTTTATACTGGTTTTATCGGACATCTTCAGCCTCTTTATTGATTCTTCGTATTCTTTTTCTTGATATATTAAGTAATATCCCCAGCATAAACATTATTAAAACCACAGACGTACCGCCATGACTAATTAAAGGCAAAGTTACACCTGTCACAGGCAGGACTCCTATTGTTACTCCTATATTAATAAAGGCCTGAATAGTTATAACAAAAGTAATTCCTAACGCTAAAAGCCTGCCAAAACTGTCGGTGCAATTTTTAGCTATGGAAAAACCTCTTAAAAATAACAGAAAAAATAATCCTATCAGGATAAAACAGCCTATAAAGCCAAGCTCCTCGGCTATAACAGCAAAAATAAAGTCAGTCTGGCTAAAAGGCAGCCAGAAAAGCTTTTGGCGAGAATTTCCATACCCAACGCCAAACAAACCGCCTGAACCGATTGCATAGTAAGACTGTATAAGGTTGTATCCGGTGACCTGCGGGTCTGCCCAGGGATCAAGCCAACCCTTAATCCTTGCCATCTGGTATGGCT
The DNA here is from genome assembly GCA_964558005.1 of uncultured Gammaproteobacteria bacterium. Taxonomy (GTDB): domain Bacteria; phylum Cyanobacteriota; class Vampirovibrionia; order Gastranaerophilales; family UBA9971; genus JANQGS01. Next base: position 12,627 of record CAZLCO010000056.1, on the reverse strand, counting down.
GCATAAATTTCCATAGTCCAAGTAACACCGCAGGAGCTGAAACCAGACTAATAAACCTGAAAGATACCCCTCCCGCAAGCATCATAGCTATTAAAACAGCAAATAACATCGCCGCATTACTTAAATTTGGCTGCATAAGCAATACTATTATCATTACGCCGACCAGCCCGAGATGCCTTAGCATTTTTGCGTCAAACACGCTTTTCGAGTCAACCAGCGCGCTTGACAAAAGCAGCACGACAGTAAATTTACAAAGCTCGGAAGGCTGCAACGGTATTCCGACAAGCCACCTTGAAGAACCGTATATGGTTTTTCCGATGCCCGGGATTAAAGTGGCTATAAGCAACGCTAAAACCACATAAGATATAGGTTCGACTATTTTCTTCCAGTACCTGTAATCCACTATATAAGCTAAAAAAAACACCAATAAACCAATACCTGATGCTATAAGGTGTTTTATAAGAAAATATGAAGGATTGCCGTACACATCAGTACCTTCAGGCGCTCCCGCGCTAAACACCGCAAGCAGTCCAAACACCAGAAGTCCGCATATAATGAATATTAAAACACTGTCAGGCGGTCCTAAAACCACTGTTTTAGTTTTAAATGCTCTCTTTATCCGTCTTTCAGCGCGAGCCAGGCGTTTTTTTCTTAAGGACATAATCTTTAAAGGTTTTTCCTCTCTCTTCATAATTTTTGAACATATCAAAACTGGCGCACGCCGGAGACAATAAAACCGGCCCAAGTTTTAACCCGCCAGCTTTTTCAATAGCTTCTTCAAGCGTTTTTTCCTTATATATTTTTTCGACCCTCGCTCTTTCAAACGCTTCGCTAAAACGCTCTGTAGCCTCACCTATAAGGACAACCGCCGCCGCCCGTTTTCTTACTTCTTCAGCGAATTCGGTCAAATCTGTGCCTTTATCCTTACCACCCACTATTAAAACTACTTTTTGGTCTTCAAATGCATTTAATGCACATATAGCAGAATCGCAGTTTGTTGCTTTTGAATCGTTATAATATTCTATGCCGTTTATTTCCCCCACAAATTCAATACGATGTTCCGGCGGGCTGAATTCCATAATTGCCTGCCTTATAGTTTCTCGCTCTACGCCAACAATATGCGCTACAGTAATAGCGGCCATAACATTTTCAAGGTTATGCCTACCTTTCAAGGGAATTTCTTTTATTGTTATTATCTCACTTGCTTCGCTGTTATCATTTTTTAATAAAATTCTTCCGTTATCTAAATAAACACATTTATCCTCGGCTTCTCTATTAAAAAACCAGGTTTCAGAAGGAATATCAAGTTTTAAGTAAGCTATTTTAAGACTTTTAGCATTAAGAACAGCCCAGGCAGGATGTCTTTCTGTAAAAAGCGAAGCCTTTACCCTGAAATATTCCTCTTCATCACCATGCCAGTCTATATGGTCAGGAGTATAGTTTAAAAATACTCCTATCTGCGGCGTAAATGAGGGACTTGTAGCTATCTGGTACGAACTTACCTCTGCGACAAAATAGTCTATATCTTTATCATTAATAAAATCTGTTGCAGGAATACCTATATTTCCACACGCCGGAGCATTAAGTCCGCTTTTAGTAAGCATTTCAGATACCAGCTTGGTGGTTGTGGTTTTACCGTTGGTCCCTGTAATGGCGATAAACGGCCTGCCAGACTCTCGGTAAGCCAGTTCCAATTCACCAAAACACTCTATTTTATTATTTTTTATCAACTGCATGACCTCGGATTGCGGTGGTATGCCCGGGCTTGTTATTATGACATCAGCATTGAGAATAGTTTCGTCTTTATGCCCGCCCATTTCTATTTCTATGCCGAGCTGATCAAGTTCATGTATAACCTTCTCGTCCTCGGGAGAAGCAGAACGTTTTTCGCTAATAATGCAATTCGCGCCCCTGTCATTAAGGTATTTAGCGGCAGATATCCCACTTTTCGAGAGGCCAAGTATAGTTACATCAAAATTTATCCATTTACGTTTCATATGTTAATTTTACTACATTTATTTAGTGTTTTGATATAAAAATTTCTATTATTATTATCTTTTAAGCCTGTTTTGCTTCTTTAATTCGTTTATTCAATATTGATAAATGAATTTTGTCATACTTAATAAAATGATTAAAAAAATAATCGCATACAATATCAGCTATACTTATCGAGTTTAATAAAATCGGGATATTAAACTTGTTTAAATTTAATATTGAATTTTTAATATACTCATGTTCCTGAATATGTGCTCTATAACCAGGGATATTATATTTTTCAAGTAATTCTGATTCAATATCCATATGTTCTAACAGTATTGATATAAATTCATGGTTTTTTTCCTCAATCTCTTTTATATTTATTTCCGGTTTTTTTAGCATACCCAAAATCTTATTATATAACTCGATTATTTTTTTATGATAATTATCCAGCTCTTCATGGCCGGTAATATATTCATTGCTCCAGATTATTTTTTCAAACATAAATGCACACCAATAATACAATAATAATTTAAACAGTACATCCAAAAAAAATAAAATTAATTAGATAGATTGTTTATATTAAAGTATTAAAAAATTAAGCCCCTACCTCTTCCGGGTACGGCGCTTTAATCCCAGAAACTATATTGTCTATAAGTTTATCCTGTGTGACCCCCTGCGCCAGCCCCTCATAGCTCAATATAATTCTGTGCCGCAAACATTCCTTGACCACTGACTTAATGTCCTCAATAGTAACGTAAGTCCTGTCGTTAATAAACGCCAACGCCTTGGCCGCCTGGGTAATAGACAGCGAACCCCGGGGACTTGCCCCGTACTGAATGTATTGAGATGATTTCCTTGTTGCACCCACTATTTCTACTATGTAATGGATTAACTTTGGGTCAACATAAACATTATTTACCTGCTCTCTGTAGCTGAGAATATCATCGCAGGTCAGCAGTACATTGACATCAGGTATTTTATTGCCGACCATTCTTTCTACTATGGCGATTTCTTCCTTTTCATCAGGATAATCCACAAGTACCTTAAACATAAACCGGTCAAGCTGCGCTTCCGGCAAATTATACGTGCCTTCTGTTTCGATAGGGTTCTGTGTTGCCAGCACAAGAAACGGCTCCTTAAGCTGGTGACTTTCCCTGCCGATTGTGACCTGCTTTTCCTGCATGGCCTCCAGCAAAGCACTCTGAACTTTAGCCGGAGCACGGTTAATTTCATCAGCCAGAACTAAATTCGCAAATATCGGACCGAATGATGTGGAAAAATCGCACTGGTTCTGGTTAAAAATCCTTGTGCCGATAAGGTCAGCCGGCAGCAAATCAGGCGTAAACTGTATTCTTTTAAAGTCAGCATTAATTATTCTGGCAATTGTTTTCAAGGTAAGCGTTTTAGCGAGGCCGGGTGCGCCTTCGAGCAGTACATGCCCGTCTGCCAGCATGGCGATGAGGACTTTTTCCACCATATTATGCTGGCCGACTATTACTTTTCTTATTTCGTAGAGTATGTCCTTAAATTTCCCGGTCACAATAAACTCTCCTAAGATTATTATAAATGAAAATTATTCAACTATTCCCATATTAATATAATTATTGTTCAATTATCCAAATATCAACCAAATTTATGAAAAATTTAAAGTAATATAAAGTTTTATTAAATTCCCCCGATTGTAAAGAACAGGTAGAGTACCTATGGTACTTTTTGTCTTTATTTTTGAGGAAAACTTAATGCTAAAAGAAAATATATCAAACGAAATATCTGTTTTTTCCGGGGCAGATATTCAGGAGTTACTTGAGTTAGCTAAAAAATCACACGAAAAATACCTTTTACGGGCAAATCGTAAAGACCTTGATACCGCACTTTTATATTATTTGGAAGCAATAAAAATAAACCCGGCAATAGCTGAGGTGTATTACAAAATCGCTAGCCTGTTATGGGAAAAAGGCGAAATAGACCTCATTTCAGCTATAAATCAATGCAAAAAAGCGGTTGAATTGTCACCCAACTCGCCAATCGCCCGACTATATCTTGGCTATTTTTTAAAGGCAGCCTGCAGATATGAAGAAGCTGAAAATCATTTCCGGGAATCTATCAGCCTCGCCTGGTTTAAATCATCAAAGCCAAGGCTTGCGCTTGCTTCTACTATGATTGAAAGACTAAACCGGACCGGATTCAACCTGAGGGCTTTTATTGAAGTTATTTACTTTTTTGCCACAGGTGTAATTATGTCCATATATGATTACGACATTATAAAAATGCTTTACAAAAACTGTGCAGAAAAAAGCTCTGTCTGCAGATACAAACTCTGCGCAGGAATACAAAAATGCCTGAGAAATTATAAAAAAACAGTTGAAATATACGAAAAAGCAGCCTTTGAAACAGACAGAAAAGAGCTGTTTTATTCAAAAATAGCTGATTTATACAAGGAACTTCAAAACCCCGGACGTGCCGCTGACTATTACAGGCAAGCATTAAAGGACTGCCCTGATGATATTTCAATGTGGATTAAACTGGCAGAAATATTACAACAGCACGAAAAGAAAAACACGGAAGAGATCATTGAATGCTACACGAATATAGCCCGGCTCCAACCCTCAAATTCAAGGATATTATACGAAATAGGACACCTTTATTTAAGAGGTGAAAACAAGCTAAATGCTGTTAATGCTTTCAAAAAAGCGATTGAAATAGAACCGGACAACGCTTTTTACCATAACAGCCTGGCATATGCGCTCGTACAACTCCACGATTACGACGGAGCTATAGACGAATACATGCGTGCCATAAGGCTAAACCCGGACAATGAGTGGACCTCAATAGTCTCTCAGGCTCTTGGCGCTATTTACCATCAGGTGAAAGATAATCTAGATGCTGCAATAATTTCTTACCAGACATCACTCCTGCTCGATAAAAACAACGCAGATGCACTTGTTGCGATGGGTGAGGCCTATCAGGACAAGAACGAAATTGATAATGCAATAAACTGCTTTTGCCGTGCAATTAAACTCAATGCGAACTCATCAAGGATATACAGCAACCTCGGCCTGCTTCTCTGGGAAAAAGGCTGCGCTGACGAGGCCATAGTAGCATATCAGAAAGCGATATCAATTAACCCAAAATACGAAATTGCATACAATAACCTTGGTGTTGCTTACCTTGACGGAAAGAACAATGCTCTTGAAGCACTGAAAATGTTCAACCTTGCGGTTAAACTTAATCCTAACTATGCGCTTGCCTATTATAATACAGGCAGGGCATATAAATCGTTGCTAAACAAAACAGATGCGGCCAAATACTTCCAGATGGCGATAGACATAAACAAGTTTACGCAGGAACTCGACGAGGAAGAGATAGAAGAAACAATGCTTGAGCTGTTTTCGGTCGAGTAAATCTTTTAAACCAATTGGATTTACCCACTAATTATGTCATCCCATGGACATTGACAGTCTGCAAGCAATTTAATTTCTTCATCGTCAAATTTTTCATTTATATATTCCTTCGGAGTATGTGAGGATTGTTTTGTATTTGAGGATTGTTTTGTATTTAAAGTTGTACTAACAGGATGGTCATAAACCTTGGCCCAAGCCGCATCCCTAATTAGATGAAGAGGCATATCACCTTCTTCCCTTGTAGTTATTAGTTTATCAGCAATTGACGCTATTTTTTCCTGTTCTTGTCTTGATATTGCTCTGGTTCTGCCTAAAGAGCCGGATATTTTACCATATAAGTCAATTAATATTACATCTCTCTCTGCTTCTTGAGGAGTCTTTTCATTATGCAAATAAGGTAAATAAGGAGGAACTGCATATTCAGGGCCTGTTATAAATTCTCCTTCATTTACTGGCTGCTCATTAACCCTCGATACCTGAGTCCAGCCAAAAGTCATATTATTATTGCAATTCCTTGCCATTATTGGCATAGCGTAATTTTTACAATTGAAATTCATAAAACACCTATATTTCGATATTTTTATTTTTCTTCTTTTTCTATTAATGAACTTAAAAGTATATAATTGACAGATATGCTGTTCAAATTTACATAATCTTTACATTCTTAAGAAGGCAATTTTGTCTGAAAATGCGTTTTTATATAGATATACAAAGGGAACGGGTAGTAACAATTTGGCATAGGGAGAATTATTATGGCATTAAACTTTACAACCCCGGGAGCAGGCACTCCTTATAAAGAGGGGCAAAATTTCAGTATTGCCGGGCTGAATGGTGCTGAATACATGGACGTTATGGGCATCAGGCACTGTACATTACCTACCGGTGATAAAATTAAATTTGATTTTGGAAAAAATGTTGATAAAATTTTCGCCTAATTCCTAAAAATTCTTGTCCTCAAAGCATCAGCAAAATGCTCGTCTAAATGCGCATAATCAAAAATCACAACCCCGGACGCACCTGCCTTTCTTGCCGCAACGATTTGTTTTAAAAGATTAGACGGAGAGCCTTCTGTAAACGGCTCAAATAACCCTGCGTATATTTTAACCTTTCCGCCGGCATAACCTGTTATTTCGCTGATAGAATTTCTTGCCCTGACCTCATCGCTGCTCATTATTAAAGGCGTGAATACATCCACATGACATTTCTGCGCCCAATCATCCCATTTTTGCAGCTTTGTAACAGGTGTTTCTTTTAAATCAGGAAATATCACGGCAGAAATTGTTATTTCAGGGTTATTTATCGTATGCCTTAGCTTGGATACAAACTCAGTTACCTTCTCCTGTCTGTATTTAATCCACTTTGACCACAGTTTATGATTTTGTGTAATATAAAGAGGGTCTTTACCGAATTTTTCCTCGAAATCTTCACGAGCATACTCTGAATATCCCCAGGTAGAGTCAAGATAACCACTTGTTTTTGCAGTAAGACTCTTTGGATAACGGATATAATCAATATTTATACCGTCAACTTTATAGTTTGAAGTTATTTCTTCTATTAAAGACAATAAAAACTGCTGCACACGATGGTTTGCCGGATCAAGAAAATATCCATTATGTTCTGAGTTCGACGGCATTGGCAGGTCTTCGTGAGCATTTTTCCTTTGAACATTTGCCCATTCTGGATAAGAAAAAAGAATATGCCCGGGAGTTTTTCTTACATCCTGGTTTCCCGCATAAAAAGTTTGGAACCACACATGGATTTTCATATCACGTTCGTGAGCTTCTTTTATCCAGTATTTTAAAGGGTCCCAGCCCTGAAATTCAGGTCGTTGGCAGGTAAGCCCATATTTTTCCATAATAGAACTTGGAAAAATTGTATAGCCCTGATAATAAGTTTCAAGAAAAACATTATCTATACCTGTACTTTTTAACTTTTTGAGTGTCCTGGCTATTTCCGACCTGCTTTTTTCAGTTGGCCTGAGCCATATACCGTGGAATTCCCCTCTTGCGGACGGGATAGCAAAATAAAAAGCCTTTTGCGACAATAAAAGCGAAGAGTTAAGGTCTTTTACAGTTTTTTTATATTGTTTCTGTGAAAGGTGAAATTTTGCTTCCTGCAACTTGTCCAGAGATGCTGTGTAATATTTCTGGGCATATGTATAACGATAACCAGGCAGCGTTTTTTTATAATGCACTATCACTTTCTGCACTTCACCCAGTTTATGCTCAGCCTTATACAAATAGCTTTCCGGATTAATAAGGCTTTCAAGCAATTTCGTACTGGAATTAAAATCCACAAAAGCGCCTTCAATCAGGTTCTGATTCATCCATTTTTTTGCCTTGCCATGGCCGCTAATAACATAACCTCCTGCCGGGATAAAAGAATTTGCCCCATTAAAAGAAAACACCCTGCCGTCTATAACAGTAGCTTCCCTGCCGTATTCATTCGTGCCTGTATATGTTCCAAACTCGGGAGTATAAATAATCAACTGGTTTGCACCCCTAAATCCGGGGAAAATCTTGCCCTCAGAGTTTGTCTGTGCCGTAGGATTTACCGCATCTATATTATAATTAGAAATCCTTGTGAATTTTTCAGTTTCAGCAAGGACTCCACAGTTAATTATTAAGAGAAAAACTATTAAAAAATTTTTCATTTAATTTTTTCTTATTACTTTTTATCTTGTTCAGCCGAATTTTTGCTTTCTGTTTTTTCTTCTTCTTGTTTGGCTTCAGTTTCAGGTTTTTGTGCCTGTCTTTTTTTGTTAAATTCCTGTATTTCTTTTTGAATATTTTCAGGATTATAACTTTCTTCAAGATAAACAATATTAGCTAACTGTCTTGAAGTTTCGATTAAATTTTTCAAAGCGTCCATTTTATTTTTTGATTCAAGGTATGTTTCAATTTTATCCTTTACTTCATCAAAAGGTGTATATCCAGGCTCTTTTCTGTCTGTAACTTTTATAATATGGTAGCCGAATTCCGTCTTTACAATATCACTTATTTTTCCGGGTTTTGTAGCGAATGCTGCTTTTGAAAACTCTTCTACCATCACATTATCTTTCGGGAAAAAGCCGAGGTCACCGCCTTTTTTTGCGGAAGATGTGTCATCTGAGTATTCGCTTGCGAGTTCAGCAAATTTATCCGGATTTGCTTTAGCTTTTTTGAGTATGTCCTGTGCCTTTTTATTCGCTTCAGCAATTTTAGCCTGAACCTTTTTATTTAATTCTTCTTCTTTTATATCAGAAGTTTCAGCTTTTATCATATCCTTAATATCGCTTTCTGAAGCACTGATGAGTATATGAGAAGCCCTTACCTGTTCATCATGATTAAAGTTTTTCTCTTTTCTTTCTTCATAAAAAGCTTTAATTTCTTCGTCTGTTATTTCTTGATCTCCCACAAGACTATCAACTATTTTTTTCTTTAAAAGGTCAAATTCTATATTTTTCTTGAAAGTTGGCTCGTCCATTTTACTCATGGCAAGAATTGACTCAAATCTCTCTTTTCCGCCCATTTTTTCAATCATTTCATCAATCGTTGAGTCAACTTCTTCTTGAGTAACTGTAATTTTTCTTTTATCGGCTTCGTATTTAATAAGTTCTCTTATGATTAACTCATTAACAGTACCATTCTTATTAATTAACTTAATAAAGTTATACTGAGGATTACTTAAATCAACCTCCTTGCCGCCGGTAAACCTTTTAATACCCTGGTCATATACATCCTGGTACATATTTTGGGTAATTACTCTGCCGTTTACCTTTAATACAGGCTTGCTGTTATCTGATTTATTCAGGCACCCGCCCAGAAATATCAAACTCGCGACCATAAGTCCTATTGTGAATTTTTTCATATTTCCTCCCTTATTAAGCTATTTTTTATTTAATTTATAAAGTAATTATACTATACTAAATTTTCTATGGAAAAAAATTTCAGATATGTAATGACAATAGAATATATGGGTGCCGGATTCTCCGGCAGCCAAGTTCAGCCTACCCAAAGGACAATTCAGTCCGAACTGGAAAATGCTTTAAAAATTTTAACAAAAGAAAATACAAAAGCTGTTTTTGCAGGCAGGACCGATGCCGGTGTGAATGCAGCCGGACAGGTTGCGCATTTTGACACTTCACTGAAAATTGAATACAAAAAATTTTTAAAATCCTTAAACGCCCTGCTGCCGGAAGAAATAAGCATAAAAAGTATTATTAAAGTTGATAAATCTTTTCATAGCCAAAAAAGCGCTCATTACAGATGGTACCGCTACATTATAGATAACAGACCGCAAAAATCTGTTTTATTAAAAAACATAAGTTTACATATCCCGCATAACTTAAATTTTGAAGAAATGCAAAGAGCAATTCAATATTTACCCGGGAACAGGGATTTCAGCAGTTTTAAAGGCTCTAATACCGATAACCCAGCAAAAAATTGCAACATGATTTATGCTTCATGCAAAAATTTTTCAGGTATTATATACATAGATTTGATTGCAAATCGATTTTTGTATAATATGGTTAGAACAATCACGGGCACACTTATCCAAATCGGAGAGGGCAAGTACAAAGCAGAACATATGCGGTATGTGCTGGAAACCAAAGACCGCAACTGTGCCGGCCCTACTGCAGATGCCCGAGGCCTTACACTAATGTGTGTGGGTTATCATGAAACATATAACTTAAAGGAAATAATGAAAACGGAGGCAATAAATGAACAAAACATACTCTGCAAAGCCTCATGAAGTAGAGCAAAAATGGTATGTTATTGACGCGACTGACAGGGAACTTGGCAGGATAGCGTCTTTAGCTGCAAATATTCTACGGGGCAAGCATAAACCTGAGTACACACCGCATGTCGATATGGGTGACTTTGTAATTATCATTAACGCAGAAAAAATCAAGATATCCGGCAAAAAAGAAACCGACAAGGTATATTATCACCACACCGGTTATCCCGGAGGACTAAAATCTATCAATTTTAAAGATATGATGCAAAAACATCCGACAAGAGCAATGGAAAAAGCTGTAAAAGGCATGCTCCCGCATAACTCACTCGGGTCAAAACAATTTACAAAACTCAATGTATATGCAGGCGCCGAGCATCCGCACCAGGCACAAAAACCTGTAGAATGGATAAATCTGGAGGTGATTAAATAATGACAGCTAACGAATATACAGGAACAGGCCGTAGAAAGACCGCTGTTGCCAGAGTAAAACTCGTAAAAGGCAAGGGCAAAATCATAATCAACAACAGGACAGCGAAAGATTATTTCGGAAATATACCTTCACTTGAAATGACAGTTTTAAAACCGCTTGTTTTATCACAAAAAGAAAGCGATTTTGACGTAAAAGTAAAGGTTGTTGGTGGCGGTATAAGCTCACAGGCCGGAGCCATAAGACACGGTATTGCAAGAGCTTTAGTATTATTAAATGAAGAAAATAAAGAACTCTTGCGTTCAGAAGGTCTTCTTACAAGAGACCCAAGAGTAAAAGAACGTAAAAAGTACGGACAAAAAAGAGCAAGGAAAAGATTCCAGTTCTCAAAACGTTAATATTTATAATAAATATAATAAACAAAAAAGCCCGCAAGTGCGGGCTTTTTGCTTTGTACTAATTTTAAACAAAAAAAATCCCTCTGTATTGGGCAGAGGGTAATTTTATTCAAGGAGGTTAGTTAGTCAGTAAATTTAAGCATTAAGTATTAATTTTTATTATGATCCACCAAATGTTTTGTATTCTTTTTCAATATTCTTTCTAAGCAGTTTATCAATAGCTTCTGATTCTGTTTTAGCTGATTCGATTAATATTTTTATCCTTTCAGCATCCATTTCTAGTTCTTTATCAAGTGCATGAATAACTGATAACTGTTGTTCATAGTCACCTGTAGGAATTTCATCCTGCGGAACATTAATTCCCGGAAACGGGTTCATAAACCCCGGAAGTGCACCCGGAACCTGACCGCCATACATATCAGCGTATTCATCACTCTGAAATATATTATTAGCAGTATTAGATGATATCTGAACTGCTTGATCACTTAATGCTCTTCTTCTGTTGAAAAGTAACATTATTTTGTACTCAAGATCAGATTGATGTGCTTTTAAAAATAAAAGTCTAAACTTATTTGCTGCAATACCCATAATGCCTTCCTTTACTCACTTACCAACCGTTTACTTTCTAACCTTACATTTATATAAAAACATCCAATATTTACGAATTGCATAAAAAATATATACTGTTACATTTCGTTACACATAAAAAACATATATTCCAAAGAGAACCTAAACCTGCTACTTTATAGCTATGAGCAATGCTAAACAAATAAAGCTTGAAGTCGATATAGAAGAAGCAGGCACAAGACTGGATGTTTTTGTGGCACGGCTGGTGCCTGAGCTTTCTCGCAGCAGGGTACAACAACTGAATGCTTTTATTAACGGTAAAGCCGCCAAGAATTCCTATAAACTAAAATACGGAGACGAAGTGTATATAGAAATCCCGGAAGCCCGGCCGCTTGAAATGGAAGCGGAAGACATCCCGCTCGATATAAAGTATGAAGATGAAAATATGCTGGTAGTCAATAAACCAGCTGGAATGCTGACACACCCGACCTCTATCGAACGTGAACACACACTGGTTAATACACTGCTGTTTTACTGTAAGGATAACCTCTCGGGCATAAACGGGGTATTGCGACCGGGAATAGTCCACAGGCTGGACAGGGACACATCAGGGCTTTTAATGATAGCAAAAAACGATTTTGCACACGCCCACCTTTCAGAACAAATTAAAGCCAAAACAGCCAGACGCTGCTATCTTGCTTTTGTGCAGGGAATATTAAAAGAAGATTCCGGCACAGTCAACCAGCCTATAAACAGGCACCCCACCCAAAAACATAAAATGGCTGTAGTAGAAGGCGGCAAGCCTTCAATTACTCACTGGCAAGTCCTTAAAAGGTGTAAAGATATGACATACATGGAAATGTCACTGGAAACCGGCCGTACTCATCAGATAAGAGTTCATTTTTCTTATATCCACCACCCAATAATAGGCGACCCGCTTTACGGAACAAAAAACCAAAAATGTAATTTACAGGGACAAGCCCTTCAGGCTTATAAATTAAGCTTTAAAAAGCCCGGCTCTGACGAAACCCTAACGATTGAAATAGAACCGGACGATGATATTGAAAAACTAATAAGGATACATTAGTGTCCGGTAAAAATCAGAAAGCCAATTTCAGTTGATTTGAGGCGATAT
>CAZLCO010000055.1:0-14347 GCA_964558005.1 uncultured Gammaproteobacteria bacterium | reverse complement strand
TAGGCTTTATTTTATCCTACAATTTTTCTATACTTTTTTCATAAGTAGCAACTTAAGTAAACGTTTATAATACTATTTAATTTTCCAGATTATATGGGCTGGATGATAAGTTCAAAAATTATAATTGTCAATTTGAATTAATTAACTTCCCTGTATTGTTTTTGTAAATCTAATAGTGCATTTTCTAGCTTTAAGCGATATTCCTCCACGTATTCATCGCCCTGTGGCACATACATGGGTTCACCAAGCTCAATTCCTATAGGGCTGAATGGAATAGGTATCTGGTATTTGTCCCAGGAATTTATTTCCAGCCTCAAAAACGCATCTCCGTAATAAGGAATAATGGGCCTACCGGACATTTGGGCTATGCGGATAATGCCTTCCTTTACCTTAAAACCTGGACCGCGTGGCCCGTCAACTGTGTAAGCAATATTTTTGCCCTCATTAAGGGCCTTTAATATCTCCCTTGTGGCTTTGCTGCCACCCCTGCCCATAGAACCGCGGATTGTTGAAAACCCTAGAAAATGAACAACTCTCGTTATTATTTCGCCGTCGTTGCTTTGGCTGATTAGTATGTGAAGTTTTTTCCTGTCGGGCATTCCCCCAAGGATATACTGCCACCCGTGATATATAGCATAAATTGCAGGCTCTGATTCGGGTTTATGGTTTTTTATCCTTCTATAACAGGTTAAATCAAATATTTTTGATAAAATGCAGCTGATGCCTGCTGCTATGGATATTTTAAAATTTTCTTCAGGTCTTCTCATTGTAAATAATTATTTATAATCTTTGCGACTTCCTGTGATGCGATTTTATGACCGAGTTTATCCCTTATTCCCTTGAGTTCAGCTATCATTTTATTTCTTTTGTCTTCATTATGCAATAAAGCAAGGGTTTCTGTCGCTATCAATTCGGGCTTTGCCCTGTGTTGTATAAACTCTTTTACTACTTCTTTCCCGGAAATAATATTTGGAAGAGCAACAAACTTGATATACCTCATCATAAGATACGCCATATATGCAATATAAGGGCCTTTATAACTAATTACCACAGGTGTGTTATATAGTGCCGCTTCCAGCGATATCGTACCCGATGCCGCAATAACAACGTCCGCATTTGCAAGAAGCGCGTGATTCTGGTTTTTCAGTACCGTCGCTTCTATATCAGGATATTTTTCAAGCTTTTTGCCTATTAACTCATCATTAATGTTTGGTGCCTGGCCTATGCAGAACTGCACTTTTTTTGAATTCCTGTTTATAATGCGCGCTGCTTCAATAAAAATCGGCATTAGGTAATTGAGTTCCATTTTTCTGCTGCCCGGGAATATGCCGACAATTTTCCTGTAAGGGTCAAGGTTGTTGTTTTTTATAAAATCATCTTTATCACAGCAATCAGGAAGCTGTGATATGAGCGGATGGCCTACGTACTCTGCATCAACACCCTTGTCTTTATATAATTTTTCTTCAAAAGGCAATATCGTCATCATTTTCGAGACGTACTTTTTAACTACGTTAATTCTTTTCTTTCTGGTTGCCCAAACCTGTGGGGAAATATAGTAAAAAATCTCTATACCTCGGTTTTTAAGCTCCTTTGCAATTCTTAAATTAAACCCGCCGTAGTCTATGAGCAGCACAAGGTCAGGTTTATATTCGTTTTTCAGGTATTTTACAAGCCTTCTGCCGAGCTGAATATGAGAAAAAAGGCTTTTTATAGCATCAAGGCCGACCACCGCCATCTTGCTGTGGTCGCTGAAAAGTTTCACGCCTTCTTTTACAAGATTTTCCCCGCCTATTGCTTCTATTTGCAGGTTTGGATTTAATTTTTTCAATTCTTTAACTATAAAAGAAGCATGAACATCGCCTGAATGTTCACCTGTTATGATAAATAATTTTTTATTTTCAGTCATTTTTTATACCGCCATAAATACCATATTATTTTTATCAACAAATTCAATCATTTTATCTATTTCAACCGCAAAGGTTTCTCCGGCCTCAATCGCCAGAACATTTGCGCCATATTTTTTCATTGTTTTTAAAGTCCTCAATCCTACTGCGGGCATGTCAAACCGCCTGTCCTGCTCAGGCTTACTGACCTTTACTACGGTTGCTTTACCGTTTCCGAGCCTGCATCCTCGTTCTATAGCCCTGTCAGTGCCTTCTATTGTTTCTACAGCAAGTATCATTTTGTTTTGTGACACTACTGTCTGGCCTAAATCAAGTCTTCCAATTCCCTTTGCTATCTGGAAACCGTATTTTATATCAGCCATCTGCTCCTCTGTTGGCTGTATTCTCCCGATGACACCTTTTTTAGGGAATAATTCCTTTATAAATAATGTCTGATCAAGCACGCTAATACCGTCTTTAGCCAGGTCTTCAATAATATAAAGCATCACAGAATTGTCATTAAGCCTGCTTGCGGCTTTGAGCATCCTCAAAGCTCTGGAATCAAGGCGCAGGTTCCTGAAAAGTATGCCTTTGCTTACTTTGCCGAGGAACGTAATCTGGCTAACTCCTTCGTTGGTCATTAAGTCCACGGCTTTTTGCACTTCTCCCGGGCCGCATGGGAAAACTTTTTTGCAGTATTTTTCCAGCTGTCTCCTGTTTGAAGGAGAATAGGATATCGCAAATAAATCATAACCCTGTTCGGCTGCTGCCTGTGCGTGTTTTACGGGCAGCTCGCCGTCACCAGCTATAAGTCCTATTGTTTTAGATAAAATTTTGTCCATTTTTATAGATTATACACAAATCGCAAAAAAAAGAACTATTTTTGTTTGACTTAAAACATCTTCATGATAAATTATTAATACTAACCGCAGACAACTGGTGGGAAACCTTAATATCCAGTCGAGGTTGATACAAGATAAATAAATTTATCTTTATTGAAGTTCTGTGGTTTTATACAGAACTCTTTTTAATTTTAAGGAGGCAAAAATTGGCAACAAAAGCTTTTAAAGAAAAAAAAATTAATGAAATCAAGCAAACCGCTTCAAGGGCTAAAGTTGCGATAGTGAGCGATTATAGAGGCCTGACTGTTGAGGAAATCACTGACCTGAGAAGAAGACTTCAGGCTGAAAAAGGCGATTTAGCCGTAGTTAAAAACACTCTCGCTAAAATTGCTTTTAAAAACACCGAATTCGAAGGACTTGACGAATTATTAACAGGCCCTTCAGCTATCGCATACGGGTTTGAAGACCAGGTTTCACCTGCAAAGGTAATCACAAAATTTATTAAGGAAAAAAAGAAAACATCAATCAAAGGCGGCATCCTTGACGGCAAAGTATTAAGCGATTCAGAAGTCAAAGATCTCGCCAACCTTCCAAGCAAGGAAGAACTCTACGCAAAAATGCTAGGCAGCATAAATTCCCCGGCCAGTGGGATTGTTGGTTGTATTAGCGGCGTAATGGGCAACCTGGTAAGGGCAATTGATGAAGTCAGGAAACAAAAAGAAGCACAGGAGAGTAAAAATGTTAGTTAATCAACAAAATAATCCATACACAACAACGCCAGGGTTTGGAGGTCGTACGTCTATTCGTTGTTATGTTGGTTCAACTAAAACAAGGATACCTAAAGCGAATGTGGTTTTAACAGAAAACGCAAAAAAAGCACTTTCGCTGTTGGGAATAAGGAAAAAACTAAAATTGCAAAAATTTGCCGATTTAAATGGAATAGAAACATTAAAACTTGACGCATCTGTAAAAAAACATAAAAAAGGAAAACCTACAATAATATTTAAAACTAAAACAACAAATAGATTAGATAGAAATGCATAATTAATAGAGAAAAAGTAAAAAAGGAGAACAAAAATGTCAGCAGTAGCAGAACTTTTAGAAAAGATAGAAAAATTAACACTTTTAGAAGCAGCAGATTTAGTTAAGCAAATGGAAGAAAAATTCGGAGTTTCAGCAGCAGCACCTGTAGCAGTAGCAGCAGTAGCAGGCCCGGCAGCCGGCGAAGCAGCTGAAGAAGAAGTATCAGAAGTAAACGTCGTGCTTGACGGAGTAGGTGCAAATAAAATCAACGTACTTAAGGAAGTACGCGCTATCACCGGATTAGGACTTAAAGAAGCAAAGGAACTTGTTGATAATGTACCAAAACCAGTTAAAGAAGGGATCAAAAAGGAAGAAGCTGAGGAAATCAAGAAGAAACTTGAAGAAGCTGGCGCTACAGTATCAATCAAGTAAATGCTATAATATTGCTTAATAATAATTTTAGTTAAGAACTTGAAAAATTTTTCAAGTTCTTGACTACATTATTTTTTGCTATACGATTAAACTGACTATTTTTATATATTAGACGAGGTAAATAATGGTTAAAAAATACAGCGAGCGTGTTATACCGTCAGGCTTAAGGGCGTCCAGTCTCGACCAAATGCCTGATTTAACCGAAATTCAAAAGAAATCTTTTGAATGGTTTTTAAAAGAGGGATTAAAAGAAGAATTACTTGCGTTTTCACCGGTAAAAGACTATACAGGCAGACTTGAGTTGCATTTTCTGCCTACTTACAGGTTTGATGACCCAAAATACACAGTCGAAGAAGCAAGGTTACATGATGCAAGCTATACCAAAAAATTATACATATTAATGAGACTTGTAAACCGTGACACCGGTGAAATAAAGGAACAGGAAGTCTATATTGGCGACATACCAATGATGACAGACCGTGGCACATTTATTGTTAACGGTGCAGAAAGAGTTATAGTTAGCCAGATAGTCCGTTCACCGGGTATATATTTTAAAAGGGATATAGCGCCTACGGGAAAAAGGCTTTATAATGCGACACTGATTCCTAACAGAGGAGCATGGCTAAAAATAGAAACTGATGTTAATGATGTTATTTATGTAAAAATAGATAAAAATAGGAAAATACTTGTCACTTCATTTCTTAAAGCACTTGGTATAGGCGAACCTGAAATGCAATCAATGTTCAGGCACTGTGAATTCCTTAAAAAATCTTTTGAGAAAGATACAACATCGACATCAGAAGACGCTTTAATAGAAGTTTATAAAAAACTAAGGCCCGGCGACCCTGCCAGCGCTAGCGGCGGTAAGTCGATTATTGACAGCAGGTTCTTTGATGATAAAAGATATGACCTCGGAAGAGTAGGTCGCTATAAGTTAAACAAAAAACTCGGTCTCAATCTGCCCGAAACAAAAAGGACATTATCAGTACAGGACATAACAGCAGCTGTTGAATATCTTATAAATCTTACATTTGACGAAGGTTTTGTAGATGATATCGATCATCTAGGAAACAGAAGGATACGATCAGTCGGAGAACTCTTACAGAACCAGTTCAGGATAGGTTTAACAAGGCTTGAAAGAATTGTAAGGGAAAGAATGACCCTTCAGGATTCTGAAACCCTTACCCCAATTAACCTTTTAAATACAAAACCTTTAATAGCCGCAATCAAGGAATTCTTTGGTTCATCGCAGTTATCACAATTCATGGACCAGACAAATCCTCTTGCAGAATTAACACACAAGAGAAGGCTGTCAGCATTAGGCCCGGGTGGTCTTGCAAGAGAGAGAGCAGGGTTTGCGGTTCGTGATATTCACCCGTCACACTATGGAAGAATTTGTCCGGTAGAAACACCTGAAGGACCTAACGCTGGTCTTATTGGCAGTTTAAGTACATATGCAAGAGTAAACGACTATGGATTTATTGAAACACCATATTATGTTGTTAAAGATGGAATTGTAACAGAGGAAATCCATTACCTTAGCGCTGATGAAGAAGATGACTTTAGGGTAGCTCCCGGTGATGTGCCAATAGATGATAATGGTAAAATCACAGCCGAAATGGTACCGCTGCGCTACAGAAGTGAATTTACGCTTGGCGAGTCAAGCAAAGTTGACTACATTGGCGTATCTCCTATCCAGATAGTATCAGTTGGAACTTCTTTAATTCCATTTTTTGAACACGATGATGCGAACAGAGCCTTAATGGGTTCAAACATGCAGCGTCAGGCAGTTCCTCTGATGGTTACAAACAGACCGGTTGTAGGGACAGGCCTGGAAAAGAGGGCTGCAAGAGACTCAGGTATGGTTGTTGTATCAGAACACGATGGAGTAGTGGACTATGTCAGAGGCGATGAGATAAGAATCAAAGATAGCGCAGGCAAAATCCATAAATATCCCCTTATGAAATTTGTTCGGAGCAATCAGGATACGTGCCTCAACCAGAAACCAATTGTAGAAATTGGGCGTAAAATCCAAAAAGGCGATTCAATAGCAGACGGCGCCTCAACAGACGGCGGTGAGCTGGCATTGGGCAAAAACATATTATTAGCATATATGCCGTGGGAAGGCTATAACTTTGAGGACGCAATTCTGATTAGTGACAGACTTGTACACGACGATGTATTCACAAGCATTCACATAGAAAAACTCGAAATAGACGTTAGGACAACAAAATTAGGCCCTGAAGAAATAACCAGGGAAATACCTAATGTAAGCGAAGATAGCCTCAGACACCTTGATGAAAGAGGTATAGTAAGGATAGGCGCCCGTGTATACGCTGATGACATCCTTGTAGGTAAAATCACTCCAAAGGGCGAATCAGAACACCCGCCTGAAGAAAAACTTTTAAGGGCAATATTTGCTGAAAAAGCAAGAGACGTAAAAGATAATAGCCTTAGAGTTCCTCATGGAGAAGGTGGACGTGTTATTGACGTAAAGGTGTTTGACAGGGAAAAAGGCGATGAGCTTCCACCGGGCGCAAACACGGTTATCAGAGTGTATGTCGCCCAGAAACGTAAAATCAGCGTTGGTGACAAAATAGCTGGAAGACACGGAAATAAAGGTATTATCTCAAAAGTACTTCCAAAAGAAGACATGCCTTTCCTTCCTGACGGCACACCGGTTGATATAGTACTTAACCCGCTTGGTGTACCAAGCCGTATGAATGTTGGACAAACATATGAAACGCTTCTTGGATTAGCCACATACCTGACAGGCAACTATTATGAAATCCCGCCATTCGATGAAAGAAGCGGAGAGGAAGCCTCAAAAGAAACTACCTCTAACGAATTAAAAAAAGGTATTAAAAAAACAGGTTATAATTGGGTACTTCCTACAGGAAAAGTTAAACTTTATGACGGCAGAACAGGAGAAGCATTTGATAATTCTGTTTCAGTAGGGCTTGCATATATAATGAAACTTGTTCACCTTGTTGATGACAAGATTCACGCAAGAAGCACCGGCCCATACAGCCTCGTAACGCAGCAGCCTCTTGGCGGAAAGGCACAATTCGGAGGGCAGCGTTTCGGAGAGATGGAAGTTTGGGCACTGGAGGCATATGGGGCAGCTTATACCCTTCAGGAAATGCTGACAACAAAATCCGACGATGTGAACGGACGGAGCAGAGCTTATGAATCTATAGTAAAAGGCGAAAATCTGCAAAGACCGGGTATTCCAGAGTCGTTTAAAGTTCTTGTCCGAGAGCTGCAAAGCATAGGGCTGGATATTACAGTAGCAAAACGTGGTGGCATGGAAGTTGATCTTATGAGCGACACCGATGAAATCAAAAAGACTGTGCCAAAGCGCACACTCAGCGACGTTGATTCCGAGCTGTTAAACATAAACTTTTTCCAGACACCAGGTAGCATATCAGAATAGGAGTAACAAAATTGTCTACAAGTATTGATTATTTTGACTATATAAGAATAGGCATCGCTTCACCGGAAAGAATTTTAAAATGGTCTTTTGGTGAGGTAACAAAGCCGGAAACAATTAACTACCGTACATTAAAACCGGAACGTGACGGGTTATTCTGCGAAAAGATATTTGGACCGTCAAAAGACTGGGAATGTTACTGCGGTAAGTACAAAAGGGTAAGACATAAAGGCATAATCTGTGAACGCTGTGGCGTTGAAGTTACTGACAGCAAAGTAAGACGCCACAGAATGGGGCATATCCAGCTTGCTGCGCCGGTATCCCATATATGGTTCCTTAAAGGAATCCCAAGTTATCTCGGTTTACTACTTGATGTTTCATTAAGAGACCTTGAGCAGGTAATTTACTTCAACAGCTACATAGTCCTTGAACAGGGAGAATCAAACTTTAAAAAAGGCCAACTTCTTTCAGAAGAGGAATATGAAGACTACATTGTAGAACAGGAAGAGTCTACACTTGAGGTAGGTATAGGCGCTGAAGCAATTAAGAAGCTGCTCTCTGAAATTAACCTTAATGAAATGATAGAGTCATTAAGGAATGAGCTTGAATCTGTGGGCGGCTCAGTACAAAAGAAAGCTAAAATAATAAAAAGATTAAGGCTTGTTGAAGCACTTGTATCAAGCAATACAGATCCTACTTCAATGATTATGGATGCTCTGCCGGTAACGCCACCTGATTTGCGTCCTATGGTTCAATTAGATGGCGGCAGGTTTGCGACCAGTGACCTCAATGACCTTTACAGAAGGGTTATTAACAGAAACAACCGTTTAACAAGACTGATTGAGATGGGAGCGCCTGAAATTATTGTCAGGAACGAAAAACGTATGCTTCAGGAAGCAGTTGACGCTTTAATAGATAATGGTAGAAGGGGCAGAACCGTAATTGGCCCGAACAATAGACCTCTTAAGTCTTTAAGTAACATAATCGAAGGTAAACAGGGACGGTTCAGGCAGAACCTCCTTGGTAAAAGGGTTGACTACTCCGGCAGAAGCGTTATAGTTGTCGGGCCGCAGCTCAAATTACACCAGTGCGGATTGCCAAAAGAAATGGCTGTCGAACTGTTCAAACCTTTTGTTGTAAATAAATTAATCGAAAGAGGAATAGTCCAGAATATAAAATCAGCCAAAAAGAAGATAGAACGAGCAGAAAGCATAGTATGGGACGTTCTGGAAGAAGTAATTGAAGGACATCCGTTAATGCTCAACCGTGCTCCTACGCTGCACAGACTGGGTATCCAGGCATTTGAGCCGGTGCTCGTAGAAGGTAGAGCTATTCAATTACATCCGTTAGTTTGTTCAGCATTCAACGCTGACTTTGACGGTGACCAGATGGCTGTCCACGTGCCTCTTTCAATAGAAGCACAGACAGAAGCAAGAATGCTTATGCTTGCACCAAACAACATACTGCTGCCGGCAACCGGAAAGCCATGTATTACTCCTTCACAGGACATGGTTCTTGGAATTTACTATCTTACTCTTGATAAAGAGGGAGATAAAGAACCGGAAAAATCATTCCTTAACTTTGAAGATGTGATTACAGCTTTTGAAGCAGGCATAATCAATCTCCATACAAAGATTATTGTAAAAGAACGCAGCGGAGAAAAACTTGTAACAACCCCGGGCAGGATTTTATTTAACCTGACATTAAGGGAAGCTATTAATGACCAGAGAAAAACACTCGAATTCATAAATAAAGTTGTTGATAAAAAAGGCCTAAATAGGCTGTTATCACAGGTTTACACAGAATACGGCACATCAAAAACAGCATTTCTTGCTGACCAGCTTAAAGGAATGGGTTTCAAGTACGCCACAAAAGCTGGAACAACCATTTCTATTGACGACCTTGATGTTCCGGCGGTAAAGAAAGACTTGCTGAAAAAAGCCGAGGACGAAATTGAAAAATCAATGCACCGCTATCTTAAAGGTGAAATAACAGAGGTAGAAAGATATACAAAGGTTATTGACACCTGGAGTGAAACTACTGAAAAACTTACGCAAAGCGTAGTGGAAAACTTCAGCAGGACAAATCCGGTATATATGATGGCATTCTCAGGCGCCAGAGGTAATATAAGCCAGGTTAGCCAGCTTGTAGGTATGCGTGGACTGATGGCAGACGCACAGGGACAAATTATCGACCTTCCAATTAAAGCTAATTTCACAGAAGGTTTGAGCGTAACTGAATATATTATTTCCAGCTACGGAGCAAGAAAAGGGCTTGTTGATACGGCTCTTAAAACAGCTGACTCGGGTTATTTGACTAGAAGGCTTGTTGACGTTGGACAGGACGTAATTATTTCCGAAACAGACTGTGGTACAGAAAGAGGAATTGATATTGAAGCTATTTCTGACACAGAAAAGGAAATCGTGTCTCTGGGCGAAAGGCTAATAGGCCGTACCCTTGCAGAAGACGTAAAAGATACTGAAGGTAAAGTGGCAATACCAAAATTCACCACTTTATCAAACACCGAAGTTAAAAAAATCAACGAACTTGGTGTCAAAAAAGTTAAAATAAGGTCTCCGTTAACCTGTCAGTTAGAACACGGAATATGCCAGACATGTTACGGGTGGTCTTTGACAAACAATAAACCGGTTGATATAGGCGAAGCAATAGGTATTATTGCGGCGCAAAGTATCGGGGAACCTGGAACGCAGCTCACCATGAGAACATTCCACACAGGCGGCGTGTTCCGTGGCTCAGGCTCAATTCGTCAGGTAAAAGCAAGATCTGACGGAAAAGTCATAAGTGATTTAACCACTCGTGACCTGAGGACAAGACACGGTGATAACGTACAGGTAACTATCAGGGAAAGCAAGCTGGAAATTGAAGACAGTTCAGGCAAAAAGCAATCCTACAATATACCTTACGGTGCAACCGTATTTGTCACTAAAGGCAAAGAAGTTAAAAAAGGCGAAATTATCGCTGAATTTGAGCCTGTATCAATGGACGGCTCAGGAAGGCTGACTGAAAAAGCAACAAAAGATATTACAACTGACATTGGCGGAAAGATTTTCTTTGATGGGTTTAGCGTTGATGAAAAACGCGACAGACAGGGAAATATCAGCAGAACAGCCAACAGAGGCGGTAAAATATGGGTGCTTTCCGGTGATGTTTACGGACTGCCGGGAAGTTCAACAATACTCGTAAAAAATAACCAGGAAGTAAAAGCCGGAGATGTGCTTGCTGAAACAACTACCATCAGTGAACACAGTGGTGAAGTAAGGATTCCTGAAGACCTCATAATTGAAGAAATAAAACAAAAAGGTCAAACAATAAAGAAAATAGTAGGCGGTAAGGAAATTACAATAGTTATAGCTTCCTTAACCCCGAAAAATGCGGTTCTTGAAACAACTAAAAAGGAACAGATCTGGCGTGTAGAAGGCACAGATGAAGTCCATATTGTTAAATCACCTGTTGATACTGTAGTAGACAACGGAATGGTTATTTCAGAACTTATAGAAGAAGAAAACAGGGTACCTTCGAGCGGCGAAATCCGCTATGAGGGGGTTGAAGTTGATGAAAACCAGGTAATTACAAAGCCGGGCAAAATTATCTTTATCCCTGAAGAAATCCACCAGATAAGCAAAGACTCCACCCTAAAAATGGTAGAGTCAGGTACATTCGTGACAGCCGGAACAGAGGTAGTCAAGGACGTATTTGCCCACATTGACGGTATTGTCGAAATAAAAGAATACAACGATATTATTCAGGAAGTGGTGATAAGACCTGGTGAAATAATAAAAGTTGATGATATTAATACTTTAAAAGTGGAAGACGGCGAAATAGTTGAAAAAGGAACTGAAATAGCTCCGGAAATCGTTGCCCCGCATAAGAGCATAGTTAATATCATCACTCCGGGACTTGAGCTTGATAAAGGACTGGAAATAAATGAGGAAGAACTAGACGAAGAAATCGAGGAAGAAATCGAAATCAAAGCAGCAGAAGTTCTTATAAGACCTATCCAGGAATTTGACATTGAGCCCAAAGACGTAAAAATAAAATTTGAATCTACAGAAACCGACCTCATAAGCCTGGTTCCTGTGACTCAGATTCAATACAGAGATGGCGCAAGGATAAGACATCTGGAAGGTGCAAACCTTACAAGGACAAGCCTTGTACTGCAGATGGAAGGATATCTCAGTCACCTTAAAGGTCTAGTGGAAATGTATCCGAAAGAAGCAGATCCGGAAGATCAAAACCTTAAAATAGTTGTTCTGGAAAACCTTATTGTAAGAAGGGAAACAGAGTCAGCTTCAAGAGAAAAAGCTTCTCTTCAGACAGAGCTGCTTGTTGAAGCAGGTCAGGTGATTGATCCCAAGACACCTATTTCAAAAACACAGGTGCTTGCAAGAAATGACGCAAAAGTCAGCCTGAAAGAGCAGGAAGAAGGAAAGGACATAAGAAGACTATTCCTTGTTTCCGAAGACGCAAAAGAAACTATAAGTCTTAAAACCAAGCCTGTTGTAAAAGAAGGCGATTTTATAAGCATTGACCAGGTGCTGTCTGAAAGTGGAGAAAAGGCAAAAATCTCCGGTAAAATAGACGAAATCAAAAAGAACGATCTGGTCGTCCACCTTGCCAGACCATACCTCATCAGTATTGGTACACAGCTGCAGGTTGAAAACGAAGGGCTTGTTCAACGAGGCGACCTGCTTGCAACGCTGGTGTTTGAACGGCTGAAAACCGGTGACATTGTTCAGGGTCTTCCGAGAGTTGAAGAACTTCTTGAAGGAAGAAAACCGAAAGAAAGCGCAATCCTCGCAGAAGACGACGGTGAAGCGGAATTTGAATACGAAGAAGATGTCGCAAGATTATTCCTCGTAACAGAAAACGGCCGTACTGAAATAAAAGTATCGGTTGACTCAAATATCATCGTATCTGATAAACAAAAAATAGTTAAAGGCCAGCCTTTAACTGGCGGACCTCTTAACCCGCACGATGTTGTCAGGTTGAGCGGTGTTGATGCGGTACAAAAATACCTTGTGGATGAAGTACAAAGAGTATATCGCTCACAGGGTGTAGAAATCGCCGACAAACACGTTGAAGTAGTTGTAAGACAAATGACCAAAAAGGTAAAAGTCGAAGATTCCGGAGATACAAAGTTATTGCCGGGTGAATTAACCGAAGCTAAATTCGTCGAAATAGAAAACGAAAAGATAAAAGAGCTCGAGGAAGGAGCTCCGGCGACTTACTATCCGGTACTTTTAGGTATCACAAAAGCAAGTCTTAATACTGAAAGCTTTATTTCAGCGGCAAGTTTCCAGGAAACAACAAGAGTTTTGACAGAAGCGGCTGTTGAAGGTAAAAAAGACCAGCTAAGGGGCTTGAAGGAAAACGTGATTATCGGTAGGCTTATACCTGCAGGTACAGGCTATTATCATCTTACACATGCAACCGAAGACAGAGAGGAAGAAGAAAGAAAAAGAAGACTCTCTAAAACCGGAGCAAGAAAACCATCAGCAATCCTTGAAGAAATTGAAGGGATGTTTGGTTCTCCCGAGTTTGCGGTAGAGGAAGAAATAACCGGTGAACCGGCTGAAATAGAAGACGACTCACAAATCATAGACGATGAAGAATAAACAAAAATCATAAACACTAAATAGACCCCGCATCAAGAGCGGGGTCTATTTTTGTAATATACACCCACGGATTTAAATCCTCTATTTAGCCTATTGATTGATGTAAATCTGGGTCAAATAGAGGACAATAATAATACATAAAACACAAAAGGAGTATGGGGAGTAAAAATGAGTACGTTAGTTTCTTCGAAAATAATTGATAACCAGCCAATCAAATGCATATTAACAAGGATAGAAAACGCATTTAACTTTACTGAAAAAAAACCTTACAGCTGTGCAGGCATAGTAAAAAATTATGTTTATATTCCTCAAAAAAGGTTAATAGCATAAGTTTGATTAGGCTCGGGGAGGAGGTTTGTTAAATAGGGGCGCATCTCAAAAGATGCGCCCCTAAACTTTTTATTTAATATTAGGCTAGGCAAGAACTCTCCTGGTCTTTTCCCGCCACCAGGCCAGCAGCATGCTTGCATTAAATATGCTTGAGTAGGTCCCTATAGCAATACCAAGTATCATAGCCAGCACAAAGTCTTTAGTGGTTACCCCGCCGAGGAAATATAGTGCAAATAGTGTTATTAATGTCGTTAAAGAAGTGTTTATGCTTCTTGCAAGAGTCTGATTTACGCTTATATTAACTATTTCATTAAATGATTTCTTTTTAGAGTGATAGATTGCGTTTTCGCGTACCCGGTCAAACACAACAATGGTATCGTGTACGCTAAAACCAATCACAGTAAGGATTGCGGTTATAAACAGGCTGTCTATCTCAGTACCAAAAAGTAGCCCGAACAACGAAAACGCTCCGCAAACAAATATAGCGTCATGGAACAACGCCACCAGCGCAAACATTGCATAATCAAGACTGAACCTGACTGTCAGATAACCCACAATACCCGCAAACGCAAGCAACAATGCTATTAATGCGTTCTGAAAAAGTTCCTTGCCGAGTGTAGGGCCGATAGCGCTCACCTGCAGCGGTATAAATTCACCAAAAGCCTCTCGCAATGAAGCGTTAACTTTTGCGGCCTCGCTTTCAGCGCCCTCACTGCCAAGAAATTTTGTCCTGATAGAAACGACTGTTTTTATATTTTCTTCAACTTC
>CAZLCO010000054.1:0-14688 GCA_964558005.1 uncultured Gammaproteobacteria bacterium | reverse complement strand
CTGGCTATGCCTACGTTGGTTCAAATCCAACCCTGCCCATTTTTTGAAATTCTTGATTGCCAAAATTAATTGGCAATTTTTTATTTCAAAATTTATTTTGGCATGCCCATACCTTGACAGTACGGCATGTAGCAAATATGATTATAACTTACATGCCTGCCCATGTAGCGCAGGGGTAGCGCATCCCCTTGGTAAGGGGAAGGTCACGAGTTCAAATCTCGTCATGGGCTTATAAAAAAATAAAATTAAGGTAAAATATTTTTTACATGATATATTTAACTAATGGAACGGATAATAATTTAGAAGAGGAGAGTTACACATGGCTCGCGAAACATTCGTAAGAACAAAACCACACGTTAACGTAGGAACAATCGGACACGTTGACCACGGTAAAACAACATTAACCGCTGCAATCACATTTTCTTTAGCGGCAGCCGGACAGGCAAAAGCTAAGAAATTCGATGAAATCGACGCAGCACCTGAAGAAAAAGCAAGAGGTATTACAATCTCAACAGCTCACGTGGAGTACGAAACAACAGACAGGCACTATGCACACGTTGACTGTCCGGGTCACGCTGACTATGTTAAAAACATGATCACTGGTGCGGCGCAAATGGACGGTGCTATTCTCGTTATCTCAGCAGCTGACGGCCCAATGCCTCAAACAAGGGAACACATCCTTCTGGCTCGTCAGGTTGGCGTGCCTAACCTGGTTGTATTCCTTAACAAATGCGATATGGTAGACGACGAAGAACTTCTTGACCTTGTAGAAATGGAAGCAAGAGAACTGTTAAGCTCATACGAATTCGACGGCGATAACATCCCGTTCGTAAGAGGTTCAGCTCTTAAAGCTCTTGAAGCAGTTACAGCAAATCCAAATGTTAAAAGAGGTGAAAACAAGGACGTTGACCAGATTTGGGCTTTAATGGACGCTGTTGACAGCTACGTGCCAACACCTGAAAGAGACGTTGACCAGCCTTTATTAATGCCGGTTGAAGACGTGTTCTCAATCACAGGCCGTGGAACAGTTTCTACCGGAAGAATCGAAAGAGGAAAAGTTAAAGTCGGTGAAGAAGTAGAAATCGTTGGATTTAAAGATACAAGAAAAACAGTATGTACCGGCGTTGAAATGTTCAGGAAATCTCTTGACGAAGGTATGGCTGGCGACAACGTAGGTTTACTCTTGAGAGGTATCGGCAAGGACGAAATCGAAAGAGGACAGGTTATCGCAAAACCGGGTTCAATTAAACCGCATACTAAATTCAGCGCTAACGTTTACGTCCTGAAAAAAGAAGAAGGTGGACGTCACACTCCATTCTTCCCTGGCTATAGGCCACAGTTCTACATCAGGACAACAGACGTTACCGGTACAATCAAACTTCCTGAAGGCACAGAAATGGTTATGCCTGGTGACAACATCGTTATGGAAGTTAATTTGATTGCGCCAACAGCTATCGAACAGGGTATGAGGTTCGCTATCAGAGAAGGCGGACGTACCGTGGGCGCTGGTGTTGTTGATAAAATTGTTGAATAGTAATAAAATATAATTTTCATAAAGAGACCGCATTGCGGTCTCTTTTTATTTCTGGTTGACATTGCGATATGTAGTTGCTAAAACATTAATACGAAAAGTTAATAAAAAGGAAATAGACTGACTAATGGCTACCAAACAATCTAAAAAATCAAGAATAAGAGTTTGCTTAAAAGCATATGACCACCGTTTAATCGACGTATCAGCAGAAAAAATTGTTGAAGCTGCAAAACAGACAGGCGCAGATGTTGCAGGACCTATACCGCTGCCGACAAGACGCAGGATTTATTGCGTACTGCGTTCACCGCACGTTGACAAGAAATCAAGAGAGCATTTTGAATCACGTACACATAAAAGAATTATAGATATCCTCAACCCAACAAGGCAGACCACTGAAGACCTGAGCAGGTTGGATTTGCCGGCTGGCGTGGATATAGAAGTTAAACTTTAGACGATAAAAACCGGCTAAGCCGGTTTTTTTAAAGACATTTTATGAAAATACTTGAAAAAATTATTACTACTGACGAGTTAAAAGAGCTTGCAAATAAAACATTTGGCGATTTAGTCAAGGCGGTAGTAGATGTGGAAAAAGCATTAGTCGCCATAGATGCGGAAATGCATTCTGACATTGAGGCCTTGCTTTTAGAAAACGGGTCAACACAGGAAAATTTATGGGGAATAAATTTTTACCCCGATATAGAAGATGATGATTTTATTGAATTTGATTCAATGATTAATCTCCGTCCCAGACAGGGAAACAGGACAAGGGACGTTGATTCGCCTGAAACAAGAAAAAAAATTATTGATGTTGTTAATAAATGGATAAAGCGATGAGTTTTCAGCATAAGGAACTGGCAGAAGGCCGCTGGGCAAAAATGTCTTTATGTGAACAAATGGCTAATATCGGCAGTGAAGTCAGCCGGGCGTTTAACTGGCAAAAAAAAGGCAAACAGGAAATGTCGCTGAAAGCGGTTGACAGGGCGTTGGAATTATTGGACTTAACCGCAGCTTCAACAAGACAATACCCTCGTTTAAAAGAAATCTTAAGGACAAGGGAAGCCCTTGTGGATTATTTTTACGGGGTTAATGAATTTTCTTCAAATGAAACACAGTGGAGAAAGTATTTTGATGCGTTTGCGTTTTTATTGAATAAAAATATTGCCTGATTGTTGACACGAAAGCATGCTTGTAATACAACATAATAACAACCTTAATAGTATTAATGTGATCTACTGTTATGTAGCGCTCGCAAGGAAAGGATAAAAAATGACCCTGGGACTTTACGGAGAAAAGCTGGGCATGACCCAGATTTATGACGAAGACGGATTAGCAATTCCTGTTACTGTCATAAAGTTAGAAAATCTTACAGTAACTCAAGTTAAAACAATAGATACAGATGGATATAACGCCATTCAGGTAGGTTTTTGTGAAACTAAAAAAAGAAAACTCACAAAAGCCGAATTGTCGCATCTGGAAAAAAATAAACTGCCCGCATTTAAATATTTAAAGGAATTTAGAGTGGACAACCCCGCAGAATATAAAGTAGGGCAGGAAATAGATTCTTCAGTACTGGAAAATATTGAAAAAGTTGACGTTACCGGAAAATCAATAGGTAAAGGTTTTCAGGGCACAGTAAAACGTCATAACTTTAGCAGAGGGCCAATGTCTCACGGTTCTAAAAACCACAGGGAGCCGGGTTCAATCGGCGCCGGCACCACGCCTTCAAGGGTAATTAAAGGCAAAAAAATGGCCGGCAATATGGGTAACGAAAACGTCACCGTTAAAAAATTAAAAGTTGTAAAAATAGACAAGGATAAAAACCTGTTAATGATTAAAGGTTCTATTCCCGGACCGGAAGGCAAAATTGTCGCAATCAAGCCTTCAATAACAGTCTGGAATAAAAAGTAAAGAATGAGGATTAGAATAAAAAATGACAAAACAGTTAATAATACATAATAGCGACGGAAGTCAAATAGGACCTATAGATATAGACGAAAACGTATTTGGCGCAGAACCCAATATGCACGTTATGCACCTTGCCTTAAAAAGACAGCTGCACAACGCTCGTCAAGGCAGCGCAAATACAAAGACCCGTTCCGAAGTGCGCGGCGGCGGTAAAAAACCCTGGAAACAAAAAGGAACTGGCAGAGCAAGGACCGGTAGCTTAAGAGGACCTTTGTTTGCGGGCGGCGGTATAATTTTTGGGCCAAAACCGAGAGATTACAGTGTTTCAATGCCTGTTAAGGCGAGAAGGCTTGCTTTAAGGTCTGCACTGTCTTCACGCGCTGAAAGCATTAAAGTAATTAAGGATTTTTCTGCTATCAACGCACCAAAAACAAAAGAATTCATCAAAGTGCTTGATTCACTTGAAGTAAGCGGCAAAATTCTTGTAATAGCAGATGATAAAAATGCTGAAAATCAACATCTGAAGCTTGCATCAAGAAATGTACCGAATGTAAAGCTGATATTGCCTTCCAATATTAACGTTAAAGACATACTGGAAGCAGATCAGATTATTCTGACAGCGTCAGCTTTAAATGAAATAACAGAGAGGTTGAATAAATGAGCAGAAATAAAACTGAAGCAGAATACTTATACCAGATAATAAAAAGACCTCTTGTTAGCGAGAAGTCAACAATAATGACATCTTTGCAAAAATACACCTTTGAAGTAACAAAAGAAGCCACAAAGGTAGATATTAAAAAGGCAATAGAAATGCTGTTTCCCGGAAGAAAAGTGGAGTCGGTAAGAACAGTTTATATGCCGAGCAAGGAAAAAAGACGCGGAAAAAAAATAGGCAGGACGCAATCAGGCAAAAAAGCAATAGTTACCATACAGGGTGAACCTATTGAAGAACTGTTAGGAGCATAATAAAAATGGGTAACCGTAAATTAAAACCAACAACACCAGGACAAAGATTCGTTATAATAAGCGATTTTTCCGAAGTAACAACAAATAGACCTGAAAAGTCACTGCTCAGGTCTATGAAAAACCAGGCCGGCAGGAACAACGCAGGAAAAATTACCTGTCGTCATAAAGGCGGCGGGCATAAAAGGGCCTACAGGATAATTGACTTTAAAAGAGACAAAGTGAATATACCGGCGACTGTTAAGACAATAGAATACGATCCAAACAGAAACGTCAGAATAGCGCTCGTAAATTATGCTGATGGCGAAAAAAGATATGTACTCGTACCGCTCGGAATGAAAGTTGGTGACATAATCACCAGCGGCCCGGAAAGCGAAATCAAAAGCGGCAATGCTATGCCGTTAGAGAACATTCCTCTGGGTACAATGGTGCATAACATTGAAATGTTCCCCGGAAAAGGCGGCCAGCTTTGCAGGAGCGCAGGTTCTGCCGCACAGCTTATGGCCAAAGAAGGCGATTATGTAACATTAAAGTTGCCGAGCTCAGAAATGAGAATGGTACGCAGGGAATGCATCGCAACAGTGGGCGTTCTTGGAAATATTGACCATAAAAACCAAAAACTGGGGAAAGCCGGCAGAAAACGTTGGATGAGAATAAGGCCTACAGTGAGAGGTTCTGTTATGAACCCTTGCGACCACCCTCACGGTGGAGGAGAAGGAAAAGCACCTATCGGCGGGCAGCCGAAAACCCCATGGGGTAAACCTGCACTCGGTAAGAAGACTAGAAAGAGAAATTCATCATCTGATAAGTATATTGTCAGAAGACGCAAATAAGGAGAAATTAATGTCTCGTTCATTAAAAAAAGGACCATTTGTAGAAGAATCATTGATGAAAAAAGTCGATGGGATGAATGAATCAGGGAAAAAACAAGTTATAAAAACCTGGTCAAGAGCATCGATGATAATACCTGAAATGTTAAACCATACTATAGCGGTACATAATGGAAAAACACATGTCCCGATGTATATAACAGAACAAATGATAGGGCACAGATTAGGCGAGTTTGCACCGACACGTATGTTCCGCGGGCACGCAGGCTCTGATAAGAAGGCTAAGAGAGGTTAGCAATGGAAACAAAGGCAAAAGAAAAATATATAAGAATGCCTACCAGGAAACTGAGGCGAGTTATTAATGAAGTCCGCGGCAAAAGCGTGGTTGATGCTATAAATATGCTCAAATTTATGCCGTATTTCGCAGCAAAGGTTGTTGAAAAAAATATCCAGTCAGCAGCTGCAAATGCCGCAGAAAAGTTAGGAGTTGACCGCAGCGAGTTAATCGTGTCAGAAATCTTTGCTGACGAGGGCCCGACTTACAAAAGAGCAAGACCTCGCGCGCAGGGCAGGGTTTACAGAATTGAAAAACGCACTTCGCATTTAACAGTGACCGTTAAAGTCAGCGAAGAACTTAAAAAGAAACTTGAAGAAAAGAAAAAACAGGCTAAAAAGACAAAAGCAAAATCAAAACCAGCTGCTTCAAAAACCAAAAAAGCGCAGACAAAATCTGAAGAAGTAGTTGAAATTCAGGAAAAACCCGCTGAAATAATAGAAGAAGCAAAACAGGAAATGGAACAGGGTTTAACTCCATCTGAAACAGAAATGCAGCCTGAAATTGAATCACCTGTTGAAGCTGAAACAGATAAACCTAAAAAGAAAAACATTAAACCGGAAGTTGTCCAGCAGGAATCAATTGTAGAAGAAAAAACTGAAGAAGAAACCAAACAGGAAGAAACTGAAGAAGAAAAGAAACAGGAGGACTAACACTTGGGTCAGAAAGTACACCCCACAGGATTTAGAATCGGAGTTATAAAACCCTGGTTAAGCAACTGGTATGCAGGTAAAAGGGCTTATGTCGAGCTGCTTGATGAGGATAACAAAATTCGTAAATATATTAAGAAAAAGTATAAAACTGCAGGAGTAAGCAGGATTATAATTGAAAGAAAAGCTCAAACTGTAATAATTTCAGTTATAACAGCAAAACCCGGGTTTATCGTCGGCAGAGGCGGACAGGGAATAGAAACCCTGAGAAAAGAACTCGGAAAATTCACTAATAAACGTGTCCAGCTTAATATTCTGGAAGTCGCAAGGGTCGACGTTGATGCCCAGTTAATAGCTGAATACATTGCACAGGAACTCGAAAAGCGCGTGGCATTCAGAAGAGCAATGAAACAGGCAATTCAAAGAGCAATGCGTTCAGGCGCACAGGGAATCAAAGTTAGCGTATCAGGCCGTCTGGGCGGAGTAGAAATTGCCAGGACAGAGTGGGCAAAAGAGGGTAGAATCCCGCTGCACACAATGAGAGCTGATATTGACTATGGATTTACAGAAGCAGTAACAATGATGGGTATTATCGGGGTAAAAGTATGGATATTCAAAGGTGAAGTCCTCCCCGGAGAAAAAATAGACATGAACATTAAATATAAAACTGCTCCTGAAGCGGGCGAAGCTTCGGCCAGGACAGGAAGAGGAAGAAGAGGAAAATAAACCATGTTAATGCCTAAAAGGACAAAATATAGAAAAACCCACCGCGGTAGAATGACAGGCTCTGAATCCAGAGGTACAGTCCTTCACCTCGGAGAATACGGACTTCAGTCAATGGAACCCGTATGGGTTAACAGCCGTCAGATAGAGGCCGCAAGACGGGCAATGACCCGCAGCATTAAAAGGGGCGGTAAAGTTTGGATTAAAATATTCCCTGACAAGGTTGTTACTAAAAAGCCATTGGAAGTAAGGATGGGTAAAGGTAAAGGTAACCCTGAATTCTGGGTGGCTGTTGTAAAGCCTGGCAGGATTATGTTTGAGATTGCCGGTGTGCCCAGAGATGTAGCAGTAAGAGCATTGGAACTGGCCGCTCAAAAATTACCGAATAAAGTAAGAGTAGTTGAAAGACACTAGGTGAGATTATGAAAGTAAGCGAGATTAAAGAAAATACAGTTGAAGAGCTTAAGGATAAGATTATTGCCCTGAGGAAAGAACTCTTTGACCTTAAAATTCAAAAAGCGACATTTAAACTCGAAAATGTTTCTGAAATAAGAAAAAAAAGAAGGTTAATCGCTCGAATTAAGACTGTAATGAAAGAAAAAGGACTTAAAAATGCCTAAGAAAGAGAAAGTAGGACAGGTAGTAAGCACAACAATGGATAAAACCATTGTGGTTTCAGTTGCAGAATATAACCCCCACCCGAAATACAAAAAAATTATTTCCCAAACAAAAAAATATAAAGTACATAATGAAGGGCTTGACTGCAATGTTGGCGACGAAGTAAAAATAGTTGAAAACAAGCCTGTAAGTAAGACAAAATTATGGAAAGTCGTTGAAATAACGAAAAGGACACAGTAAGATGATACAGCAGGAATCAAGATTAAGAGTTGCAGATAATACAGGAGCAAAAGAACTGCTCGTTATAAGAGTCAGGGGAAGCTCCAATAAAAGATATGCGGGCATTGGCGATGTGGTAACCGCTACAGTTAAGGAAGCTTCACCAAATATGCCTGTAAAAAAATCAGATATAGTACAAGCAGTAATAATCAGGGAATCCTCCACTAAAAAAAGACCTGACGGCACAAGCATTCGTTTTGACGACAATGCCGCAGTTATCATAAATAAGGAAGGAAATCCCATAGGGACACGTGTTTTTGGACCTGTGGCCCGTGAACTCCGGGAAAAGGGCTATATGAAAATTATTTCACTTGCCCCGGAAGTGATTTAGGAGAAAGACTAAAATGAAAACAAAAAAACAACCGCAAAATAGAATTCATATTAAAACAGGCGACAGAGTAGTTGTGATTTCAGGCAAGGACAAGGGCAAAATCGGCAACGTAAAAAAAGCAATGCCTAAATTAAATAAAATCATTGTTGAAGACGTCAATATGATAACTAAAGCAATGAGGGCAAACCCGATGGCTGGAGTACAGGGCGGCCTGGTTAAATTTGAAGCGCCTATAAACTCTTCAAAGGTTATGTTATACTGCTCTAAATGCGAAAAAGCAACCAGGATAAGCTATAAAGTGCTTGAGAATGGAACAAAAACAAGAGTTTGCAAAAAGTGCAACGAACAATTCGATGTGTAAAATGTGAGGTATAAGAATAAAAATGCCAGTAACTAAAGAACTAAAAAAAAGATATGAAGAGGACGTAGTACCGGCCCTTAAAGAGAAATTTAGCTATAAAAACATCCACCAGATTCCAAAACTGGAAAAAATAGTTATAAACATGGGTGTTGGCGAAGCGGTACAGAATATTAAGATTCTGGATTCAGCAGTTAACGAACTTACAAAAATCGCGGGACAAAAACCGGTTGTCCATAAGGCAAAAAAATCTATAGCTATTTACAAGCTCAGAAAAGGAATGCCCGTAGGTACAAGCGTAACCCTCAGAAAAGAAAGGATGTATGACTTTATGCAAAAGTTATGCTGCGTTGTACTTCCGAGAATCCGTGACTTCCGCGGAGTAAATGATAGGAGCTTTGACGGCCGTGGTAATTATTCACTCGGCTTAAAAGAACAGATTTTATTTCCGGAAATTAAATACGACGATGTTGAAACTGTAAAAGGTATGGACATCACCATAGTAACAACAGCAACAACAGACGAAGAGGCAAAAACTCTTCTGGCTGAGCTGGGAATGCCTTTCAGGAAGAGATAATTAAACAAAAAAAGGAGAAATAAATTGGCTAAAACGTCAATGATGGATAAAGAAAAGAAAAGAACAGTGCTGGTCGCAAAAGGCAAGTACCCGAAAGTACGCCTGCGCAACAGGTGTTTTGTGTGTGGCAGGCCAAGAGGATACCACAGGGACTTTGGCCTTTGCAGGATTCATTTAAGAGAATACGCTCATAGAGGACTGCTCCCGGGCGTAACAAAATCCAGCTGGTAATAATAAAAAGAAGAAAAATCGGAGAAACAATAAAATGTATACTGACCCAATAGCAGATATGCTGACACGTATAAGAAATGCCGGATCCGCCGGGCACTTAAGTACTGAAATGCCGAGTTCAAAACAAAAAGTTGAGCTGGCCAGAGTGCTCAAAGAAGAAGGCTATATAATTGACTATAAAGTTAAAGAAGTCGGCAAATTCAAGGTTCTTGAAATAGAAGTAAAATACCAGTCAGAAGGCCTTCCTATCATAAGAAAAATCCAAAGAGTGAGCAGGCCGGGCTTAAGAGTTTACAAAAAATCAAAAAAGTTAGATAAAGTCCTTGGCGGCCTTGGTGTAGCTATAGTAAGCACCAGCAAAGGGCTATTAACAGACAGAAAAGCAAGAAAAGAAAAAGTAGGGGGCGAAGTCCTCTGTTATGTATATTAAAAATTAGGAGAAAGTAAAATGTCCAGGATAGGTAAAGCTCCTGTTGAAATACCGGATAAAGTAAATGTAGAAATACAGGGTAATACAGTAAAGGCCACAGGCCCGTTAGGCAGCCTGGAAGTTACACTCAGGCCCGAAGTAAAAGTCGAAATGCAGGACAATAAAATTGTTTTGTCGGTAATAAACGATGACAGAAAATCCCGCGCATTCTGGGGACTGAGCAGGACGCTTGTCGCTAACGTAATAAACGGCGTGAGCAAGGGTTTTGAAAAAAGGCTTGAAATTCAGGGCGTTGGCTACAGGGCAGCGATGGAAGGCAAAAATTTAAACCTTACATTAGGCTATAGCCACCCTGTACAGGTTGTACCTCCGACAGGAGTTGAAATTAAAACTGAAGGCAATACTAAAATAATCGTATCAGGTGCGGATAAGCAGGCTGTAGGTGACATTGCCGCCTTAATAAGGGGTAAGAGACCTCCTGAAGTTTATAAAGGAAAAGGTGTAAGGTACGAAGGCGAATATGTCCGCAAAAAAGCCGGTAAAGCAGGTAAAAAATAAGTAATCAGGTGAAATAAAATGTTAAAAAAGAAAATAAGAAAAAACGAAACACAAAAAAGACACAGAAGAATACGCGTTAATCTCAGCGGAACGGCAGAAAAACCAAGATTAGCCGTTTATAGAAGCAATAAGCATATTTATGCTCAGCTTATTGATGATGTAAAAGGAGTTACTCTCCTTTCAGCAAGCTCTGTCGAAGGAGAGTTAAAGGAAAAACTTGCTCATGGCGGTAATATAGAAGCTTCAAAAGAACTTGGCAAAGCAATCGCTGAAAAAGCAAAAGAAAAGGGAATAAAGCAAATTGTTTTTGACCGGGGTGGAAAGATATACCACGGCAGAATAGCAGCAATTGCAGAAGCAGCAAGAGAAAATGGCCTAGAGTTTTAACTCCGGGCCATTTTTCTAGTTCTCCGCTCAGTTTATATAATAAGGAATGTCCGCTTTCTTTGTATTTATTAGCTATTCACCCCGGTTTTAGTTGCCTTGTTAATTAAAGAATACCAAGATCACTTAATATTCCTTTTCCAGGATTATTATTATTAGTAAAAAGGTTTGTTGTTCCTTTTACCTGTTCTTTTTGGGGCTCAGATTTTTTTGCCAGCCCTGGTGGTATTTTAACATCCTTTTTTACTTTTTTTTCAATGCCGGGAGGAAGTTCTCCACCATTTTTCTTAAACCCTGGCGTAGTCTGGCCATCATTTTTTACTATTTTTTGAATTCCTGGCGGTAGACTGCTTATGTCTTCTTCTTTTGCTAAAGATTTCTTTTGATTAACATCCTGACCTGTTCTTGTTGAGTTTGGCATTGGTTTAATATCTTGTGCTGTTATGGTTGGTTCTACAATCGGTGCTGGTGTTGATGTTGGTGATGGTACCGGAGCAGTTGTCGGTGCCGGTGTTGGCTTAAGCTGAACATCCTTTATACTAGAAGAATCGAATATTGACTGCTCTGAACTTTTAGGTATTATTGTTTCCCCCTGGGCTTGTTTGCTAAACAGACTTGGATAATAAGTACTCATTGTAGTTTGGTAAGTATTTGAGTTATAAAAGTTTTGTGGTTGCATTCCATAAAGACTTTTATTAATAGTTTGTACAGCCGCCCATTGGCGGTCTGCATAAGAAAATATTGTCATTTAAAACTCTCCTGTTTTATTTTCTCCGCACATTAACACATAAAAATATTATTTTTTACTCCGCAAATTTCTCCGCAATTTTCTCCGCATATTAATTAATTATATAAAAACAATATACTTTTAATAATTGCTATTTTAAAAAATATTTTTGTGTTTTTTTAACATTTAGTTACATTTAAAGGTAAAAAGCCTATTATGGAAAGAAACAGGCCCCGTTTTTAAAAACAGAGCCTGTTTCTTTTCTAATAAATTACCATTACTTTTTTATCATAATTTTAATCTTATCTTATCCGGATTTTTACTTTAATTTTTTTGTACAGCATTTTTTAACAAGAATAATGTTATTAATCCTTTAATTTTATTCATAAATTCTTGTGACAAGTTAGTTTTTTTTGCATTTTCAGTAGTTTTTTCTTTTGTTTCTATATTTTCAATAAAAGGATTTTCTTCTTCAAGACCTGGAAGTTCTGTTTTTTCTATTTGAGTAGATTTCCTGGCTACAAGTAATTTTTTAACAAGTTTATCATAGTCCGGTTCCTGATAAACAAAAGAATCAGTTAACTCTATAGGAGCGGCAAACAGCTTTGGGTATGCCTGACTCATTACTTTTTGATAAGTTTGAGACATTATAAACTGTTCTTGTGTCATGGTTCTCAAGCTTGTTTTAACTTGTTGGCCCGCCCCCCAGGCTGAATCCGCATAAGAAA
Source organism: uncultured Gammaproteobacteria bacterium (assembly GCA_964558005.1). Lineage (GTDB taxonomy): Bacteria > Cyanobacteriota > Vampirovibrionia > Gastranaerophilales > UBA9971 > JANQGS01. Next base: position 2,531 of record CAZLCO010000054.1, on the reverse strand, counting down.
ATACTGTCATCTAAATCCTCCGATTTTATTTCTCCGCATATAATTTTTTTGCTAGATAATTTTCTGATTTTACGCAGACTTTAGTTCTTCGCCTAAAATTTTCACAATTTTATTAGTTTTTTAAATCTTTTTGCTCAATTTTCTCCGCTTTTTGAGCTGTGGAATTTTCCACAAAGTTCTCCGCATATTCACCAAGTATATAAAAACAACATATTAAATATAATTGCTATTTTTTATTCCAAGTGTTTACATTTATTTACAATCAACTGATTACAAATTACTGTAAATACAATGATAACAATAAAAAAGCCTCTGCCATTAAAACAAAGACTTTTAAAAATTATTGTTATAATCACTTTTTAATCATCATCATCGTCATCGTCATCAATATCATCAAGTTCTTTTTTGTCTATTTCTTTATTTTGAAAATTATTCTTTATTTTTTGCCAAAAGGATTCTTTTTTTTCATCATCATCATCACTTTCTGATTTTTTTTGAAGCCCCGGCGGTATCTCGCCTCCATTTGCAACTTTTTTCTGAATACCCGGTGGAAGACTGCTTACATCTATTCCTTTTCTTGAAGAGAATTTTAGCTGGATATCCCGTGCCGTTGAAGATGGTTCTGAATAGTTAATCGTTTTCTTTTCAACGGGGACAGAAAAAAGACTGGGGTAATAATTGCTCATTGTCCCTTGATAAGTGTTGTCCTGTAAAAAATCCTGGGGACTTGTATTCCTGAATGTATTGTTAATAGTTTGGGCTGCGCCCCACGCCGGGTCTGCGTATGGGAATATACTCATATCTCTCGCCTCTTTTAATTTTTAAATAATTTGGTATATATTTGTTATATACATTAAAACAATTTTTATAAAAAAATTGCCCTTTTTTCTTGCTATAACCGCATTTTTAATGTTTTTTTAATATTTAAGGTATATTCCATCCATTGCTAAAAAAACTAAAAGAGGGCATAATTGCCCCCTTAATTCATCTCCGCCTCTTTTTAGACAGGATTAGAAACAGGTCTAGTTTATTCCTAATCCTATTTAACACATCTCAAATTGCTAAGTAGTTTTTTATTTAACTGAGCAATCTATAAATATAACTTTTACAACTTTCTTTTTTATTTACTGCTTGACTCACATTTATATAAAAACAATATAAAAACTTGATTTTCAGGATTCATTTTTTTTTTTACAAATTTTAATATTTTTTTAATATTCTTTACTTATAACAAAAGTTACCGGACCATCATTGACAAGCCCAACGTCCATCATAGCTCCGAATACGCCTGTTTTAACGGGTATGTTTTTTTCACGTATAAACTCAATAAATTTTTCATATAAAGGAATTGCTTGCTCAGGACGAGCCGCTCTATCAAAACCTGGCCTTTTGCCTTTACTGCAGTCGCCAGCCAGCGTGAACTGCGATACCACAAGCATTTCCCCGCCTATGTCCCGCAGTGAAAGGTTCATTTTCCCCGCCTCATCATTAAATATTCGCAATTCGCTGATTTTATCTGCAAGGTATTTTGCCTGTTCTTCTGTGTCAGTTTTTTCAACACCAAGCAAAACAAGTAACCCCTGTTTGATTTCAGGGAAAAGTTTATTGTCTATGGTAACAGAAGCCTGTTTTACCCGTTGGACTACACTTATCATGCTTTTTTAGTCAAAATAACCGGTTCATCATCCGTAACAAGTACTGTATGCTCGAAGTGGGCTGAAGGTTTTCCGTCGTTGGTTACAACAGTCCAGTTATCCGGCATTACATGCACGTCAGCTGTGCCGAGATTTAACATTGGCTCTATGGCTATTACCATACCAGGCTTAAGCTCCGGGCCGCCAACGCCGGGCCTGAAGTTATAAACAAAAGGCTCTTCATGCATATCCCTGCCGACGCCATGTCCGCCATACTGCCTTACTATACCGTAGCCGTGCTGGTTAGCGCGGTCTTCTATTGCCGCAGAAACCGTATCATATAGCTTATTGCCGGCTCTCATTTGGGCTATACCGTCATATAAAGACTGTTCTGTAACCTCAAGCAGTTTTTTAAGTTCATCGCTTATTTCACCCACAGGAAGTGTCAAAGCCGCATCGCCTACCAGCCCTTTGTATAGTGAACCAACGTCAACGCTTATTATGTCGCCTTCTTTAAGAATTACGTCCTTGCTTGGTATGCCGTGAACTACCTGTTCATTTATTGATGCGCATATTGTCCCGGGGAAGCCGTGGTAGCCCTTAAATGCGGGGATGGCCTTATTGTCCCGGATTATTTTTTCGGCTTTTTCATCCAGTTCAAGGGTTGTAACGCCGGGTTTAACCATTTCCTTCATTGCTTCGTGCACTTCGGCAACGATACTGCCGGCTGTTTTCATCAGGCTTATTTCGTGTCTTGATTTTCTGATAATCATATATATATGATACTCAAAATTTCAAATGTACGCAATTTTTTTGTCACTCCGCACTCCTTCCTGTCACCCTGCCCCGACGGAGCCTGTCCCGTACTTGATACGGGAGGGTCTTTCCAATTTTCTA
>CAZLCO010000053.1:0-14960 GCA_964558005.1 uncultured Gammaproteobacteria bacterium | reverse complement strand
TTTATTTTATCCTACAATTTTTCTATACTTTTTTCATAAGTAGCAACTTACGTTATATAATAGCACTGAAGGTAAAATGCTAGGTGCTAAAAAAATAGAAACTACTGAGAAAGATAATAATTCATCTTCGGAATTATCGTCTATAATAAGCCAAATAAATGAAAATATTACAATAGGTATTACATTAATTTCTGTTATACAAATGTTAAGTACAATTGCACTTAGAATGAAACTGATGCAGACTTTCGGAGGACAAAAATTAAATTTAGATGAGATAGAATTTGACATAAGTATAAAGGACATTTTAAGCAAATTATCAGTTAAACAGTCATTAGGCGGATCAACAGGGAATACATTACCTGGTTTAGCAGGAATAAACATTGCAACAGAAAATAATGATAGCTTAATGAATTTATTAATTAGCCCAAATAAAAATATTAGTATGATTGATTCGAAAAATAATAATACTATAGATTTTAAGGGGAAAATTGAACAAATTAAAACTAAAATTAAAGAAACTAAAGAAAAAATCACAAAATTGGATACAGAAATAGAACCTTATAATATTAAAAATTCTGGATCAAATAATAAACAAAGAAAACTTAGTACATTAAAACTTCAATTACAGATATATACTGTTGAAATTCAAATACTAGAAATGATAAAAAATATATTTAAAGCATTCAAGTAATAAATTAATGATTTTTAAGATATGTAAATATTGAAAAAATTAAAATGACATTTTAGCAATTATTTATAAAGAATATACTTTATAAATATAGTGTGACTTTATAATTTTATGATTTTGTATGAGCGTATTTTCAATAATAATGAATGATGGAGTTTACGATAAACTCGGTGATATTAATTCAAAAGCCCACTTATTAAGCATGGGGGGCGAATTAAACGATTCCCTGTTCTCGCTGGCAAGCGGCGGGGCTGACCTGCAAACCCAATACCTTGAACTACTGACTGAAAAACAAAATTCAAAAGCAATTTTTAGCGATAAAGGGAGACTAAGCAACACTAAAAATGCTGAAATCTATTTTAATAACAGGGATATTATTGATGCAAAACTAAGGGAAATTACCGCAGAAATTGAAGAAAAAGTAGAAAAAGCGGGAACGATAAAACAATTATTGAATTATTTCGAGAACATAGCTCTGGCTCTGCAGGGAAATAATAAAAATAAATAAAAAATGTAACTGCTAAAAGCAAATTAATAAATTTTTTTAAAATATGTAAATTATTGTAAATTTATTAGTTATTTATATACTTTATATGTAAATAATATTTTGGTTTGCTTTTATATATATATAAGGCAGAACTAATGATTTAAAGTGACCGCTTTAGAGGAAACCGAATGTCAGGAAAAATATTTGCACCATCGGGAAAACTAAAAGTAATTTGTGATCAAATCAAAACAATGAGTATGGGGTTTGAGCTTGGCTCATCATATGCCGCAATAGGTAATATTCAAAGAAATTTATTTATGATGCAAAGAGGGCTTACAGGCGATATAAAGGGCATAAGACCGAATACAAATATAGACATAAATAGTATATTTCAACCAATAATTCCTAAAACAAATGAAAAAGGCATAGTGCCGCCTGATGAAGAAGAATCAACTGAAAAAGCCGAAGAAAAAAGAAAAGAAATAGAGTTAATAGGCACACAAATGGAAATGAACAGGGCAATGTTGGGCGGTCTTGACAAAATAACTGATGCTATTTTTGGATTGGCAGTAAAATTCAATGGTTTAGAGTGGGCAAATCCCCACATAAATCTAAACGAGATAGAAAACCCTTATTTGGATATTTCCAGTATGTTTTCACTTGACGATCACCCGCTGGCTGTTCCTATGATTGGCATAGCCTTGAGCGCTCCACTCGTAGGAAAAGATTTTAATATTGATGGAATCGTGAATAACATAAACATAGGGCAAATTGCAGCTCCTTCCATGAGTGGTGTGGCTAATAACAGCGGCATATCTGGTATAAATATTGAAGGATTAACAAAAAGCATAAATATAGACCAGGTTCTTGAAAATAACATCGCCGGAAAAATAGATGACACAAAATCAAAAGGGCTCAAAGGCCTTGATGATAAAAAGCTTGAAGAAATGATTCAACAATCCACCGAAAAATTAGGCGGAAAAGACAAGCTAAAAGATAAACTACTGGCTAAACTGATGCTTAAGCTGCTTAAAGATTTCTTAAAGAAAATGGCATCAGGCGGCAAAAATGAAAACAGCTTACAAGAAATCGATGAAAAAATAGCTGCTTACAAACAAAAAAGAAAGGATGCCATAAGAGAACTTAAAGGTTTAGAAAGCGAAGGTCCGTCAAAAGGCATAAACCTCAATCTCTCGGACTTTTTCAACAATAATCAAACGCAAGGTGCCAACAGCCCTACAATAAGTACTGTAAGCTCAGACAACTCTGCTCCCGCTATAAACACAGCCAGTAAATCTATTTCCACAAAAAGTCCTTTCAATAAAGTCGCCGGAACTGAAGCCATGAATAATTCATCACCTGTAAATAATGATAAAAACAGCGCACTTGAGAAAACTGATTCAACTCAAAAATTTATGGGCAAAGTTGAAACTTTAAAGACAAAGATAGAAGTATTCAACGTTATGATATTTGTCCTTGAAGTAGTCAAGGAAGTACTAAAGCAAGTTATGAAAATGCTTAAAGGAGTATTTGGAGACGGAGCTTCCAATGGTGATGCAGCTGTTGGAGCAGGAAACAAGTAATCCTATCTTAAATAAATGTTAACTATTTAATTTTTCTATCCAATCTGTACTATAATAATATGGTTTATTAAAAATTGGGGAGGGAATGTCGTGACGTCACGCTTGTCTGAGAACATTAAACTTACAGAAAACGCAAAAACAGTACTTAACAAAAGATATTTAAAAAGGGATAAGGATGGCAACCCAACAGAAACACCCGAAGATATGGTGTGGAGAGTTGCTGAAACTATAGCGCAGGCAGATAAAAACCACGGCAAAAGCACTGAAGAAGTAAATAAAACAGCTGAAAACTTTTATGAAATAATGGCTAAGCTGCAGTTTATGCCGAACAGCCCGACCCTAATGAACGCAGGCAGGGAACTCGGTCAACTATCAGCATGTTTTGTACTTCCGGTTAAAGATTCCCTGGAAAAAATATTTGAAACAATAAAAAATACCGCCATGATACACAAAAGCGGGGGTGGAACAGGATTTTCATTTTCAAGACTAAGGCCCAAAAATGATATTGTTAAGACAACAATGGGTGTATCTTCTGGCCCTGTGTCTTTCATAGAAGTATTCAACGCAGCAACCGAAGCGGTTAAGCAGGGTGGCACTCGCCGTGGCGCAAACATGGCTATATTAAGGGTAGACCATCCGGATATTCTTGATTTTATTAACGCCAAGTTTGAGGGCAGTAAGTTGACTAACTTCAACATATCAGTCGGCATCACAAACGCATTTATGGAAGCTGTAAAAAATAATACTGATTATGATTTAGTACACCCAAATTCAAAGGAAGTAGTAAAAACATTAAACGCACGGGAAGTATTTAACCTTATAGTTGATCACGCCTGGAGAAACGGAGAACCGGGTATTGTATTCCTTGATAATGTCAATAAATACAACCCCACCCCCCGGCACGGCGAAATAGAATCAACAAACCCTTGCGGCGAAGTGCCTTTATTACCTTACGAAGCTTGCAACCTCGGATCCATAAACCTTGCCAAAATGATTAAATACGTTGATAACAAACCGGAAGTCGACTGGGAAAAGCTTGCCTGGGTAACCAGAACCGCAACGCATTTCCTCGATAATGTAATTGAAGCAAACCACTACCCGCTCCCTGAAATCAGGGAAATGGTTGACAATAACAGGAAAATCGGCCTCGGCATTATGGGTTGGGCTGATATGCTGATGATTTTAAACACTCCATATAACTCTGATGAGGGTATTAACCTCGCTACTCAGATAATTGAGTTCATTGATTACCATTCAAAACTCGAATCAGTCGAACTTTCAAAACAAAGGGGCAAGTTCCCGAGCTTTGAAGGAAGTATTTACGATGGCAGTAATTTCCTTTTTGATAAATACAACGGTAAGTCCGGCGGGAAAATATCCGATGATGACTGGAAATACCTTGATGAAGAAATACAAAAACACGGCATAAGAAACGCCACAACTACATGCATTGCCCCAACAGGCACTATAAGCATGATAGCCGGTGCCTCCTGCGGCGTTGAACCATTATTTGCGCTTGTATTTACAAGGTTTATTATGGACGGCACAACACTTTGCGAGGCCAACCCCATATTTGAATATGTTGCAAAAGAACGTGAATTTTATTCAAAAGACCTAATGGAAAAAATATCTGAACATCACGGCACAGTAGCCGAAATGGAGGAAATCCCGGAAGACATAAGGCGTGTGTTCGTTACAGCGCACGACGTTTCGCCTGAATGGCACGTAAAAATGCAGGCTGCCTTCCAGCTGCATACCGACAACGCTGTATCAAAGACAGTTAACTTTGAAGAACACGCAACAAGGGATGACATAGCAAAAACATACATTTTAGCCTATGAATCAGACCTTAAAGGTATAACGGTTTACAGGAATAACAGCCGTTTCAACCAGGCAATGCAAATAAAGTCAGATAAAAAAGACGGAAAAACAGAAAAACAGGAAGAAGCTCAGGCAAAACCTGCTTCAGATAAAGAAAGACAACACCTCACCCCAAGAGAAAGACCATCTTTGACAAAAGGCATTACTGATAAAATCCAGACGGGCTGCGGGCCTCTATATGTCACAATCAACAGCGACGAAGAAGGACTTTGCGAAGTGTTCGCCCGCATAGGCAAATCAGGCGGCTGCGCTACCAGCCAGGCTGAAGCAACCGGCAGGATGATATCTCTTGCACTTAGAGCCGGTGTCGATACCGAATCAATCATTGAACAGCTTAAAGGCATCAGGTGCCCGGCTCCGGCATTTGGAAAAGGCGGAGTTATCCTTTCCTGCTCAGATGCTATCGCAAAAGTCCTGGAGCGTAATTTTGAAGTAAATTGCGAGGAAACCATTCCATGCAAAGTGGACACAGGAATATGCCCTGAATGTCCTGAATGCGGAATAATGCTGGAGTTCAAGGAAGGGTGCGCTATGTGCCCAGGATGCGGATATTCAAAATGCAGTTAATACAAAAAGCGGCTGGTTTTTAAAAATAAATTATATTTTAGCCATAGCCAATAACTTTTCAGCGACCAAATCACCCATTTTTGATGTTCCGACTAATGTCTTGCCTTCGCTCATTATGTCGTAAGTCCTGTAGCCGTCTTTTAGGACTTCTTTGATGGCATTTTCTATTGCATTTGCTTCTTCGTCCATATCAAAACTGTACTTTAACATCATTGCCGCTGACATAATCGTTGCTATTGGGTTAACTTTATCAAGTCCTTTATATTTTGGCGCACTGCCGTGTGATGGCTCATACATAGCCGGACCTTCATTTGTAATACTCGCACTGGCGAGCATTCCCAGCGAGCCGGTCAGCATTGATGCCTCATCTGAAAGTATATCGCCGAATGTGTTTTCCATAACCATCACGTCAAATTGCCTTGGGTTCCTGATTAGCTGCATAGCCGCATTATCGACATACATATGGTTCAGCTCAACTTCCGGGTATTCCGGCGCAATTCTTTCCACTACTTCACGCCAGAGCTGCGAAACATCCAGCACGTTTGCTTTATCAACTGAACAGAGCTTTTTGCGTCTTTTCATAGCTATATCAAATGCCAATCTTACTATGCGCTCGATTTCCGATTCTGTATAATACATATTGTTGTAGCCGACTTTTTCGCCGTTTTTTTCTGATATCCCTTTAGGTTCTCCAAAATACAGCCCGCTGGTTAATTCTCTGACTATCATAATGTCAACGCCTTTGACAACTTCTTCTTTAAGTGTTGAAGAGGACACCAGATCGTCATACACAACCGCAGGACGCAGGTTTGCGAAAAGATTAAGCTCTTTTCTTATTTTTAACAAGCCTCTTTCAGGTCTGATAGCCGGGTCAAGTGTGTCGTATTTCCAGTCACCTATTGCGCCGAGATAGACAGCATCTGAATTTTTAGCAAGTTCAATTGTTTCCTCAGTTAACGGCACGCCGTGTTCATCTATTGCCGCCCCGCCGATTAAGCCGTATTCATAATCAAAATTAACGTCAAATCTTTCTGAAATAGCTTTTAATACTTTTATACCCTGTTCTACAATTTCCGGGCCTATACCGTCACCGGGGAGTACCGCGATTTTATATGTTTTGCTCATTTCTTATCCTTTCATTACTTTCTTTCTTGTGTAATAAACCAGCCCTCCATCCGCTATAAGTTCCTGTATCTCAGGCGGGAATGGGGTTATTTTGTATGTTTTATTCTTTGTTTTATTTACTACTGTTGCGTTCTCTATATCAACTTCCAGCTCATCTCCGGATTCAGCGTCTTTTGGAATTTCTGTATGCTCAATAATCGGAAGCCCGATATTAATAGCATTCCTGAAAAATATTCTGGCGAAACTTTTAGCGATCACGCAGCTTATACCGCTTTCTTTAATTGCTATAGGCGCATGTTCTCTTGAGCTGCCGCATCCAAAGTTCTCATCCGCAACTATAATATCTCCGGGCTGTACATTTTTGGCGAATGTATCGTCAATATCCTCCATACAGTGAGCGGCGAGCTCTTTTGCGTCGGTTGTGTTTAAATATCTTGCCGGGATTATAACATCTGTATCGACATTATCCCCATAGCGCCAAATCTTACCCATAGTTTTCTCCTATTTGGTATAACAGGAAAATTATATCAGAAACCAGACAAAAATTTATCAGCAAGCTCACAATATTGCTTAACCTTCTCAGGGCTTTTTTTGTCCAGTACCCTTACCATAAGGCTGGCACGGGGATTTTTTTCAAAATATTCCCTGTGGTTTTCAATAAAGCGCCAGTAAAGCGCATCCCATATATCACACCAATCATTTTTTTCAAAATTGCTCATTTTTAAAATATAGTTAGATGAACTAATATAAGGTTTAGTCATTATAAGCCCTCCGTCAGCAAACTGGCTCATCCCGTAAACATTAGGCACCATCACCCAGTCATATGCGTCAATATACATCTCCATAAACCATTTATAAACCTCATGCGGGCTTATTTCGCACAGCAACATAAAGTTGCCCAGCACCATAAGCCGCTCTATATGGTGTGTGTAGGCATTGTCCAGAAGTCTTTTAATCACGTTATCAACAGGTTCAACACCGGTTTTTCCAGTATAAAACATTTCAGGTAAAGGTTTTTCAAAACCAAAAAAGTTAGTCTCCCTTTCTTCCTTTTCTTTTAAAAGATAGACTGCTCTGATGTATTCTCTCCAGCCTGTAACCTGCCTTATGAAACCTTCTAAAGAATTTATACTGACCGGGTTTTCTTCTGCGAATGAAAGGGTTTCTTCCACGACCTCCTGCGGGGTAAGAAGGCCTGTATTTAGAGCAAACGACAGCACTGAGTGAAATAAAAAACTCTCGTCCTTTTGTATGGCATCCTCATAGTCGCCAAACAAGGAAATCCTGTTTTCCAGAAAGTCTTTTAGCCATGTTTTAACTCCGCTGTGCATTACCGGGTAGATAAAGCCGTTAGTTTCGCCGGGGTTGTCGGGAAAGTTTTTATTTACATAGTCCTTTGCTTCCTTTACAAATTCATTTTGGCCGTATGCTTTTAGTTTTGGGAGTTCTGTGCCTTCCGGGATTTTCTGCCTGTTCTGCGGGTCAAAGCTCCACTTTCCGCCAACAGGTTTATTTTGTTTTTTCACAAGTATTTTGAGGCGTTTGCGCTGTTCTATATAAAACGGGGTAAAGGCCATTTTATTTTTCCCGTTAAAAAATTCCTTTATCTCTTCCCGAGAAGTTAAAAAGCCCAGGTCTTCGATTTTTTCATCGCTTTTATAATTGTTGGCGTTGTTGAATTCAATGTATTTTGTTTTATAGCCCTGTTCTTTAAGTTTTTGTTCGTATGCTTTCATTGAGGCACGGTGGAGTACGAGCTTTTTTTTATGGTATTTAAAGTCAGTAAAGTGTTTTTTATGTTCAATAAGTATTACCTCCCTGTCTTTAGAGAGGGAAGGATTATTTTCGAACAGCTGGTCGGGAAGGATTACAGTAGCACTTTTTGTCATTATTATTAAATGTTTTGTTTTACTATAGTTTAATCAGATTTTTCTTCTAATGCTTCAGTAGCCTTAACTAAATCTTTGAATGAAATAAATGTTGCACTGCTGTGCTCAGTGCCTACTCCATAACTTTGCCTGGGTTTTGCAATTTTTAAAATTCCTTTATCAGGAATAATAGTCACCTGATTACCATTTTCATCATAAAAAGGCTGACAGGCAAATCCTCCCCATGTCCCTTTACATTCATCTATATTAAAAGGCCTTTCATCGTTGAATTTTAGGTTATAAGGATCGCTTTCAAGGACCTGCTGAACTTGTTCTGCTTTTTCATTTACTTCCTCCACAGTTGGCTGCCTATCGAATAAATTTATAGCTACTCCAGTACCCCCTAGCAAAAGTATTTGTAGGGTTATAATTTTTACAAATAATGGGATTTTCTTCTTTTTTTCTTCTTGGTTTTTACCCCCCATATACTGCATTCTGCTCGCATAATAATTATTTCTGTATCCGCTAACTGTATTTAACATAAATGCATCCTTATAGTTCTTAGTTAATTAACACCCCTAAAAAAAATAATTGCCATTTTCATGACAATTATTAATATTTTTAAATTTTATTAAAAGCTATTCGGGCATCAATACCTTATCAATTGAGTGAATTATAGCGTTTTTAGTATGTATGTCTGGCTGGATTATTTTTGCTTCATTTACTAAAAGATCCCCGTTTCTTTTAAAAATTTCTACCTTTTGCCCGTTCATCATTTCGATATCATCGAGGCTTTCTACCGCTTCTGAAGGCATTTTGCTGGAAATAATATGGTATTTTAATATATCAGCAAGTTTATCTTGATTTTGTACCATCATTAAACCTTCAAGCACTGTTTTTTCAATAGCATTAAAAGCTTCGTCGTCCGGCGCAAAAATCGTGATATCTTCGGCAGTTTCGAGGTAGTCCAAAAGTCCTGCTTTTTCTGCAGCTTTGAGCAGCATGCCAAAGCCTGCCTGTTTTGCGGCTTCAATAATGTTGAAATTTTCGTATGTTTTTACTGCCATAATATTTTCTCCTTTTAATTATGCATAATTACATAAAAATAATAAGCAATTTAAATAAATTATTAAATGCGCTTTTGGCTAATTTTTATGAAAAACACTTAGAGCCCGTCTAGTTAAAAATTGAGAAAACTAGTTATACAATAGGTTAAGGGCTCGTTTTTGGACTGCGGTTAAAGCCTGTAAAGGTCAGGCTTTGCCTGCCTTTCAGGTTTTAACAAGACAGCTTCTTAAATTTTTTAAATATTTAAAGCACTTACTATTTCTATTTTTTTATATGCGCCTAAATGTTTGTAACCTTCATTTTCTTCGCTATTGGCAATTTTCCAAGCTGTATATGCTCCGACAAGGCTCAATAAAACTGGCAATGGCAGTAAATTAGAAGGAATTCCTGTTATTCCCAGCTTTTCTTCTATAATCAACTGCAAAAACTTACACCCGGCAGGCATTCTTATCTTATAAGGCGGGGTTAACTTTAGCATATTTATACTGAAATAAGAATTATACCTGAATACGTCCATACCTTCTTCTTTAAAAGAAGAACACATCTCTGCGCCCCTATCGCTGTATCTTTTTTTCCAGACAGACTTCTTTTCCTGTCCGTCACTGGCATTCATTGTTAATATCTGATTGTTCTTTGATTCAATGCGCCATTTACCCTGAAGCATCATTATATTTTTAGGCAGGTCAGCACATATTATAACATTTTGAGACGGCGCAAACCGCGAAAAATTTGTGACTATTTGTTTTAATTCGCTTAACTGATAAGCCTTGTCGCATCTTATAAGATTTAAATCCCTGTCAATAACAGCTATTCCTGATTCATTCGAAGAATCAGAGCCTATTGACAGTCCGACAAAACAAAATTTCTCTTTATTATTTAATTTCATATGTTTTTAATTGTTTAACCTTTTCATTTAAAGATTTTACCATTTATTTAACATGAAAAAACACTTGACTTTTTATAACAAATAGTTTATTTTAATAAAAATTTGATTAATATATGTATCGGAATAAATAATGACTAAGGCAATCAAAAAAGATTTAATAAATGGTGTAATAAAAAGAGAGGATCTCCAATTCCTCTCTTTTTTTAATAATTCTTTTTTAAATCCGAACAAATTGTTCGGATTTTTTTTATATTCAGCCGAAGTAAACAAAAAAAGTATTTTATCAGAGTATTAAAGGAGATTTAAGATGGCTGTCCAGCATCAAAACACAACAACAAAAATAGAAATACTCAAAGACAACATAAGGCCAATTGTCAAAGAAATAAAAAGGCCCGGCAGTGATATTAAAAACCTTATTATCGATGGAATTAACAAAAAAGGCGGTTTCGTTAACACACATTCGCACCTGGACAGAGCGTTTTCTGTTAATATGGACAACTTCCACCTCGCCAACGCTACATTAAAAGAAAAATGGTTCCTCGTAGATTCAATGAAAAGAAATTCATCAGTTTATGAAATCTATGACAGAATGGCATATGCGCTTGAAAGGATGCTGGAACAAAACGTACAGGCCGTCGGAACTTTTATAGATATAGACGAAATAGTTGAAGACAAGTGTATCAGAGCAGCACAACTTTTAAGAGATAAAAATAATCAGGATATACAAATAAAATTCATTAGCCAGACACTAAAAGGCGTTATAGACCCTGAAGCAAAAAAATGGTTTGATATGGGCGCTGAATTTGTAGATATAATCGGTGGACTGCCGGCAAAAGACGCTCCATACGAAGAAGAACATTTGGATATTCTTATGGAAACAGCAAAAAAATATAATAAACCTGTTCACGTCCACGTTGACCAGTTCAACACGGCAAAAGAAAAAGAAACAGAACTGCTTGCCAGAAAAACAATTGAAAACGGCTTACAGGGAAGAGTAACTGCAATACACTGTATTTCGGTGGGTGCGCACAAAAAAGAATACAGGCAGGAATTATATAAGCTAATTAAAAAAGCCCAAATGAATATAATCTGCTGTCCGACGGCGTGGATAGACGGAAAAAGAAACGAAGAACTAGCACCAACCCATAACTCTGTAACACCTGTAGATGAAATGATACCAGCCGGAATAAACATCGCAATCGGCACCGACAACATTGCCGACATACTCAAGCCTTTCACCGATGGCGATATGTGGACAGAGGTGCGTTTCCTTCTTGAAAGCTGCAGATTCTACAATATAGACGAATTAGTCAATATATCAACAATTAACGGGCTAAAAGTTCTTGGAATTAACTAAACAAAAACTTGACTCACTTGTAAAACAGTTCGAAACCCCGGAATTTATTAATGATGACCCTGTACAGTTCCCGCACAAGTACACGCTAAAACAGGATATTGAAATATCAGGGTTTATATCTGCTGCATTTGCCTATGGAAACAGGAAAAAAATTATTGAAAACCTTAACTGTATTCACCACACAATAGATTCACACCCCTATGATTTTGTAATAAATTTTGAAATAGACAGGGACGTGGAATTTTTCAGGGGGTTTTGCTACAGGTTTAATAAAGAAGAAGACATATTATTCCTCTTTAATTCATTTAAAAAAATACTAAAACAATATAATTCACTGGAAGACGCTTTTCTTGCAGGTTATTCGGACAAAGATAAAAACATTAAAAACGCATTGATTAATTTTGTTAACTTATTCGAAAACAGCAGGCTTATCCCAAATCCGCAAAAAGGCAGCGCATGCAAACGGCTTAACCTGTTTTTAAAATGGATGATAAGAGAGGGTCCTGTAGATTTAGGAGCATGGAAAAGCATACCAAAAAGCAAATTAATAATACCGATTGATGTTCATGTGTCCAGAATATCAAGAGCGTGGGGTCTTACCCAAAGAAAAAGCGATGACTGGCTTACCGCCGAAGAAATAACAGAAAATTTAAAACAATTCGACCCTGATGATCCGGTAAAATATGACTTTGCTATATTCGGCTCCGGGGTTAGCGGCGCTATTGGATAACCTTACCCCCGAAAATATCTATAACCATTTTACACTGGTCTGAAACATTCACAGGCGCAACCGGCTTGCTTATTTCTTCAAGCTCCTGCTTTACTTCTTCTTCCATAACTTCTCTCGACTCAACGTCAATAGCTATTTGAGATGACTGTTTTGGTGCCGGAGGCTCAATTTTTATTCTTTCTTCTACATCAGGAGTTTTTTTTTCAGCGATTTTGTCGTCAGGCATAGGAGTTCTGATAATAATTTTCGGTAACTCGCTAAATAAAACCCTTAGGGCATTTTCCAAAGGCTGCATTTTCTCTGCTCTGGCCTTTTCTACCCATTTCTCATTGGCACAGGTTATTATTATCCTTTCCCGGTTGATTTCTACGGGTTTAAATATCTTATAAAATGCAAACGTAGGAGAATCTTCCTTTTCAATAATGCCTAACAGCCTGCTCCAAGATGTCTCAGAGTTTTCCGTATCAACAACCGCAACACTGGCCTCTTTTTTCACTTCTATATCCGGTTCAGGCTCAACTTCCTGTTTCTGCGGCTGCGGTTCCTGCCTGGGCGGCTTAACCTCCGGCATAACAGGCCTTTGCGGCTGAGATTTTACCGCAACTCCCCCCGCTTCCAGCCGTTCAATACGCTCATTTAAGTCTTTTAATATCTGCATGTCCTGCCTGTGGCATATACTTAAGAGTGAAACCTCAAGCCATAACTGTTGTTGTTGAGTATTTTTTATCGTTCTTTCGTATTCTGAAAGCTTTTCAATTATTTGCACTATCTCATCTGTTTCAAACAAATCAGACTGGATTTTTACATCGGGGATAATGTTGTCTGAAAGGTCAATTAATATTTTTACCCTTTCCAGTTCAGGCGAAGTCTTAATTATAAGCAGGTTTCTAAAGTAATTAACCATCTCCCTCAGTACATTAACCGGATCGCAGCTCTGCACAGCCCTGTCCGCTGTTTCCATAAGCTTAACAGTATTCCTTTCGGTGATATTATTAGCAAGCTCATATAATGTATCTTCCGACAAACTACCAAACAGCGTTATAATATCGTTTTCTGTGATTTCATCCTCTTTATTAGCCAGCACACTTGCCTGGTCTAAAAGGCCAAGTGCATCCCTCATACCTCCATAGGCTTTTTTAGCTATTAGAGAAAGGGTTTTTTCGTTAATATTAATATTTTCCTGCTGTGCCAGTTCTTTCAGTCTTTGTATAATAAGGTCGTGCGGTACACGCTTGAAGTCAAAACGCTGACAGCGACTGATTATTGTATTTAAAACCTTATGCGCCTCGGTTGTTGCCAGTATAAAAACAAGGTTCTTAGGCGGTTCCTCAAGGGTTTTAAGCAGGGTATTGAACGCTTCCGGCGTTAACATATGGACTTCGTCTATGATATAGACCTTATACTTGCCTGAAACCGGTACAAAATGTACTTTTTCAAGTAAATTCCTTGCATCCTCGACTTTTCTGTTACTAGCTGCATCGATTTCAATCACATCAACAGAATTTGAATTTGCTATATCAATACAGCTCGGGCATTTCCCGCACGGCGTAACCGTTGGCCCCTCCACGCAGTTGAGAGATTTAGCCAGTATCCTTGCGCTGGATGTTTTACCTGTCCCCCGTGGCCCTGTAAACAAATAGGCATGACTGATTCTGCCGGTGTTGATGGCGTTGGATAGCGTTTTAACTACCGACTCCTGCCCGACAAGGTCGCCAAAAGTTTGCGGCCGATATTTTCTGTAAAGAGGTATATATGTGCTCATAGAGTAATATGTTATCATCAAGATAATATGAAAACAAAACCTGAAAAATTAAACCCGGGCGATACAATAGGCATTATTTCGCCTGCCGGTGCGATAAAAGAGACCGAACAGTTCCACAGGGC
Source organism: uncultured Gammaproteobacteria bacterium (assembly GCA_964558005.1). Taxonomy (GTDB): domain Bacteria; phylum Cyanobacteriota; class Vampirovibrionia; order Gastranaerophilales; family UBA9971; genus JANQGS01. The sequence goes on along the minus strand of CAZLCO010000053.1, from coordinate 836 downwards.
TGTGAAATATTTTGAAACAAAAGGCTATAAAGTAAAAATAGCCAGCCATGCCCTCGATAAAAACGACTACCTCGCAGGCGCAGACGCTGACCGTCTGAATGACCTGATTGAATTTTTCAAAGACCCGCAAATTAAGGCTATTATTTGCTCACGTGGAGGATACGGCTCACTCAGGATACTGGATAAAATCCCAGATTTGCCGCAGAAAATCTTTATCGGGTTCAGTGACATAACCGCTTTATTGAATAATTTTAACTTTGTAACATTTCACGGCCCTCTTTTTGTGTTTGATTTCGGTAAAAATCAAATAAATGCTTATACAGAGGAAATTTTTTGGGAAATAATTACAGGCCGGGTTAAAATCCCTTACAGTTATGCTAATCCGTATGAATATCACTGCATTACGCCCGGACAAGCCGAAGGTGAATTAGTCGGCGGAAATCTCGCCATTATTTGCGGGCTTATGGGCACACCTTATGCACTTGATTTTACCGATAAAATCCTGCTGATTGAAGATACGGGCGAGCCTCATTATAAAATCGACCGCATGCTGGCGCAATTAAGGCTGGCAGGAGTATTTAACAAGATTGCCGGACTATTATTCGCTGAATTTACTGATATTAAAGCACTTGAATTAATAAAAGAATACTGCAAAGACTTTACCATACCGGTAGGGTATGGTTTTCCCGCAGGACACAGCGAAAAAAAGGCCACTTTGCCTCTGGGAGTAAGATATATATTTGATTCGAAGAAATTTAAACTTATTTTAAAAGAAGATTACATCACGTAAGTTGCTACCTATAAAATTTTATCAGGAACAAAATTAAATTTTAAAA
>CAZLCO010000052.1:0-16405 GCA_964558005.1 uncultured Gammaproteobacteria bacterium | reverse complement strand
TTTTAAGTACATGGGTTTAAAAAAATCTGGCGACTTTTTCCGCACCTTCTCTCCTTTACAAATATTAATTTTTTATTTAACTCGAATTGCTAGTTAGTGGAAAAAATATTCAAAATAGGTAAAGCTCCTACTGTAGAAGGGTAGGAGCTTTAAAAAATGAACGATATTCATCTTACAGTAAATATTTTCGAAGCTATTGATGATATTATCAAATCCATAGAAATAGACCCAAAGCCAGGTCCCGCAGGAAGATTAAGCGAATCTGAAATATTAACGCTAATGGTTTTGCACTCAATATTAAAACCGTTTTGCGACCTAAAGCTTTATCACCTTTGGCTTTTATACAATTTCAAACATCTTTTTCCAAATATTCCTGAATATTCGAGAATGACAAGATTATTCAATAATCATCAGGAATATTTGATAGTCGTAATGCAAAAACTTTCTGACTTGAATAGTTTTGGCTTAGTAGCAGATGGAACAACCGTCAGCGTAATGGAAGCAATACGGGGAAAGTTTGCCAAAAGCTTTAGGAATGCCAGAAAAGTTTATTCAACAAATAAAAAGAATTGGTATTTCGGTTTTTTACTGGATATGATAATTGATTCTGAAGGTAAAATTTCACACATAAGTATTGGAAAAGAAGCAGAGGTAAGACAATTGGAAAACCTGCTCAAAGATTTACAGAACAAATGGGTGCTTTGTGACAGGGGCAGCAGAAATTCTCAAGTATGGGAGCAGTTTTGGAAATATAAACAGGTCAAGGTTAAGATAACAGGGGGGGAAGAGCGTCAATGGATAGAAAATGTTTTTGGGTTTTTAAAGACCAAACTCGGACTTGATAGAATCCGAGTTCGTAAAATGCCTTCATTTTTATCCAGGCTTTATGCCATCCTTTGCCGCTATAACTTAATACTTGAGCTAGATTTGGCTATTTAGCAATTCGAGTTATTTATACAACAAATAAAATAGTCAACCTTTCCAGCCAACAAAGTAATAAAAATTATAGTACTTTTATCAACAACTACCCAACATAAAAAGCCATTAACAAAAACCGACCTGTGACCGGGTGACTAGGTCACATTCATATAACTAAAAACCCGGCCCTAGAGCCGGTTTTTTGAGTTTTATGAAAGTATAGGGCTTTCTTTTATCCGCTCAGCCCATGTTTTATTACCGAGGCTTGGCAATGCTTTATTTTGGATAGTCTCCTTTGTAAGCCTCATTGGAATCAGATCATCATCTTTAATGATTCCCATTTCTGCCCTAACATCCTGTGGAATTTCAAACCCGAGCCTGGAAAAAGTACCTCTAGAATGTTGTCCCTTTCTTGTTGCTCTTTCATATTCTAATTTTTTATTTTGATTACTCTTAATTTCACCATCACTTAATAAGCCTGATTCCAGTGTTAATTCTCCTTTTTTATCCAACTCCAGACTTCTTTCTATTGCAGTCTGTGTTAATGTTTTGCCTACTCCTTTCAAATAAGACAAAATTATACCTACATTAGGAATGTCATCCTGTGGGTACATTTCCATATATCCTAACTCATTTTTAATTCCCTGCTCTTTTGGATAAACAAAATACTTTTCTGTAGTGTAACTAGCATCAGGATTTGAACGAGGTTTAGAGTTCTCTAGTCTGTGTATGGCAACAGGAACTTTTGTATTACTTGTTTTATCTGTTATTTCTGTCTCGCATATTTTTTCCCCTTCTCTTGTAAACGGAGAATTAACTTCCCTGCCAAAACCAACCCTCGCCGCCCTGTGTACCGCATAATTTCCGAAACTGTTTCCGACAGAATATATCACAAGAATTTCCTCTTTTTATTACCAATACTTATTTAAAATCTGTAAAAAATAAAATTGACACAAAAACTGTAATTATTAATAAAATTTAACACCCGCATAATCTCTTAAATATATTCCGATAGTTGTGTTTATGCTAAAATTTTACTGTAATAAAGGGAGATATAAATAATTGGCGCAGCAAACACTTTTTGGAGATGGAAATATAGTCCCGGTAAACATCAGGGACGAAATGAAACGCTCATACATAGACTATGCTATGTCCGTAATCGTAGGCAGGGCGCTGCCCGACATCCGTGACGGTCTAAAACCCGTACACCGCCGCATATTGTTCGCTATGAACGAACTCGGAATGTATCACGATAAACCGTTCAAAAAATGCGCGCGTATAGTCGGGGAAGTACTAGGTAAATACCACCCGCACGGCGACAGCGCTGTTTACGACGCACTTGTGCGTATGGCGCAGAACTTTTCAACAAGATATATGACCATTGACGGCCACGGAAACTTCGGAAGCGTAGACGGAGATTCCGCTGCGGCGATGAGGTACACGGAAGCCCGCATGGCACCGATTGCCATGAGCATGCTCGCTGATATTGACTCTGATACGGTTGACTTTACCCCAAACTTCGACGGCAGCCTTGAAGAACCGGATATTCTCCCGGTAAGACTGCCCATGCTGCTTTTAAACGGCCAGAGCGGTATTGCTGTTGGTATGGCGACAAACATTGCCCCGCACAACCTTAACGAAATAGTTGACGGGACTATAGCGCTTATTGACAACCCGGAAATAACTATTCCTGAGTTAATGCAATACGTAAAAGGCCCGGACTTCCCGACCGGCGCAACCATCCTCGGCACAGACGGCATAAAACAGGCGTTTGAAACAGGCCGTGGAAGTGTAGTTATGCGCGCGGTCACCCGATTTGACCAGGTAGACCAGGGCAAAGGCCGCCCGGACAGGACAGCGATTATTGTTTCGGAACTGCCTTATCAGGTTAACAAAGCTGCTTTAATCGAAAAAATAGCCGAACTAGTAAAAGACAGGAAAATGGAAGGCATAAGCGATATACGCGATGAGTCTGACAGGGACGGCACACGTATTGTTATTGAACTGAAAAGGGATGCAAAGCCGGATGTTGTGCAAAACAACCTGTTCAAGCATACAGCCCTGCAATCCAGCTTTGGCGTAAATATGGTAGCCCTTGTTAACAAACAGCCAAGACTTTTAAACATTTATGAAGTGCTTAACGAGTTTGTCGAGCACAGAATAGAAGTAGTAACAAGGCGAACTCGCTTTGATTTAAGAAAAGCAAAAGCAAGGGCACACATCTTAGCCGGTTTAATTATTGCCCTCGGTGACCTTGACAGGATAATAGAGCTTATTAAAACCTCCAAGTCCACAGAAATTGCCAGAAACAGCCTTATGGAAAAATACGGGCTCGATACTGACCAGGCAAACGCCATTCTTGAAATGCAGTTAAGAAGGCTTACAGGACTTGAGCAGGAAAAAATACAGGCAGAATACCAGCAACTAATGGAAAAAATCGCTGAACTCGAAGCAATCCTCGCTGACAGGCAAAAAGTTCTTAATATAATCAAGCAGGAACTTACCGAAGACAGGGAAAAATTCGGCGATGATAGAAGGACACAAATTATACCGCACCAGGACGAGCTTTCTATTGAAGACTTAACCCCTGATGTGCCGATGGCCGTATTTATTACCAGAAACGGCTACATAAAAAGAATTTCACTGGACACCTTTGAACGGCAGAACAGAGCCACAAAAGGCAAAGGTGGCATAAAAACCCGTGATAACGATGATGTACAGCACTTCTTCACTGCGACAATGCACAATAAGGTCCTTTTCTTTACCAACAAAGGCCTTGTTTACAGCGTAAACGTGTACGATTTCCCGGAAGGCGGCCGCACGGCAAAAGGACTGCCTATAATAAACCTGCTGCCCGTTGACCAGGACGAAACAATAACGGCAGTAGTACCTGTAACAAAATTTTCAGAGGACAAATACCTCTTACTGCTGACCAAAAAAGGCTTTATCAAAAAGATAGAATTAAGCAGCTTCAGCTCAATTCGCAGGAGCGGAATTATCGCAATAGGACTTGGCGAAGAAGACAGGCTAGAATGGGTTAAAATAGCTGACGAAAAAGATGAAATAATAATCGGAACAAGCCATGGCATGGCTATAAGGTTCCCGGTTGCGGATTTAAGACCTTTAGGCCGGAGCGCAAGGGGTGTAACCGCTATCAAGCTAAGGCCGGATGACGCAATTGTAGGCTCAGACATCATCCCGAAACAGCAAACAGCTGACCTGTTAATCGTAACTACTGACGGCTACGGCAAAAGGTCGATGATTTCAGAATTCAGGCCGCAAAACCGCGGAGGAATAGGACTTATCTGCACCAAGTTCAAAAAGCCTTTCAGCAGAGTGGCGTCCATTAACCTCGTGACCGAAGAAGATGAAGTCATGATAGTTTCAGCCCAGGGCATCATCACCAGACAAAAAGCCTATCATATTTCAAGGCAGGGCCGTCCCGCAACAGGTGTTTGCGTGCAGTCGCTGGGCGGTAATGACCACGTAATGGCTGTAAATAAAATTGTTGTGCCGGATGAAGAGTAAAGAGCTTTTCTCTTTAAAAAAAAGCACCCTATACCGCGCATTAAAGGAAAACAGCCCTAATTCCCTCCAGTTTTCTTCCAACAACTATCTGGGTCTTGCTAACGATGAGCGTTTAAAACAGGCGGTTATTGATGCTGTGAACAAATACGGCGTGGGCTCAACAGGTTCACGACTGATAACAGGCACGCACAAACTGCATTTTGAACTCGAGGAAAAACTTGCGGACCTTAAGGGAACAGAAAAAGCACTTGTGTTTTCCACAGGCTATGCGGCTAATCTGGGGACACTTTCAGCGATTTTAGACGAAGGAGATGCGGTATACTCCGACCAGCTGAACCATGCAAGTATAATAGACGGCATTAAGCTCTCACGGGCGAATAAATTTGTTTATAATCACTGCGATACAGAAGATTTAGAGCGTTTACTTAAAAAAAACGCTCATAAATACGAAAAAAACCTTATTATAACCGACTCTGTGTTCAGCATGGACGGGGACTTAGCGCCATTAAAACAAATAGTTGAGCTAAAGAAAAAATATAACGCTTTATTGTTTGTGGATGAAGCCCACGCTTTCGGTATATACGGCCCAAGTGGACAGGGCCTGGCGCATGAGCTGGGGGTTAACAACGAAATAGACATACAAATGGGTACGCTCAGCAAAGCCGCAGGCTCAGAAGGCGGATATATCGCCGGCAGCGAGGAGTTAATTAATTATTTAATCAACAGGTCCCGTTCTTTTATATATTCAACAGCACCGTCTATTCCTGTTATAGCCGCGTCAATAAAAGCTGTTGAAATAATCAAGGAAGGCCATGGTTTAAGAAAAAAACTTTTTGATAATATAAATTATTTAAATACAGAACTGACACCGTCGCAGTCACCGATATTTACAATAAAGTTCAATACTATTGAGAAAACATTAAAGGTTTCTAATGAACTATTAAACAGGCACAACATACAGGCCGTTGCCATCCGCCCGCCAACAGTCGAGACCCCCCGCCTCCGCATAAGCACAACCGCTTTGCATACAAGGCAAGAGCTGGAGCGGCTGGTTGAAGCTATAAAAAACTTACATTAAAAAACCGGCCTCTGGCCGGTTTTTTGTTTAATTAATTTGCTTTCATCCCCTGATGGCTTTTAAATCAACAATATCAGAATAATTTTTGGCTGTCAGGCGTTCAATATTTAAAAAGTCCTTACGCAGGCTCACTACCTCACCCTGTGTCTTTGCAGTTTCAATGGTCAGCTTATCAACATCAGCCTTATGGACTTCTGATGCATGGATGAGTGACTTAAGCATCTGGGTATTTTCACTTATCTGGCTTTTAAGAATAGTAACGTCCTGCTTAAGCGTGCTAACATCGCCCTCAATCTTATCCATACGCACTTCAATCTTATCCAGCCGCCCTTCAATTTTATCCATGCGGCCTTCAATTTTATCCATGCGGCCTTCAATTTTATCAAACCGCTTATCGACGCCATCAAAACGCTTGTTGATATTTTTAAATTCATTTAATACGGTTTGCTGAAATTCATGATTTTCCATAAATTACCACCTTACTTTTTGATTTTATAAGACAATTCCTTTTGCCTTGGATGTTCTTCCTCTTCCTCATCGTGGAGGTCTGCGGTCATAGCAGCCATTGTCTCTTCACGCAGCTCATTAAGGTGCTTTTTACCGTTTTTCACGATTTCATGCATTTCCCCAAGATCGTCATCAAGCTTTGATAATACGGATTCAGCGTACCTGTCAGCGCCTTCTCGTATCTTTATGGCTTCATTTATTGAATTCATCCTGATATGCTCGGCTTCTTCACGAGCTCGGTGCCTTATCATTTCGACTTCTGACACGACTTCTTCCCGGATTTTATTGGCCTCGGCCTGCACAGCGTTCAATAGTTCTGATTCGCTGAGCATTTTTTCAGCGTGGTTTTTAGCTTCAATCAGCATGGTTTCCGCTTTTTTGCGGGCTTCTGTCTGGACTTCCTCGCTTTTTCTGATTATGCTGTGGGCTTCCTGAATTTCTCCCGGGATGGATGTCCTGATTTTGTCGAGGATGTCAATAATTTTTTCGTGGTTTACCACAATAAACGGGGAAAATGGTACTGGTGCGCCTTTAAGCACCATCATTTCCAGCTTGTCCAAAAGTTTGTAAATACTGTTAACAGACATAATTTACTCCAATTTATTTCCTTATTTCCTTGTACTTTTCAAAATATTCCTGTATGGGCTCGGGCACCAATCCTGATATATCACCGCCAAACTGCGCTATTTCCTTAACAATGCTCGATGACACAAAATTGTTTTCCACGCTGGGAACTAGAAAAATAGTATCAATATCAGAGTTAAGGCTTTTATTTGTTTGCGCCATCTGCATTTCATATTCAAAATCAGAGACGGCTCTCAGTCCTCTTATTAACACCTGTGCTCCTTTTTGTGCGGCGTATTCAACAGTTAAACCCTCATAGCTGTCAATTTCTATGTTTTCAATGTTTTTGACTGATTCGCGTATAAGTTCTTTTCTTTTTTCTGTAGAGAGGAAAGGATTTTTTTCCTTGTTCGTAAGTATAACAACAATAACTTTATCAAAAAGCATCGATGCTCTCAATAAAACCTCATAATGCCCGTTTGTTATAGGGTCAAAACTTCCCGGATAGATTGCTGTTACCAATACCCTCTCCCGCATAAGGTGCTAATTCTTATTAATAATATAATACAATCAGATGATTTAGCAAATTTATGTTGGTAATAATATTTCCATTAACTAGCGTTTTTGTATTTTATGGGGAGAAGAGATTTTGCAGAAAACAATGAGTTTAAAGGAATTGCCAAAAATATTTATTTCTTCAGGGATGACCCTCTCTGAACTTTGCGAATATATGGGGGTCTCAGAAGAGCTTATACACGAGTGGGAAAGACTATTTAACCTGTTTCCGGAAAAAGCTGAAAACAGCGAAAAAAAATACTCAGAAAAAAGAATTAAAGACTTTATAAAAATTAAAGATTCTCTGGACAGGGGGACCCCTTTGCATGAAATAAAAAGAAAGATATTTAAAATTAATAAGGAAGAAAGACCGGAAAGAATTGAAAAACCTGAAAACCCTTTTGAAAACAAAAACATCGCCGAGCTTAAAGTGCCGGAGGAAGACTTAAACAAGCCAATCAGCGACGAATCCCTGATAAAACCTTTAATCACCCAGATAAGCAAGGCAAATGAAAAAATAGGCGAACTTATACTGGAAAAAGCAAGGATTATAGAAGAAACCGCCATAGAAAAAGCAAACCTTATGTCGGAAATAAAAATTTTAAAAACAAGGAACACAGACCTTCTTTCTGAAAAGGAAAGGCTTTTTGCGACAATAAAAGAAAAGGAAGAGCTTTTCCAGCACTCTGCAAAGCAGGAAGCAACCCTTGCCGAATCATTAAAACTCGCCCATGACATGCTTAAGCAAAAGGAAGAAGATATAGCTCACATAGAAAACCGCCTTGATATTTACGAACGGGAATTGCAGGCAAAAGACAGTATAATCCACGACCAGAGCCAGGAAATTAACGAACTCCTGGAAGAGCGCGATAAAAAGTGGTGGCACGTGATAAGGGACATATTTTTCTAGAAATAAGCCTTTTCGGCCAAGCCTTTCCCCACGTCATTGCGAGCCATGAATTCTGAAAGAAAAACAATAAATTAAGTCAGTAGGTTGGGTCACCGACCCAACATTTGTCTTTTCCCCGCAAATAAATTTGCCTTTGTTCATTTTTTCTTTTTGGACGCAAAGCGAAAGCGAGCTGAGGGCGCAAGCCGGGCTTTGCCCGGCTGAAGGCCCGTTACATGCGAACTTTCAAGACCAAAGAAAACGAACCAAAAAAGAAAAACTGAGTCGCTTCGCTCCGGTTTCGCTCCTTTCAGTCGCTCCACTACAGTCAGGGCTTCGCCCCGAACCCCCTGGCCGCCTTCGGCAGCCTTACCAACCAACCCAATAAGAATGTGCCTTAGGCACTTTTTTGCTATAATCTTGTAATGTTCAAGTTTTTTAAGAAACTACTGGATCAAATTTCCAAATACCACGACACAACTCAGCAGTACAAGGCTATGACAAACCAGACACATATTTCGTCAAAAGCCTACGTTAACTGGGGAATTTTCCTCGCCAACACCGGAGACATAGAAGATGCCCTGAAAAAATTTGAATCTTCATCATATATGCGACCTCTAAACCCGGAAAGCTTCAATAACTGGGGCATAGCCCTGGCCTCGATCGGCAGGTACGAAGAAGCAGTAGAAAAATTCAGGCAATCCGCAAAAATCGACCCCTGCTATGCAAAAACATTTAGCCTCTGGGCCGCGGCACTTATTGAACTTGACGATACCGAACAGGCTGAAAAACTTTATAAAACAGCGCTTGAATTAACACCGTACAATATTGAAATATATTTGAACTGGGGCGTGGCGCTGGCAAGAAAAGGACAAAAAAGCCTTGCGGAAGCAAAATTCCTTAAAGCGCTTGAAATGCAACCTAAGTCTGCACAGGCCTCGTTTATGCTGGGAATAGTTCTTGTAGAAATGGAAAGATACACTGAAGCCATAGAAAGACTCGATTTTTCAATAAAAATGCAGGATAAAAACCCGGAAGCCTGGCATTATTATTCTGTAGCTCTGTATAAAAAAGGCGAGTACGAAAAAGCTTACGAAAAGGCACAAACAGCAATAAAAATGGCTCCCGCAAAAATAGAATTCCAGATTAACCTCGCAGAAATTCTTGTTGCCCTCAATAAACACGACCAGGCAACAGAATGCTACGAGCTGGCGGAAAAAACCGACCCTTCTTTCCCGGAATTATATTCTTCCTGGGGAAATGTCCTGCAAAAACTCGGCAACCACGAAGAAGCCGTTAAAAAGCTGAAAAAAGCCCTTGAATTAAAGCCCGAAAACGAAAGGACTATGTTCTTTCTTGCCCTGTCGCTGCTTGAAACCGATGAATTTAACAGGGCAGAAGAACTTTTGCAAAAAGTACTGGAAAAAGATTCTCGCTATGTGGAAGCTCACTTAAAACTCGGTCACATAGCATCAAAAAAAGGCGATTATAATCTCGCAATCGAAAAATATAAAGAAGCGTTAAAATTTCCCCTGAAAAAAACCGAGGCAAATTACTTTATCGGTTCTGCTTACAGGGCGCTTAACCGGTTAAATGAAGCTGTTGAATACTATCAATCGGCAATAGAGGACGACCCTGCGCATGCCAGAGCTTTTTATGAATATGGGATGGTTTTAAACGAACTGGGAAATAAAGAAGAAGCCCTGAGAAAACTCCGCAGAGCACTACAGCTTGACCCGGAAAATGAAGGTGTTAGAGTGTATTATAATAATATAAAATTCTGAAACTGGATCAGAATTATAAAGAAGGAAAGAAAAATGAGTTTAGTAGTACAAAAATTCGGAGGGACATCGGTAGCTGACGCGACAAAGATTAAAAACGTCGCAAATGCTGTTATCCGTGAACACAACAAAGGAAATCAGGTCGTAGTTGTTGTTTCCGCCATGGGAAAAACAACCGATTATCTGGTAAAACTGGCCGGAGAAATATCGGAAAGGCCCTGCCACAGGGAAATGGACATGCTGCTTTCAACAGGAGAACAGGTTTCTATAGCCCTTTTATCAATGGCCATACAACAGGCAGGTTATCCGGCAATAAGCATGATCGCCTCACAGATGGGTATTTTCACAGAAAATATTCATTCAAAGGCAAGAATTGTTGATATTAAAACAGACAAAATGAAAAAACACCTTGATGAAGGCAAAATAATAGTAGCAGCAGGGTTCCAGGGAATAACCCCGGAAGGCGAAATAACAACGCTCGGCCGTGGAGGCTCTGACACCACAGCAGTAGCTATTGCCGCAGCGCTGGGCGCTGACAGATGCGACATTTATACGGATGTGGACGCTGTTTACTCCGCAGACCCGCGGCAGGTACCCGCCGCCAGCAGGCTGGAGACCATTTCATATTCAGAAATGCTCGAACTGGCAAGAGTTGGCGCAAAAGTGCTTCACCCCCGCTCTGTTGAAACCGCAAAACAGTTCAATATGCCCCTGCGGCTGAGGAGCAGCTTTAACCTTGATGATCCAGGAACATTAGTAATAGGAGACGAAAAAATGGAAATATACAGACCCGTAACAGGTATGGCAGCAGATTTAAAACAGGTCAGAATTGCTATTTTAAGGGTGCCTGATCAGCCGGGCGTTGCGGCAAGAATATTCAGCACTCTGGCAAATAACAACATAAGCGTTGATATGATTATTCAGTCGCTGGAAGAAGGCAACCTTAACAATATCGCCTTTACTGTGCATGAAAGCGACATAAACAATGCTATAGAAGTCCTTGAGCAGGTACGACAAGTTATAAACGCCGGAGAAATTGTTGTTGACAGAAACATCGCAAAAATAAGCCTTGTGGGCGCAGGAATGGTTGACAGGCCCGGTATAGCCGCCGGAATGTTCGAAGCCATGGCCGAAGCCGGAATCAATATCAAAATGATTGCCACAAGTGAAATCAAGATCAGCTGTCTTGTTGACAAGGATAAGGCAGAAGAAGCGCTGCGGTCAATTCACTCCAGGTTTGAACTGGACGCAAAGACTGAAGTACACAAATAATATAAACTTTAATATAAATAAAAACCGATCAGGACACGCTATGCGTGTCCTGTATTATGTTTTGGACAAATAAAACCGTGAACTTTTATAAATATTTATAATTCTAATTTTTAAAATTTATTTTCAGTAAATTTATATAAACAGAAATGTTTAATTTAAAAAAAAGAGGTCATAAAATGTTAGTTAACACAAATTTGTATCAATCTTTACAACTTGCAGAAATGCAAAAAAACAGAAATTCAAATTTAAAACAAAACAATCACAGGCAAACAGCACCTTTAAACAGAGTAACCCCGGCACTGGCTTTTGGACGAGCAACAAGAATACAGGACAGGCTTCCTGATAGACTGTTTAAGAATAATAATATAGTTGTTATTGGCGCAAGTTCAAGCAAAATAGGTGTTGGCAATAAAGTGGTAGATAACCTTTTACATGGTTTTCAGGAAAGACAAACAAATGGAAATGTATATGCCGTCACTCCAATGCTTTTTCAATTGTTAAAGATGATATGCTGCCAAAAGGCAGAAATGTTGTAATAATATCCAATGGCGGCGGATGCAGCTGAAGCGGATTACGGCTTAACCTTAAAGCCAGTGCCTAAAGAAGTTCAGAAAGATATTAGAAGTACAGATGCAAATAATATTATAGCCGGGTTAAATAACCCTCTGGATACAGGAGCTGCTATTGATCCTGATAATTACGTCAGGGCGCTGGAAAAAACTTTAGAGCAGGATGATGTTCACGCTGCTATAACTTATCTTGTGCCTATCAGTCCAACTATGGCAGATAAAGTTTACTTAACAGTTCTTGATGGAATGAATAGAGTCCAGAAAGAAACAGGAAAACCTGTATTGGCGGTATTTAGCACAGCTGATGAAACAGTCCGAAAAGAACTTAAAGAAAACGCCGGAAACATTGCTATCTTTGAAACAACAGAAGATGCGGCAAACGCAATGAATAAACTTTGTGAACGCAGAAAGTGGCTGGACAGAAGTGTAACAAAGCTAGAGCAAATTACACAGGCAAACAACTCTCCGTTTGCAAAACAACTTACCGCTGAACAAAGTAAAGCTGTAAAAGCTATTATTCAGGAAGCTGTCAACAAATCCAAGCACAGACTCTGATGATGTAAAAAAAGGACAGACAAAGCTTAGCGGAGAGCAGTCAGCAAAACTTCTTGAAGCTTTCGGAATTCATCCTGTAAAATCAGCAACTGTAAAAATGGATGATGTTAATAAAGCTAAAACAGATGAAGGCAAAGCAGCTCTTGCGCAAAAATTGCAGGATCAGGGGCTAAATTATCCATTAGCCGTGAAAATTCTTTCTAATCACCCGATGGCGAAACATAAAACAGAAGTTGGCGGATTAAAACTGGATATTAAAGACATTGACGCACTTGTAGAAACTTTTGGAGAAATTCAAGAGAACATTAAAAGCTTTAATGAAAGACATCCTGATAAACAATTACCGCTTGATCAATTACAGGGCTTCAAGCTGGAAGAAATGATAAAAGGCGACCATGAAATCGGAATAAAATTAAGCCACGATAAAGGAAGCGGACTGCATATGCTGGAAGTCGGACTTGGCGGAATCGAAATTGACATTACAAACAAATTAAAGGGCGGAAGTGTTGCGATTCCTGTCCCCCTAACCAACAAAGCCGATGAAGATGTCGAAAGGCTAATTAAACAAAGTCCTTTAAATGCTTTCTTTAAAGAAGATGAAAATGGCCATGCTTACAGAGAAATGAAGCCGGCCGACATGAAAGATATGAAAAGCCAGCTGCTTGGATTATCACAGGCAATAGGGGAACTTCCTCTCTCTGAAATAACAATAAACCCGATGAAAATAAGGGATCCAAGAAATAATAGTGACCCTGAACAAAGCAAACTAGTAACGGTTGATGCAAAAGTTACCGTTGATTTGGAAAAAGCAGAAAAATTCCTTGGTAAGCAATAAATAAAGAGCACTTAAAAAGCGCTCTTATACAGGGCACATAGTGAGATTTTTAAGAACTATGGACTACCAGTCTTAATCTCTGTGAGGCTAACTTTTGTTTTCTCTGTCTTTTTTTATGCAAAGAATCAATTATTTCCCTGTAACAGGAAGCAATGTAGGAACTGTCGTCCTCATTAAGGTACCTGTAACACTGCTTTAGCGTTTCCCTCGCTTCCCGGTACTTTTTAGACTTGATTAAAATAGCTATTTTCTGGTCAAAAAGCGACGTTAAAAGCTCCGAATTCTTTTCGGTCACATTAATGAACGCTTTATCGCAGGAATCAAGCGCTTCTTTAAGATTACCGTTAATATCGAGCACGCTTGCTTTAAGACTGTGAGCTTCCACAGAATTAGAATCTGTTAAAATGGCTTTTTCAAAACACTCAAGCGCTGTTGGCAATTCATCGAGACAGAAAAATATTGTCCCTTTTAAGATATAAGCCCTTGTATTTTCCGGATCAAGATTAATAACTTCCTGAATATGGCTGAGTGCCATTTCATAATCTTTAAAATATACAAAACAGTCATTTGCTGCCCTGATTAATTTTTCTGCTCTTAAATTATATATCTTTTTTGATTGCTGTTTATCTTTTATATTTTTATTATCGGCATTGGTTACCAGGTTATTCATCTATGTGTTGTCCCCTATCCTCCACAAAATCTTATATATAATTCTACTAAAAACCCGATTTCAACAAAAGAAAAACTGAAAAATTTCGCTCATGATAAAGCCTGTCACGGCTTTAATTCAGCGATTGTTACTTCTCGTAACATGGATGACTGTTCATGTTCCATGCCGGGGGCATGTTAAACACCAGGGCTCGTGCATGAAAGAACTTTTTAAAATCCAACTTTACTTTTTTTAACAAACCATGAAGAAGCGCATGGCACATGCCGGCAAGGGTTTTTAACAAAAATTTACGAAAATTATAGCTTTTAATCTTTCAATAAACCTGTATAATATACTTTGGTAAAAAACGGGGATATTAAAATGGTAGACGGAGTAGGAAAAAATATTGGTTTTGGTTATGCCTACAGGGCTGTAGATACTAGAAGAGCCGCTGAATTTGTTAACGAACATGGAC
The DNA here is from genome assembly GCA_964558005.1 of uncultured Gammaproteobacteria bacterium. GTDB lineage: Bacteria > Cyanobacteriota > Vampirovibrionia > Gastranaerophilales > UBA9971 > JANQGS01. Next base: position 2,230 of record CAZLCO010000052.1, on the reverse strand, counting down.
AAACCCTTCGCCAGGTACTGCCTAAAAATGTACTGGCCGCACAGGACGCAAAACATTTTGACGTGTATGTTCCACCAAAAAACACTAGAGCTAAAAATGCCTTTGAAAAACTGGTAGATAAACTTAAAATACCTTTTAAACAGATATAGTAGATTTTAAAGCCTTTTCAAAATACTCAATAGTCCGCTTTAATCCCTCATCCAGCGGTACATTTGGCTGCCAGCCGAGCCGCTCTTTTGCAAGGCTGATATCAGGCCTGCGCTGGGTCGGGTCATCTTGCGGAAGAGGTTTATGAATTATTTTTGAGCCGCTGCCTGTCATATCGATTATTTTCTTTGCAAATTCTATAATCGGAGTCTCAACGGGATTGCCAAGATTGACCGGGCCGTTAAACCCTTTTTCGGAATTCATCATGCGTATTGCCCCGTCAACTAAATCGCTCACAAAACAAAACGCCCTTGTCTGCAAACCGTCACCATAAACCGTTAAATCCTCGCCCTGTAAAGCCTGCACTATAAAGTTGCTGACCACCCTGCCGTCATTGGCTGCCATGCGTGGGCCATATGTGTTGAATATCCTGATTATTTTTATATCAACCCCGTTCTGCCTGTGATAATCCATTGCGAGCGTTTCCGCCACACGCTTTCCTTCGTCGTAACAGCTCCGTATGCCGATGGGGTTAACGTTGCCCCAGTATGTTTCTTTTTGCGGATGCTCCTTTGGGTCACCGTAAACCTCAGAGGTTGATGCCTGCAAAAACCTTGCCTTGAGACGCTTTGCCAGCCCGAGCATGTTTGTTGTTCCGAGCACATTGGTCTTAATGGTTTTTATAGCATTGTACTGGTAATGCACGGGCGATGCCGGGCACGCAAAATTATAAATTTCATCAACTTCAATAACCAGAGAATTTATTATATCATGCCTGATTACCTCAAAATACTTATTATCCATAAGGTGAAGGATGTTATTTTTCGAGCCGGTAAAAAAGTTATCGACGCAAACAACTTCATTACCCTCGTTCAAAAGCCTTTCGCACAAATGGGAGCCGATAAACCCTGCCCCGCCAGTTACAAGTATTTTTTTCATAATATGGTCAATATCTCCTGTTAATCTCCCAATTCCATGCAGTTAAGATTATATCATCAATTTCCATAAATTCAGGTTGCCAGCTCAGCTCATTTTTTGCTTTTTTATTATCAGCGTATAAAATAGCCGGGTCGCCCTCCCTCCTCGGCGCAAGCTCCTGCTTAACCGCCCTGCCGCTCACTTTTTCGCATGACTTTATTATCTCGCTCACAGAATGCCCTCTGCCTGTGCCAAGGTTATAATATCCGCTTTCCCCACCTTTAAGCAACTTTTCCATAGCGAGCCTGTGCGCAGAAGACAGATCATTCACGTGTATATAGTCCCGAATACAAGTGCCGTCGGGGGTGTCATAATCATTCCCAAAAACCTTAATGCTTTCCCTTTTTCCTGCTGCAACCTGAAGCACCAGCGGAATTATGTGCGTTTCCGGATCATGGCTCTCGCCTATATTGGCCTCGTTGTCCGCGCCCGATGCGTTAAAATACCTCAAAGCTATATGTTTTATGCCATATGCCCTATCATAGTCCTTGAGGATGCCTTCCATGACCAGCTTTGTCCTGCCGTAGACGTTTATGGGTTTTTGCGGGTGGTTTTCGTCTATTGGCGTGTATTCCGGGTTTCCGTACGTAGCGCAGGTAGAGGAAAACACTATGTTTTTCACCCCGGCCTCTTTCATCGCCCCCAGCAGGTTCAGGGTTGTGACAACATTATTGTAGTAGTATTTTTCCGGGTTCGTGACTGATTCGCCCACATAACAGCTCGCCGCAAAGTGTATGACTGCCTTTATATCGTATTTTTTAAATACTTCCTTTGTTTCATCAGGGTTATTAAGGTCAGCATAACAAAAATTTTGTGTCTGTATTGCTTCTTTCTGTCCTTCAGAAAGGTTATCAAGCACCACGCATTCATAGCCCGCCCTTTGCATTTCGAGCGTGCAGTGACTGCCTATATATCCTGCTCCACCGGTAATTAATATCATGTTTACAATATTACCAGAAATAAAAGAAAAAAACTTTTTCCTTATCTCTCTCCACCGTCACCTCGGATTTGATACTGAAATTTAGTCCTCTGTAAAATTTTGTAAAATTAATCACTACTGTCCGGTAAAAATCAAAAGGCCAGTTTGAGCTGATTACAGCCGACA
>CAZLCO010000051.1:2340-16725 GCA_964558005.1 uncultured Gammaproteobacteria bacterium | reverse complement strand
TTAGCTTCCTCAGCCGTGCAATTAATTGAAATAAATAAACATACTGATATTATTAATAATTTAATGTATCTCATCATAGTTATATTTTATGACATAATTTTATTATTATGGAAAGTTTTAAAAAAATAGTCGGAAAACACAACGTCCTCAACGAATACGAGGACAGATACTGCTACGCATACGACGCTACGGCAATAGGCGATAAATTATATATGCCGGATGCGGTTATCCTGCCGGAAACCACTGAGCAAATAAGCGAAATACTAAAAATAGCAAATAAAGAAAAAATCCCGGTAGTTACAAGGGGCGCAGGCACAAACCTCGTAGGCGGCTGCCTGCCGGTTAAAGGCGGTATAGTCCTGCATTTGTCCAGAATGAACAAAATAATCACCATAGATAAAAACAACCTGCAATGCGTTGTCCAGCCAGGCGTTGTGGTAGAAAAACTACAGCAGGAAGTTGAGAAGCAGGGGCTTTTTTACCCGCCAGACCCGGCAAGCCTTAGAGTATCGACTATAGGCGGCAGTATCGCACAGTCCTCCGGCGGGCCCCGAGGGTTCAAGTACGGTACAACAAAAGACTATGTCATGGGTTTAAAAGTGGTGCTGGCCGACGGCACAATAATAAAAACCGGCGGCAAAACAGCCAAAAACGTAACCGGTTATAACCTCACCCAGCTGTTAACAGGCTCGGAAGGCACGCTGGCCGTTATTACCGAGGCAACATTAAGGCTTATTCCAAAACCCGAAGAAAGAAAAGTATTACTGGCATGCTTTGATACGATAGACGCAGCGGCTGAGGCGGTTAAAAAAATGATTTCCGCGAGAATAACACCCTCAACTCTTGATATTATGGACAAAAATACCATGCAGACAATAGAAAAGTTTCACCAAACAGGCCTGCCGACCGATATGGAAGCCGTGCTTGTGCTGGAAGTTGACGGGTTCAAGGAAGGGGTTGAAAAACAGGCAGAACAGATAATAAATATCTGCAAAGAGCTCGGTGCGCAAAACATAAGGGTATCGCAGAATCAGCACGAAGCGGAAGAAATCTGGTTTGCCCGCAGGTCAGCCTTCGGGGCCGTAGCAAGGCTCAGGCCGAATGTAATGACCGAGGACGCTGTTGTGCCAAGGGACAAAGTGCCGGATATGATCAGGGAAATCAGGCGCATTGCCGATAAACATAATTTGACTGTTTGCATTATGGGGCATATAGGCGACGGCAACATTCACCCGAATTTTTCGCTTGATTTGCGGGATAAGGACGAAGCGCACCGGTTTGAACTTGCGGCGGAAGAGCTGTTTGATGCGGCGCTGGCACTGGGAGGCAGTCTTTCAGGCGAACACGGCATAGGGATGGAAAAGCGGCCTTATATGAAAAAAGCCCTGTGTAATAAAAACTTGGAGCTTATGAAGTCGATAAAATCAATATTTGACCCGGAAAATATTTTGAACCCGGGCAAAGTGGTCTAGGAAATGAAAAAACAGCTGAAAGACTACAAAGAAGAAATATACAAATGTACAAAATGCGGACTGTGTCAGGCTGTATGCCCGATATATGAAACCACGGGGCTGGAAACGTCGGTCTCCCGCGGGAAGTTTACGCTGTTAAACGGCATAGTAAACGGACAGATAAAATTCAGCAAAAAAATCGGCAAATACCTTGATATGTGTCTCGGGTGCAGGGCGTGTTTTGATTTTTGCCCGGCAGGCATAAACGCAGAGGAGATAATAAACGCCGCAAGGGCTGAATACGTTGAAAAATTCGGTGTTCATCCAATAAAAAAAATAATTATTGTCATGCTGAACTTGTTTCAGCATCTTTCCAAATTTGTAAAATCGCTTTTAACCCGAGATAATAAGACCCTGAAACAGGTTCAGGGTGACGTTAGGGGCAAAATCATCTATTTCCCGGGGTGCTTCGACACATCCGCAAAAGCCATAATAACCGTACTGCAAAAAAACGGCTACGACGTATATATACCGGAAGGCTTTTCCTGCTGCGGCATGGCCGCTAAATCCGCAGGCGATATGCAAACATTCAATAGACTTATGGAAAACAACATCAATAAAATCCCCGAAGATACTGACTATATAATCACCGAGTGCGCATCATGCGGTTCAGCGTGGCAGGACTACCCGGAACATATCGCCAAAAAAGCGGTTAATATCTATAAATTCCTCGATAACATCGATTTATACATACCGGAAAACGTCAGCTATAACAAGATCATAACCTGGCATGACCCGTGTCATCTGGTCAGGTTCCAGCATGTAAAGGATGAACCCCGCAACCTGCTGAAAAAAATCCCCGGCGTAACATTCGTTGAAATGGAAGAAGCGGATAGGTGCTGCGGGGCGGCAGGGTCTTTTTGCGTCACAAAGCCGCAGGTATCGCTGCCTATTTCAAAAAGAAAAGCCCAAAACATAATCAATTCCGGTGCTGAAGCGGTTGCCACGAGCTGTTCTGGTTGCAAAATAGGCATAGCGCAGGGATTGATAGCTTCAGGCAGGGTTATGCCTGTTGTGAGCCCGATAGAGATACTGGCTTGGCTGTATAGGGAAAAATAGTCGCATTAGTATGTGTTTTAGTACCTCGCTTTTGCTATAATTCTTCTATGCTAAATTTTGACTCGCTATCCTTGAAAGCATTTATCACCGAATATAAGTCGGTATTCGTCGACGGCCCCATCGGCAAGGTTCAGCAGCCCTCAAAACACGAGCTTTTGTTAACAATACGCGCGCAAAAAGCCAACTATCGCCTATATATAACAGTTGACCCAAAATACCCGCATATAGCAGTATTGAGCCCGGAAGGCGAAGCCCAACGCAATATCGAAATCCCGAAAACCCCGCCAATGTTCTGCATGCTTTTGCGCAAACATTTGGAAGGCAGTAAAATCAAAGACATCCAACAGCCCGGGTTCGACCGGATATTTGAAATATATTTTGATTCGTACAGCGAAGTGGGCGAAAAAGTCCGCATGGTACTGGCATGTGAGCTAATGGGCAAGCACAGCAACATGATACTTTATAACTACGAAACTAACGTCATACTGGGCTGTGCGCACAACGTAAGCAGCGAAAAAAGTCGTGAGCGTGAGCTTGCTGGCGGGCTGCCCTATATTTACCCGCCAGGGCAGGAAAAACTCGATTTGAACCGGGTTTCAGAACACGACTTTTACAGGCTGATAAAAACCGCGCCAATGGAGAATTTTGGCCATATAAGCCGCGCGCTGGCCAATGAGCTGGTTAAGTCTTGCCCGCATGGGGAATTGTACGCTGCGGCAAGGCGAGCCGTAAATCTCGAAAGCCTGAAACCATGTTTAAGCCCTGATATGCAAGATTATTCGCTCGTGGGGTATGACAGGTCGGTCGGGTGGCAGGCGGTGGAGTCCGTAAATGAAATGTTAGACAGGTATTTTGGCTATCACGTGTTTAAGGACAAATTTAACAGGTTGAAAAACAATCTACTGAAAATTCTGAAAAAAGATTTAAAGCAACACAAAAAACAGCTTGAAAAACAGGAATATATAGCACAGGACAGGGAAAAACAGGAAAAATACAAACAGCAGGCAGATGAACTGCTTGTCGAAAACCCAAAGGAAGCCCAAAAGTATTATAAACTCTACAAAAAAGCCAAGACCGCCGCAAAACACAGCGAGGAACTGCAACAAAAAACCCGGGACGAAATAAATTACCTCGAAAGTATTGAAGAGTCGATAAATCGGGCGGAAACAATAGAGGATTTACAGCAGATAAAGGGTGAGCTGACCGGAAAAGAGGATAAAAAGCAGGCAAAGGAAACCTTTGAGCCGGCAAAGTTTACTTCTTCAGACGGTATCGCTATCTTTGCGGGCAAGAATAATAAACAAAACGAATATATACTGAAAATCGCCTTACCAAACGACATTTGGCTGCACGCCCAGAACATCCCCGGCTCGCATGTGATTATTAGAGTTAACAAAGACAGGGAAATTCCCGAAGTCACCCTGCATGAGGCTGTATATATCGCCGCTTATTACAGCAAGGGGAGGGAATCTTCAAACGTGCCGGTGGTTTATACCCGAAGAAAGTTTGTCAAAAAACCCGCGGGTTCCAAACCCGGGTTTGTGGTTTATAATAATGAAAGGACGCTCTGGGTAAACCCGGATGAGCAAAAGGTGTTGAGCCTTAGGGAATGAAAATTTCAAAATCGTCCCACCCGCAACCGCCCTGAATGAGGTTAAGGGCCTTCAGCCCTTAACAATTCCATATAGATTTTGAAATTTTATATAAAAAAAAGAACAAATTTTATCAAAATTTATAAAAAGCTATGAAGGCGCAGCTTTCATCTACCTTTAGGGTGTAGCGGGCGGGTTTTGATAAAATTTGTCCGTAAACTAAAATATTTTTATTTGACAAATTGAGTTACAATAAATTACATGCTGGAAAAAGGGAAAAAGGGGTAATCTATGCGACCGGAAGAATTTGCAAAATCAATAATCGAAAACCATATAAAAGGCAAAGGCAAACCCAAATTGCCCAAACAGCTTACGGGCGTTGAAGTTGACAAAGCAGGCGCATTTGTTTCCCTTAAAACCGCACAGGGCGATCTGCGCGGCTGTATAGGCACAATCCTCGCCACAAGGGATTCGGTGATTGACGAGGTTATGCACAACGCCATATCTTCCGCCACCAAAGACCCGCGATTCCCGTCGGTAGAGGCGCATGAGCTGGACGGCCTGCAGTATTCGGTAGATATCCTGCATCCGCCGGAGAGGGTTAAATCGCTTGACGAGCTCGACCCAAAGATTTACGGCATTATTGTTTCATCGGAATCAGGCAGGCAGGCACTATTGCTGCCCGACCTCGAAGGGCTCGACACCATCGAAAAACAGGTGGCCGCCTGTATGAGAAAAGCCGGCATTGCGCTTGAGGAAAAGATTTCCGTTCAAAGATTTAAAGTGGACAGGTACTCGCAGGAATAATGAATATTTTTGTCACAGGCACAGACACAGGCGTGGGCAAGACCGTTGTAACGGCGGGGCTGGCCGCTGTTATGCAGGGGCTGGATATAAGAATGGGCGTGTACAAGCCCATACAGACCGGGCCCGATTCTGACCTGAGTTTTGTCAAATCTATAGATTCAAACATCGTTACAAAATGCTCTTACAGTTTTAAGCCACCGGTTGCGCCATCTCTTGCTGCTATTTTGGATAATGTAAAAATTCATCAGAATAGGATAAAAATTGATTTTGATTCGCTAAAAAATGACTGCGACTTTGTGCTGGTAGAGGGGGCTGGCGGGATTTTAGTGCCCATTGACGAAGGGTTTATGATGCGCGATCTGGCAAAAATGCTTAACCTGTCCGTGTTAATAGTTGCGCGGCCATATCTCGGCACCATAAATCACGCCCTCCTGACCATAGAAGCTATACGCAGCGCCGGGTTGAATGTGCTAGGGGTTATTATATCGAATTACCCGACTGACACCGATGATATAGCTATAAAAACTTCGCCTGATATTATCAGTGAGCTTTCCGGGGTTGAGGTTTTCGGACTTTTGCCCGCTCTTAATCCATTAACACCGGAAGCGTTAATCGATGCGGTGATTAATAATATTGATATACAGGGGCTTTTTAATATAAAAATCCCCAAGCTCAGCAAAAAGTGAAGTAAATGCAGGATATGCACAGTGCACTTGCTGTATAGTTGCATAAATGCTATAAGGCTAAAAAGGTATAAAACCCGCAATAAAATTCGGGAAAAACATTACTAAGAAACCGGCAATCACCAACGGCGGCCCAAATGGCAAAAAAGTATGGCTGCTTGTTTCACGCATTCTTTTGAAAATAATATAAATGCAAAAACCTGTCAGCGCAAAAACCAGAACCATTACAATAACCGCAAAAACAGGCTTACCCGCATAGACAAGAAACTTGCTCATAAAAGAAACCGCCAGCGCAATAAAAAGACCAACCATCGCCATCAGGGAAGGGTATTCGCGGCTTTTGTAAAAATTATAAAGAATAATGGGTATTCCAATAACAACCTGCATAAAAAAGCTTATAAAAAGTATTGCCACTAAAAACTTCCAGCCAAACCACGCCCCTAGAGCTGCTCCCAGAAGTGTATCCCCCCCGCCGAATGCATACTCGCCCGCAAGCACAAGGCCAATTCTTGAAAAAATTTCGAAGAATGCGGCCCCCGCTACTGCGCCAATAACCGCCGAAATAAACATGTCCTCAGCGCCAATATTGAAAAAATTATAAACCAGACCAATCGGAATAATTGGGACTGAATTAATGTCAAATATCACCTTTTCTTTCAGGTCTGTTATGGTTATAACAATGAGATTTGCGGTTAAAAACATTAAAAACAGTGTTTTCAGGCTGAGCCCCCAGTTAAGGTAAATAAAAATAAATAAAGCGCCTGTTAACAGTTCAACAGCCGGGTACTGAAGGCTTATTTTTGCTTTGCAGTACCTGCATCTCGCTAACAAAAACAAATAACTCAAAACCGGAATATTATCGTACCAGGCTATTTTTTCACCGCATTTCGGGCATTTTGAGCGTTCGGTAACAAAATTTTCTTCGTTCAAAAGCCTTAAAGCCATTACATTTAAAAAACTTCCAATTGCAAGGCCTGTTATAAAAATTAAAATAATGCCGATTATATCCATCAATAAGTTTCCTGGCCTGTAATTATATTAAACAACTCTTCTGTGGCCTTTTTAATGCGCCTGCTTACCTGCATTTGCGATACACCTGTTTTTTCCGCTATTTCGACCTGGTTAAGGTCTTCAAAAAAGCTCAGCTTGATTACTTCCTTTAAATTTTCCGGCAAGTTCTCAACCGCTTCCATAAGCATCATCCGGTCTTCCTGGATATTCTGGAAATCTTCGTACTTATTATCAACAAGCCTTTCCATCAGAGTATTTTGCTCGTTTTCAGATTCTGCAATATTGATAATCTGATCTAATGAAATTGTCTGCTTCCTCCGGTCGACTTCTATTGCTTCATTAATCCGCTTAAGAGGCATTTGAAGTTCCTCTGCTATCTCGAGTTCAGTCGGGAACCTGCCAAGGTCTGCTTTAAGCCTTTCAATAATCAAATTAAGCCTGAAGGATATTTCAAGGAGCTCTCTTGGCGCTCTTATAATTGAAAGTTTATCCCGGAGGTAATGCCTTATTTCGCCTGTTATCCTGTGCGTGGCGTAAGTTTTAAAGCTTGTGTTGAATTTATCGTCATAATTTTCTATAGCCTTAATCAGCCCGAGACAACCGACCTGCACAATATCTTCAACAGGGTCTGACTGTCTTCTGGCAAGGCCAAAAGCTATTTTTTTTACTAAAGGCAGGTAATAAAGAACAATTAAATTTTTAATCTGGGTTTTGGTTTTTTCATTTCCAGCCTTTTTAAATTCATTTAACCATATTTTTGTTTCTTCATTATCCACGGTATTAATATTATTCAAAGCTTATACTACCCCAATATGGATGTAAGGGAATTATAACATATGCGGCAATTTAGATTTAATACACCAAGTAATTTACTTTGCTCTTGGGTGGGTATTATTATACGTCTGCCTCAACCTTTCAACCGTTACATGCGTATAAATCTGTGTATTGCTAATACTGGCATGGCCCAATAGTTCCTGCACGACCCGCAAATCTGCGCCTTTTTCCAGCAGGCGGGTAGCGAATGTATGCCTGAACGTATGCGGGGAAACTTTTTTTGTCAGGCCTGACTTCTGCACGGCGGTTTTTATTATGCGGTGTACCTGTCTTGGCTGGAGCCTGTTATTGTTCACACTCCTGAAAACCGGGGAAGCAGGCGATTTTTTAAAGTCTTTTGTATATTCCAATACGTAGTCCCTTGCGCGGTTACTGACGAGTACAATCCTTTCCTTGCCGCCTTTACCGAATACTGTTATTTCGTTTTCGTCAAGGTTAAGGTTTTCAAAATTAAGGCCGCAAAGCTCTGATATACGCATCCCGCTGGCGTACAACAGCTCAAGTATCGACCTGTCACGGAGGTTGGCGGCCTGTTCCATAATAATTTTTATTTCATTTTCTGTGAGGAATTCCGGCAGGGTTTTAATTTTTTTGGGCGCGCGTATATTTGCCGCAGGGTTCACTTCGACCAGTTTTTCCCTGTAAAGATACCTGTAAAATGCCTTTATGGCGGCTATTTTGCGGGCGACGGTGGTTTTTGTGTAGTTTTTATTCTGAATTTGGGCTATGTATGAGCGGATATTTTTGTAAGTAAAGGTGCAGAAATTATTCCCGCTGTGCTCAAGGAAATCCCGGAGGTCGCAGGAATAGGCTTTAATAGTGTGAGGTGAGAGGTTGCGCTCTATTTCGAGGTATAAGGTAAAGTTTTCCAGCTCTTTGTTCATATTATTATTTTATAGTAATTTTAGCTGCCGGTTAAGTAGTTTATAAGTATAGATACTGAAACAAAAATTCAGCATGACGATAATATATTTTGTTATACTATTTATAAAAGAATATGAATTTAATATTTTGTTTTGGAAAATAAAATCCGACAGCACAGCATAAGGAACATGTTTATAAAATACGAGCTTGAACCCGCTCATGCCGAGCAGGTTAAAAAGCTCAGCCTGGTATTCTTCGACAAAACACAGGGGCTTGTCCACAATATGGGCGAATACGAACGTGAATTGCTCGAAGCCGGCGCGCTGCTGCATGATATCGGATATTATATTTCCGCCAAAAGCCACCACAAAAACGCTTATAAATTAATAAAAGAAAACCCGCCTGAAGGATTTACAGATACAGAAACCGAAATTATCGCCAATATCGCCAGATACCACCGGAGCAAAATACCGCAGAAAAAACATAAACCATACATGGGCCTTTCTAAAAACGACCGGCATTTGCTCAGCAGGCTTGCGGCGTTTGTACGGGTGGCGGATGCGCTCGACAGAACACATTGCAGCGTGGTGGAGGATATGGATTTTGACTTGAAAGAAAATGAAAAAGTTCTCTGCATTAAGCTGAAGCTTTGCACGCCGAGCTGTTATTCCGAAATAATAAAGGCTAATGAGAAAAAAGACCTTTTTGAAAAGGAATTCGGGCTGGAGCTAAGGATAGGGATATAAGTTTATCCCGAAAAACCCGCTTTCGCTACTGTGCCTGCTCCCTTATAAGCACAAGTACTTCGTCTTTGCCGACCATTTTAAGGTTATTCCTTGCCAGCTCTTCTATTCCTTTGCAGGAAGAATATACTTCCAGCTGGTTTTTAAGCTGCTCGTTCTTTCTTATAGCCATACTATTGAGCTCTTCCAGGCGGTTTTCCTGTCTGTTAAGCACAATATATTTTGTAAAATTATACAGTGATGAATAAAGGAACTGCACCAAGCAGACGCAAAGAATTACTGCTATGCAAAAATAATATACTCTTTTTTTATATATTCTTCTCAGCTGTTTTTTTGAGCGACAGACATTATTACCCATTTTACTTACGACCTGTATAATTTCAATCATAATTCAGAGTGTAATTTTAATTGTAAAGAACGTTTGAATTTCTGTCCAGTAAAAATCACTAGGATATAATGCTTTCCTTTGGCTCAAGGTTTTGAGGAATACCAAGTACACGAACCAGCTCAAGAACCGTGCTTTTCATATAGCATCTTTGCGGGCTTCCGCTGAAAAAATCCTTATAATAACAGCCCTCGCAAACGCAACCCCTCTGGTAACAATCAATAGCAGCTTTTGTCCATCTGCGGACGGAAGCAACCCTTCCCAAACTTCTACTCCTAATCACTAGCTAATCTCCTACTATTTATCTAACTCTTCCCAAAACTTATATACAATTATATATATATCCTTATATAAAACTCAACAATTAAATGAACAATTATTACAATACTAAACATTTCTCTGTATGATTTGCTGTTGTTGACTTGCAGGTAAAATAAATTATTATCAGAGGTTTTTAAGAATAATTTTTTGTTTTAAAATTTAATTTATTGCGAAGCAGGAAAGAAAGGATGTAAAATGGAGTTTCTAAGAGAAAATAAAAAAACTATAGTTTTAATTATTGTTATTTCCTTTATTTTGTGGACAATTGCTATGTTTATACCGTTTTTATTCGGTTAATTAAAAACTAAAATATCAAAAATGAAATCAATTTCTTTTAAGAATCGTGTTTATTTACTGCTGGTTTGTGTCCTGATGACTTTGTGTTTTTTGCAGGCACTGCCGGCTTTATCAGCGTCCAAAGAAGACCAGAAAGAGATTGAGAAACAAAAACTGCAGCAAAAAATAAATGAATTAAAAACAAAAGAAAACGTAGAAATAAAAAAACTAACGAAAACCCAGCAAAACCTTGAAAAAACGGAAAAACACATAAAAACCTACCAGAACGAGCTGTGGAAGTCCCGTGTTAGTATGTCAAGGCTTGAATCCCGGCTGAATTCGCTCAACAGGGAACACGAAAAACTCGCCCACTCCGCGGGAAAAAGAATACGGGAAATTTACAAAGGCGAAAGAATAAGCCTTCTGAACGTTATATTTGAAGCAAAAGACATATCAGCTTTTTTTGACAGGTTGTATTACCAGAAAGCCCTGATTAAAAAAGATCTGGAACTGATGGAACAGCTCAGTCAAAAATCAAGGGATATAGTCTGGTCAAAAAGGGACTATGAATACGAAAAAAAGAACATATCATCAACCCTTAATACAATGAACAGGAAAAAACAGCAGCTCAGCTATGCCGCACAGACAAGCGAGTATCTTATCGGTAAGTTAAGGACAGACAGGGCAGCATACGAACAGGCGCAAAAAGAACTCGAAAGCCTTTCCCGGGATATTGAAAAAGACATAGCAGGCAGGATATCAACCGAAACCGTTGATTCCGCATTTATAAGACCGGTAGTCGGCTATATATCCTCGCCGTTCGGCTGGAGGAGGCACCCTATATTCGGCAGCACAAGGTTTCATTCAGGGGTGGATCTGGCCGGTCCAAACGGCTCACCCATCAAAGCCGCACATTCGGGCAAGGTTATCCATGCGGGCTGGTACGGCGGATACGGCAAAGTAGTCATAATCAATCACGGAACGCTTCAGGACGGGCAATATGCCGGGCGCAAGGTTTCTACTCTTTATGCGCATTTATCTTCTACTGTGGCGGGTGTTGGCAATTACGTAAAAAAGGGGGATATAGTAGGGTATGAGGGTTCAACCGGTTACAGCACGGGGCCGCATTTGCATTTTGAGGTAAGGATTGACGGTAAGCCCGTCAACCCGATGATTTTTATTAAAAAATAAAAAAGCGGGTCCGTGTCAACCCGCTCCTATGTTCTGGGCTGTGGAGGTTTATTTTTCCCAAATTTTATTTTATATCCAAAATTTAAAAACAGCTTAATAATTAATGTTTTTTTTATGAATACGATATAATCCTGTTATGAAATTATTCAAAAAAATTGCTCTTTTTATAATCCTCGCCCTGATAGGCGTGCTGTCTTTTGTCTGGTTTTATAAACCCGAATTATTGACAATATTCCTCCAGAGTACTGAATATTCAAGAAGCCTGTACAAACAGGCACGGGAACTCCAGCTCGATAAGGACTACAGGGCCGCTTATTATATTTATGGACGTATATCACCCGCTTATAAGGCTTATGATTTGGTATTGTTTCAACAGGCCAAATGCGCTGCCGGGATTGAGGATGAAAAAACAGCAATAAAAAAATATACAAGAATTTTAAAATCATATTCAAAAAGCCCGCTTGTGCCGATGGCAAGCTACAGCCTCGGCCAGGCGTTTTTGCGGTACAACCAGCCAATAGAAGCCGAAAAGCAGTTTTTGTACACCGTTGAGCAATACCCGGGCACAGATTATGCGCTGGGCAGCTTTTATTACCTTGCAGAACTAAACAGGGAAAAGAGTAATGATCTGGCAGTAAAATACTGGATAAAATACCTGGCTCTGGCTCCGGCAGGGGATTTTGCGCTGGACAGTTATGAAAACCTCAAGTTCTTAAATTACAGGTTTGACGAGCGTGACAAAAAACACGCCGGAATAGCCCTTTTTATGCAGCAAAAATACAATGAAGCCCTGCTTTATTTTAACCAGCTGCCTGAAGAAGATATATGGTATTACAAGGCCTTTTGCCACAAGTTTCTGGGCAACAGGACAACCGCAGTCAACCTCTTTAAAAAAGCCGTACAAAATTATTTTGATGAGTCTGTCAGCCGCACAAGGATTGAGCGAACAATGCAGGCTTATGTGGAACTCAGCTATAACAGCGGGTACAGGAGCTGGTCGGATATACTCGACTGGACTGATAAGGCCAGAGACTTTGCACTGTATCGCAGGGCGCAGCTCATGTCATTAAAAAAAGCAAAAAAAACATATGAAGATATTTATGAAAATTACAATGACGGCAATTTCGCCTCGGAAGCACTGTGGAACCTCTTCTGGCACGAATACGACAGCGGGGACTATGATAAAGCGCTTGAACTGGGCCAGAGGCATATAACAAAGTTTGAAAACACAAACGCATCGCCGGCTATTCATTTCTGGATCGGCAAAATCCACGAAAAAAGAAACAACAAAACAACCGCTGAAAATTACTATAAAACAACCCTTAGGAAATTTCCGGACAGCTATTACGCTTTCAGGTCAATGGGCAGACTTCTGGCGTTAGACGGAAAAAAGGATTCAGGATGGACTACCGACAGCCAAAACCTGCTGCCGATAAACAAAATACAGGTAAATATACCCTATTCTTACAACGAAATAAAACAAAACCACGGGATGCTGGCAGCTGAATTGGTGCTTTTGGAAGATTACCGGACCGCAATGCTTTTTATAGATGATGACCCGTTCCTTGAGAGCTGGATTAAATTTCAGACAGGCCTAGTCACAAATTCCATTGTCACAGCAAGAAACGCTATGTTTAACCTTTCAAACAGGCCCGGCAGCCAAAACCCGAAATGGAAACTTATTTATCCGGTTTATTACCCTGAAGAAATAAATATTAATGCCCACGTAAACAAGCTCGATCCGTTCCTCGTAATTTCGCTTTTAAAGGAAGAAAGCCACTTTAACCCGTTCGCTGTGAGTTCATCCAACGCAAGAGGACTTATGCAGATACTTCCGGGGACGGCCAGGGATATCGTAAGGTGGAAAAATTTAGACCGCTGCTGCAGCAGGGAGCTGTTTAGCCCGGAAAACAACTTAAAGGTAGGTACGGCTTATCTTGGCCACACAGCGGAAACCTTTGACGGGAATATGCTTTATGCGGTGGCAGCGTATAACTGCGGGCCTGGTGCAGTCAGGACCTGGCTTAAAAAAACATCATATGACGATCCGGACAGATTTGTGGAAAATATACCGTACAAGCAGACAAGGGATTATGTGAAAAAGGTTTTTGGCTCTTACTGGAACTATAAAAGGGTGTATGGAATTATTTAGTTTTTAGGTATGTTTAGTTTGTTAAAATTTTCTATTGCTCCATAACAGAAATATTAGTTACGCCTGCCTGCTGGGCTGCGTCCATCACCAGTACAACCGCCCCGTGGGTAGAATCTCCGGCCGCTTTGATTAAAAGCCCGTCGGATTTTTCGCTGTAGGCCTGTTCTATTGAAGCTTTTAACTCTTCTGCGCCGACTGATTTACCGTCAAGACTGTATTCGCCTTCTTTAGTAACCCCAACAGTAATTATTTTAGGCTCTTTTTCCTGTTTCTGCGCCTCATGCTCTGAAGGCACAGCAAGGTTAATTCCCTGCTGGTTAAGTAATGGCGCAATAACCATCATTATAATAAGCAGTACCAGAAAGATATCTGTTAAAGGAGTGATATTTATTTCATTAAAGGAATCTCTTCTTCTGCTGTAGTCGCTCATTCGTTTTCCTTTTCTTCAAGTTCTTCCTGTTGTTTTGCGGATAAAGGCTCGCCCGCTACTGTCAACTTTTCGTACCCGGCTGCCTGGGCGGCTCTTATAACTTTCATTATTTCTGTAGTTTTAGTTTCAGCATCAGCTTTCACTATAATCTTTTTCTCGACTTTGCTTTCTTTGTCTTCTGTATTTTCTGCGCCTTCAATCTTGTCTTTAAGAAGGACTTCGAGTTCTCCCGCAAGTTCCGTTTCCTTTACGTTTTTGGAATTCACAAAGAAATTGGCGTTTTTTGTAACAGCAACCGTTATTTCCTTTTCATCAACAGATAGACCTGTGTTTATTGACGGGAGTTTTATGTCCTGGTCAACAGACTGGAACATAGGCGCTATTACCATCATTATAATTAACAACACAAGGAATATATCCGTTAGCGGAGTGATATTTATTTCATTAAATATGCCGTCTTTTCTGCCTGAAGTTTTGATTGCCATGATTTAGTTTCCTTAAAAATTGTCGTGTTAAAATTGCGGGC
>CAZLCO010000051.1:0-2330 GCA_964558005.1 uncultured Gammaproteobacteria bacterium | reverse complement strand
TAACCGCCAGCTGCCTGCGGTTCGCCTTCATTTACTGCCTGCTGGACTTTTTTGCCAAGTTCTACGTCGCTGTCTGCAAAGCTCAGGAACAATAATTTAAGAAGCTGGAAGTCGTCTTCGTATCTTCTAACAACAGCCTGGAAAGAGTTATAAAGCACAACCGCCACAATCGCTACACCAAGACCAAATGCGGTTGCGATAAGAGCCGCCGCAATGCCTGATGCAACTTCAGCACTCTGGTTTCCTTTGTCTGCAAGGTCCTGGAATGTAAACAGGATTCTGATGACGGTAACAAGAAGGCCCAGGAACGGGGCAACGCCTCCTATTGTGCCGAGGATAGTGAGGTGTTTTTCAAGTTTTCTGACCGCAAGGCTTGTTGAAATATCAAATGATCTTGAAAATTCTTTTTTTTGCTCGGAAAGAACTCTTATGCCCTCTTCTGCTACGTCACCGATTACACCGCCTAATTGTGCGCTTAAAATCTGAGCGCCTTCAAGGTTGTTTCTGTTGAGTTCTCTTTGAATCCTCTGTATAAACTGGATTACGTCTCTTTTATTCTTGTTGTAAAAAGAAAATCTGTTAATGGCAACGCCAATAACCAGAATTGAACAGATTAATATTGGAAACATTTCCAAAATGAATTGTAATGATAAAAGATTTTCCTGCATTTATTTTACCTCTTTCTGTTTAAATTAACTTCTAGAATTTCTGTCCACCTACGCCAAAAACGTTATAATCAAAAGTAAATTGTATATCAATATCACTCCCGCTGTACTCAGGCGGCAGTGGCCTAAAAGGCGCGGCTTCCTTGACTGCTCTGATGGCGGCCTGATCTGCCTCAGGCACACCTGAAGTTCTGTGCATTTTTAACGAAATTAACCTGCCATCCTTGCTGACTTTAAATAAGAGTACAACACGCTTGCTTTCGTTTCCTCTTGGCGGGTTCCACCTTCTTTTAATTCTTCTTTGCAATTCCATCATATAAGGGCCAAAATCCGGCTCTTTAAGCGCATCAACTCCAGGGCTTCCGCCCGGGTTCCCAGGGCTTGGGTTGCCGGGCATCCCTCCGCCTATAGTATAACCGGTTGATCTTCTGATGTTGTTGCTATCGCCGCCCGCTGCCATAATAGGAGCAGGGTCAGAGCTTGATTTGGCCGCACCGATTGGTCCGCTTGTGACGGGACCGCCTATTTTAGGTGCAGCGTCTTTAGGTAACTGTGGTTTAGGTACCGGTACTGAAAAAGCATTCGGAGGTTTTATCGGCGGCACCGAAGGTATTTCATTCGGTACCGGTCGTGGTGGAGCTTTCGGTGCCTGCTGGATTGGTTTTGGTGCCGGCGGGGTTGGTTGTGTTTTTGTTTGCGCTTTTGGCGGTTGCGGAGGCGGTGTTGGTTTTGATGCTGCTGCAGTGGGTTCAGGGTCTGATATTTTCTTTTTAGGGTCGTGTTTGCCTCCTGCCCTTGAGTTTCTGTCCGAGCGGAATTTTGTATTTTTATTTATGGGCGGTTTTTCCGGTTTATTTACGAGAATGAATTCTATATCCTTAATTTTTGGCTCGTCCGCAAGAAAAGAAAAGCTGAATCCAAGCAGTGTAAGGATGGTAATGATTAGCCAGATTAATAACAGCAGTAAAGGATGCGCTATTGTTGATATAAATAGCGCTTTTTCTAAAGAAATTTCCTCGTTATTATCCCTCAGAACAGCTGATATCTGTTCTTTTTGCTTGTTGAGGTCTTCTTTTTCTTCAGGTTTTTTCCCGAGTATAGTATTCATCTGGCATTATCCGGTGAATTCAATTATTAAAGTTTATCATAATATAAACTTTAACCGCAATTAACCAATAAGTGGTTGATTTTAATAATCATAATTATAGTCAGGCATATAAGTTGAAGGAGCCGGTGCGGCATTTTGTCCGCTGCCTGTCCTTAGTTCGCTGTCAAGTATTATATCCAGACGTTGGCCTGCCTCAATAATAACTTCTGAACCTTTGTCAATAACAGTCTTTGCAACACCTGAGCCGCCACCGATAGCTGTACCTATTGCGGCACCTTTGCCCACGCTGCCTCCTGATATTGCGCCGAAAATTGTACCGAGCAGTGCACCTACGCCAGAACCAACAGCAGCGTCTTTAACCACTTTTTTTGTCCTATCCATGCCTGTACCGCCTTTAAGCATGCCTGAGCCGTCATCTGTGGCGATTTTACCCGTCATTCCTATTCTTTGGCCTGATGGTGTTATTGCCTGGTTAAATACTATCATCAGCTGGCCGTTCCTGCCGGCTCTACCGGCTGACTGAGCCATGACAACATTGCCGATTATGTTTGTACCCG
>CAZLCO010000050.1:0-16778 GCA_964558005.1 uncultured Gammaproteobacteria bacterium | reverse complement strand
TCTACATAGGAGTTTCTAAGTTTTAAATATCGGAGTTTTTTGGGCTCAGGTCAGTGTAAGAATTTCTGAAAA
The DNA here is from genome assembly GCA_964558005.1 of uncultured Gammaproteobacteria bacterium. GTDB lineage: Bacteria > Cyanobacteriota > Vampirovibrionia > Gastranaerophilales > UBA9971 > JANQGS01. The sequence goes on along the minus strand of CAZLCO010000050.1, from coordinate 16,706 downwards.
CTACAAAAAAATCAAAGAAGAAACTCACGAGAAATTTCTTGAAAAGCTTTTAAGTATGGAAGTTGAAGTAAGAGAGGTTAACAGGAAAAATACCCTGCTTAAAACAGCTAACTTTGATGTAGTTAAAACCTTTGAAAAATATTCCTTTGATAAGATTGAAATTCCTGCAAACCTTGATATTGAAGACATTAAGTCAGCTTCTTTTATTGAAAGAAAAGAAAACTTGATTCTTTACGGTCCAGTTGGTACAGGAAAAACACACCTTGCAACAGCAATCGGAGTTGAAGCCTGTAGCGCAGGTAAAACAGTTAAGTTTTTCAGGACAGCAACGCTTGTAAACAGTTTACTGGAAGCTAAAAAAAATGAAGAATTAAAAAAATTCCTTAAACAGATTGAAAAAACAGACTTGTTAATCTGTGATGAATGGGGTTACATCCCGTTTGAAAAGGACGGATCCCAGCTTTTGTTTCAGGTAATTTCTGAATGCTATGAAAAAAGAAGTTTGATAGTCACTACTAATCTGGAATTTAGTAAATGGAACGGTATTTTCTATGATGAAAAGTTAACAACCGCTATCATAGACAGAGTTATCCACCATGGACACTTACTAATGTTCACTGGGTCTAGCTACCGGCTTAAACACTCATCAATAAATTGTTAATTAATTTAAACAAAGGGTGCTAGAAAATTAACTTCCAAATGCTAGATTTCCTACTTGCCAAAAACAGCTTAAAAATATTCGAGTGAAACTCGCCTGAATTATATAACTGCAGGAAGTTTCTATTAGCTTCTTTTACAATTCCAGTTTCCCTGCGGAATCTATCCCATAGTTTTATTAAATCCAGCCGAGCCAGAGCAATGCGTTTAATATGCTCAGGAATAATCTTTTCCTGCCTTGGCTCAGATTGTATTATTTCCTGCTGGGCTTCAGTTAAAACCATTTCCTTGTAATACTCAGCTAAGTATTTTTGCTGAATCTCAGACTCTAATGATGAGAGTAAAACCTTGTAGCTCTTTCAACCTCTTGCGTTATACGCTTTTGAAATATACTTTTCTTTTCTAATAGATAGCCTAACTGCTCTTTCAGTTACTCCTTTTAATTTTGCTATTATATCTGTTGTCAGCCAGCAGTCCTGTACGTTTAAAAGGTTGTTATTGTTCATGTTCTTTCATACCATTAGCTAATACGCTTTCTGGTATGTTAACTTGGAATTCTCAAAACATGTGAAAAATCCCTTGGTATGTGTTGGTTTTGAAACAAAGACAATACAAGTAAAGACAACCTATAGATTGTTTTAAATATTGACTTTAACAACCTATAGGTTATAATAAAATTATAGAAATTAAACCTATAGGTTGCAATTATGAAACTGAATTATGAAGTAGCAAGACAGCATCTTGATAAAAAATTTAAACATATGGGACCATTAATAAATTTTATGCGTCCACCCAAAGGCTGGATAAGAGCTATACGTGATGCTCTAGGGCTTACTCAAGCTCAACTGGCAAAAAAAATGAACGTATCTTCCGCTAGAATTTATGCCATTGAAAAAGATGAAGTTTTAGGCAATCTTAAGCTCTCAACACTTGAAAGTGTTGCTGATGCATTAGGCTGCGAACTTGTTTATGCACTTGTTCCAAGGCAGAGTCTCGAACAAATGACTCGTGAACAGGCTGAGAAAAAAGCAAAATTGATTTTAAAAAATGCAGAACATACAATGCAGATGGAAAATCAACTTTCCTCAAATGAATCATATAACAAGCAACTTGAGGATTTAATAGAAGAATTACTTAAAGGTAAGCAGACAAGATTGTGGGATGAGGATTGATGGATAATTTATTTGAAACAGATGATGCAGCAACTCCCTTATCAGAAGAAGAAAAACAAGGCTTAATCCCAACTTGGATAACTCTGAGAAATGAATTAAACGAAGTTGAAAGAGCAGGGATAATAAAAGCAGAGAAATGGGTTTTTACAAAAAATCAAAAAAATATTTTGACTGAAGATTTTATTAAAAAACTTCATAAAAAAATGTTTGAAGATGTTTGGAACTGGGCTGGTAAGTTCAGAGCCACTGAAAGGAATATTGGTGTTGAACCTTTTCAGATTCCTATTAAATTAAGAATGCTACTTGAGGACACAAAATTTTGGATTGAAAATAAAACATATCCTCCTGATGAGATAGGAGCAAGGTTTCACCATCGTTTAGTGTGGGTTCATCCATTCCCAAATGGAAATGGTAGGCACTCAAGATTAATGACAGATGTCCTTGTTAAAAATCTCGGACAACAAAGATTTTCCTGGGGAGCAGGAAATCTTGTAGAAGTTTCAAAATTACGGACTCAATATATACAAGCATTAAGAGCTGCTGATAATTGTCAGTATTCTTTATTGCTTGATTTTGTAAGAATGAGCTAATTCAGTTAATATCTCTTAATGAATTTTCTTTAAGTATTAAGCGTTTTTCATTAAAATTTTTGAAGTTTTTGTAATAATTGGACAAATTTCTTTAGAAACTTAACATAATTTTGCTAGAAAATATGAAAAAATTCTCAAAAGAACTTCCGACTTCCGCAGAAATATTAAATAGCCTTTAACTGTCGGTTAACTATTCTTTAAAAATTAGGAAAAAATTATCGCAAGTTAATACATCTTAGACTGTAAATGCTCTCTATATGTAACTTACAAGTGCTTTAATAATTCTCATCATATATTTAAACGCTCTGTCTGAGATGTTTTTCAAAAATAAAAACTAAAAATTTCCAATTATCAGAGTATTAGCTCTTTAAAAATGCACCTTAACTATCTGATAGAAACAAAAAGTAAGATTTCCGACTTTTTTCGGAATGCCAAGTTCGCACAAAAACTGCCGATTTTGTTCCATGTCGCTAAAAGCCACGCAGTATAGTAAATACAGGCAAAAATTTACATAAGTTTAAAACATTTTTTTGGAAAAAATAATGCCAAATTCGGAAGGAAATCGGCAAAATTCTCATTTCATCGGAAGCAGAAAAAACCGCCTCTAATTTAGGCAGCGTATGGGAATGTCGAAGTTGGCATAATTCCCAAAACTTCCGACAAAGGACATGAATTCAAATTCGTTAAAAAGCACGCTATAATGCAGTCATAGAGAATAACGGCTCAAACTCCAAGAGAACTTGTCTCAATTTAGGTGATAATTTAAATCGTTTGAAATCATAATCGGAAAATCATTTTCTTCTTTATTGCCATAACTACAGAGTTTACAAGCATCATTAACTACATCTCCAATCCAAACAATATCGTTCACTCCACTTCCAAAGAATCCTGCCTTAACCATTAACGCACGCCCATAAGACAGACCTATTCCTACAGTGATTGGATTTATAGAATTTTTTTCAAGTTTTATATTTAAAAGGTTTATTATAGATGAAGCTTTTGCTGATGTATGTATTAATTTCTCTCTATGACCGGCTCGTCTAGTATCAAATATTCCAAATACACAATCACCTCTTATTCCTACTTCATAAGCTTTATCTTTTTCTAATACAGCAACCATCTCCGAGATAAAAGTTTTGTAAACTTTGGCAAGTACTGTTCGATTATGTATATCTGTGAGCTTTGAAGAGCCTCTAATATCAATGAAAATAGCTGAACACATAACGTAAAAACCGTTAGTATAATTCAATTTATCTTTAGATGGAATATAAGAAAGTTCTTCAAAAGATTTTTCGGTCTTCTTTAAAATATTATCTATACGAGAGGAGGCTCTCTTGCATGGATGAGTAGGAATGGGGTTAATTAACTATTGCCTTGGTGAAGGTTGTGATAATAATGAATAGGAAAATGCTGAATTTGTATTAAAATTTCCATTAGCTTCAAGATTAGCTGTAGACGATAGACTATTTATAAGTTTTAGTGTTGAGTTTAAATCATTATTCCCAGAATTATTAAACTACATATAAGGACTCCTATAAGATAATACAAGGCTTTAGTAACGTTTTTATATTTTTGCCGAGCTATTCTTGAATTAATCCAAATTTGTTCACTTAGTTGATTCGTTATTCTATCTTTATCATTAAATACTTTTTTGATTTTTTGCTCATAATCTTTTGAAGTTTTAAATTTTCCAGCTATATTTCTAAAAAATATTAAAGAATCCGATTCTCTGGGTTTAGTATCAGGATTAAGAGCTTTAAAGGCATAGTATGCAGAAAAAATTCCTGCAATCGTTCCCAAGAAAAGTGTACTCCCTATTACGAATGGGTAATTATCAAATAAACATTTTTTTGCGCTCATTATAATTGTTGCAATAATGCTAGCAGCACTTCCATTTATGACTATAATTGCCCCTGCTTTTGTATCGGAAAATTTTATCCAGCTATTTACTGTTTCATAAGTTTTCCAAAGATTATTTATAGTCTTACTCAACTCCTGTTCCCCAATTTATTGTTTTGATTTTTATATATTTTAGCAAAAAAGCTTTTAAAAAAATTAATTTTGCTCAAAAAACTTATGATAAAAATTTTCTGCAAACCGGAAAAAATGTAACAATTTTCGTCGAACTTATTTTGTTAAAACCTAAACCATGCTCCTGTAACAGCCATTTTAAGGCTGATAAAAATTGCCTGCCCACTTTCCACAATCAAAAAAGCAAAATAATCCCAAATTACATAATGATGCTTATCTAAGCCAAGCAATTTTTAATAATGACAGGTTTTGTAATAAAATGAAAACATTGTAAATATAGTAGCATTCTGGAATTATTTATGTACGATATAGTCGGAATTGGTTCGGTTTTAGTGGATGAATTGGTTTTGTTACCAGAGTATCCTGAACCTGATACGAAAATAGAAATAATTAATACGTTTAAACAAGTGGGTGGTCCGGTTCCTACAGCTTTAAGAATGTTGTCAAAATTAGGCGTTAAAACATCTTTTATCGGTAAAGTCGGAAACGATGCCAATTCTGCCTATATTAAGAATAAACTTGTAAACAGCAATGTGGACGTTTCAGGTTTAATCGAAGAACAGGCAAATTCAGGTATTGCACAAGCCTGGATAGATATTAAACATAAAACAAGAACAATAGCATACAACTCAGGTACTTTAACCCCATTTAAACCGACTGACTTTAATTTTCAACAGTTGCCTGACGCAAAAATTTTACATATAGATGGCAGAGACCACGAAGTAATAAAAGACGTAATCAGGCATTATAAAAGCAAGGGGACAAAAATATCTATTGATACAGGTAATTTCAGAGAAAGAACCCTGGAATTGCTTGCGATGGTTGACCTGATAATTATGCCAAGACGCTTTGCTGCTAATTTATTGGGTGATGTTTCAATGAAAACACTTGCTCGAAAAGTAAGAGAAAAATACCCGGAAGCCTATGCTATCATTATTACAGACGGGGTTAACGGTTCTGTTTGCATTTTTAATGACGAGATTATAAGGCAGCCTGCTTTTGAAATAGAAGCCTTTGACACAACAGGTGCAGGCGATGTTCATGCAGGCGGGGTTTTATATGGACTTCTAAACAACTGGCCTTTTGAAAAAACACTACATTTTGCTGCTGCCTGTTCTACTATAAAGTGCTTGGAACTTGGGAATAATAATTTACCTGATTTGCAACAGGTGGACAGCTTTATGAATAATGAAAAATTAAGGCAAAATATAAATTTAGCTCGTTAGATATATTTTATTTATTATATTAATGGTCGAATTTATTTTTTGAAAAGGGAGTTTTTACAATTAATTACATTCTACTGATTTTCTCTATTTTACTTTATATAGCTGTCTTTTCCAGCAAGATAGCAGGAAAACTTGGAGTTCCTGCTTTAATCCTCTTTATAGCAATCGGAATTCTTGCAGGTTCGGATGGTATCGGTGGAATATATTTTGATAATTACTATCAAGCACAATTTTTAGGAATTGTAGCTTTATCATATATCTTGTTTGCAGGTGGTTTAAGTATAGAAGCCGATGAGATTCGCCCGGTATTTTATAAAGGTCTGGGGCTTGCTACTATCGGAATTTTTATAACAGCATTTATTGTAGGTATTTTTGCTAACCAATTTTTAGGTTTTTCATGGATTGAAGCTTTATTATTAGGCTCTATAATTTCATCTACCGATGCAGCAGCAGTTTTTTCCGTTTTAAGATCCAGAAGTGTCTGCCTAAAAGGGCAGTTAAAACCTCTTCTTGAATTTGAATCAGGTAGTAACGACCCGATGGCTGTTTTTCTTACTATTGGATTAATTTCTTTGATTACTAATAAAATATCGTCTTTTTGGGGTTTAATACCTTTGTTTTTCCAGCAAATGTTTATTGGAGCAGTAATTGGTTATTTTATTGGAAGAATCACTGTACTTCTTATTAATAAATTAAAACTTGAATATGACGGGTTATATTCTGTTTTAACCATCGCAACAGTGGTCTTTGCTTATTCTCTTGCTTCATCAATCGGCGGAAACGGGTTTTTGGCTGTATATTTGGTAGGTTTAACCATGTCAGGCAGAGATTTTATTCATAAGAAAAGTCTAATAAGATTCCATGACGGTATTGCATGGTTGATGCAGATTGGAATGTTCCTTACATTGGGACTTCTTGTTTTTATAAAAGAAGTAGCTGATGTATTTGTTATTGGATTGCTGGTTTCACTTATATTGATGTTTATTGCAAGACCTATCGCAGTCTTTGCAACCTTATCGCTATCAAAAAATATAAATTTAAAAGACAAATTAATGACTTCATGGGTTGGTTTAAGAGGAGCAGCACCTATTGTGCTCGCTACTTTTCCTTTACTTGCTGATGTGCCGGAATCACACACAATTTTTAATATAGTTTTCTTTGTTGTTATTACCTCCGTTATTTTGCAGGGAACATCAATCCCATTTATTGCACGAATTTTAAAAGTTGATGCTCCTCTTAAAGTAAAACCAAGATATCCATTAGAATTTGAGCCAACAGAGGGAATAAAAAGCGAGCTTATAGAAATACGTATCCCTCATACAGCCTTTGCTTCAGGAAAACAAATTCTTGAACTCGGCTTGCCTAAATATTCATTGATTGTTCTTATTTCAAGAAATAATGAATTTGTAATACCAGGCGGAGGGACTATTCTTGAAGCGGATGATTTGGTAATGGTTTTAACTGATAAAAAACATATTGATGAAGTCAGGAATATATTAGAGAAAGATCAACATTAAAAAACTCAGACGGTCTATAATTCATCTTTAGTTTGTTTTTTGCATAACACAAAGGTTTTTAGAGTCTAATAGCAATATTTTCATATTAAAAACGTCTGCCAGATATTTAATAGTATCATGGCTGTAAAAGGAAATATGGGTTTTATCCCTTCTGTACCACCAGTTTTGAAATTTTTCTCTGTCCTGCGGATGGTACAACGTCATTATAGAAATAATTCCTTCTGGTTTAAGGCAATTATATAGGGTTCTAAACGATTTGATGGGATTTTCAAAATGCTCAAACACTTCTGTAGAAGTAATCAGGTCATAGGTTTTGTTTTCATAGGTTTTTTCAGGAAAAAAATACGGGTCATACTTATCTACATTGAATCCTTCCTGAGTGAGCAAATAAGCAAGAACAGGGCCGGGACCGCACCCGAAATCCAGCACAGATTCAACATAAGCTTTATAAGGCATAATTGTCCTGCTTATAAAGTCCTTGAACATATCGACATAACCCGTATTTTCCAGCGTATTTTCGTGAAGCTGGTATATTTTTAGTTCCTCTTCTTCTGAAACTATTTCATCAGGGTCAATAAAAATATAATCGCAATTTACGCAGTTGTAATAATTAACACTAAACTGCCTGTCATATATGGTTATGGTCTTGTTATTGCAGATTTTGCAGTCCATAATTTTTCCCTGCGTTTTTTAATATCAGGATTGGCCAGATAATCGCTGTATCTTTGATAAGAGCTAATCCAGCCATTCGGGGTAAATTCTATTATTCTGCTTGCTATAGTCTGAACGAACTGGTAATCCTGAGATGTAAACAGGATTGTTCCGCTAAAATCAATAAGGGCATTATTTAATGCTGTTATTGATTCCAGGTCAAGGTGGTTTGTAGGCTCATCAAATATCAATACATTCGATTCAGAAACCATCATTTTTGAGAGCATGCAGCGGACTCGCTCACCACCTGAAATTACATTAGCGCTTTTTTCAGATTCTTCTCTTGAAAACAACATTTTACCTAAAACTCCCCTGAGAAAATTTATGTTCTGGTCAGGTGAATACGGGCGCAGCCACTCAATTAAATCCTTATTTGTTTCAAAGTATTTATTGTTGTCTTTAGGAAAATACGTATAGGTTGCGTTTATTCCCCATTTATATTCGCCGCTGTCAGGCTCGATTCCGCCTGTTATTATTTCAAACAAAGTTGTTATAAGCAGCGGATCCTGGCTTAAAAAAGCGATTTTATCACCTTTTTGTAAATCAAGACTAAAGTTTTTTATTAGTAATTGCCCATCTACAGTTTTATTAAGCTTTTCTATTTTTAAACTCTCTTTTCCGTGAATATGTGGAAAATTAAACCTGATAGCGGGATATTTACGGGAAGATGGTTTAATATCTTCAAGGGATAATTTATCAAGCATATTTTTTCTGGAAGTAGCCTGTTTTGACTTGGATGCATTTGCGCTGAACCTTGCGATAAATGCCCTTAACTCCTCCATTTTTTCTTCGGTTTTTCGGTTATGCTCTTCTTTTTGTTTTTGTATTAGCTGGCTTGCTTCGGACCAGAATGTATAATTCCCCGCATATAGCTGAATGTTGCAGTAGTCAATGTCTGCAATATGTGTGCAGACATTATCCAGAAACTTTCTGTCATGAGAAACCACAATTACAGTATTTTTAAAGTTAATCAGGAATTCTTCAAGCCAGGCAATTGTATCAGTGTCTAAGTGGTTTGTGGGTTCGTCCAAAAGAAGAATATCCGGGTTGCCAAACAAAGCCTGAGCAAGAAGAACCCTGACCTTTTCACTTCCTGATAGTTCGCTCATTAGGCTAAAATGCAGCTCATCATCTATTCCAAGATCACTTAATAAAGAGGCTGCCTCCGATTCTGCCTCCCAGCCATCCATATCCGCAAATTGTGTTTCAAGCTCAGCTATCCTCATTCCATCAGATTCGCTGCAATCGGGCTTGGAATAGAGAATTTCCTTTTCGTGCATTATGCTATATAGCTTTTTATGCCCCATAATTACTGTGTCTATAACCTTATACCGGTCAAATTCAAAGTGGTTTTGCTTTAATACTGCTATTCTTTGCCCTTTTGAAATATGCACCTCACCTGCTGTGGGTTCAACTTCGCCTGCAATTATTTTTAACAAAGTGGTTTTGCCTGAACCGTTAGCGCCTATCAGCCCATAACAGTTGCCTGGGGAGAATTTTATATTCACATTTTCAAACAATGTACGTGCACCAAAGCGAACAGTTAATTTATTCGTAGTTATCATATTATTTTTTCCTTATTTTTTAATGTATTTACCGGAATCCTAATCCAGTCGCCTTTAAAATCTGACTGAACATTATCATCCTGTAAGAAACTGTTTCCGATTGTATTTTTATCAATATTTATATTATATTCTTCGCAAATTATTTCATAATCATAAGCTATATACTGATTGCAGGGGTCGTCTTTTATAAGTTGTTCAACCTGGTTTAGGAGTTGATTTCTAAAAGAGGCAGCGCATAAACTACGAGGAGCTACTTTTTTTAACACAAGGTTAATTTCCCTGACAAGTTTACCTCTCACTATAAAAAGGCTCGTTCCCTGTTTAATCTGATAATATATAAAGCTGGCAAGAGCGTCTATATATTGAGTTATTGCATTTAAACGGCTTGATTTAAATTTTTGCAGGGCATCAGGATTTGCTTCATCGATTTTTATAAATGTGTGGTGCCAGAATGTTTCTCCTGATATGTAAAAACCTGTTTCCAGCAGGGAAAAAATCACATCATCATGTTTATTTTTATCAAGTTCAACGCTTTTTTGTGTTACCATCTCAATTTTTCCGGTATTAACCAGAGCTTCAATTTTCTTTTCGTGAGTTATACCAAGATTTAGAGCATAATTTACGATTAAATTTTCAACAGAATTTTTTAAATCGTAAATCCTGACCACATCATTTTGCGGATTTTTAAATGCCAGATTGCAGTTTTCCAGTATCTGTATTTCAAGATAATCGTTTTGTTTCTTCTTAATTTTAACCGCACCAAAGTTATCATCAGCTATAATTCCTAGGGCTAAACCTTCTAACTCAAAAGAGTTTTTGTATTGGTTATTGCTTATTAGCTGTTTTGCTACACCAATTGCATCACCGACAGTGTTGTTGACGACTATAAAGTTCAGGTTTAAATCTATGGAAATATCGCTCGACTTGAGTTTTTCTTTTAAAGTTTCTATATTTATGTTGTTTGACTCGCTTAATCTTATGGAATCCGGTAGATAAACAAATACCCGGCTTAATTCCAGATATTCCTCTGTTTTTCTGGAGCTAAGAAATAATTTGCTTGCTTCTGTATAGACAGCGTTAATTGTCGCTATAAGATAATCGATTAAATCCTCTTCTGAGTTGATCTCATCAAATGAATCGTTTGTAAATCCATCACAGCCAAGCAAGCATACATTATCTTCAAGCAGGGCACGGGCATTATACTTGATTTTTTGCTCGTTTATTCCAATATCAACGATTAATTTCAATTTATGTGCCGGGTCTAAATTCTTTTTAGTAAGATCTTTTATAAACATATTTTTAATTCCTTATATCTAATACTGAATATGCAAAGGTTAATTTTTTTACCGAAAAATGGTCGTTTTTCTGCAAATCAGATATATTTTGTTTTAAAACTTTTGAAATATTTAATCTATTAAAGGTTTAGAGTTAAACCCTTGATAGATTAAATTATGCTTTCTATGGCCTCATCAAATTTGTCATATCTTTAGGATAATATAACCTGAAAAGTTATGTCAACTCGACTTTGATAATAGAAAAGCTATAAAGCCTTATTATTACTCAAAAAATTTGTTTTATGGGTTTTTCAAATTCATATAAAAAATCCGATATTTCAAACGAATTTAATGAAAGCCTGACTTTTTTAGGGAAGTTATTATGTTCGGCTAAATAAATAGTACTGCGAGTTTTTTTCACCCGTTCTATTTTTAAACCAAACGCTTTGTCAAATAACCTTGCACTTTTTAACGCGCCTCTATGAAGATACACAAGCTTATTAGGGGTTTTACCCAGGTAGCAGCCTAAATTAACTGCTATTTCAAACAAAGTCATAGGATCAATGCCCTTTATTGAGTATTTTTCAATAAAATCAAACAACTCATCAAATTTATCCGCAGTTAATAACGCTTGTTTATTATCTATTAATCGTTTCCTCAAGACGTTTTCAATCAATTCATAAGAAACATGGCTGGCGTGGGGCAGTGTATCTTTTCTTGCTGAAACTACAATAGCGTGCTCCAGATGGGATTCATCAAACCCAACTTCGTCTGGTCTTTTTATATCAACAAATAAACGGATAATTCTGTTTTGAAAATATTCTCTTTTTTTATAGATGTAATTATTTACAAGTTCTTCCAGTTTTGCTGTGGCTATAGCCTGATTTTTTGTTGAAGTCATACAATTAATCCCTTTCTATTTAAATCTAAACAACCTAAACTAACACTGATAAGTCAGTGCAAAATATTTTTATGGCTGTATAGGATTTAAAACGTTCATTTTAAAAGGATAATTGCTTTTATAACCTTGCTAATAATTAATTAAAATTTTAAACATAAAATGAAAATTTTTCCAGTGAGCAATTTTTATCGGGTTATAATCACTCTAGGAGAGTGAAAATTATGTCTGATCCAAAAGAATTTGTAAAATTAGCATTAAATCATTCAAAAAATGGTGAATTTGATCTAGTCCTTGAAAATTATAAAAAGGCATTAAAAATTATTCCTGATGATGAAAGTCTTTATTTTAATATGGGTGTTGTCTACTCTAAAAAAGATGAGTATGATGCAGCTATAAGGAATTACAAAAAGGCATTTGAGCTTAATCCCGAAAATTTTAAAGCCTTAACTGCAATAGGTAGTGCTTATATCAAAAAGAACAAGTATGAATTGGCTTTAAAGCATTTAAAAAAGGCTTTGTTGATTAATCCAAATTATGCAAAAACTCATTACAACATAGGAAAAGTGTATTCTAAAACAGAAGAACGTGATCTGGCTATTGAAAGTTATAAAAAAGCTCTTTCACTAAGTCCTAAATCTGCTAAAATTTACTATGAAATCGGCCTTGTATATAAGTTTAAAGGTGAATATGACCTTTCCGTTCACTATTTAAGCAAAGCTCTGTCTGTTAATCCGACTGATGAGAAAGCAAGAAAGACCCTAAAACTTGTGGAGGATGTTAGAAATAAAATGAAACAATTTAATTCAGGCTCAAAAATATTTTTAAAATAAATTCATTGTTGCATGATACAACTATTGCATGATACAATTCAATTCGGAGGTACAAATGACCGAGTTGAATGAAGTAAATAAATTAAAAGATTCTTTAAGAATTTTGATAAAAAATCTTGGTGTGCTTGATAAAGAAAAAGGCTGCTGTTGCGGACTTACATATACTCAGTACTGTACGGTTGTTGAAATAGGGAAGGCGCAGGAAATTGTTTTAAAAGACCTTGCAGAAAAATTATATCTTGATAAAAGTACAATAAGCAGAACGGTTGATAGTCTGGTAAAAATGAATCTGGCAATGCTTCAGACCCTGCCGAAAAATAGAAGGTACATAAAAATAACGCTTACTCAAGATGGGCAAGACTTATTTAGCAGAATGGAAAAGGGTTCTGAAGAATATTATAAAAAAGTTCTTGATTCTATTCCTAAAGATAAAGTTCCACAGGTGATTGAGAGCATTGATTTATTGCTTAATGCCGTAAAAGAACATAACTGCTGTGAATAATTAGAATTAATAATTTATGAAAGGAATAAAAATATGGATTTTGATGTAAAAGAAAAAGTAAAAAAATTTTATGGCGGTATTGCAAATGAAGTAAGTAAAGGTAACACAGGTTGCTGTTGCTCATGTCAGGAAATTAGTGACACTTCAAAAATTTATGAAAATATGAATTTTGATGATATACCTCTTGAAGCGGTTAGCGCCTCTTTAGGATGTGCCAATCCTCTGGTTTTTGCACAATTAAAAAAAGGTGAAACTGTTCTTGATTTAGGAAGCGGCGGTGGCATTGACGTATTAATGTCTTCTAAGTATGTTGGCAGGTCGGGTAAAATCTATGGGCTTGACATGACTGATGAAATGCTCGATCTTGCTAACAAAAACAAGGAAAAAATGGGTATAACCAATGTAGAATTCATAAAAGGCTACATAGAAAATATTCCTTTGCCGGACAAGACCGTTGATGTAGTTATTTCAAACTGTGTTATCAACCTGTCAGAAGATAAGAAAAAAGCTCTTGGAGAAGCCTACAGGGTTTTAAAAGACCATGGAAGGATGGCAATAGCTGATGTTGTATCATTAAGGGATGTTTCTCCTGAAATTAAAAAACAGGCTGAATTATGGGCAGGTTGCATAGCAGGTACTATTTCAATAATGGAATATACTAAAATACTGGAAAAATTAGGTTTTAAAGATATTACTATCGAACCAGTTCATATTTATACAAAAGCCATTATTGAAGGACTGGTAAGTGATAAAGACGAGCTTACAAGGATTAATCTGGATGAAGTGGACGGAGCTTTTGCAGGGGCTCATATTAAAGCGCATAAATAACTTTTATGCCAGCTCTGTCCTGATTTTTCCTAAAATCTCATCTCTGACCTGACGAAATACACTGAGAATTTCTTCCTCAGTTCCGGTAGCCTCAGCAGGATCAATAAAACTCCAGTGTATTCTTTTTGCCTGCCCGGGGAAAATGGGACAGCTTTCTTTGGCATTATCGCATACGGTTATTATTATTTCAAAAAGCTCGCTTGTGAATTCATTAACTGATTTGGAGCGGTGGTTTGAAATATCAATTCCAAGTTCATTCATAACCTTTATCGCTTTTGGATGCACTATTGACGGCTTTGTGCCTGCGCTTGCTGCTGTGTAATTATCTCCATAATAATGGTTTAATAAGCCTTCTGCCATTTGAGAACGGCAGGAATTTCCTGTGCATAAAAACAAAACCTTTTTCATATATTTCTTACCCTTCTTCGTTTATTAACTCCCGCTTACGCATAAGGAAAAAGCAGTACAGAAACTTTCGAATACCTTGCAATTGCATCTGCCGTGCTTCCTATTAATATGCCTTTAGCAGTACCAGCGCCGTGCTTTGATAATGCAATCAAGGAAGCTCCCTCTTTTTCTGCTATTTCCATAATATTTTTAGATGCTGTTCCTTCTTTTATTTCGATTTTGACGTTAGAACCGTTAAATTCATTTTTTAGTGCATTCAACTTTTCTTCCGCTTCTTTTCTTTTGTTTTCTAACTCTTCACGGCTTATACTGCTCTCAACAACCGAAACAAGCACAATTTCTTTAACAACCTGCCCAGCTTTTTTTATTTCTCCGGCTACTTTATAGGAAGATTCTGAAAAATCAATAGGAACAACTACTTTTTTAAACTTTTCCTCGCAATATGCTTCGCATTGTTTAATTTCAACATCTTTAAATTTCTCAATTAATACAGGTATTGGAGATATTCGAATTGTGTTAAAAGCGGTACCGCCTATTATCAGACTCTTTATAACACCCATTACATGTGAGGCGATAAGAATCAACGATACATTTTCTTCCTCGACTGTTTTGACAATTTCTTCGGCAGGAAATCCGACAGGAACTTTAACACTTGCATTAAGTCCCATTTCTTCAAGATATTTTTTGCTTTCGTTCAGTTTTTCCTCGTCATATTTCTGGAAAGTTTCTACATTTCCTCCTGCGGACTTTATATCAACCACGTGAACAAGCACAGCTTCCTTTAATCCAAGGTTCATAAACTCCGGGATACAATTAAGCAATAATGTTGAAGGTCTTGAAAAATCAGTGCATATTAATATCTTTTCGAAAAACATAATTATCTCCTTATTTTGCTGCTGTTGGAAACCAGTGCCTTGTTTTGTTAGAAATCCTGACTAATGCAAGCATAACCGGCACTTCAACCAGTACACCAACAACTGTAACAAGTGCCGCACCTGATGCAAGACCGAAAAGTGATATTGCAACTGCTACCGCAAGTTCAAAAAAGTTGCTTGCCCCTATCATTCCAGCCGGTGAGGCTATATCGTGAGTAAGTTTCCATTTTTTTGCCCATCCGTATGCCAGAAAGAAAATGAAAAACGTCTGGATAATCAATGGTATTGCTATTAACACAATATGAATAGGATTGTTTAAAATAACATCACCCTGAAAGGAAAACAGAAGAACAAGCGTCAGTAAAAGCCCGATAATAGTGATATTATCAAACTTTTTCAGGAACACGTTTTCAAAGTATTCCATACCTTTATTTTTAAGAATATATTTTCTGGATACATATCCTGCTGCAAGCGGAATAACGATAAATAATACTACTGATAAAAATAACGTATCATAAGGGACTAAAACATCGCTGACACCCAATAATATTAAGACTATAGGCGCAAACGCAACCAATAAAATCAGGTCATTCACCGCAACCTGAACTAGAGTATAAGCAGGATTGCCTTTTGTTAAATGGCTCCATACAAACACCATAGCAGTACAGGGCGCTGCCCCAAGAAGCACAGCACCTGCAATATATTCTTTTGCAAGCTCAGCAGGTATAAACTGCTTGAAAATAACAGTAAAAAACAGCCACGCAAAGAAAAACATCGTAAAAGGCTTTATCAGCCAGTTTGTTCCGCAAGTTACAACAAGCCCTTTTGGCATTTTTAAAGCCTGAACTATACTGTCAAAGTCGATTTTAAGCATCATCGGGTATATCATCAACCATATTAAAACAGCAACAGGTATAGAAACCCTTGCATATTCGAATTTTGATAATGTTTCAGGGATTACAGGAATTAACTGCCCTAAAGCAACTCCTGCGATAATACAGATTGCAACCCAAATAGTCAGGTATCTTTCAAAGAATCCTAACCCCTGTCCTGTTTTTATTTCACTCTCTTGACCCATAATCAGTTTCTCCCGATAATTAAATTTCAACTGTGTTAAATTATAATCATATATATGCTAAAATTGCAATATAGTAATATGGTTTGTTTAAATAACCGGATGGATAATATGAACAAAGAATTTTATAAGTTAAAAACTCAAGTAATTAAGGCATTAGCCAATCCCGTAAGGCTTATGATAATTGACTGCCTTAGAGATGGGGAGAAAACGGTTTCTGAAATTATTGAAACAACAGGCGAAGAACAGTCGAATATATCAAAAAGTCTTGGAATTTTAAAAAACCATGGGCTTATTAAAGACAGGAAAGTTGGCTTAAACGTTTATTACAGTATGAAAATTTGCTGTGTTAAGGAATTTTTCTGCTGTTTAAACGATATAATCTCGGAAAACATCAAATACCAGCAGGAATTGTTCAATAAATCATCTATAAATTAACAAAAATTTACGTCATGCTGAACTTGTTTCAGCATCTATTCGATTTGGGTTATAACAGGACTTACGCAGAATAAAACTTTTTCATAAAAAATAAACATCCTGACTC
>CAZLCO010000049.1:0-17693 GCA_964558005.1 uncultured Gammaproteobacteria bacterium | reverse complement strand
TATGATTAGATCATGATTTATCAAATTTGCTGTCTGGACTTTTCAGTACACTTTATAAAAGAATATGCGGCTGACCATGTACACCTAAATCAAAAAGCATATGAAATATGGAAAGATAAAATTTCAGGTATAATAAAACAATGATTTATGATTGCTTTATGTTTTTTAACGAGCTGGATGTACTGGAAGTCCGCCTGAATGAACTTTATGATGTTGTGGACAAGTTTATTCTGGTGGAAGCGACAAAAACATTTACCAATCAGGATAAACCCCTCTGGTTTGAGAAAAACAAAGAACGATTTGCACATTTTTTAAACAAAATTGAACATATAATAATAGACGAATATCCGGAATTCGATGCTGCGTGGACTTTTGAAAATTATCAGCGGGATGTTATTATTAATGCCCTGAAACAACGCTGTCAGCCTGAAGATATTGTTTTTGTAAATTATCACCCATTATGAGAAAACTTATCACTTAGTATGAGAAAATCCGATATTATTCCCGAATAGTTTCTCAAACCTCTTGCAATTTAGAGGGAAATGATCGGCCTTAAATCCACGTTAATATTTTTGTCTGGATGTTAAGATTTGATTCGGCACCTTGAATTTTTTCATAAATGTAATACAATGTATTATATAGAAGCACAATGGAGTACAAAATTATGGGTAAAGAATCTTTTTCATTAAGACTTCCAGATGATGTTAAAAATAAACTTGAGTTAATTGCAGATGCTACAGGCAGAACAAAATCTTTTGTTGCAATAGAAGCTATAAGTAATTATTGTGACCTTCAGTCCTGGCAAATAAATGCTATAAAAGAAGGATTGAAACAAGCTGATGAAGGTAAATTTATAAGCCACGAGGAATTAAAAGCTAAGTGGGAGAGCAGGCGTGAGAATTAAATGGACTCTTGCTGCAGAAAAAGACTTAGATTCTATACACGATTATATTTATGAAGAAAACCCAGCTGCAGCAGTAGATGTTGTATTGCATATTATGCAATCAGTAGAAGATATTTTACCGCTTAATACCGGTATCGGAAGAGCTGGAAGAGTTTTTGGAACAAGAGAATTGGTTATCACTAAATACCCGTATATTGTGCCATATAGAATTTTAAATGGTAAATTAGAAATAGTTAGAGTTATTCATACATCAATGCAGTGGCCTGATGATTTTTAATGCGTCGGAACTTAAATAAAGCAAGAAATAGACTAAATTTCAGTTGTAAAATTATTGATTGTCAATTTTTTTGATTTCATAATTATTCCAAGAATATTTTCGGGGTTTTTGGAACATATTGGATTTACTTAATTTCCTCTAAAGCTTGCATAACTTCATCAACATGACCTTGAACCTTGACTTTAGACCAGCTTTTTCTGACTTTGCCTTCTTTATCAATATAAAAGTTGAGCGAATAACTCCCAGAAAAGTTTTTCCATACATTTTCTTTTCTCCCCAGGCTCCATATGCTTCAAGTAATTTATATTCCGGATCTGATAGGAGAATAAAATTAAGATTATGTTTTGCCTGAAATTTTTTATGGCTTGCAATACTGTCAGGACTTACTCCTATTAACACGGCTTTAGATGTTAACCTGTTAAAATTATCCCTGAAATCGCAGGCTTCTTGAGTACAACCGGGGGTATTATCCTTTGGGTAAAAGTAAAGAACAATGTTTTGCCCGGAAAAATCAGCCATTGAATATGACTTTTCTTTTCCCTCTGCATCTATACCCTGTAAATTAAAATCAGGTGCGTTTGTGTTTGTTTCTATCATATTTTTACCCTCCGGCTTTTATATTTTTGTTTAGTAAAAAATTAAATCCAGAACTTTATTAACAAATCTCTGCACTTTGTAGTACTTAGGATTACTGTTAGTTTTTATAGAGAACAAAATACTAAAATAGACTGAAACATTCGGACAGTAAAAATCAAAAACTATTATTATCTTGTGTTCCCAATACAACACAATCATTATTCTGTTACTTTCATAGAATAAACAGGTTTATAGGTCGCATTGCCCTAGAAAATTAACTTCCAAATACTAGAATTCTTAATTTCCAAAAACATTAAGTAGATCAATAGATATATTCGATTTTTGTTGAAAAAAGTTAAGCTTTAACTACATAAAAACAATTTATGTTATGTTTTAAAAGAACTAAACTATCAACCAGCCTGAGTTTAAATTGCGTGAATAATATTAAGATGAAAAAAATAAAAGTATTGACGGTATTTGGCACACGCCCGGAAGCTATAAAGATGGCCCCAATAGTACTTGAATTAAACAGAAATCCTGAAGTTTTTGAGAGTAAAGTGTGTATAACCTCTCAGCATAGAGAAATGCTGGATCAGGTTCTTACATTATTCAAAATAAATCCTGACTATGATTTAAATATAATGAAGCATAATCAGGATTTATGGACACTGACCTCTTCTATTCTTTTAAAAATGAAAGATGTCCTGCAAGAGTGCAAACCTGATATTGTTTTAGTCCATGGCGATACTACCACAACGTTTGCAGCCAGCCTGTCAGCATTTTATGCCCAAATACCGGTCGGACATGTAGAGGCGGGGCTCAGAACTTTTAACAAATATTATCCCTTCCCTGAAGAAATAAACCGGGTTGTGGCGGATTCGGTTTCATCATTTCATTTTGCACCAACTCAGAGATCAGTTGATAATCTCATAAAATCAGGCATAGATAACAAAAATATTTACCTGACCGGCAATACTGTCATAGATGCCTTGCTCTATACGATTGATAATCATAAATGTATTGTAAACACAGATAAAAACCTTAAAACAATCCTATTAACATCGCATAGAAGGGAGAACTTCGGAAAACCTCTGGAGAATATATGCAAAGCAATACGGGTATTAATTGAAAAAAATTCTGATATTGAAGTAATATACCCTGTCCATCTTAATCCAAACGTTAGAAGCACTGTATTTAGTCTATTAAAGGACATAGAAAGAGTGGAACTTATAGAGCCTATGGAATATGCGCCATTTTGTTCGCTAATGAAAGAGTCACATATTATACTTACTGACTCAGGAGGTATTCAGGAAGAAGCCCCATCTTTAGGCAAGCCGGTTCTTGTATTGAGGGATGAAACAGAGCGCCCGGAAGCTTTAGAATTTGAAACTGTA
This sequence comes from uncultured Gammaproteobacteria bacterium, assembly GCA_964558005.1. Taxonomy (GTDB): domain Bacteria; phylum Cyanobacteriota; class Vampirovibrionia; order Gastranaerophilales; family UBA9971; genus JANQGS01. Next base: position 14,542 of record CAZLCO010000049.1, on the reverse strand, counting down.
AGGCTTGTTGGTCCCCATACTGAAAAAATAGTTGAATCTGTTCAGGAATTACTTTCTGACAGGGAAAAATATGAGCAAATGTCTACAGCCAAAAATCCATATGGCGACGGAAAAGCTTCCGGCAGAATTTTAAAAACAATTAAGGATGTCTTGGGAGAAATAAATGAGTAATATGAAGTTTAAGACATTTTTATTAGTTATAAGCAGCTTGCTAATATGTTTTTACACTAATTCTATTATTACGGCAAACCAGCAGTATAAAACAGATGTGGTTATGTTTGGCGATTCCATAACAGCCCGGGGAGAATGGAGCGAGCTCTTTCCGGGAATCAACATTATAAATTTGGGCGTTGACGGAGATACGGCATATAATCTAAAGAAAAGAATCAGGCAGGTTTACAGCTATAACCCAGAATATTGTATTATACTTGTTGGTTTTAACGATATTTGTTTAAGCAGGGATAGTGTGGATTTTATTTATAAAAACTATACTTGGGTTTTAAATAAATTAATACAGCGGGATATTACTCCGGTAATAGTTTCCACTACTTATGCAGCTGATGTCTTGAAAAATTATGAGAAGGTTAATACTGAAATTGATGCATTAAACCAAATGCTAAAAAAATATGCTTCGGACAATAATGTCAGGTATATTGACTTAAACAGTCGAATAACAAAAAACCATCGCTTATCCGGGGAATATGCCACAGACCAAGTACATCTTAACGATAAAGCGTATAAAATATGGAAAGACGAAATTTCAGGTATAATAAAACAATGATTTATGATTGCTTTATGTTTTTTAACGAGCTGGATGTACTGGAAGTCCGCCTGAATGAACTTTATGATGTTGTGGACAAGTTTATTCTGGTGGAAGCGACAAAAACATTTACCAATCAGGATAAACCCCTCTGGTTTGAGAAAAACAAAGAACGATTTGCACATTTTTTAAACAAAATTGAACATATAATAATAGACGAATATCCGGAATTCGATGCTGCGTGGACTTTTGAAAATTATCAGCGGGATGTTATTATTAATGCCCTGAAACAACGCTGTCAGCCTGAAGATATTGTTTTAATTTCAGATTTGGATGAAATACCTAGAGCCAGTCAGGTTGAGAGATATAAAAACACCGAAGGTATAAAAGTTTTTGAGCAAAACCTTTATACGTTCTACTTTAATTATTTGAATATAACTGAATCTGTATGGCTTAAAGGCACTAGAATGTTGCGATATAAAGATATAGGCGATAAATCATTAACTGACATCCGTTTTGCTGAAGGTGAACATATTAAAAACGGGGGCTGGCATTTTACTTATCTTGGTGGTTTAGAAATGGTCAAGTATAAAATCCGCTCCTTTGCCCACCAGGAATATAATAACGAATATTATATGAACGAAAACCGTCTTAAAACACTAATTCAGAATGGTGTGGATATTTTTGAGCGTGGGTATAAGTATAAGATAGTTAATTTAGAAGACTCTTTCCCTGAATATGTAAGAAAAAACAAAGAAAAATTTCAGCATTTAATACTGAAAAAATCCCCTGTTTTACACCGCCTTAAAAACGCTTTAACTCTCTCAAAAAGGCAAGACAAACGCTATATTGATACTCACAAACCCATCAATGACAATCCTGTTAAGGATTTTATCTCGCTATCTTCAGAAAAAATTCTTGAAGTTAAAACTGATTTAAAAATTGAAACCTTGCCTGATAACTACTATGACTGCGCTGTATTCGACGGAACACTGGGGATGTTTTATAATCCGAAGGAAGTTTTAAGTAAATTAAAGCAAAAGCTTAATCGAAACGGGTATGTAGTTATAAAAACTCCAAATTTTAGATATATAAAGAATTTAAACCAAATTTTATTTAAGAAAACTTTTTCTTATAATGGACAATTTGCTAGAAAAAACCTGTTTGATCTGATTGGCAACAGTGGTTATTATGTCGTAACTTTTAAAGGCATAAATCCAGCAAATACTCTGGATTATAAAATTAAAAATCTGCTTATGGTCGGCAATCTTTATGACTGCAAGCACGAAGAATTTTTATGCGTTATTAAGCATTAATAATAATTATATTGCCCTAAATCCACCTCTATGATTTCAGCAAGTTTTTTATTAGATTCCGCATAATAATTTTTGATCATTTCTTTTTGGTAGTCAGAAAAAACTTCTTTTGAGATATTTAACTCTTTTAAATTGTGTTTAAGTAGAAATTTTTTAAATCCCTTATCATTTTTTAATATAAATTTTTTAACCCATGAATTTTTAAGATTTTGAGTATAACTGCTGTATCTTGACAGTATTGGGCTGTATTTGATTATTTTATCTGTTGTCCTGGGGTTTAAATTTTTATTTTCCTCCGGATAATAAGTTTCTAATTCAGTAAAATCATAAAATTTATTTAAAAAATCATTTAAATCATTTTTTAGTAATTCATAAGGTAAAACCAGAACATTCTCTTTGCCATATATCTCCATATAGTTTTTAGTTATTAAAAACCAATTAAAGCTATATATTTGTGAATTTTCCTCAAAAGTTCCGTTGTTATACCTGAACATCTTGTGAATGGAATTACCGTGCCTGTAGCCCAAAAACTCCTCGTTTATGGTATATCTATTATGTTTTGTCATTAACTGGTTATAAACTGACTCTGCCCAATCAGCCTGATTTCTAAAGGTAAATACAATTTTTGCAGAATTAAATATTTCTTTTAAAAACCGAGCGTTTTTATATGAGTTCTGAAAACTTATAATTTGTCCGCACAAGGTTTCATTACTTATTAAAATATTTTTTTCTGCAAGGTTATTTATATATTCAGAAATATCAGATTTAAGTTTGTTTAATTCATTTTCAGGTAATTCAGGCTTGTTATAAGTATGTTTGTTCAGTTCATTTATGTAAAACAAGGGAGTATTTTCAATTTTTTTTACTTCAGGATACCCTACAAAAAAAACATCATTGAGCTTACTGAAAACCATTTCCTGTAAAAAAGTAGTCGCTGTCTTGGGTAAACCAATATGTAAGACGATTTTTTTATCCATTAATTTTTTTAATATCCTTAAATATAGTATTAGCAGTATTTTCAAATACTATTTTGTAATTATTTTCCATCATAAAGGCTAAAATTTCATTTTTATTATTTACTGTTTCGACCATCACAAACTTAGGCCTGTATTTTTCCCAATTATTGCTTTTTAAGACTTCCAGGTCAAAGCCTTCTGTATCAACAGACATAAAATCAATTACCTGTTGATTTAGGTTATCATCAAATATTTTCTGAAGTGGTATAACAGGCATTTCAACCACTTCTGAAATTTTATACCCTTTATTTTCGAGCTCTTTGGCTATTTCAGGGTCAAAAGTTGAGCCAGCGGTGCCTTTTGTTTCATCAATACGATAAAATTGCAGGCTGCTCTCCTGCTGTGCAATACCGGCATTAATGTTTATATCCCGCTGCCTAAAATCGAATATCTTTTTATACAAAACCGGGTGCGGTTCAATGTTTATGCCTGACCAGCCCCTGTCATAAAAATATTTTGTATTGCTGATAACTTCCGGGTCATTTGCTCCGACATCAACATAAAAACCTTTTTTAGACCTGTTTAAAAGAAAATATAAGATTATATCTTCTCCATGCTGGCTAAAAGAGCCTAGTAATTTCCTTGCTAATTTCGTGTATAAATCCTGAATAAATACTTTTATTGCTGTTTTGGGATGTCTTATATTCTGACTTATGCCGTCGGGCAAATATTTTGTGAGTGAAACCATATTAATATATCCTGTTTAGTCCTATTTTTGCTAAATTTTTCCTGAATGAAACCTTGTTTATTTTCCTTGCACAACATTTATTTAAAAACTCAAAAGTTCTAATTTGTTTTTGTGTGAAATATTTTTTTTGAATTATTTTTCTTTCGTCCTGATGAATCTTGCCGTGTTCTTCGTTTGAACTCAATCCGCTCATTGAAAAAATGCTGACCGGAAAGTCTAAATATGCGTAATCGCCATTATTTTTAACGAAATAATTTAAGTACCATTCGTAATCACTGGCTATTTTATTTTCCTCATTATAAAGGCCATATTTTTCAAACACTTCTCGCCTGAAAAACGTTGCGGGGTGAAATACAGTTGATTTTAATAGCTGAATATCGTCTATTAATTGCTGTTTTTCGTGATAGACCTTGCCTGTGTATTTGTCCAGCAGTACTATATTCCCCAGAATAAGTCTTTCAGTCCTTTCTTTAGCGAATTCAACAAACTGCTCAACAACCAGCTCATTTATAAAAACATCATCAGCATTAAGAAAAAACAATAAATCCCCTGTGGCTGCTTTTATGCCTTTATTCATTGCGTTATAAACACCGGAGTCAGGCTCGCTTATTAGTTTTGTGATGTTTTGTTCATATTTTCTGAGAATAGCTGGAGTGTAGTCTTTTGAGGCGCCGTCAACTACGATATATTCGATATTATTGTATGTCTGCGCAGCAATGCTTCGGATTGTGTCCTCAATAGTTGCTTCGGCATTATAACAGGCTGTGATAACTGAAACTTTCATAATATAATCTATTATATTATGAAAAAAATTGCTGTAATCTCAAATACATTCCCGCCATTTTCAGGAGGCGGAGTTGCAACAGCCCAGTTTAATATATTTAAAAAGCTTTTGGAAGAAGGGTTTGAGGTAAAAGGGTTTACTTTTTATGACCACGGCAAACTCAAACTCAGAGAAGAAAATATTGTCCGATGCGGTTCTCCCAAATTTATATTCAGGACTATAAACACTTTCACAAAAGCATATTTTAGCAGGAAACAGAAAAAAGACTGTGCAACATCAAATGAATACGCATGGCAGTGGAATTTCACGCTTAATTCCGCAATAGGCTGCCGGAAAATCAATAATGAACTAAATAAATTCAAGCCTGATGCAGTAATAATGCCGGATTTGGGCACTCCTAATTACTACATTAAAAGGCCATCAAAAGAATGCAAAATGATAATGATATCCCACCACAATGCAATGCGTTTTATAAACAACCCTTTAATAGACAAACACTCCGAGTTGGACGCAAAACTGGTCAATAATCTTGAAAATAAGGGCATGAAAAATATTGATATGGTTATTTGTCCTTCTGAATATATGAAACGAGTGTTTGCAGAAACTCACGATTTTATCGGGCCGGTCGAAGTTGTGCCTAATATTGTTAATGAAAATCTGATTATAAATGCTCCAAAGATCAACATAAAACAGGATATCGGATTACCGGAAGATGCTCCGCTAATATATTTACCTGCCGCTAATACCCCGGTAAAAGGCCCAAGATATATGTTTGAGATAATCAGGCGTTTATCGAAAGCCTATCAAAAACCTATAAGCTTTTATTTATCAGCCGGATTAACCGAAGAGCTTGAATTTGAACTGCAATACAAACCCGAAAATTCTGTAATTTATGCGCCCGGGTTTGTTGAATATGAAAAAAACATCGGCATAATCAAATCTTGCGACTTTGGAATAACCCCGACCTTACTTGAAAGCTTTGGCATGGCCATTCTTGAAGCCAATATGTGCGGCGTGCCAATGGTGAGCTTTGATACAGGCGGTAATACTGACATAATAACCGATAACGAGGACGGATTCCTTGTTAGTTCCCTTGATATGGAAAGCTTAATAGAAAAAAGCCTGCTGCTTTTATCAGACGAAAATTTAAGACAAAATATTGCACAAAAAGCACAGGAAAATGCCTTTAAAAACTATAGTTCAGGAAAAATTGCGCAAAGCCTTATTTCCAAGATACTTTAAAAATTTACCTGTCTGCCTCATGGGGTTTGGGCAGTCCGGGAAAATTTCTCTGGATTTTTTAAACAACCAGCTTGCCTTCGGCCCTTTGTATGGAGTTCCTCCCATTTTTTTCCACTTTTTGTTGTTTTCATTCCAGTCTTTGTATTCAGTAAAATAGTTCCAAAACTTCTCGCAGCCGTATGAATGCAATATTACAGCATCCTTTGCCCGCTCATGAGTTGGGTGGCAGACATATACCTCCCTGTCCAGCGGTGTTATGTCAAGCTTAAACTCTTGAAGCATAAGGTTAATTATGCCCTGGTCTGGAAGATGCAGGAGTTCAGAATGTTCAACCGTCTTTTCGTAAAGCCAGTTGGATATTTCCCTGTATCGGGGCATTATATCCTGTATTATAAAAGTGCCGGAATCATAATAATTCCTGTCTAAATCATACGGAGAATCAAATTTTCTTTTAAAAACCGTCCAAACCGGATAATATCCCTGCGAAAAACACACGCCGGTCGGTGTATCCTTACACATTTCTGTAATATCTTTTTGAATAAGTATATCTATATCGAGCCAGACAATCTTTTTGTATTCATCCAGCATATCAAAGCAGTCATATCGGGCAAAGGCAACCGGTGTAAACCTTCCCATATACTCCTCATCCATATTTGCTTTAAATTCATATTCAATAAATTTGCAGGGCATGATTTGCTGCATTAACTGCATATCCTTTTCTGGCATGTTCTGCTGAAATATTATTATGTCATCAGCTAGGTTAGGCGTGTGTTTTTTCAACTGCATAAGCACATTAGCAACAGCAAACGCCATATCGCCCGATGCACCCAGAGTTATTGCTATTTTCTTTTTATTTTGCATTACTTAACCTTTTGCCTGAAAAACTTTTGATTATATAATAATACAATTATGAGTGAACAGAATAAAAAAAATATAATTTTACACGTAGGGCTTCATAAAACAGGCTCAACATTTTTACAAAAACAAATTTTTCCGTTTTTGCAAGATGTATATTTTACCGGAACTTATCTTGAAAATACTGATTATGACAGATTTCATCGTGAATTTTGGCATTTGGGAATAAATTATAAAAATAATTCTAAATTTACAGATGAAAAAGAATTTTTAGAAATTAAAATGTATGTGAGCAGCTTTATTAACAATATAGAAGAAAATAATTTCTTATTCAGTTTTGAAACTCTTTTTGGAAATTGTTGGAAAAGTTATCATAATAATTTTGATAATACTGAATTATTAAAACAAATTTTTCCTGAAGCTAAAATATTTATTGTTATAAGAAAGCAAGATGACTGGATAAAATCAGCTTATGTTCACTATGCTTATAAAGGAGCTAATCCTGTTAGTATAAATTCTTTTATTGGTTATAAAAAAGAAAATTTTAATAAAAGTGAACATATAAACATACAAGATCTTAATTGGACAAAATATATTGAAAATTATATGGAAAAATACGGCAGAGAAAATGTATTTGTTCTTCCGTATGAATTATTAAAAAATAATCCAGAACAATTTTTAACAAATTTTTATGATTTTTTTGAATTAAAGCAATACTTTCCAAATGAATATAAAAAAGAAAATGAAGGTCCTGCTCTTAATGTGAAAAAGGTTAAGCCTTTATCATTTTCTTATAATAATTTTATAGATAACTTGCAAAATAACAAATTAAAAAGTTTTATTATAAAAAATGACAGAGGTATAAAATACTTTTTAAATAAATTTCAAATAGAAGATAATTATTCGAATCAGAAATTAACAGAAAATCAAAAAGAACAAATATTGAAAATTCACGAAGAATCAAATAGAAAGCTTTCTAAATTAATTGGCATTGATTTAGGGCAGTATGGGTATTATTAATATGAAAAAAATAGTTACGTTTATAAAATCCTTTTTCTACAATATATATCTTTATAAAATTTTTAGAATATCATTCTATGGACTAAATCTCGGGTCTGCGGGTACAAAAATCCCTGAATTTTGTAGTATTGACGCTGATTTGGCTTTAAATCCAGATATAGCAGCAGATATACATAAAATAAAATTAAGACAAAACAGCGTTAATTATATCTATAACTCACATGTATTTGAACACATACCTCGCCATAAAGCCGCAAAAGTTTTAAGGGAATGGTACAGGGTGTTAAAACCGGGTGGCAAATTATATCTGGCCACCCCTGACCTTGAAGTTTTGTCTAAACTATATCTTGAAAACCTGGCTAAATATAGTATAGATGAAGGAAACTACAACGTAAACCTTATAACCGGAATAATCTTCGGTGGTCAAACAGATAAATATGATTATCATTTTGGAGGTTATTCTTACCCGGTTCTAGCTAATATGCTTGAATCTATCGGCTTTAAAGAGATAAAAAGATTTGACTCGTTAATGGATGGCAACACTGTTGAAGATGCGGCTTTTCTTGCAAAAGTAAACGGAGTGTCAATTTCACTTAACATTGAGGCAATAAAATGATTAAAATAAAACTAACAACTGAATTTCCTCAATGGCCTATTGAAAGACAAACACCAAATAATTCAAAAACATTTGGAAACTGCGAGTTTTCTATAAATGAAGATGCCCAAGAATGTGATGTTTGGGTGGTTTATGACGGACTTTTGCAGGAAGAAACTATCTTATGTGATAGACAGAATCTTATTTTCATAACTGCCGAACCTGAAACAGTACGAAATTATCACCCTGATTTTTTAAACCAATTCAGCACAATTATTACATCAAACAGGCAAATAAAACATAAAAACATCATATATACCCAGCAGGCTCTTCCGTGGATGGTCGGAAGAAGGGTTAAAAATGAAAAAAATATTTCTTTTAGTAAAGATTATGACGAGCTAAAAAGCATTAATTCTTATAACAAAACAAAATTAATTTCTGTAATTTCTTCAAATAAAGCATTTACGGATGGGCATCGAAAAAGACTTGAATTTGTATCAACCTTAAAAGACCATTTTGGAGATACTATTGATATTTTCGGCAGAGGAATATGTGATATTGAAGATAAATGGGATGCAATAGCTGATTATAAATATCATATTGCATTGGAAAATTATGCCTGCACTGACTATTGGACAGAAAAACTTTCCGACTGTTATCTTGGTGGAGCTTATCCTTTTTATTTTGGTTGTACTAATTTAGCAGACTATTTTAATGAGAATTCCTTTACATATATTGATATTAATAACATTAAAGGTTCTATAAAACTGATTGAAGAAGCTATCACAAATAATCAGTATGAAAAATCAGTACAAAACATTTTGGATGCGAAAAATCTTGTTCTGGATAAACACAATTTATTTGCTATGATTAGTGAGCATATAAAAACTAATGAAATTTATAATATTAAAAAAGAAATAATAACACTGAAACCCGAAACATATTTTGCAAACCAAAGAAAAATAGGCATAAAAGAAAATATGATTAAATCATTGAAACCGATTGAGAAAAGCATAAGGACACTCAGAGATAAAATCCTTGGGAAGAAAAAAACAGATATTCCTATTTATACGATTGACAAAAATCTTAGCCAATGGCTGGAAGCTAAAGGGGATGAAACACTCCGACTTAACTATGATTTAAATGAAAATTCACTGGTTTTTGATGTTGGCGGTTTTGAGGGAAACTGGGCGAATGATATTTTCAATAAATATCAGTGCAATGTATATGTATTTGAGCCTGTATCCAGTTTTATTGAAATGATAAAAAACAGGTTCCAGAATAATAACAAAATAAAAGTTTTCGATTTTGGTTTATCAAATACCACCCAGAACGCAAAAATTTCACTTGAAACTGACAGATCATCTGTTATAAATTCATCAGAGAATTTTGAAATTATTAAATTAAAAAATATTGCTGAATTTATTGAAGAAAACGATATTAAATCTATAGATTTAATGAAAATAAATATTGAAGGCAGTGAATACGAGCTTTTGAACTCTTTAATCGATAGTAATATGGCGCAAAGAGTTAAAAATATTCAGGTGCAATTCCACGAATTTGTGCCTGATGCTAGAAATAAAATGAAAGCAATTCAACAAAAGCTGTCCGAAACACACGAATTAACATATCAATATGAGTTTATTTGGGAAAATTGGAGAATAAAGCAAAGTGTTTTATCCAAATAAACTTATATCAATAAAAGAAACCCACAAAGTGCTGGAAATAGGACCGGGAAGTTTGCCTCATCCCAGATCAGATGTGTTTTTGGAGTTAAGTTTTGATAATGAGGAGCAGGCCAGAAAACAACGAGGAAATGCCGAAAAAATTGATTTGGGAAAACCTGTTGTTTATTATGACGGTGGCAAATTTCCTTTTAAGGATAATGAATTTGATTATATAATCTGCTCTCATGTCCTGGAACATGTTGATGATGTGGATTTTTTTGTAAGTGAATTGAAAAGAGTTGCGCCTAGAGGGTATTTAGAGTATCCAAGAATTTATTATGATTATCTTTTTAACTACAATTGCCATAAAAACTTTATTTTAAAAAAAGAAGATACTATTCACTGGATAACTAAAGATGATGTTAATTTTAATATGTTTTATCCAGTTCAAACGCTATTTTATGATTTAAAACACAAAAACCACTTTTATCATTTTGAGCGTGATATAGCTGAAATTCTGTTTGAAGGAGATGAATGGCAAAGGGATAATATTAAATCATTAAAAACAGCAGATATTAAAGATGTTTGCCTGGAAATTAACAAAGATAGCCTTCCTGCAATAAATATAGAAGAACTTTATAAACAGCATTTTCATGAATATAAAGATATTATGTTTCGTGAGTTTAAGCGTAAACCATTTAAATTTATAGTAAATTTAGTAAGAGGGAAATTATGAAATTTTGTTGGAGTGATTTTAAGCGCAAACCTTTTAAATATTTGTTTAAAAAAATGCTTTTTGCCCAAAAAGAAAGAAAAAAATTTTTAACATTTCAAAATTTAATTGAAAATAATAGAGGATTTGAATTAAATTGGAAAAATAGACTTCTTTTAGACGAAAGAACATCAAATATAAAATATGATGATCATTATGTTTATCATATTGGATGGGCAATAAGAAAACTTTTAGAAACTAAACCTGAAAAGCATACAGATATAAGTTCATATTTATATTTTAATGTGATGGCTTCAGCTATTTGTCCTATAGATTTTTATGAATATAGACCATCTGAGGTTAAAATTCCTAATTTGCAATGTTTAAAAGCGGACATAAAGGAATTATTTTTTGAGGATAATAGTATAAAATCGCTTTCCTGTATGCATATAATTGAACACGTAGGATTGGGGCGTTATGGAGACGAATTAGATCCGCAAGGGGATTTAAAGGGAATAGTAGAATTAAAAAGAGTTCTTGCTCCAAATGGGAACTTATTTTTTGTTGTTCCTGTTTCAGGGAATCCAAGGATTATATATAATGCACACAGAGTTTATTCTTTTAAGCAAGTTAATGAGTTCTTTAAAACACTAAAATTACAAGAATTTACATTAATTACAGATAATGGTGAATATATTCAAAATGCTTCTGAAAATATATCAGATGAGCAATATTTTGGATGTGGTTGTTTTTGGTTTAAAAAATAAAAAAGGGGAAGTATGGAAAAAAATAAATCATATCAGCGATTAAGTCGCATAGACGGATTAAGGGGGCTGGCAATCCTCGGAGTAATACTAATTCATAGTCAGACGGCATCTACTCCCATCTCTAATGAAATAACACATAATTTTATTAATATGGGGAAATACGGAGTTCAACTATTTTTCCTTATAAGTGGATATATTCTTTGTTATGTTTTGAATCGGACAAAGTACAGTCTGTCTGAATTTTTTGCTAAAAGGTTTTTTAGGCTTGCTCCATTGTATTATCTTGTGATAATTTTGTGTTTTTTATTGGGGTTTAATAATGAGCTAGAAGCTACTACACCTGCAATGCCACTGGATTTAAAGAATTTCTTGGTTCATATTTCTTTTATTCATGGACTTTTTCCTGAATATATAAGAAGTATTTTTGGTATATCATGGTCGCTGACCCCGGAAGTTGTTTTTTATGTTTTTTTTCCGTTTTTATTCATGTTATCAAATAGATGGTTGATTGGTTTATTTTTTGCATTTCTGGCAATAGCACATTTTAAATATCCCATAGCCACATTTATTTTTGGAGGAACTAGTGAAGCATTAGGCATTTGGACAGGACTTTCTCCATTTAGCAATATGTTTTTATTTGTTTTTGGGATGCTGGTTTTTAGAATACCAGAATTTTTTGAATCAAAGCTGTATAAATTCTTTGGAATTATAGGAATAACTTTGTTTATTTGTAGTGGATTTGGACTTTTAGGCAAAGATGTTTATAAGGTTACCGGTATGATTTTTTCAAACGCATATTTTGGTTTTGTTTTAGTAGCTTTTCCATTTTTGGTTTATTCAATGGATAAAGTTACTTCAATGCTGTTTGATAATAAATTTATGGTGTATATGGGCAGATGGAGTTATTCTGCATTTTTTATTCATTATGCGATATTAATGATTTTGAAAAATTATCATATAGAATTTAATTTTATGTTAGCTATGCTTGGAGTTATCATATTAACAATGTTTCTTAGCTTTTTATCTTACAATTATATTGAACAGCCCGGCGTTAAGCTTGGAAATTTTATAATAAATAAAATTAAATCCTTTAAACCTATTTTGCCTGAATCTGCGGAACCTGCCAGATGATTATCGTTGAAATAATGGGCGGTTTGGGTAATCAGATGTTCCAGTATGCACTGGGACGATATCTTGCCGAAAAAAACAAAACTGGCCTCAAGCTGGATATGTCAGAATACGTCGAGGGCAATATAAGGAAATATGAGCTGGGTATCTTTAATATAATCGAAGAATTTGCAACGCAGGAAGAAATCGAAAAGCTAAAATATAAACAAGATAATTTTTTTGAATCTTTTATAAAAGAAATTAAAGGTAAGAAGCATAAAAAATTGTCTAAAAATTTTATAAGAGAGAAGCATTTCCATTTTGACCCGGAAATTTTGAAATTGCAGGACAATATCTATTTAGAAGGTCACTGGCAGAGTGAGAAATATTTTAATGAAATTTCAGAAGTTATAGAAAAAGAATTTACTGTAAAAACCGAATTTAGCGGAAAAAACAAGGAATTTGCCGAACAAATAACCTCCTGTAATTCCGTGAGTCTGCATATTCGCAGAGGCGATTATATAAAGGATGCTGCTATAAAAGCCATATATTACATAAACCTTGATGAATATTATAAAAATGCAATTAATTTAATTACTGAAAAAGTCCAAAATCCTCACTTTTACGTGTTCTCCGATGATACTGAGTGGGCAAAGGATAGTTTTGGAGATAATAAAAATTTCTCAATGGTTGACATAAACAGCGCAGACACCGGGTATGAAGATATGAGGCTTATGTCTCTTTGCAAGCATAATATAACCGCAAATAGCTCCTTTAGCTGGTGGGCAGCCTGGCTTAATAATAATAATGAAAAAATTGTAATTACACCTCGAAAATGGTTTAATACTTCTGATCGTGATATTAAAGACTTGTTACCGGAAAGCTGGATAAAACTATGAGCAAAAAAATTACTGTACTAATGCCTGTTTATAACTGCGAAAAATATCTAAAAGAGGCAATTGACAGTATTTTATGCCAGACGTTTAAAGACTTTGAATTTTTAATAATAAATGACGGCTCAACTGATTCAACTGCTGATATCGTACAGTCTTATAAAGACAGTCGTATTAATTTTGTTGAAAATGAACAAAATATAGGGCTTGCTGCCTCTTTAAACAGGGGGATAGATCTGGCAAAATGCGAATATATAGCAAGAATGGACGCTGATGACATAAGCAGGCCTGAAAGATTAGAAAAACAATTTGCTTTTATGGAAAAAAATTCTGATATTGACATATGCGGAACTTGGGCAAAATTTTTTGGGGCTTTAAATTTTGTTGCTAAATATGCTGAAACCCGCGACAAAATTGTAACAAATTCTTTTATCACTTCTCCTGTGGCTCATCCTTCGATTATTTTCCGCAAAAATTCTTTTAACAGACATAATTTAAGATATAACCCTGAATTTAAAGTTACTCAGGATTATGAATTGTGGGTAAAAGCCGTAAAATATCTAAAATTTGCAAATATACAAGAAGTTTTGCTTGATTACAGAATAAACTCAAATCAATTAACAGCAATGGACTCAACTTTGGAAAGGGAAAATTTTGCCGTATGGAAAATAAACCTTGAAAATCTTGGTATCGATTTTACCGAAGAAGAGTTAAACTTTCATTGCTATCTTTTAGCAGAAAAATGTTCGATTAAAAATTATGACGAATTTATTAATAAATCTGTTTTATGGCTTGATAAAATCATAAAAGCAAATCAGAAAAATAAATTTTATAATGAAAAGCAGCTTATAAAGCAATTAAAAAATAAATGGTTCGTTGCTTATAAAAATTTGCCTGAATATAATTGCATAGATTTTTTCTTAAAACCGAGAAAATTTAAGTATTTAAATCTTGAAAATAAAATCCGTCTTTTATATAAAAGTTTTAAAAGTTTTTATAAAGGATTTTTAAATGCTGTTTAACTCATTTGAATTCATAATACTGTTCCTACCTATAACATTTTTAGTATATTTTTTCTTTAATAAAATTAAACTGGTGGAACTGGCAAAAGGGTGGCTGG
>CAZLCO010000048.1:14278-17814 GCA_964558005.1 uncultured Gammaproteobacteria bacterium | reverse complement strand
TATTTTATCCTACAATTTTTCTATACTTTTTTCATAAGTAGCAACTTACGTTAATTTAACTTAAAAGAAGAAGCTTCCATTAATAGCTGTGACGGACTTAGTTTCCTCATTATTTTAGACCAGGCTTTAGGCTCAGGAATTAACCCGCCTAAAAGGTCATAAAATTTCTTACCGTGGTTTTTTTCTTTAATGTGCGCAAGTTCATGAAGTATCACGTAATCTGTTAAATCAGCAGAAAGCCGCATAAGATGAATATTTAGCTTTATTGAATTATCGCTCATACACATGCCCCAGCACCTTTTGGAATTAAAAAGCTGTAATTTTTTATATTTAAGTCCTGTTTTTTGTGAAAGCAATTCGGCTCTTTTCGGCAAATACTCTTCAGCTTCCAGCCATAAGGCAATATTTATACCTTTTCGCACACATTTTTGTACATAATCATCTCTTATATTTGAATTTTCGGGATAGTAAATATTTATACAGCCTTTATCCAGTTCACACCGGGCTCTTTTTAATTTATGCGGATAGAATTTTAAAACATGTTGCCCTGTCATAAAATTTGTATTTTCATCTATTATTTCCATTGGAGAGCTTTTGGATTTTACTTTTTCAATGCTTTGCTGTATCCATTCTTTTTTGTTTAATACAAACTTTTCAGCTTCTTTAAAACACCCTCTTGCAGGCAGGGAAACTCTTACCTGTCCTGATGGCTTTATAGTCAATACCAGTCTTTTATTTTGTCTGCTTTTTGCAAGGATAATATCGCCTATTTCCGGTAAGTGGATTATTTTTGAACTCATGAAATTACCAATTATGTTTAAAAACCGAAACTTATTTATACTATAATTTTATTATGAAAACATACGTCCCCTTACACCTGCATACCGAATACAGCCTGCTCGACGGCGCTACACGTATAAGTGACCTGTTAAAACATGCAAAGGAAAACAACATGCCCGCTGCGGCAATTACTGACCATGGCGTAATGTACGGCGCAATTGAATTTTACAGGCAGGCAAAGGAAGAAGGCGTAAAGCCTATAATAGGGTGTGAGTTATATTTAATTGATGGTGATTTACAGGACAGAACAAGTAAACAACCAAACTATCATATAGTACTGCTTGCAAAGAATAAAAAAGGCTACCAGAACCTTGTAAAACTTGTTAGTATAGCGCATCTTGAAGGATTTTATTACAAACCACGTGTTAATAAAGTTATTCTTGAAAAACACATGGAAGGTTTAATATGCACATCAGCCTGCCTGAGCGGTGAAATAACTAAAAAACTTCTTCAAAAAGATAAAGAAGGCGCTAAAAATGCCGCAAAATACTATAAAGAAATTTTCGGCGAGGATTTTTATATTGAAATCCAGGACCACGGGCTTGAAGGCCAGAAAATGACAAACCCTGACCTTATAAAAATCGCAAATGAACTTGATATAGGACTGATAATAACGAACGACAGCCACTATACAAAAAAAGAAGACGCGCTCTGTCACGATATACTGCTCTGCCTGCAAACCGGCAAGGTCAGGAGCGATAACTCAAGAATGAAATTTCCAAATAACGAGTTTTACATTAAAAACGCTGATGAACTAAGAAATTCTTTTAAATGGCTGAATGAGGAGACTTTCAATGCTGCTATAGATAACACCGTAAAAATAGCTGATAAATGCAACTTAATACTTGATATGGGCGAGTCAATACTGCCTTATTTCCCCATCCCTCCAAACCATACAGTTGAATCATACCTTGAAAAGGTTGTAAAAGAAGGGCTTGAGCAGCGTTATGCTGAAATAACCTCAGAACTCACTGACAGAATTAAGTATGAACTGGGAATTATTGAAAAGATGGGCTTTTCAGCTTACTTTTTGATAGTCTGGGACTTTATAAAATTTGCCCGTGAAAATGATATCCCCGTAGGCCCCGGACGTGGTTCGGCGGCGGGAAGCCTCGTGGCCTATTGTCTTGGGATAACAGAAATTGATCCTATCAGGCATAACCTCCTTTTTGAAAGGTTTTTAAACCCGGAAAGGATAAGCATGCCTGATGTGGATATAGATTTCTGTATTGAAAGACGTGAAAAAGTTATAAATTATGTTTCAGAACTTTACGGCAAGGATAAAGTCTGCCAGATAATTACCTTTGGTACTCTTGCGGCAAGAGCTGCGTTAAAAAGCGTTGCCCGTGTGCTGGATGTGCCATACTCAGAGTCAGATAAGCTGGCCAAGATGATACCTACTGCGCCAAAAATAAAAATTGATGATGCGCTGGCTGATGGAATGGAACTTGGAAAGATTTATGAAAAGGACCCCAAGGTTAAAGAGCTTGTTGATTTGGCCAAATCAATAGAGGGCATTAAATTTAATGTCGGCACTCACGCTGCCGGGGTAATAATTTCAAGGGACCCGCTCACGGACATCGTGCCTATACAAAATTCAAAAGACGGAGCAGTTATCACAACTTACCCGATGGGTGACCTGGAAAAGCTTGGCCTTTTAAAAATGGACTTTCTTGGACTAAGGAATCTTACAATCATTGACAATACGGAAAAACTGGTCAAGGAAAGACAGGGAATTAATATTAATATTAATAAAATCCCGCTGGACGATAAAAAAGTTTATGAAACACTCTCAAAAGGAGACACAGACGGTGTATTCCAGTTAGAGTCGTCCGGAATGAAAACCCTCGTAAAAGATTTAAAGCCTTCTGTATTTGAAGACCTTGGCGCTCTGGTTGCCCTGTTCAGGCCCGGGCCTTTGAATTCTGGGATGGTTGGAGATTTTGTCCAGAGAAAACATGGGCGTCAAAAGGTAGAATACAAGCACCCTGCTCTTGAGCCAATATTAGAAGACACTTATGGCACAATTGTTTATCAGGAACAAATAATGCAAATAGCCCAGTCCCTCGCTGGCTACACGCTCGGACAGGCGGATATTCTAAGGCGGGCAATGGGTAAGAAAAAAGCCGAGGAAATGAATAAACAAAAGGAATTGTTCCTTTCCGGCTCCGCAAAAAATCAAATAGACCCGAAACTTGCCGAAGAGCTGTTTGAAACAATGACAGAATTCGCCGCTTATTGCTTTAACCGGTCGCACTCAGCAGCTTATGCTTTTCTTGCTTACCAGACAGCTTACTTAAAAACTCACTACCCGGTAGAATACATGTCCTGCTTGCTTTCCAGCGTAAGCTGCAACCAGGATAAAATCCAGCAGTACATTGCAGAATGCCAGAAAATGGGCATGGAAGTGCTGGCTCCTGACATAAACAAATCAGGGGCAAACTTTACGCCTGATGGAAATAATATAAGATTCGGGCTGTGTTCGGTTAAAAATGTGGGTTCCGGTGTTGTGGAAGAAATTGAACGTGGAAGACAGGAAGAGGAATATAAATCTTTTTATGATTTCTGCACTAAAGTTGACCTGAAGCAATTTAATAAAAGAACTCTTGAAAGCCTTATAAAATCAGGCGCTTTTTCCAACATAGAAAAAAGCAGGAAACAGCTCTTTGAAAACCTTGATTCCGCTATGAGCAGCG
>CAZLCO010000048.1:0-14268 GCA_964558005.1 uncultured Gammaproteobacteria bacterium | reverse complement strand
AGGGCTAACGGCCAGATGAGTTTGTTTGCTGCCATGGCGGCAACACAGGCAATGCCGACCTTCCAACTGTCCGGAACAGACGAAGAATTTACCGATGCTGAAA
This sequence comes from uncultured Gammaproteobacteria bacterium, assembly GCA_964558005.1. Taxonomy (GTDB): domain Bacteria; phylum Cyanobacteriota; class Vampirovibrionia; order Gastranaerophilales; family UBA9971; genus JANQGS01. The sequence continues at coordinate 14,165 of CAZLCO010000048.1, read as the reverse complement.
TACAGAGTTTTGAAAAGGAATACCTTGGCTTTTATATTACAAGTCACCCGCTTTCCTGCATAAAAGACCAGCTTCCATTTTTAACCACTCATAACATAGCGGAGCTGAAAGAAATACCTGAAGGTGCGCTTGTTACAATATGCGGGCTTATAACACAAGTACGTCAGCTTTATACAAAATCCAACAAACTGCTTAAAGTTGGTACTGTTGAGGATTTAACCGGCAAAGTAGAGTTCGTTGCATACAGCGAGGTGCTGGACAAATTTGGTTCATATGTTGAACCGGAGTCAAAAGTAATACTTGGAGGTAAAATACAATACCGTGGGGATGAGGAATCAGCCCCAAATCTTGTTATAAACAATGTTTCAAAGGTTGAAAACTGTAATATAGTAAATATTTCCCTAAACCCGGAGAGCGGCTTCGAGGAGCTAATGTCGTTAAAAGACTTTTTAGCCGGGCATAAAGGCACAGACCCGGTTATATTCAATGTTAAAAATAACGGCAGTATGCTTAAAATCCTTGCTTCATCAAATTTATGGGTGCGTGCTGACAACGAAATCGAAAATATTATCAAGAACCATTTCCGCTCGGAAATAGATATTTTATCGCTGGATAACTGTTAACATAACTACTTGCTTACATTAAAAGGCTGTTCAAGCATGACCACCATTTTAGTACCGCTTGGTATTGCAACAGGTTTGCCTTTTCTCCAGAACAGATAAGCAAGTCCTATACCTGCACCGCTTGCTGCACCTACTGCAGCCCCGGCACCAGCGGTAACTCCTCCTAGCGCAGCACCAACACTTGCTCCTGCTAAGGTACCGCCTGCGGTAATAAGCGCCTGTGCTTTAGCACCGCTGACTAACTGTTCTTTTAATGAGCCACCTTTTATTATACCTGTATTATCTTCTGTTAAGACTTTTGCTATTATTGGGACTTTATTCCCGTAAAGCGGCTTTATGCTGGTGAATTTAATTTCCATTTTTGCATTTTTACCAATTCTGCCAGCTTCCTGTAAATATGTAATCTGTCCTATTACCTCACTGCCTGCGGGAATAATAATATCTCCATTCACGGATATGGGCTGGTTAAGTGTTGCTTTAAAAATTTCACCTACCATACTCCTTTTAGAGTTAAGGGAATCATCTGTTATGACCTGAAAAGCTGTACCGACAGGAACAGTTGTTATTCTACCCTTTAAAGTATCAAGGGTTGTTGGAGTATTTGAAGGAGAAGAATAAGAATTATTTTCCAGAGGACTATTAAAATCTGATAAGGGTTTGTCATAATCAGGATTATAGTTTCCGGTGTTTTCTTCTTCAACTATAGGAGGCAGTACCAGATATTCATCAGCTAATGCCGGGTAAATTATAAAATTTAAAAAGCAAATTGAAAGAAAAATATTTAAAATTCTATTCATCAAAATCCTCTCCCACATATTATTAATAATATTATTGTTGAACATTTTGGGATTTTTGTAAAGAATTTAAACAATTGAAATGTTTATTTGCTATATTATTACTATTATGCTCGCAAAAAGAATTATACCCTGTTTAGATGTAAAAGACGGCCAGACAGTAAAAGGCGTGAATTTCCTTAATCTTAAATACGCTGGCGATCCTGTGAGTCTTGCTGCAAGGTACTCGGAAGAAGGCGCAGACGAAATAGTATTCCTTGATATAACTGCAACAAACGAAGGCAGGGACACAATAAGACACGTTGTGGAACAGGTCTCGAAAAAAGTCTTTATCCCGTTAACCGTTGGAGGCGGCATCAGAACCCTTGAAGATATTAGAAACATCCTGCTAGCCGGTGCGGACAAGGCTTCTTTAAACACAGCCGCAGTGAAAAATCCTGAAATACTGGCGCAGGCATCAAAGACATTCGGCTCTCAATGTATAGTTGTTGCTATAGACGCAAAAAGAGAACCTGATGACTGGTATGTTTATATTAATGCGGGACAGAAAAAAACTGATATAAAAGTGCTTGACTGGGTTAAGGAAGTTGAAAGGCTTGGTGCAGGTGAAATATTATTAACCTCTATGGATGCTGACGGCACGCAAAAAGGGTTTGATATTGAGTTAAACAATTATGTTTCAACTAATACAAACTTGCCGGTAATAGCTTCAGGCGGGGCAGGGCCTGATATGGAACATTTTAAGGATGTATTTGAAAAAGGTGCGGCAGACGCGGCGCTTGCGGCCTCAATTTTTCACTATAATACTGTGAAAATAAAGGAATTAAAGGATTATCTTGGCAAAAATAATATACAAACTAGAGGAGATTTCTGATGGAAACCCAAAACACACAATATGTTTTTATGGACGGGAAATATATCCCGGAACAGGACGCCAATATAAGCGTTAAGACGCATGCTTTTTTGTACGGAACTTCTATTTTTGAAGGTATAAGAGGTTACTGGAACGAAACTGAAAAGCAGATGTATGTTTTCCGAATGAAAGAACACTATGAAAGAATGCATAAAAGCGCGAAAGTAATGCACATGAAACCCGCTTATTCCATTCAGGAAATGTGCGACATAACTGTTGAACTATTAAAAAAGAACGCCCTCAAAGGTGATACATATATCAGACCTACATTGTTTAAAAGCGAATGCACTATAGGCCCGAAACTGACAGGGAAAGACTCATTTTTAATTTTTACCTGCTGGATAGGCGACTATGTAGATATTTCAAAAGGCCTGAGCATCTGTGTTTCTAACTGGCGAAGGCTCGATGATAATGCTATACCGCCTCGCGCAAAAATAGGGGGTGCGTATGCAAATACAGGCCTTATAAAAACTGATGCATTAAAAGCCGGGTTTGATGAAGCGCTTGTTTTATCGCAGGACGGCCACGTGACCGAAGGCAGCGCAATGAACTTTTACCTTGTACAGGATAATAAGCTGGTAACTTCAAAAATTACAGATAACATTCTGGTGGGAATAACAAGAGATGCCATAAAACAAATAGCTGAGCAGGAAATGGGTCTTGAGGTTATTGAAAGGGAAGTTGACAGGACTGAGCTTTATGTATCTGACGAGGCATTTTTCTGCGGCACGGGCGCACAGGTCAGCTCAATAACCAGCATTGACCACAGGCCTGTTGGTGATGGTAAAATTGGTCCTGTGACCAAAAAGATACAGGACTTATATTTTGATATAGTAAAAGGCAAGGTAGAGAAGTACAAACACTGGTGCACCCCTGTTTATGATAGTTGAATTCATTGGTTTTTGCATAATATATTTTTTTAAGGCACTTAAGAGAATTGCTTCTAATAAGATTAATTTCAGAAATACAATTAACCAGGCCGCAATAATAGGTTATGACTCCCTGCCGATAGCCCTGACCATATGCGTGGTTGCCGGGGCTGTGCTGTCGCTTCAGGTAGCCGAGAGGTTTATTTTGTCAGGTGCTGATGCTTATGTTGGCGGGCTTGTTTCTATTGCAATCACAAGGGAAATGGCTCCAATATTTGCGAGCCTCGCTATTGGGGCGAGGGCCGGTACAGCCATAACAGCAGAAATAGGCAACATGAGCGTTACCGAACAAATTGACGCACTTAAAACATTAAAGGTTGACCCTATAGAATACCTTCTTGTACCAAGACTTCTGGCAGGCGTAATTGTAGCCCCTCTGGTTACTATTCTCGCTGAGCTGATAGGTATTATCGGGGGAATGTTTGTAGCTAACGCCACAGTAAAACTGCATCCTTACCTGTATTTAAAATCTGTATGGCTATATACAGATACTTATGACATTTATGTAAGTCTGCTAAAAGCAGCTGTTTTCGGCGTACTTGTCACATTGATATGTACATGCCACGGACTGAGAACGACCGGTGGGGCTAAAGAAATAGGAGTTTCTACGACCAGGGCGGCTATTTGGAGTGCTGTTGCTGTGCTGTTATTTGATTTATTATTAAGCTGGATATTTTTTGCGTAAAGGATGGGAGTAAATGCAAAGCACAATATTTAAAGATAGTCTAAAAGGCAAAAGGGGAGTAAAGTTTACTGGAATAGGCGTTGAAGAAAAAAATCTCAGTAAATTTATACCTGAAAATTGTCTGCGTAGTGACGAACTTAACTTACCTGAAATAACAGAGCTCGATGTAGTAAGATATTTCACCATACTTTCACAGAAAAATTTCTCTGTTGATAACGCTTTTTATCCGCTTGGTTCCTGCACAATGAAATATAACCCCAAAATAAACGAAAAAGTTGCGGGATTTGAGGGATTTATTGATATACACCCGAAACAGGGAGAAAAATATTCGCAGGGCGCTCTTGAATTAATGTATCAACTTCAGGAACTGCTAAAAGAAATCACAGGGATGCATTCGGTTTCATTGCAGCCGGCAGCCGGTGCGCACGGGGAATTTGCAGGGATGCTGATAGTAAAAAAATACTTTGAAAACATTAATGAAAACAGGACTAAAGTAATAGTACCGGACTCTGCCCATGGCACAAACCCTGCCAGCGCAAAAATGTGCGGATTCGATATTATTGAAGTCAAATCAAACTCAAAGGGTCAGGTCGATACTGAAGAATTAAAAAATCTTTTAAATGAAGATGTAGCGGCCATAATGCTCACTAATCCCAATACCCTCGGACTCTTCGAGGATGAAATATCAAAAATATCAAAACTGGCAAAAGAAAACGGCACACTGCTTTATTATGACGGAGCAAACCTCAATGCGATTATGGGCATAACAAACCCCGCAATTATGGGATTTGATATTGTTCACGTAAATTTGCACAAGACGTTTTCAACCCCGCACGGTGGCGGCGGCCCCGGAGCAGGGCCTATCGGGGTAACGGAAAAATTGGCTGAGTATCTTCCAATACCCATCATAAATTACGATGAAAATGCCTTAAAATATTATTTTGATTATGAACTAAAAAATTCTATAGGAAAGGTAAAGTCCTATTATGGAAATTTCGGCATTTTTATAAGGGCTTATACATATATCTTGATGATGGGAGGAGAAGGACTAAAAAAAGTCAGCCAGGATGCGGTCCTCAATGCTAATTACCTGAAAGAAAAATTAAAACAATTTTATAAATTGCCATTTGACCAGGTTTGTATGCACGAATTTGTTCTTTCCGGCGATATCCAAAAGGCGGAAGGCGTTAATACAATGGCAATAGCAAAAAGACTTCTGGACTACAACATACATCCGCCTACAGTATATTTCCCGCTTATTGTTTCTGAATCCTTAATGATTGAGCCAACCGAAACAGAAACAAAAAAAATCCTTGATAATTTTATTGATATAATGCAAAATATTTTTATTGAAATAAAAAATGACTATAAACAGGTTCTGGAATCACCATCAAAAACTCCGGTATTAAGAGTTAATGAAACCGAAGCCGCAAGAAAGCCTGTATTAAGATATAAATCATAAGATAGGAGAACTTTATGAATAAAGGCTGTTTCAACAAAATGATATTCGCCATTATTAGCCTTTTTACAGGTTTAACAGTATTGGTTGCAGCTGTTTATATAGGCTATGTAATAGTATTAGAAGATTTAAACAAGCAATTAGCTGCCAGCAATGAAGAATTAAAAGCAAGGTCTGAAACAATTGCTGATTTTTCAAGAATACCACCTGGCTATATTGTTACAAAAGCAATAGACGTAACAGGTGTAAAAATTGTACTGGCTAATTATCCTTACAGCGGACAAATAATCGGCATAATTGACCCGGGCTGGGTATTTAACATTAGTGGCAATAATGGAACAGTTGATAACCTTGAAAGCCAGATTAAAAATTTATTACCCAACTTTAACAGGCAGGATAAACTTAAAATAAATAATTTTGATGTTGAACAAAAAGACACCTTTAAAGCAATGGATCAGGATATTCCATATATGAGAGTGTTTTTCTCTACTACAGGAGAGGACAATAAGGATTATAAAGGAATCATTGGCATACTAAAAAATCAGAAAACCAATAAAAACTTTATTATAATTGCTCTAAATCAACCAAAGCAATACAGACAAATTACAACAGAAAGATTTTTCCAGTACCTTAACTTTCCTGCCCGCAAATAAAAAGGATTTTAAATATTGGCAAAACAAACTTCAGCTTTAATACCGCTGTCTAATTCAAAATTTTGGTTAAGCTCCTCCCATTTTACAGAAATTTTAGATAGGATATCATCTTTTTCCCTTTTAGTAAGCTTGAACCAGTAATTTGGCTTAATTAAAACCATCAATCTGTTTTTCTCTGTAGGGTCTACATAAATTCTTTGGATGTAATAAGAGTAATTTGATCCCTTGAGGCTTTTTAATACTTCTATTCCGGGCCTGTAAACAGAAAAAGCATCATCATAACTTGCTTTTGCCGGCGTATTTAATAAAAATAATAAGCAAACAGTAATAATTTTGAATATAATAATTTTTTTTATCATATATTTTCTCTCTTTTTCAATAATTTCCATATTAAACTTTACTCTGATGAAAAAAATCGGAAAAAAATTTAATCTTTTATATAGAAATAAAGTTAACAATAACAGGGTAAGGATATAATACACATGGGTGATAGTGACGGAAGGACACAAATTACAAAAAAATATATAAATTACCGGGAAAAATGCAAAAAAAGACATATGGCACTGAAGTCCTTATGTAACTATATTAATCAGTTGAAAATACATTTTGATTTAAATGAAAATGATATTATTAAAATATTGAAACAAATTCTAAAAACAAAAAATAACGATAATTTTATAAAAAGTTGTGGCACATATTTATTTAAGAAGTTAAAATAAATTTATAAAAAATATAATAAATAAAGGAATTTTATCGTGTCTGAAAATTTTTCTATAGAAGTTGATAATGATTTTTTGGATAATTTTTTTAAACTGGGTGATAGTAAGGTACCTGAAAATGTCACTATAGAAGACATGAAAAAAATACTGACCAAAATCACTACAAAGCTTGATACTATAAGTTTTGCCACACAGGGCGGCGCTCCCAAACCGGTTGAAAGCCAAACTGATGGCGAAACACAAACAATTTCTTTAAATGCGCCAAAAAATCCAAACAACGTACTTGTTGTTGATGATCTGGGAATAGTTACCGTACAAATGGAATCCCTGCTTAAAAAAATGGGGTTTGAAGTAACCGTATCCAGAGAACTCTTTGACGCAATAGAGAAATACAAATCGCAGGATTTTGGCTACGCTATTGTTGATTTATTTATTCCTACCGAAAGAGAAGGATTTATATTAATTGATGAAATAAAAAAAATGTCACTTTTATGCAAATTAAATACAAAGATTGTTGTTATGACAGCTTCTAACAAAAAAGAGCATAGAGAAAAGTGTATGAGCAGGGGTGCTGATTTTTATATTGAAAAAATCCCCGGATGGCAGAAAAAAATAGCAAGAATATGTAAGGGACTTGGAGAGTAAAGTGGAAAATAAAAAAAATAAATCCTGCCCGTTTAATCAAGGTGAATGTACAAAAGACTGCGCATTATATGTTGACCCGAATGATTTAAACGAGGTAGTACGCAATAAACTGGCAAGTATAGGCGTAGTAGAAAGAGACAAAGGGATGTGTGCCCTTAAAAATCTATCTCTTTGCGCAAATAGGGCTTTGTATGAGGAGTTATTATAATGAAAATTTTTGTAGCCGGACACAAAGGCCTTGTAGGGAGTGCGATTGTAAACAGGCTTAAAAACGAAGGTTATGAGGATATAATTTTAAAAGAAAGGGAAGAGCTTGACCTTACTGATGCAAATGCTGTATCAGCTTTTTTCAAAGCAGAAAAGTTCGACTGGGTATTTCTTGCTGCCGCTAAAGTAGGCGGAATATACGCAAATAATACTTATCCAGTTGATTTTTTACTGGACAACCTCAAAATTCAAAACAATATAATTGAATCCTGCCTGAAAACAGAAGTAAAAAAGCTATTGTTCCTCGGCTCAAGCTGTATTTTCCCTAAAAATGCGCCGCAGCCGCTAAAGGAAGAATACCTGCTCACCTCTGCGCTCGAACCAACTAACGAACCCTATGCCATCGCTAAAATAGCGGGTATAAAACTATGTAACGCAATGAACAGGCAGTACGGGACAAACTATATATCCGTAATGCCCTGTAATTTGTATGGCATTAGCGATAACTACCACTCAGAAAATGCTCATGTACTGCCAATGCTCATAAGAAGATTTCATGAAGCAAAAGAAAAAGGGCTTAATGAAGTAACTATCTGGGGTACAGGTACACCAAAGCGTGAGTTTATGTTCAACCTTGATCTGGCGGACGCTGTTTTATACCTTATGAAAAACAAGGACGCAAAAGATATCGGCGAATTTATAAACATCGGCACCGGTACAGACGTTACTATTATGGAACTGGCCAATATAATAAAAGATGTAACAGGATTTAATGGCGAAATTAAAACCGACCCATCAAAACCCGATGGCACAATGCAGAAGCTGCTCGATGTTTCCCGGATTAATGCGCTGGGCTGGCAGGCAAAAACAGGATTAAAAGAAGGCATTGAAAAAAGCTATCAGGATTTTTTGAGCAATCCGGCTACAAGGTTATAACATAAAAAATTAATGATATAATAGTATGTTGTAAGTTATTCAATATGTTTAGGTATATGTCACTTTACGAAATCCTCAAAGAAAAAAGAAATGAGATTAACAGTATCGCCAGTACCCACGGTGCATCCAATTTAAGAGTTTTTGGTTCAGTTATTAGAGGCGAGGAAACAGAAAACAGCGATATTGATTTTTTAATAGATATTCCCGATGTAAACAAGCTTTCTTTCTTCTTCCCTGGAGGATTAATTGCTGATTTGGAAAATTTATTGGGCCGTAAAATAGACATAGTAATAGAAAGCGCTTTAAAACCTCAGGTAAAAAAAGATGTACTCAAGGAAGCAAAGGCTTTATGAACAGAGATGAATCAAAATTAAGCGATATAAAATTTGCAATAAATAAAATTGATGAAGTTACCTCTACAAGAAAATTTTATGAATTAGATGATATTGAAAAATATGGAATTTTATATTTTCTCCAAATAATAGGGGAAGCCGCAAGGATTATTTCAAATGAATTTAAAGAAAATAATAAACAAATCCCGTGGAGGGAAATTATTGGATTTAGAAATTTTGTAATCCACCAGTACATGGATATAAAATGGGAAATTATAGAAAAGATTTTACATACTGATTTGTCTGTGCTGAAAGAAAAAATTCAGACATTAACACGAGGAGAATAATATTGTCAAACGTTGATCCGTATTTGAATTATATAGACTTAGGCGAACTATACAAAAAAGTCGGCGACTACGAAAGAGCCAAGGAAGCATATGAAAAAATTATTGAATGCCCGGAACTCGCTGCGCTGGGCTGGATTAATATCGCAAAAATAGAAGCGGCACGAAACCGTTTTAAGACCGCTAAAGATTACTACCAGCGGGCTGTGGAAATAGACGGTGAAAATTATGAAACACTTTATAACTACGCTAACTTCCTGCTGGATAAGCAGGACTTTGAAGAATCCATAGAATATTATGACAAGGCCCTTAAAGTAGAACCGAACCTTGCTCTTGCCCATTACAACAAGGGTGTGGCTTATGCAAGCATAGAAAAATTCAACGAAGCACTCGAGTCTTTTAACAAAGTCCTTGAGCTGAACCCTGATGATGCGAGCTGTTTGTTTGATATCGGGCAATTATATTTCGCGACTCAACAATATCCTGAAGCTATAAAGTACTTCCAGAAGTCACTTGAGCTTAACCCATACGAAGTAAAGACATTTGAACTTATGGCAGAATGCTTTAAAAAACTCGGACAGGTTGATGTTGCGCTTACATACCTTAAAAAATGCTTTGACTTAAACCCGCAGGACGTAAGCATACAGTACAGGCTTGGCGACCTTTACCTGCAAGCCGGGAACCCGGAAAAAGCAAAGAGAATTTTTGATATAGCGCTAAAGCTAAATGCTGTTGATGCGGTTTTAATTTATAAAAGGGCATGCGCATTTGTTGAACTTGGTGAAAAGGAAAAAGCACTTAAGGAACTAAGTATTGCGATGCAGATTAATCCGCTGATAAAGGAAATGATACTGGGCGACAGACTGTTTGAACAGTTTAAGGATGACGAGACCTTCCAGAGGATAATTAATTCCAGACGACAGGCAATGTAATTTTTATATTTCTCCAACACCCTTTAAATTGCAATTCTTTTGGTGTAATATTCCTGTGTGAGACTGGATAAGTATTTAAAAGTATCAAGGCTTATAAAGCGCAGGGGTCTGGCCAACGAAGTAGCCGGACAGGGCCGAATTTACATTAATGACAAACAGGCAAAACCCGCCAGCACCGTCAAAGAAGGCGATATCCTCAGGCTTGAGTACTACAACAAAACGCTTACAGTCGAAGTTTTAAAAATACCCACGGGAAATGTATCAATTCAGGAATCAAAAGACCTATATAAGATATTAGAAGAAATTCGGAGGGAAACATGACAACATTTATCGAGCACATCCAGGCAAGACAGATACTGGATTCAAGAGGAAACCCGACCGTTGAAGTGGATGTAGTCCTTTCAAGCGGTATTATGGGCAGGGCAGCAGTACCTTCAGGCGCAAGCACAGGAATGTACGAAGCTGTTGAACTAAGAGACGAAGACAAATCACGCTACTGCGGAAAAGGCGTTCTTCAGGCTGTAGAAAACGTTAACGAAATCATTGCAAAAGAACTCGTTGACCACGATGCCAGCAACCAGTACGAAATCGACAGGACAATGATTGAGCTGGACGGCACAGAAAACAAAAGCAAGCTCGGCGCAAATGCTATACTCGGCGTAAGCCTCGCCTGCGCAAAAGCAGCGGCAGCCACATATGAAATGTCATTATACAGATACGTTGGCGGAGTAAACGCAATTACACTGCCTGTACCTTTAATGAACATAATCAACGGCGGCGCACACGCTGATAATAACGTTGATATACAGGAATTTATGATTGCCCCGGTCGGCGCATGCACATTCGCAGACGCTTTAAGGATGGGCGCAGAAACATTCCACGCTCTTAAATCAGTATTAAAAGGCAAAGGCCTTGCTACATCAGTCGGTGATGAAGGCGGATTTGCTCCTAACCTATCTTCTAACGAAGAAGCGCTGGAAGTTATCCTTACAGCTATTGAAAAAGCCGGTTATACAACAGACGACATCAAATTAGCGCTTGATGTTGCAAGTTCAGAATTCTATAAAGACGGCAAGTATGTACTCGAAGGCGAAGGTAAAACATTAGACCAGGCAGGTATGGTCGGATTCCTTAAAGACCTCGTAAACAAATATCCAATCGTGTCAATCGAAGACGGTATGAACGAAAACGACTGGGACGGATGGAAAATGTTAACGCAGGAAATCGGCAACAAGTGCCAGTTAGTGGGCGACGACCTGTTCGTAACAAACACCAGGAAGCTCGCTGAAGGTATCTTCAACAATGTTGGAAACAGCATACTTGTTAAAGTTAACCAGATAGGCACACTGAGCGAAACACTCGCAGCCATCAACATGGCACATCAGGCTGGCTACACATCAATCATCAGCCACCGCTCAGGCGAAACCGAAGACAATACAATAGCAGACCTGGCTGTTGCGACTAACGCCGGACAAATCAAAACCGGTTCAGCATCACGTTCAGACCGTATCGCTAAATACAACCAGCTCATCAGGATCGAAGAAGAGCTCGGCAGTGTTGCGAAATACCCGGGCATGAAGGCATTCAGAGCAATCTGCAAGGCAAAATCAGCTCAGGAACTGTGCGTATAATATAAAGTATAAGCTTTAAGGGGCTGCCCTTTGGGCAGCCCCTTATTATATTTCTGATATTCCGAAACAAGTTGGACAAAATTGGACAAAATTGGACAGATTTTAAAGAAATTCGTCTTTTTTATGTTTTTTGTTTCTGATTATCGGAAAAATTATTAAGAAATGAGACAAAATGAGACAAAATGAAACAGATTTTAAAAAGTTTGGAGTTTTTGCTTCTGGTTTTCGGAAAATTTATTTTTACATTTTAGTATCAATATTATTATACCATATTTTATAGGTTTTGTCACGGGAAAGCAATCCTGCCCTGTATTTTTTTAAATGTGTTTATATGCACATTTATTAAAACAGTATTTGCGTCATCAGGATAAATTTATTGTAATCAGCGCCTGCACCGTTTATTCCTTTTATAAAATTCACAACAGCTTTAAATGTCTGCTCCACAAAAAAATAGTTAAACCCTACGCTGTATTCCTGGTTTAAATCCTGGGAATTTCTCCTGTTCGGGTCAAAACAGTCGTATCTCGCTACCAGCTTAAATTTTGGCGTAACATGATATGCCAGTGTAGTGTACATACCCTGCGCCTTGTTCGCTGATATGGAATTTCCGTTATAGCCGTTAGCTATTGCGTACTCCGCATTAATCAGGAATTTTTTGTATTCATATTGAATGCCGGAAAGCAATACATTATAGGAGTTTTCTCTGCTACCGGCGTGTACGCCGCCGCCAATTTTTAAATCCCCGTATTTTTCACTTATGTTGTTTAAGGGTTTTATATTCAGCCAGCCGACAAATTCAGCGCCTTCTCCCACATCTTCCAGCAGCCTGCCGCTGTCAAAAACACCCAGATCATAGTCAACCAGACCCCAGTCAGCTAGCAACCACAAGCCCAGAGGCCTTGTATTGCCAAAATTTCTTGCTATCATTGCCCTGTTCGCGAGCAGAAGTGTGTACTGCGACGAACCTCCTTCCCAGCCTATCGGAGTCCTGTTTTGCCCGATTAATAATCTATGATTAAAGAATTTTGGAGTCAGGTAATAAAAATCAGATAATTTATTGTAGAACCTGCGGTATCTGGAAGAATATCTTGCTGTATTAGCCTGGAATACAAATAATCCGTCATTTCTGAACTTTGCTCTTAGCATTACATCCCCGACCCCCCATTTATAGTCAGTATCAGTGGACGATGAATTGCTCATTGTATTAAAAATAACTGAACCCTGATAACCATATCTCAACATGATTTGTTTCATTATCCCGGATTCAAACTTTTTAGTTAAACCTTTTTTGTGAAATTCCTTTGCTTTTAACAGCCAGGTTTTTTCCTCAGGCGGTTCCAGTTTAATCTCTTCGATAGCATTGGCCTGCGATACAGTACATATAATTACTATTAAAATAATTAAAAATTTTTTTATCATAAACATTAGTGTAAATTAACACAAGGTTTATGTAAAACCTAAAATTATTATTAACTCAACTTTATCTATATACTCGGATAAGATATCTTGTGAATCTTTATTTAATAAAAAATGTTCGTGATCAATAAAGAATCCCTTACAATTTTCATCCTGTATAACATTTGGGATTTCGTAAAAAAGGTCGATATTTTCTGACAAATATGAATATTTAGTAGGCAGGAATAGAAAATTTGACAAACCTTTTTTGTTTAAGCTTGAAATTGAAAAATCACCGTCTATTGAACAATTTTTGCCCAGCTTAAATACTTTTCCGTTTGTTATATTTAATATATCCTTTAATAGCATTAATCAAAACACTCTTATACTACGTATATTCTTTAAATTATATATTAAAGAAAAATATACAAAAATTACTCGACCTCCACCCTTACAATAAACTCTCCGTCATTATCATCGTATCTATCATCATTAACGCCTAATTGCAACCGCTTAGCTCCCGCAGGTGCAGTCACAGTAACAGGCCCTTTACCTATGATAAATGGTTTTCCTATTATTACGCCTTCTGAATCTGCAAACACTCCTAACAGCTCCATTATTCTTGCTGCAGTATCAATATGATAGTCAGGGTAGCCATCCCTATCATTTTTGCTCTCTCTACGTGTAGATGCATCTGTATGTTTATCATATGGATATCCGTCAGCATCTACATATGGAAAATACTTTGGCCTGTCGGATGCAGCTCCACTTATGTATTGAATAGTAACCTTATCACCTTCAGATATCGGCACTATAGGGGTGGGGGGGGATAACGGAGTATCACATTTATATGTTTTATTTATCTTTATATCCCAAGGTAAAATAGACTGAGAAATTCGGACAGGGCAAAAGTAAAATCATGTTCTTTCGATAAGGAAAAAAAGACGAAAGGAAGAAAGCATGAAAAA
>CAZLCO010000047.1:0-17826 GCA_964558005.1 uncultured Gammaproteobacteria bacterium | reverse complement strand
GGCTTCGCCCTACACCTAACCCTATAGTCGCCGCAGGCGGCCGTTATGGCTGTAAGGTGCAGCGGAAGTAGCTTATGGGGCTATCCTACTAAATAAAAAGGGACTCTGTTCTTCCTGTTTTTTAGTGAGGTTTTCTTTATTAAATAGGTTATAAGCATTTATTGCTTCATTAGTAAATTCATTATTTTGTAATAATTCAGTAAGTTCTCTATTTTTCCATTTTTTATATTCATCCAATTCAAAAGATGGGCAATCATTTCCCTTCCATTCCCAGCTAATAACAATATTGTTATCATCAACTTCAAGGGTTCTCGTACAATACTCTTTAATCTTATAAAGAGTATTTGTGCTACCAGTATAAAATTCTGATTTGTTGTGCTCCCAAACAAATAATTTATGTCCAGCTACAGTTTTTTCGTAATCAGGATATCCCCACTGGTCAATGACTTTGTCAATATGACAACCTTCCCAGGAAGACATTATTGAATTCATCACCGTTTTAGTTCCGCACCCGGATAATAAAAAGAAAGGAAGTATGGATAAAATTAATAATATTTTTTTCATAGTGAGCCTTTTTTCTTTTTTATTATAAATTATGTTTGCAAAAAAATAATTTTTTTACAACAGCCGCCGCAGGCGGCTAGATGGTTCGGGGGCTTGCCCCTGACTGTAGTGGAGCGACTGAAAGAAGCGGAACAAATAACTTAAATGCAGCGCTACACTATCAGCTTACAGAATACACCGGATAGATTCTCACGTCGCACCCTTCGGGCGCTCCTCAGAATGACAGTGGGGGCGCACGAAGTGCGCCCCCACTAAAAATATTACTTATTGCTTTTCCAGCTGCAGGGTCTCTGTGGTAATATCAGTCACCTCTGCCGGGCCAAAATACTGAATCGGCCCCGGATATACATAACAATCCTCTATCGCCCAGGTTTCCCGCTTTTCGCTGAAAGCTTTGAATGGTGCGCCATCAAGCTCAACAAGAGCCTTTTTAATAACAGGCTTCATTTTGCCGTGGCGTTTTTCCATATTCATCATTGATGTCAGCGGAATCCCACCGGCAATCCACTCTTCTGCAGGCTTTGTAAGGTTTCTGACAGATGAAATATAACCGCTTAAACCCGCCTGTATAAGTGCAAATGCGTTGTATCCTAATGAATAGCAGTAGTCAGCGTCAAAGTTTGACGGTGCTGCGCACCTGCCTTCATACCCGAAGAAATGTGTCTGGGTAGAGAATTTAATGCCTTTTAGCTTTACCGCCAGCATTTCTGTAAGGAGTTTTTCGGTTTCAATCTTTGAAACCTGCACATTGCCGTGCGGGTCACGGTCAAGTAACAACTGTAACTGAATATCACGAGGCAGTGAATTGAATAAATCACTTTCCTTACCTTCCAGTAAACCTTTTATATATGGTATTTCCTGGCCGGGGAGTGATGCCAGCTCTTCTTTGACTTCATCGGTGGCGAGTTTGTCGTTAAGGGTTGAAATTAACTGTTTCATTTCCGGTATAAACTCAATTAAACCTTCCGGTATGAGGCTTATACCGAAGTTTTTGCCGTTTTCAGCCCTTCTTTTTATTATATCAGCCATATAATCCACGATTTGCGCCAGCGACATGCTTTTTTGCGCCACTTCTTCAGAAATCAGGGTTATATTCGGCTGTGTTTTCAATGCACACTCTAGAGCTATGTGCGATGCGCTTCTTCCCATTAATTTTATAAAGTGCCAGTATTTTTTAGCTGAATTGGCGTCTTTGAGTATATTTCCGATAAGTTCTGAATAAACTTTTGTTGCTGTGTCAAAACCGAATGACGCTTCGATTTGTTCGTTTTTTAAATCGCCGTCAATGGTTTTAGGTACGCCGATAACCTGTATATTAGCACCTTTTTTCTTGAAGAACTCAGCGAGCATAGCTGCGTTGGTGTTGGAATCATCGCCGCCCACTACAACAACCGCTGTCACGCCCAGTGTGTTGCAGGTCTGCCAAGTTTTTTCGAACTGTTCTTCGGTTTCGAGCTTTGTCCTGCCGGAACCTATAATGTCAAACCCGCCTGTATTGCGGAATTCGTCCATATACTCAGCGGTAATTTCTTTATATTTGCCGTCAATAATGCCAGCGGGGCCACCGAGAAACCCAATCAGTTTGTTATCGGGGTTAGCTTCTTTTAGTGCGTCGAATATGCCTGCTATGACGTTATGACCGCCCGGTGCCTGTCCGCCGGAGAGTATTACACCGACGTTAATTGCTTTTTGATGTGCTGATGCATCGCCTGGCTCGAATGTAATCACTTTTGAGCCGAATATGTTCGGGAACATTGCCTTAATGTCTTCTGCGTCGCCTGCCGCCGAGGTCATTTCGCCTTCGACCACTTTAAGGCTCTTAATGCCCTGTTTCAATGATTTTGGCAGTTTGGGTTTATAGTCATGTCTTGCTTTTTGTAAAGGTGACATTTGTTTTTCCATTTGCATTGTACTCATAATAATCACTCTCCTCTTGTCTTATTAAATTATTTATACCATAAACGTAATATAACTTAAAATTGGGCAATTTCTCCGGTTCTTTTGTTTTTATATGGCTATGATTAATTTTGCCTCACAACATATTTCAATATCTAATATCAAGAATTCGCCTTTATACCAACAACCTGTTTGCTACCAACAGGGATATGAATATGAAGAAACACAGCCCGTTAACTTTTGTCCGGAAATTCCCGGCCTTTTGGCTACAGGAGGATTGATACATGATTTATCAAACATGAATTACCTTGCCGCAAATGGGTATAAATCCGTACTTTCCCTTACCGGAGGAGAAAGCCTGTCTATTATAGCAGATTATAATAAGAAAATTCCCGATAAAACTAACCATATTACACCTGACATTATTGACTTATATCATGATAGAAAGCTATGGGAGCATATAGATGGTGACTCCCCTGACATGTTTTATTATCAAGCCAGAAAAAGACAACTTGCTGAAAAGATAAATGAACTTCCAAAACCTATTTACATGCATTGTTATGAAGGACGGGAAACATCAGTAATAGCTGCCCGGAGGCTAGTCAGGGAAGCAATAAAAGAGGGATTAATTTAAATTCCCCCGGAAAAAATTTAATTTTCAAGCAAATCCGGCCGCTTGTCCTGTGTACGCTTAATGGCTTGCTCCCTGCGCCACTCGGCTATTTTCTTGTGGTTGCCTGATAACAGCACATCCGGCACTTTCATCCCACGAAAGTCATACGGCCTCGTGTAATGCGGGTACTCTAACAGCCCGTCCGTGAAACTTTCGTCATACGCTGACTCATCCCTGCCCAGCACCCCGGGCAGCAACCTGGTGACCGCATCAACAACGCACAGGGCAGGCAGCTCACCGCCGGTCAAAACAAAGTCGCCTATAGATATTTCTGTAATATCAGGGATTGCTCTTATTCTTTCGTCGAAACCCTCGTAATGCCCGCACATCATTATTATCTGTTCATTTTGCGCGAGTTCTTCGGCTTTTTTCTGGTTAAACGGCTGTCCCTGCGGGGTGAGGAGAATTGCAGAGGAGTTTTCGAGTTTTTTTATTGATTCAAATGCTTGATAAAACGGTTCACAAATCAGCACCATACCCGCACCGCCGCCATATGGGGTGTCATCGACTTTTTTATGTACATCGTGGGTAAAATCCCGGGGGTTTACTGTGTTTACTGTTATAATGCCCTGTTTAACCGCCCTGCCGGGTATGCTGAAAGAGCAGTAATGGCTTATTATTTCCGGAAACAGTGTAATAATGTCGTATTTCATAATTTCCAATTTAGCACAAAGAAGTATCAATATGGCCATAATGACACTTTTCTTTTTTCCTGCTAAAATTTAGTGGTAGAAAAAACACACGGGCAAAAAATGGATAAACTGACTATCATTATGTTTCCAGCCATTACATTCGCAATAATCGCAGCAGGCATTGTCCTGTTTGAAATTGGAAAATATGTAAACGGCCTGTTTTAAATATTTACCGGAGGAGCAATAATGTTTAAAAAACCATCTAAAACGGCAGATATTGGAGTATTTGGCGGTTCCGGGTTTTATAAATTCATAGACATACAGGACGAAATAACTGTAGAAACCCCCTATGGCTCTCCGAGCGACAGTATAGTGCTGGGCGAAATAGCAGGAAAAACCGTTGCATTCCTCCCAAGACACGGAAGGCACCACACACTGCCCCCGCAGTCAATTAATTACAGAGCCAATGTCTGGGCAATGAAAGCTCTGGGCGTATCAAGATTAATTAGCCCATGCGCCGCAGGCAGCCTCCAAAGACACGTTGAACCCGGTGATTTTGTGATTTGCGACCAGTTTGTGAACAAGACCTATAACAGGAAAGATACGTTCTACGATGGGCCTATCACTACGCATGTCAGCCCTGCAGACCCATATTGCCCTGAACTTCGTGACCTTGCAATAAAAACAGCGAATAATGTCGGCATAAAAGTCCACGAAACCGGTACTATTGTGGTTGTCCAGGGGCCAAGGTTCAGCACAAAAGCAGAATCCAAATTTTTTACCTCAATGGGCTGGGAAGTAATTAATATGACGCAGTACCCGGAAGTCTACCTTGCGAGGGAAATGGAATTGTGTACACTGAATATATCGCTTATTACAGATTATGACTCTGGACTTGTCGGAGATGTGGAGCCCGTAAACAGCTCAGAAGTAATAAAAGTATTTAATGCAAACAACGAAAAACTAAGAACTCTTTTATTTGCTCTTATTGAACAAATTCCGGCAGAAAGATTAAATTGCGAATGCCCGAATGTACTTGAGCATTCCCGTGTATAAAAAAAGCAGGAGGATTTAACTTTGGCACTATATCATGCGGTTGACCAATTATTTCAAATTATCTGGCTCATATTTCTTTTGAGAATATTATTAAGCTGGTTCCCAAATATAGACTGGTGGAAACAACCTTTTAAATTCCTCCATGATTTTACAGAGCCTGTCTTTGAGCCTTTTAGAAGAATGATACCGCCTATGGGCGGATTGGACATTTCTCCCATAGTAGTGTTTATATTTTTAGGCATTATTCAGGAAATTGTGCTGGGTGTTATTTATTCAGCAGCTTTTTAGCGCCGTCAAGTTTCTCTATCCATAAATCAGGCTCGCTAATAGCAAATGCGATTTCATCCTGGTCAAATAGTATTTTCAGAACCGGGGCATATGTATTTTTTCCAAGATATGTCTGTACCATTTCTGTCTCTTTTATTGATTCAACAGGAATACTTACAACTTTTTTAGGAAAATACCTTGAATAATATAATCTTTTTTCTGTCAAGGCCAGAAAGCCCTTACCCCTGATTTGACCGCCGCCCAGCGATTTAATTCCAAAAAATGTAACACTGTTATCTTTTAATATTACCTTTTCTCCTGATTCTTTCAACTCATCCTTTGCCTGGATTAACACGGCCTCTGCCCTTAAACGTGAGCCATAGACAAGTGCATTGATAAGAACCATTATAACTACAGTCGTAACTGTTAAACCTAATACTAAAGGGTCCATATTTTATCTCCTGTTAAAATTCATTAATGCCAGATTAATTTTATATACCTAAAAATTATATTAGTTATTTTCAAATTAAGCAATTTTTAGCCAAACGCATTTTAACTGACAAGATAAATAACCGCCAATAAATTATTGAAAAAATGGGCAAAAATTCCCGGCATGACCGAGCCGGTCCTGTATTTCGTAATCCCCAGTATAAGCCCTATTGCGGTTACGGAAAAAATTGCCGTATTGTAATCAAGGTACTGGGTATGAGATACTCCAAAAATTATTGCAGTTACAAGTATACCCAAAAAAGGCCCTGTAATTTTTGATATAGCAGGCTGCATAAACCCCCTGAAAAATATTTCCTCAACAACCGGAGCAAAAAATATCGCTAAAATAGTAATCCATTTAAATCTTTCTTCCGGCATTGATTTATATGGATTTGCAGGGGCGTCACCGGTCATTTCTGAAAACATTACACTTATAAAAGTGGTTGAAATTATTATCAACGCCGTTACAAAAATACCCAGGCTAATTGAACTGGGAATTTTGTCCATCGAAAGCCCAAAAGCTTCGCTAAAGGAGATATTATATTTTTTGGTTACGATTAAATAAACTATTGCCAGGGTTGAAAGGGATAAAAGTATCTGTAAAACCACGACAAAATAATTCATATTAAAATCAAGCCCGGCCTGGAACATTAACCCGGCGAAAATTATCGACAAAGCAAAAATAAACATATAACTGAAAAGGACATCAATAATGCCCCAGGGCACATACTCATCGTGCCTTGTTTCCAGATGATGTGCTTGAATATTGTTTTTCATTCTGTTCTATTGAGTAAAATTAATTAAATTGCTATTATTTTAATATGAAAAACAAACCATTTTTACTATTGGAAATTATAGCAGTTGTCCTTGTAATCGCTGTAATTACCCTTCTGGGGATAGATAAATATAATGAATTTTATAACAACTACACAAAATACAGGGTAAAGTTCAATGACGTTGACGGACTAAGTATAGGCTCTCCTGTAAGATTTTCCGGTGTCCACGTAGGACACGTAACAGAACAGGAATTAAAAAATAATAAAATAATAGTAACGTTCAAAATAACAGACCAGAATATAAAAATACCTAATGGCTCCAATGCAGGAGTAGAGTTTACAGGACTTGTCGGCTCAAAATCACTTGAAATAAAACCTCCGGATTCTTATGCCGCATACGCAAAAGAATTAAAAAAAATTGAACCTGTAAGAATTACGTCTTTTATGGAAATCCAGAATACTCTCTCAAAAGCAACGCTGGACTTTTTTAACGAACTGCTGGCGTTCCTGAAACAAAATGAAAAAAATGCAAAAAAGACTATAAAAAATGCTGCTGAAACCATTAAAGAACAGTCTGTTTCTTTTGAAAAAATAGAGAAGACTATAAAAGAAAAAGGTGAGCAGGCCGCTGAAAAAACAAGGCAGATTAAAACTTTTATCGAAGATACAAACAAGAATATAAGTAATGTTTCTGAAACCATAAATGAATTAACAGAAGGCAAAGACCTGAATGAAGGTCTGGACAAACTTAATGATGCCGCCAAAACACTTTCGGAATTCATGGAAAGCGGCAAGCTGGAACAAACACAAAAAAAGGTTAAAAAATTAAACAGTAAAATAATAGAAATTAAGGATAATGAAGTCCGGTACATCGAAAAACTTAACGGTACAATTAAAGAAAGCAACGAAAAACTACAAGAATTTATAAATTCTGACGATAGCCCGGAAAAAAATCAAGAATAGTCCTTTTTGAAAATTTCTTACTATATGGACAATCCACTCATTTTTATTAAGAAAAGTTAAAATATAATATACTAAAGATATAAAAAATAGCAATTTTTTATATCTGGATGTTTTTATATAATCAAGAGGTTAGAAAACCTAAAACAGTAAAAAACAGTAATCACAGTACTTTAAAAATATACCCTCCTCCCTTCCTACCTTATTAAACTTACCAAATATCCCCAACAGCAAAGCTAAAAAAGTATTTGGTGAATGAGACAGTAACCCAACTGTCTTTTTTTATTTTGTGGAGAAATAATTTTCTTCCGCGCAGTATGAACTCCTGACCAGCGGACCCGCAACCGGTGTTTTTATACCGATTTTAATAGCCCCATTCCTTAAATACTCAAATTCTTCCGGAGTGTAGTATTTTTCTACCGGAAGATTGTACTTTGTAGGCTGAATATACTGGCCTATAGTAACAATATCGCAGCCAGAATCTTTTAAATCACTTAATAACTCTAATATTTCCTCATAAGTTTCGCCAAGTCCCACCATAAAACCTGATTTTTTGGTTATATTTATATGTTTTAAAAACTCCAGCGACCTTTTATAATCAGCCTGAGGCCTTGCAACAGAATACAATCTCTTTACTGTTTCAATATTATGGTTAAAAACATCCGGTCCAGCTGAAATAACTGTATCTATGGCTTTAGTATCACCATTAAAGTCCGGCGTAAGCACTTCGACCTTTGTATTCGGGTTTAAACTTTTAATTTCGATTATTACCCTCGCAAAATGCTGCGCTCCGCCGTCAGGTAAATCATCTCTTGTTACCGAAGTAATGACCGCATATTTAAGCCCGAGTTCTTTTACAGCGTTTGCTACAAGCATGGGTTCACCCGGGTTGAGAGATTCCGGTATCGGGTTGTTTATGCTGCAAAACCCGCAGTTCCTTGTGCATGTATTGCCCATTATCATAAAAGTAGCGGTATTTTTAGCGTAACATTCTCCTTTATTTGGACACCTTGCACTGTCGCATACTGTATTTAAGCCTTTTTCCCTGAGGATTTTTCTAACGAGCCGGGTTTTTTCAGTATTTATAATCTCTTTTTTAAGCCAATCCGGCAGTCGTTTTCTTTGAGTTGTTTGCATGCTTTTTTTATTGCCTTTCATGCTTGAACATTTTTCTTTAAATGATATCATACCCCTAAACAGAAAGAATGAGGATGAAAAAATGCCAATAAACCTAGCAAATAAAAAAGAAGTCATTGAAGAAAACAAAAGAAGTGAAAAAGATACCGGCACCCCGGAAGTTCAGGTTGCGCTCTTAACCGCAAAAATAAAAGAGCTCACCGAGCATTTAAAAATAAACAAAAAAGACTATCAGGGACGCCGCGGTCTTTTAATAATGGTTGGCAGAAGAAAAAGGTTATTGGAATACCTTAAAAAGAAAGATATTGAAAGATACAGAAAATTAATCGAAAAGCTTGGCTTGCGTAAGTAATAAAGTAATAAAAAGTAAACCGGCAGGGCTTTTACACCCTGCCGGTTCTATATATGTTTATATGTTAATTATTACCGGACAGCTTAAGGAGGTTAGTTTTCCAAACTGCCAGGTAACCGGATTCTTCAGATGATCTTTCAAACAGGCTTTCAGTCTGCGTTACAAGTTTTCTTATCTCCTCAGAAATGGTTTCTTTTTCATTATTATTAAAATTGAAATTGAAATTATTATTAAACATTAAGTCTACTCTCCCTTAAAGACGATTACTATATAGTAGTTCGAATTATTTTTCAGAAAGTTTAGGAAATTTATAAAAATCGAAATAAATTTTAACAAAGGCTTTTATCAATTTTTATTTTCAGGGGATTTTTAAAGATAGGCATTAATTTTTATAAGTTGAATTATGATATCTGCTATAACAAATCCAAAAATCCTTACATTTAAAAATATGGCTGTAGAGCAAAGACCTACTGAGCCCAAAATGCTTATAGCCCATAAAAAGATGGTACAGAATATCTCCGGTTTCCTGACAGGATGGATGAAATAGCCCAACAAAAAAACCTGGTAATAATGGGCGGCTCAAAATCCACACCCCAGACAAGAACAAGCGAACAAGAACTAAGAAGCTGTCTTGTTAAAACCTGAAAGGCAGGCAAAGCCTGACCTTTACAGGCTTTAACCGCAGTCCAAAAACGAGCCCTTAACCTATTGTATAACTAGTTTTCTCAATTTTTAACTAGACGGGCTCTAAAAAAACTTGCAGCTCTGGCGATTCAAAAAGGCTATAACTTAATTGTGCCCGGTGGTGACCTGGGGCCTATCGGAGCAGCACTACAAGGGGCTGAAAATATGCGCTCCAGACTAAGGCCTAATCAGAGGCCCGGAAATGTCTATTCTGTATGGGTAAACCCAGTCTGGGGAGACGAGCCAATAAATTCTAATCCCATAGGGCTGGCAAACTCAGAATATGACAGGACAATGATGTTTAATAAACTGGGTAACACAAATCCTGATAGTATAATATTGAGTGCAGAACCGGGAACCACCAGCATTGCGGAAGTAGCAAACATTATAGCGGATTGTAAAAATAATAAGAAAAAGTCTTCACTTTATCTTGCACCTCCTGACTCATGGCGAGGGCTGGCAGCACAATACGATAAAATGCATAAAAAAGGAGTTTTCCCGCATAAAGGCGGCGATGATGGAGAAGAGGCTCTGTTCAGGCTGGCAAAATTTAAAAGAATAGGAGAGGCGCTCCCAGATGTAGCAGATGAAATAAAAGCAGATATAAGAACAAGGGCTAACAAATTCCTGGGGTTGCCGGAAGATGCGCCCAAGGAAGAGGGGCGGGAACGTTTAGATAAATTTATCGACGAATGGTTTGCCCTGAGCGACGGTGATCTATATTGGCGACCTGAAGATAAAGACAAAGGTAAAGGTATACTTGAGCTTTACGATGCTGTCAGGAAAAATGATGAAGGTGAGGACGATAACTTACTTGATAACAATTCTGCAGACGGGCCTTATTATCCTTATGCAATCAGGCACAGCATCGGCCGGATAATTGAAGCTTATAAATAGTCAATTGATAATGATATAATTAACCTGTGTTTTTAAAATTGCGAAGTGGAGAGGGAAATTTTTAAATCAGCAAAAACTTACGTTGTTATAGCTGTGATAACTGGCGTTTTTCTAAGGCTTTACGGTCTGGACTTCCAGAGCCTGTGGTTTGATGAAATACTTACGGTTTTATTTTCCAAATTAAATTTTCCTGAAATCCTGAATCCGGCTGCAATATATGGCTATGCAAACCCGCATCCCCCGCTGCATAACATTTTTTTGCATTACTGGATAAAATTTTTTGGAGAATCTGAAATTATATTGCGTCTTTCCAGCGCATTAACAGGCATTGCTGCCATCGCAGTTACATATTTAATGACGAAAAAAAGACTTGATAACCCCACATCAGCCTGCCTGACAATTATAACAGCACTTTCAGCCACTCTGATTTTTTATTCCCAGGAAACAAGGGCCTATATATTTATATACCTGCTTTCTACAGTCCTGACCTTCTGGTGGCTGGATATAATTAAAGAAATAAATGAAACAGACCTGAAAGCAAAGCTTCTGGTAAAATATGCGATTTTTTGCATAATAACCTGCTACATTCACTACTTTGGCGCAATACTGGTATTTTTGCAGCTTTTCTATCTTTTATTAACAAGTATTCTGGCTAAAAAATACTTTGAAGATATATTAATAACTTTTTTAAGTATCAGCTTATGCTTTTCGTTCTGGGTTGTTCACGACATCGGCACATCTCTTGCATACGGTAAAAGCAGCCTTAACTGGCTAAAAGCATCTAATTTGTATTACGTTGAAATGCTTTTAGACTTTATATTTAATAAGTATCTTTTATTGCTTCTACTGCTGCCTTTTGTGTTAAATTTTTTATCCGGCAACAGAAAAGAATTTTTCGACTACAGGACAAAAGCCCTTTTGTATCTTGTTTTAACGCCGATAATCGGCTTGTTTATAATTTCATTTGTGTTCCCTGTTTTTTATGCAAGGTACTTTATAATTGTCCTGCCCGCTGTGTATTTACTGATTTCAATGGGCATAACCGCAAATAAGTACCTTGCGGGTATTAAATCAGTACTGTATGTATTTACTTTATCAACTATTGCGCTGTTTGTATTCCTGTTCATTAGGGCTGACAACATACAGGACTGTAATCTTTACCCAACATTTTGCAATAATGCGTATTATAAACCACACAAGCAGAATTGGCGAGGTCTGGCAAGACATATCGCAAAAAATTACGATGAAAATTCGGCTATTTTTATAACAAGAGATTTCCACCTTTATGCATATTATTTATCAAAGATAAAACCCGCAGTAGCAATGGACTACAAACTGGGAAACATAAGGACCGGCGACAATTTGGAAAAAATCCCCGAACTCAGCAAGGATATAAAAAACCTGTTTATTTTATCAACATTTTCAAGGCTTACACAGTATGAACTGAACTATATTAACCAGTATTATAAATGCGTATACAAGGAATTTACCGGACTGCATATGTATGAGTGTAAAGCGCCTTAAATTTATAACAGTTCCCGCTTAATCACGGGCGCTATGCCTTTTAATTCTGCATAAAGTTTTTCAAACTGCTCAAGATACAACGACTGCGCCCCATCGCACAATGCGCACTCAGGACAGTTATGCACTTCAACGGTTATGCCGTCTGCCCCGGCGGCTACCGCCGCCCTTGACATTGGAGCAACTTTGTCACGCTTGCCTGTTGCGTGGCTCGGGTCAACAATAACCGGTAAATGGCTGAGGTCTTTTAGTACAGGAATAGCTGAAAGGTCGAGAGTATTACGTGTTGCTGTTTCAAATGTCCGAATCCCCCTTTCGCAAAGAATAACTTCCCTGTTGCCGCCGGCCATAATGTACTCAGCTGACATTAAAAGTTCATCTATTGTTGCAGACAGCCCTCTTTTAAGCAGTACAGGCTTTCTTGTATGCCCAAGTTCTCTTAAAAGATTGAAATTCTGCATGTTTCTTGCGCCGACCTGCAGTACATCGACATATTTAAGGCACACATCTATCTGGGAAATTTCCATAATTTCAGAAACAATGGCCATATTATATTTATCTGCCACCTCTCTTAAGTATCGCAGGCCCTGTTCGCCAAGCCCCTGAAAACTATATGGGGATGTCCTCGGCTTAAACGCACCGCCCCTGAGCAGCTTTACTCCGCACTTGTTAAGGGTTTCCGCCACAACTTCTATTTGTTCCAAAGACTCAACAGCGCACGGGCCTGCTATAATAGCGATTTTATTCCCGCCGATTTCAGCATCACGTACTTTAATGACAGTATCGTCACTTTTAAACGTCCTGCTGGCTAGTTTATAGGTAGATGAAATTTTTATTACTTCCTGCACACCTTCCATTACTTCTATATCACGTTTGTCCGGTAATGGTTTTCCGCCAACTGCCCCTATTACTGTATTAATAGCCCCTTTTGATATATGGGCATCAAAGCCCTTTGATTTGATTAAATCTGCCACCTTATTTATTGCATCCTCGGTTGCGTCCGGTTTCATTACAATTAACATTGACCTGTATCCCTCAATTTGCTTTTATTGTTTCAATATATCCAAAAAGAAACACAAATCCAAATACTTTCTTTAGAGGATGAACAAGCACTTATACATGGGTTAATCTCAAGTAAATACTCGGGTATGAGGTTTATTTGTGAAAGGGTTTAAATTTAAGCTGCAAAGCGTACTGGAAGCACGCAAAAAAGACTTTGAAAACTCACAGCTTGAGTTTGCAAAAGTTCAGAAATGGCTAAGCAATGAAAATAAAAAGCTTGGCTATTTGTACAGGGAACTGGAACAGACAATGACGGGGGTTGAACTTATTATAAACTCCGGAAATATTGACCCTACTATGTTTTTCTGCCACCAGAACTATATTTTTAAACTAAAGCTGGACATCAGGAACCAACACGAACTAATAAAACAAATAGAACAAAAACTCGAGGAAAAAAACAAAATAATGCTGGAGGCCTTAAAGAAAAAAACAATGATGGACAAACTGCGGGAAAAGGCTCTGGATGAGTTCAAAAAGAAAATGGAAAAACTCGATTTGCTTAACATAGACGAAATTGCAACAAACAGATACAAAAAAGCGGGATAAAACAATTAAATACGGAAATTTATTTGTATAGAGGTAACAAGGATGGCCATAAATCAATTACTGGATTTTATAAAAACGGATTATAAACCCAAACAGGATGAGTTTAAACCGAAATACTGCTCAAAAGACAACTCTGATGATTTTAGCAGAGTATTTGAGGCAGCTAAAAAAACCCGGGACTATGATTATAACAACTCTAAAAGCTATTTTAACCAGCAAAATACTTTTGAAAACCGTGAAAACAACGGCATAGCAACGATGCCAGAAAAGCACGAAAAATCTGATAAAAAACCGGTGAATAATACTGACACTGAAAAGCCAACGGAAGAAAATAAAACAACAACCAAAGGAAAAGAAACAGAAAATTCAGACAAAACTGCCAAGACTCCTGATGAAAAAACTCAGGGTAATGATGAAAAAAATCAGGATACCGCTAAAACACAAAATAAAGAAACACCCGGCGACAACACCGGTAAGCTTTTGCCGGAAAACGCCGCCATAAAAACCGCCCCAAAAAATGAAGTAAAAGAAATCAAGGCAGAAGTCAAAGAACTTAAAACCGCTCAAAATACAGAGGTAAAAGAGGCAAAAGCTGAGGTAAAAGAACTCAAAACAGCCCAAAACGCTGAATTAAAGCAAGCTAAAGCAGATGTAAAAGAACTAAAACCCTCTCAAAATGCAGAGATAAAAGAAGCTAAGGCAGAGACTAAAGATTCAAAAGCAGCCCAAAATGCTGAACTAAAGCAAGCCAAAACTGAAATAAAAGACCTCAAAACTGCACAAAATAGTGAAATGAAAGAGGTAAAGGCTGAAATTAAAGAGGCCAAGGAAGCTAAAGCCAATCAAAATAACGGTTTAAGCGAAGTAAAGACAAACACAAACAAAATAAAAGCTGATACAAGCGATACAAAAGCCGAATCAAAAGCTGACCAGGCTAAGGCTGCAAACAGTGCTGAAATCCAAAAACAACTTAAAGAAGCTGAATTAAACCTTGCAATGAGTCAGAAAAAGCAGGAACAGCAGTCATTCCAGCAGGAGTCAAAGCCCAAAATGACTGTAAATAATACCGGCAGTGCTGACAACAGCGGTCAAAAAATAGATATGCAGCGTTCAATACAGTTTGAAAAAGTTATGAGCTCAAAACAACCTGATTCAACACAGCAATCTGTGGTTAATCAGGTCAAAAAAGCCTCCGCTCAACTGTCAGGCGGCAAGTCAGAAATAACCATAGCGCTGAAACCTGAAAACCTGGGCCGGGTGAATATTAATTTAGTCAGCCAGAAAGGCGTTTTAACCGCTCAGATAACCGCTGAGAATAATCAGGTAAGGGAAATGCTGACCAAGGGAATGGAAGCCTTAAGACAGAACCTTTCAGAGCAGGGTATTAACGTCGGAAGGATAGTTATAAACGTGCAGGAGCCGTCTTCCGCTAACAATAACCTGAACTTTGACCAGTCTATGAACAAGTTTGGGAACAATAACGGCTCATCAGAAACCAACCCGGAATCCGGTAAGGGCAACAATCAGGGAAATCTTTCCACAGAAGACGGACATGACGATATAGAAACCGAAGAAACAGCTTCTGGAGAGGAAAATGAAATAAATACAGAATTAAAACATAATGGAAAAGTGGACTACAAGGTGTAGGAGGTAGGAATAAATGGATATAAACAATACCATAACTCGAATGAATAACGAAACTGCAAAGATGCAGTTCGAAAACAGGAAAACCGGGACGACAGACCTCGGCCAGGACGCTTTTTTGCGGTTAATGATGGAACAGCTAAAGCATCAGGATCCGCTAAACCCTATGAGCAATGAAGAATTTCTCGGTCAGCAGGCACAATTTACTCAAATAAGCGAACTCCAGAAACTTAATAATGCAATGAACGCCTCAAACCAGATTATGCAGGCAAGTTCGCTAATCGGTAAAACAGTAACACTGCCAAATCCTGACAATCCGGTAGAAACTGTGGAGGGCAAGGTATCCGAAGCAAAATTAAATGACAAGGGAGCAAGTATAGTAATAGACGGTAAAGATTATCCTATAGACAGCATCATAAGTATAAAAGACAGTGAATAATAAGGAAATTTAAAATATAAAGACTACAGGGAGGTAAATGTATGTCACAGGGACTATTCACAGCATCATCAGGAATAGCGGCCAACCAGGCCAGAATAGATGTTATTGCTGACAACATCGCAAATATGAACACCGTTGGCTTTAAGTCAAGCCAGATAAACTTTGAAACCGTATTTTCACGGCAGTTATCGGCAGGTTCCCCGCCCACAGGCAACGTTGGCGGCATTAACCCCAGAGAAATCGGCCTTGGCGTAACGGTAAGCGAAATTGGAAAAAACTTTTCCAGCGGTTCAATTCAAACCACCGGCAGGTCAACTGACCTGAACATCCAGGGTGAGGGGTTCTTCTGTGTAAGGAACTATAACGGCGAGATTCTGCTTACTCGCGCGGGGAACTTTACGACTGATTCAAACGGATATCTTGTAAACCCGCAGGGTAATAAGGTTGTAGGCACATCAGTTGTAACAAGCACATCTTCCAGCACAACAGATGTACAGGTACCTACAAAGTTAAATTTAACTACACCACTTGCTTCTGCAACTACTGTTGCAGAAGGTAATATAGGTCAACTTTCAGGCTCTACTATGACGTCAGGAACCTTTACTATTGATTTTAATGGTTATACAGTCCCAGTTGGCGACTCTGAAAGAGAAATTACCTCAACGGATACTATAACTTCAATTGTTACCAACTTAAATACCTCTATAGCAGATGCTATTGTAGCAGGTGATTTAACAGGACCTTGTACAGCTTCTTTTGCCCCATCAACTGGAGTAATAACTATTGATAATTCAACAAATCCCGGAGAAACAATAGATTTTGGAGGCGGAGCTACAGATACAAGTAATTTCTTGTCAGTTTTGGGGTTCTCTGAAACAGGCACCGGTACAGGAATATATACAAGTGCTGCTCTATATGACCAGTCACAAATCACCATAGCGGACGCTGACGACAGCTCTGATACCTATACAATTACCAATATGTCTATATCCAGCGATGGAGCGCTTGAAGCCACATACTCAAACGGCGCAAAACTCACTGTGGTTAACGATACTGCCGGCTTAAACAAGGAATTCAAGTACATAAGCGCAGCAGGACGTGAAATATCAAACACAAATATTGATACAACAGGCGCAGCAGCACTCACCCCGGCACAACTGCAAATACAGTTAGCTACGGTTATTAACCCCAAAGGCCTCACAGCTGAGGGCGGCAACCTGTTCGGCATTAACCCGGTGTCCGGTGCTCCTACATATGCGATAGGAAGAGCAGGCGGACTGGGCGTTATTAACTCCGGCTCGCTCGAAGCAGCCAACGTTGACCTGCCAGCTGAATTTTCAAACATGATACTCGCACAAAGGGGTATCGAAGCCAACAGCAGAACTTTCGAAGTGCAGAACCAGATATTGAGAACAATCGTGAACCTCGGAAGGTAATATATAAAATTCTGATAACTTGTAGGGGCAGACACTTAAGTCTGCCCTTAATTTTTATTATTACAAATCCTCAGGCAGATAAATATTCTGCTTCTCTAACTCCTGCCTTACCTCTTCATAAGTATAGTCCCTACAATTGCAACGCTGTTGGTACATCGCAACTACAGTCAGAACATCGTCCACTGATAACCTCACCATCCTTCTTCCGCAAGGATTTTCTACAACATATGCCATCTTCAAATAAACCCTTTACTTTTGTTTGTTTTTTTAGTTATATAGGTTTTATCGAAAAATTTTTAAATAATCTTATGGAAATTTTACCCAAATCATCCATTCGGTGTAGGTAAAATGTAGTTTATAATTAATTGTAAACACGGTATTACTTGAAGTATACTAATATTAATTTAAAATTGAACTTTATTTTTAAATTTTCGTTTAATTAATAGACATATATGGGAAAGGAGAAAAACAATGAAAAAAAGTGTCAAAACTTTAACAGCAACTGGAATAAGCGGATTAATGCTGGCCATGAGCATTTTACCGGCATGGGCAGAGGACTATTCCTATGATTCATATAATAGCAATTACAGCTACGAAGAAATTAAGCCTCTGCAAACTGAACCGATTCCTCAAACAAATCAATATCAGTATCAAAACAATTACCAACAACCGCAGCAAAACTACCCTCAACAAAATAATTATCCGGCATATAACCAGCCGCAAGTCCCACCACAGAATTATAACAATAATATTCCCGTACAAAATAATTACGGCCTGCCACCACTGCAGGGCCGT
>CAZLCO010000046.1:0-17831 GCA_964558005.1 uncultured Gammaproteobacteria bacterium | reverse complement strand
CCAACGTAGGCATAGCCAGCGGATTTACAGTCCGCCCCCTTTAACCCCTCGGGCACCTACCCATGCGTAAAAGTATTTTATTTTAATTAATAAGCCGGTGATGGGAGTCGAACCCGCAACCTACGGTTTACAAAACCGTTGCTCTGCCATTGAGCTACACCGGCATAACTAAATAGGTGTTTGCGTGTTCATTTATATTATTAATTAAAGAATACCATGTCAAGAAATTTTAGAAAATCGCCTTTAACTTTTCTTTTATATCAACATGCTTAATAGTTTCAACAGTATCCTCAAACACCGGCTTGTCAGGATTTGAATAAATCACTCCAAGCGGGTATTTTTCAGTCTCGATACTTTTCTGGAAAGCCGCAGACCTGTCGGTCGGGTCATAATTATCATCAACATAATAAATATTTTCCTTGAACCATTTGTACGTGTTTACTTTATTAAAAGTCACGCACGGCTGGAAAATATCGACCAGCGCATACCCCTTATGAGTTATTGCCTTTTTAAGTATTTCTTTTGTCTGGTCTTTATCACCGGCAAATGCCCTGGCCACAAACGAAGCATCAAGAGCTACAGCAACTGCCAGCGGGTTAAAAGGCTCGGATGTGACGGTTTTAAGCGAAGACTGAAAACCTGTTTTGCTCGTTGGCGACGCCTGTCCCTTTGTCAGGCCGTAAACCATGTTGTTATTGACTATATTGGTAATATTCGGATTGCGGCGTATGGTATGGATAAAATGATTTCCGCCCTCGCCGTACATATCGCCGTCACCGCTGTGAGCAATCACGGTAAAGTTTGGGTTGACCGCCTTAATGGCAGTTGCAAGCGATAAAGCCCTGCCATGCAGCCCGTTAAAAACGTTTGCCCGCATGTAGTGGGGGGTCTTGGCGGCCTGCCCTATTCCGGAAACCATTACGAGCTCCTCAGGCTTTATTTCCAGCTCAACAAGCACTTGCTTTAAGGTATCCAGTATCGGAAAATCCCCGCAGCCCGGGCACCATGCTATGTCTAAATTTTCTATGTCATACACACTTGAGCTCACTGCCTGTAATTTCCTTTATTCTTTCTGCTATTTCCTCAACGGAAAACGGTAGTCCGTTATATTTTAAAATTTTGTGCGGTATATCCATGCCGGTTTGCTGTTTTATTAAACTGCCAAACTGGCAAGTCGCGTTATTTTCAACAATCACAATGTTTTCAGCTTTTTGCAGGTAATCACTTATGCTTTTATGGAGCGGGTAAACCTGTGCAAAATGCAATTGTGCGGTTTCATTACTGTTTATTTTATTTATAGCCTCTGATACAGCTTCTTTTGTTGAGCCCCAGTTAATAATAAGCGTTTTGTAATTTTCAGGCCCGATTAATTCAGGGGGCTCAGCATCATCAAGCATTAAATCAAGCTTTTTAAGACGCTTGTTGTTCATTTTGACCCTTAAGTCAAGGTCTTCTGTTATGTGGCCTTCTTCGGTGTGCTCGTCGCTGTCAACAACAACAAGCCCCTCGCCATACCCGGGGATCCCCCTCGGACTTATGCCGTCATCTGTCAGCCTGTATCGAACATAATCCTTTTCAGTGCGGATAAAATAATTTTCAATTTCAGTGCTGTCTATGTCCAAACCTTTAATACTGTATAAAGAATCAAGCAAATACTGGTCAGTAAGGATAAACACCGGCACCTGATACTTATCCGCCAGATTAAACGCTTTATGCGACAACATAAAAGCTTCTTGCGGATTACCCGGAGTGAGGATTATCCTCGGGAACTCACCATGCCCGGCGTAAAGAGCGAGGTTTAAATCCCCCTGTTCTGTGCGGGTAGGCAGGCCGGTTGCCGGGCCGGGCCGCTGGGCTATATGTACCACAACAGGAGTTTCTGTGATGCCGGATAAACTAATACCTTCTGTCATAAGCGCAAACCCGCCGCCTGATGTTGTAACCATGCCTCTTGCGCCTGCGTACCATGCCCCTATGCTCATGTTGATTGCGGCGATTTCATCTTCAGCCTGCTCGGATATAATGCCGAACTCCTCGGATTTTTTCGTTAAATAGGCTAATACGCCCGTTCCCGGGGACATCGGGTAAGACGATATAAAATTACACCCGCCCGCAATGCAGCCTGCGGCTGTCGCTTCTGTGCCGGAGATAAGTATATTGTCCTTTATTTTGGGATTTACAGGTATGTTTATATTGCAGGAATTGGTTTTAAGGTATTCTTGAGCATAGTCATAACCTGATTTTGCGGCTTTTATATTTGTATTGATAACATCTTCTGTCTTGGAAGCGAATAACTCCCTGACATGCTCTTCCACAACATTGAACTCCAGCGAAAACATACCCGCTATAACGCCTGCGGATATGGTGTTTGCGTATATTTTACCGCCCGCTTCCTTTATTAATTCCGCAAAAAATTCATCACTTACTGAAAATACAATTGTGTTGTCGGAGGTTCTGTATTTATTATGTTCTATTGCCTTCTCATGAAGCACTACCAGTATGTCAATACGCTCTACATAAGATGAAACAGGCTGGGACGACACCCTGATTTCAGAGGAATTACAGCCGCCACGGATTCTTGACATGTATTCCTTTGTGGAAAATGTATAATAACCGCTGTTTTTAAAACATTTTGTCAGGAATAATTCAACAGTCTCAATCCCCTGACCGGCCTCACCGGAAATTACTATAGACGCGCTGTTTGATATGTTTATGTTTTTTTCCATAATGGTTAATTATATCACGCATGACCGGCAAAAAAATTACTACTTTTTATTAATTTGACCTTTCATTTTAGAGTATAAGTCCTGTATCATCGCTTTTATTTCACCAACGCTTATTTCGGGATTTTTATCAGGATACAGCGCATACAGCCGGTAGTATATGTTCAAATTTTCATACGCTTTTTCATAGTCGCCAACTATATCCAGGGCCTTTGCATAGTGGAGGTAAGCCGGCTTATAAGTGGGGAAGTAGTTTATAACCTCTTCAAAATACGGCATGGCGGCAACGTATTCTTTAGAATCATATAATTCCCTGGCTTTTTTTACTTTTTCGTCAGCTGTAATAAATTTTGCCTTTATCCTCTTTTCTACAGGCTCAATCTCTTCATTGTGATAATAAGTCTTTTTAAGTTCTTTTAGTATAAGAAACGCCTCATAATAATTATTATCATAGGTTAAATGTTTTAATATCTTGAATTTTTCATAATTTGAAAGCTTTAAGTCCATCAACCGAAGCAGTTTTGTGTGGCACTCTTCGTAATTTCCAAGCAAAAACTCTGCTCTAACCTCGTTTAACAGGTCATAAAATTCAAAAGACTCGGTTATGGAAAGGTTTATAAGTCTTTGCCTTACTTTTTCGGGAATTTTAGGTTCATTTAACATCTGGAACTTCAAAAGCGCAATTTCATTTTTTTTGTTGATATCTGCTTTTATCAAATACATAGCATTAGATGTGAAATTCTTGGAAGTAATGTAGCCCCCCTTCCATTTTGAATAATACAGCTCTGCCAGTCCTGAAATGGCGGCTGTATTTTGAGGATTTTTTTCCAGCAGCATAACGTATATATCCTGCGCCTGGGTGAACTGGTCGAGCATAAGAGAATAGTCAGCCTTCATCAGATAACGCAGGTCAGGGTCAACGTCCTTTAAAATATCTGTTGGCTTACTTTTTTCAGCCAGGTTTTCCTTATATTTGACTTTTATAAGAGAGTCCAGACGTTCCTGTGCTTCTGTAAAATCAGGCTTTAATTTAAGGGCCTGAAGGTATTGCTCCTGAGCATTTTTAATTTCTCCGTCCTGCTCATAAATAATACCCATTTCGTAATATGCCCTGAAGTTTTTATCCCGACCGGCTTCCATTGATTTTTTAATATACTGGCGTGATTTTTCAAAATCGCCGATTGTATAGTAATACTGGCCTATTTTGTAATAGGCTTCAGCGTTTCCAAAACTTAATTCCCTTGCTTTTAAAATTTCATCGGTTGAGCGGTCCATCTGCATATTCATATAATACGCCTCGGCAAGCGCCACATGAGGTAAAGGGTTTGAGGGGTCATACTGTGCGGCCATAAAAAAATGGTCAAATGCCTGGGTGAATATTTCACGCTTGTT
The DNA here is from genome assembly GCA_964558005.1 of uncultured Gammaproteobacteria bacterium. GTDB lineage: Bacteria > Cyanobacteriota > Vampirovibrionia > Gastranaerophilales > UBA9971 > JANQGS01. The sequence goes on along the minus strand of CAZLCO010000046.1, from coordinate 13,716 downwards.
TTCAACGGTCTGCATCATATCCATATAAGCATAGCCCAGTTCCAGATATGCTTCACTGCTTTTATAATCAAGCTTTTGCGCCTCTCGAGCCATTTTTTCCGCTTCTTCATGCTCGCCCTGCATCCGCAACAATTTTGCGGCCAGCACATAAACCTCGGGGTCGTTCGGCTTTGAGGCCAACAGCTTGTTTAATTCCAGCATAGCATCTGTATACTGCTCATTTACTATATATTTTTTAACCAGTTCTATTGTAGTGTCTTTTTTCGGAGCCCTTAAACTGGCGGAAACATCAACAGCCGCGCATGCCGCTGAAGTAACAGTAAGGCAGATTATTAACACTAAAAAATTTTTTAATATAGCCATATGTAAATTATAGCGATATTCTCATTTATAATCTATTTTATTAAGCTCCTTGTTTTGTGCATAAATGGTTGCTAAAATTAAAACACTATGAAAGTATTTCTAATAAGCTCAGGCGGAAAAGCGCATGCACTAGTGTGGAAGCTGGTCCAAAGCGAAAGGGTCAGCGAAGTTTTCTGCACGTTTAATAATGCAATTATGCCAAAACTCGCAACAGTCGTTGATATTAGAGAAAGCGACGCTGATGAACTATATAACTTTGTAAAAGAAAATTCCATAGACCTGACAATCATAGACTCTGTAACCACAGCAGCCACAGGCCTGGGCAAAAAGCTCCGCAACGAAGGCTTTAGCGTATTCGGCCCCGATAAGGACTCCTGCAAAATCCAGCTGCAAAAAGGCTTTACAAAAAAATTCATGCACAAATATAAAATCCCTACAGCTCAGTTCGGTGTATTTGATAAGGAAGCACAGGCTATAACCTATGCAAGAAACGCCAAGTACCCGCTTGTAATCAAGTTTGACTCCAGAGTACCGGGGCTCGGCACTATAATATGCCAGAATTTTAATGAGGCGAAAAACGTTATTACCTACTGCCTGAAAAACCTTTTTAAGCCTATAGTTATTGAAAACTATATTGAGGGTAAAGCATTTTCGTTTCAGGTAGTAACAGACGGTTACGATGCAGTGCCGCTGCCGGCAGCTTATGATTACAAAAGGGCTGAAGACGGCAATGCCGGCCCAAATACACAGGGAATGGGCGCATATTCACCGGTGCCATATATTAACCAGCAGATTGAAGGTGAAATTGCTCAAAAAATATTCTTCCCGCTTATTGATGCCCTGAATACTGAAAAGATAGGATTTGCGGGAATATTAAAAGCAAATTTATTAATTGATAAAAACAATAATCCTTTTGTTACCGGGTTTGATGTAAGTTTTCCGGACCCTGAAACCCAGACCATTATGCCGCAGGTGAAAGAAGACCTGTTTGAAGTTCTGCTCTCCGCCTCAATCGGCGCACTGGGGGATAACTATGAAATACTTAAAACCACAGACGAGCATTCTGTATGTATAAACCTTGTATCCGGCGGCTACCCGGGTGAATATAAAAAAGGACTTGTAATTGAGGGGCTGGATGAAATTGATGATGACAACACGCTCATTTTCCATGCCGGTACCGGCAAAAACGAATACGCTGAAGCCGTCACCATGGGCGGAGTAGTATTGAATGTTGTATCCACCGCTTCCACGCTTAGCAGAGCGCATGAGCTTGCGTATGAAGCGTTAGATCTGATAGAATTCCAGGGCATGGAATACAGGAAGGATATAGCAAAGCCAAAAGTATTAAATATTTAATAAAATAAAAAAAGCTCTGCAATCCGCAGGGCTTTTTTTTATTGTTTGTTTGTCCCATAATAAATCCTATGACCCAATCAGTTAAAGCCGTAATTTTAGCCGCCGGCAAGGGCACAAGAATGAAATCACCCCTGCCAAAAGTTCTGCATAAAATTTTGGGCAAAACAATAATCGAAAGGGTCGTTAACTCTGTTTTGAATCTTGACAATATCGCTGAAACAATAGTCATAACCGGCTATAAATCAGAAGAAGTACAAAAAAATCTTCAAAATCATCCTGTAAAAACCATTCTTCAGGAACCACAGCTCGGCACCGGCCATGCTGTAGCACAGGCCATACCAAACCTTGAGGACTTTGAAGGCATAGTGCTGGTAACGTGCGGCGATACCCCGCTGTTAACCAGCGAAACCCTCTCAGAATTCATCAAAACACATAAAAATTCCGGCTCTGCGCTGACTGTTATGTCGGCAGTGTTTAAAGACCCGGCTAACTATGGAAGGATTATCAGGGATGAACAGGGCAACGTGGCAAAAATAATTGAAGAAAAAGACGCAAACCCTGAACAAAAAGCGGTAAAGGAAATCAACGCCGGGGTTTATTGCCTTGACTGGAAACAAATAGCTCCCGCTTTTGACGAATTAACCAGCGATAACGCACAGGGCGAGTATTACCTTACGGATATTGTTGACTGGACAGTAAAAAAAGGCATTAAGGCAGCGGTTTATACCCTGAAAAACAACTATGAAATATTCGGCATAAATTCACAAAAACATCTCGCCGAAGCCATAAAAATCCTGAATAACCTTACTATAGAAAAATTAATGGACGAAGGTGTTACATTTATATCCCCTGAAACAACTTTTATATCCCCGGAAACCAGCATAGGACCGGGGACTATTGTATACCCCGGTTGTGTTATTGAAGGGGAAAATATTGTTGGCGAAAACTGCACTATAGGCCCGCTCGCTCACCTGCGTGACGGGGTCGATATAGCCACCGGAGTAAGGATAGGCAACTTTGTAGAAGTTAAAAAATCAGTAATTAAAGACAATACAAACGTATCACACCTGAGTTATATAGGCGATGCCGCTCTTGGCAGCGAGGTAAACATTGGCGCAGGTACAATCACTGCAAATTATAACGCTTTAACAAAAGAAAAAAGCGCAACAATAATAAAAGATAAGGTAAAAATAGGCTCAAACTGTGTTCTGGTTGCGCCTATAAATATTGACGAAGGCGCAAACATTGCTGCCGGGTCAATTATAACAAAAGACGTACCCGAATATTCTCTAGCAATAGCAAGAGGCAAACAGCAAATTATAGAAAAGTGGGTAGAAAAAAAATTGAAAACAATTTATAAAAATGGAGGTAATAAAAGTGGTATTGGAATTGAGTGAAATGGAAAAACAGGAAATAATTAATTCAGCAAAGGAAATAAAAGTATTTTCCGGCCGCGCACACCACAGCCTTGCGCAGGATATAGCCGCACATTTGGGCACAGAACTCGGCACACTACAGGTAAAAAACTTCAGTGACGGCGAAATCTATGTGCGTGTACAGGAAAGTATTAGGGGCGACGACGTTTTTATAATCCAGTCACTTTGTGACCCTGTTAACAGAAACCTTGTAGAGCTTTTAATAATGATTGATGCCTTTAAGCGTGCCAGCGCAAAGAGCATCACCGCTGTAATTCCATACTACGCCTACGCAAGACAGGACAGAAAAACCTCCGGGCGTGAAGCCATAAGCGCAAAACTTGTCGCAGACCTGTTAGCCACAGCCGGAGCATCAAGAGTAGTGGCTGTTGACCTTCACACCGGCCAGCTCCAGGGGTTTTTCAACACACTGGTCGACCACGTCCAGGTAAGGCCAGTATTAATCAAATATATCCAGGATAAAAACCTGAACCCGGAAGAGCTTGTATTAGTTAGTCCGGATGCCGGCGGCGTGGAAAGGACCCGTTCATACGCAAAACTTCTCAACTGCCCGATAGCAATCGTTGATAAACGACGTCAGGAACATAACGTAGCTGAAATAGAAAACCTTATCGGTGATGTAAAGGGCAAAACGGCCATTTTAATAGATGATATGATAGACACAGCGGGAACTATATGCGCATCAGCAAGTCTATTAATGAAAGAAGGCGCAAAAGAAGTATTTGCCTGCGCTGCTCACCCTGTATTCAGCGGTCCGGCCCTGGACAGGCTTGAAGACAGTGTTATGAGCGAAGTAATTGTTACAAACACAATTCCTCTAAAAGAAAATGCGCCTGAAAAGATTGTACAACTAAATATAGCCTCCCTTTTAGGTGAAGCCATCAAGAGAATTCACTTTAACAGATCAGTAACTGATCTTCTGGAGAACTTTAACAAGTAAACGAAACAAATGCAGAATATTGAACAAATAAAACTTGATAATTACCATAAAATAAGGGAATTGTACGAAGATTTCAGGGGAAAAGCCCTGACTGACTATAAATACCAAGAAACCCCGATAGATTATGAAAATTTTGTCAAAGCCCTTGAAGATAAATTGCTTGAGGGCCTTATACTTTTTGAAAATGAGGAGGCCACCGGGCTATTAGTATTTTCACCGGCCAAATGCAATACTTTTGAAATAAACGCTGTCCACTCTTCTCAAAGGCCTGCTTTACTAAAATCTTTAATAGGCCTTCTTAATATGAAAAAAAACTGCGATGTCCTGAGCTATCCAATGCTGGGTGTGCAGTCAGCAGATGTAAAGGATATTTCCGGACTGGGTTTTAAATTTGTAGGCCAATCTATAGTAAAATTTGACTTCCAGGACCCCGTATCTTATAGAGTTTTAAGAAATTCGCCGGATGTGGAATTAAATGAATGCAAGCTGGGCTTCTGGGACAACAATTACGCAAAGCAGGCGGTTGAAATCATACACCTGGGCTTTAAAAACAACAAGAATTCGAATTTTGACCCTAGATTTAAATCTATGGAAGGTTCAAAAGATGTACTGGATATGATTTTAAGCGATCAATACGGCAAATTTATACCTACACAGAGCCGGGTACTCCTGAGGGACGGAAAACTTGAAGGTTTTTGTTTAACGGTGCTTGCCACTGAGGAAAAAATAAACATACCACTCATTGCTTTAAGGAAAAGCGAAAGAAACAAAGGGATGGGCAAACTAGTCTTAAAAAGTGTTATTGGCGGGTTTGCAAAGCTGATAAGCGAACAAAAACTTCCTTTAAAGGAAATCAACGCTACTGTTGATACTGACAACTATCCTGCGCTAAAAATGTACAGGCGGTTAGGGTTCAGGGAAGAATACTATTACCCTCACGCTTATTTGAAATTTAAAAACTAAAAATTTAATATAGATTTTGAGAAAATCAATCTACTTAAAAACAACAGTCTTACTGCCGTTGAGCAGTATTCTCTTTTCTACATGCCACCTGACCGCGCGAGACAAAGTCAGAGTCTCGAGATCACGCACCGTTGCGCCAATATCTTCAACTGTAAAATTATGGTCTATTCGCTCAACAGCCTGCTCAATAATAGGCCCCTCGTCAAGATCAGGGGTGGCATAATGCGCTGTAGCCCCGACTATCTTTACGCCCCGCTGGTGTGCCTGCGAATACGGCTTTGCGCCCTTAAAACTCGGCAGGAATGAATGGTGTATATTTATACAACGACCGGTCAAGGCTTCACACATTTTGGGCGACAAAATCTGCATATATCTTGCCAGAACCATCAATTCTATACCCTGCTCATTAATTAAATCAAGTATTCTCTCCTCCTGCTCCAGTTTTGTTTCCGGAGTAACAGGAAAGTAATAATAATTAACACCGTACCACTCAGCCAGACCTTTCATATCAGGATGGTTTGATACAACACCGGCTATTTCCATAGGTATCTGACCGGCTTTTGTCTTGTGCAGCAAGTCTATCAGGCAGTGCCCGAACTTTGACACCGCTATAAGCACACGAGGTCTGTGTGAGCATTCGTTTATTTCCCACTGCATGGAGAACCTGTCTGCTATTGGTTGGAATTTCGCCTTTAAATCATCAAAAGTGCCCATTTTGGGCCCAACACCGGTAAACACTATGCGCATAAAAAAAGTGTTTGTGGTCGGGTCACCAAAATTTGCGGTAGATGTGATAAATCCGTCATTTTCGTGGATATAATTGAACACGCTGGCAGAAATCCCTGTTGTGTCCGGGCATCTTGCGGTTAAGATATATTTTGACTCATTGTTATAAGGCATTCCGGCTCCTTTTTATACGGTATATTCAACTCCTGAAATAATTTTTCCTGAATCTCATATTCTTTTTCGTTCAGGTTCTTTATTAAGATTATACCCCCGGGCCGCAATGAGGCAACTGCATGCCTCAGCATTTCAAGGGGCTTAAACTTACTAAGGGGCAAACCCCATTCTAATAACGGCAGCTCTGTTACAAAGGGGTAAAACCACGTTATGTAATCATATTTATCATAATGGTTTAAAAAATCCCCGGCAATATAACTACAGTTTTTCAACCCCCTGGTGTAGTGTAGCGCATAGTCACGGCGGGTATGGAAATCTGTATAAAGCCTGTAAGCGTCTATTTCTATACCGTCCAGCCAGATTTCCTTTTCAAAATTATTGTATTTAAAAAAATTATACAAATCCCGCACGTAAAACCAGTTTTTAGCACCGATATCGAGGATTTTAATATTATCTTTATCAACATTAATATATTTTTCCAGCCATTCAGACACGTGAGAGGTATCTGTAGGGGATTTTTCTCCTTTGATTTTTCTGGAAATTTTTATATTTTTCCTGAAAAAAAAATCTATTTCATTATGAAGGTTTTTAAGAAAATTCATAAATTTAAAAAACTTATTCTTTGTCCTGGAATCCTTTGCAAGCTTCGGGCAGGTCAATATTCTCAATTTTTTCATTATTGTCAACTTTATGCTGAATGTAATCCAGACAGACCTTAAGCTTTAAATTTTTTCTTGCTTCCTCAATGGCTTCAATTTCATCATAAAAAAGATTTGACTCTTCTACTTTATTTATAATTCCGAGTGACCTGAGCTGCTCCTCGAGCTGTTTACATTTTAATACTATTAAAACCTTAATATCATGAGATTTAAGGTTAACTATAATATCCTCAAGCGCAAACACCGCAGAAATATCAAGCAATGGAATGGATTCAAAGTTCAATATAAGATACTTTGTGCCGAGCTGATCCTCTACTCGTGAGATTATATGGTTAATTGAGCCGAAGAACAACACCCCATTTATATGCACTATTCTGATTTTATGGTTAGATGCCTGCTCAATTTCGCTTTCCATTTCTATAATATCTTTATCCTGAATTTCAGTAACATTAACTTTTGTCTGCCTTGTAACCTGCCGCGCAAACAACAGCGCTGCCAGCGTAATCCCGGCTCCAACCGCAAAAATCAGGTCGTAGAAAACCGTGAGCAGAAACACCAGAATCATTACATATAAATCCTGTCTCGGGGCAAATTTAATAACCCTGATAAACTTAAAGTCAATTATATCGGAACCAACCTTTATTAATATACCAGCCAGAACAGCCATAGGGACATTCTCAACCAATTGGGCAGCACCTAACAGTAATGCTGCAAGGAATACGGCATGAGTGACAGCGGACAGCCTTGTTGTGCCGCCTGCCTTTATGTTAACTACTGTTCTCATAGTAGCCCCGGCACCGACTGAACCGCCGAACATACCGGCTACAGCGTTACCAATACCCTGCCCGAGAAGTACCCTGTCCGGGTCGTGCTTTTCCCTTGTTAAAGAATCAACCACCAGCGCAGTTAATAAAGAATCAACAGCACCGATAACACCCAGAGTAACTGCAATAGGTATATAGTCATAGATTTTCGAAAAATCTATGCCGGATATAGCAAAACTCGGCAACGCTGATTCAATTGTTCCAATTTTATCAACGTCAAGGTTAAGTGCAACAGCAGTAACAGTACCTACAACAAGCGCAATCAACGGTGCGGGAATTATATTGCTCACTCGTGAAGGAGTTAAAAATACTATGCCAAGGGTTAAAAAGCCTAAAAATGCGCTCTGAATATCATAATTCGGAATGTTTCCCGCATAACTCATTACTGAGCCCACAGGAGAACCCACTACTTTAGCACCTAAAAAAGGGTTTATTTGCAAAAGTATGATAATACACCCAATACCGCTCAAAAAACCGGAAATTACAGGGTAAGGCACGTATTTTACCACGCCAGCCACTTTCATTAAGGCCAGAGCAACTTGCACTATGCCTGCCATAACGATAATTGTAAATATTGCTTCAGGGTTATTGGGATATATAGCAACAGTAGCCGCAAGAATTACAGTCATAGGGCCTGTTGGGCCTGAAATTTGCGGCTTTGCCCCACCAAATAAAGCTGCAACAAAACATAAAATAATTGCGCCATACATCCCGGCCATAGCGCCAAGTCCGCTTGCCACTCCAAACGCCAGCGCCAAAGGAATAGCGACCACGCCGGATGTTATACCGCCAAGGATATCTTTATAGATGTTTTGAAACCTGTTTTGTGTATGCCCCAATTATAAATCTCTCTCCTTATTTAAAGTTAAATCTTATCATAAGAAGAGAGATTTATAAATTAGAACAAATTTCATTAATATCATAAATGCAGGGCTGGATAAATCCTTACTCCTTATTTTAAGCTTGTTTAATGCCCTCTGTGTTTTATGTTATGATTTTTTATTATGCAAGCCAGCCTCACACAAAAAGACCTTAAATACATTTGGCATCCTTTTACCCAGATGAAAGAATATGAAACTGACGATCCGCCGATGATTATCGACAGGGGGGAGGGGATTTATATTTACGATATTGAAGGCAATAAATATATTGACGGGATTTCTTCATGGTGGGTAAACACTCTGGGCCACAGCCACCCAAGGCTCAATGAAGCTTTAAAGAAACAGGTGGACAAAATAGAACATGTATTGCTGGCGGGGTTTTCACATGAGCCGGCAATTGATCTGGCGGAAAAACTCGTGCAGATGACTCCGCCAGAGCTGACAAAAGTATTTTATTCCGACAACGGCTCAACCGCTGTTGAAGTCGCACTTAAAATGGCGTTCCAGTATTTTCAGCAGACTGGCCAGTTGGAAAAAACAAAATTTATTGCCCTTAAGCACTCCTATCATGGTGATACGTTGGGTGCGGTGTCGGTAGGCGGGATGGATTTGTTCCATAAAATTTATAAACCGCTTTTATTTAATATTTTCCAGGCGGAAATGCCTTACCCTGAAAACGTTGAAGATATTTTAAGACAGCATTCGCATGAAATAGCCGGACTTATAATTGAGCCGCTGGTGCAGGGGGCGGGTGGAATGAAGATGTATCCCGTTGAGTATTTAAAAAAATTCAGGGAACTATGTAATAAATACAATGTCCTGCTTATTGATGACGAGGTGGCGATGGGCTTTGGCCGCACAGGCAGGATGTTTGCATTTGAGCACGCTGATATTGTGCCGGATATCATTTGTCTCGCAAAAGGCATAACCGCAGGATACCTGCCGCTGGCTGTTACTATGGCCACAGAAGAAATTTACCGGGCGTTTTATGACGATTATGAAAAATACAAAACCTTTTTCCACGGCCACAGCTTTACCGGCAACCCTTTAGCAGCGGCGGTAGCGGTTGAAAATTTAAAAATACTGGAAGAGGCAAAAACAATTGAATCTATACAGCCAAAAATAAAATGCCTGCAGCAAAATCTTAAAAAGTTTTGCGGGCTGGACTGCGTTGGTGATATCAGGCAAACAGGTATGGTAGCAGCAGTAGAGTTTAATAAAAACATAGGGAAAAAAATATATAAAGAAGCATTGAAAAGAGGTGCAGTGTTAAGGCCTTTAGGAGACGTAATGTATTTTATGCCCCCATATGTGATTACAGAGGAAGAGATAGGGATACTTACTGATATTGCTCTGAAATCAATAAAAGCTGTGCAATAAAATTTTTTTATAAAAATTCCACTTTTGTCGAATGAAGACAAACCGCTCAAATTACTATACTGGAAAATAGTAAAGTCCAGAGAGGGAATATATTATGGATAAACATTCATTTGTTAAAAGAGTAATGAAACTTGCTAATATTGAAGATGAATATGCAGCCGAAAGGGGTGTCCAGATTGTTTTCAGCATACTTAGTTATCGGCTTACCGAAGAAGAACAATCAGACGTTGCGGCCCAGCTTTCCTCTGATTTAAAAAGAGTATGGAAAAACAGAGTCTGGATAACTAATTTTTTCAGGCTGTCAGGTAAACGGCTTAAATACAGACATCTGGTAGAGCTTATGAGCTTGGTTGATAATGAAATCAAGAGGGAAAACCTTCATCTGCATGCTGAATCAATCCTTAAAGCAGTAATTCATGTCCTGAAAGAACAAATAACTGAGGGCGAAAGCTCTGACATAGCCTTAATGCTCCCACAGGAAATAAGGGAATTCTATAAAGCGGCCTGAAAATTATTAAAATAAATCTTCCGGCTTAAATTTGGATAGTTTTGTATGGACAAACTTTTTGAATTTATTTGCAAGGGGGTTTGAGTGTTTTTCATCATTATATTCAGTCTGTGTCTGCCTTGGCTTTGACATAGACTTGAAATCTGCGAATTCTACGTTATCAATATCTTTTTGCTTCATCATATAGTAATTGTACTCATTTTTCGAAAAATTAAAATACCCTTCTATATATATAAAAACATTAAAAATTGTATAATTTCAGTTTGTTAAGATTAAAATAACATTTCTTAATTATTTTTGTTTAAATTAGCAATTTTTTGTTTTAAATAAACTTTATATAAGGAAACACGAAAAAGTATTTAGGTATTTTGGCACATTTTAAAGATCCCTTGATTTATAGCTGATTCGAGATCATCTCGGTTAGTGAAGTGCCTTTTGTGGATATGGTGATGTTTCAAGTTTTTAAATTTTCCTTCTATCACGTTAAGTTCAGGACTGTATGAAGGAAGATAGTACAAAAATATTTTATCTTTTGCCCACTCTTTGGCTTTTGTTTTGACTTTTTTGCTGTGATGGACACTGTAATTGTCCATTACCACAAATGTCGTTGTGCTAAAATCCGGCTTTGCCAGCTCGAAAAGCCCAATAAACATATCTGAATCCATTGTGTTTTGAGTTGTTGCCCAGCTAAAATCTCTCTCAGAATAGTTTAGTAGGCATAATGCGTTGACTTTTATGCTGTGGTCATTGATTTTTTCTATACATTTTTGCATTCCGATTTTGATCCAGCTGTAATTTATAGGTAGATTTCCTGAAAATCCTGTTTCATCAAGGTATATTAGATTAATTCTTCCTTCATCAGCCAGTTTTTGAAGACTGTTAAGAGTTTTTTTTGCTTTATCGAATTTTAACCCATCTCTTTTGGCTTTGAGGCTGTTTCTTGTGCGTTTGTAAACGTATCTTTCTTTTTTTTAAATGATACTTTATCGTATCAGGATGGAGTTTTAAATTAAATTCTTCTTCAATTTTTTCGGTTATGTATTGAGATGTGCAGGTTGTATTTGATTCAGCTATTTCAATTATTCTGCCACTGATCGGGTCATTAACCTTAGGGGTTCTGCCAGATTTGGGTTTATCCAAAAGCCCTGTTATTCCAAATTTTTCATAATTAGTCAACCAGGTTGAAACGGTATCTCGGTTTTTGCCAACAGTTTCAGTAACTTGATCGATGGATTTGCCTTTATTTGAAAGCTCTAACATTAACGCACGCTCTCGAACTCGTGGTTTGGGATGATTTTTCCGCATCTCAACTATTGTAATTTCTTCGGTTTTATTTAATTTTACGTATCTCATATTTCCTCAACTTTTTTAGGTCATATTATCTAATACGTAAAATCTTTTTCTTTTGTGTCAGGAAGATGATTTTCGATTACAGAAGAAGTTTCCTGCTCAAAATATCTTTGCTGTATGTATTTTTCAGTGCTGGAGAGAAGAACTTCATAACTCTTTCCACCATGGACTTCCGTTTCTCTTGCAACATATCTTCCCCTGCATATAGAAAGTCTGATTGCTCTTCGAGTAACTCCTTTTAATTGGGCAAGATCGTTCACTGATATGTAAATTTCATTTTCTGTCATCAGGATTTCTTCTCCTTGTTGACAGAATAACTCGGAACACTAAAAAGTGTCGGAAACACAGGGAAGGTTTTACAAAGAGAAACAATTTTTCAGGATGCAAAAACTAAACTATAGTTGATAAATATTGTTTGCAATTATGTTTAAACCTATAATAAATAATATATTAATAAATTAATGGGTTAAACAATGGCTTCAAATCACAGCAATACTATTTTAAATGACATAGAAAAAGAAATTATTCTATTAAAAGCTGTAATAGAAATGATTAACGATATGGTCAATCATGAAATGCTTGAAGTAAGAGGAAATTCGCCTGACTGTAGCGTATATTTTAACTCTATTACTCACATGAATTATTTTTATATTATTTTAGTGGATTTTTTATCTAAGCCAGATAAAACAAATTTTGGCATAGAAGATACATATGTCGATGAGCTTGCTAAAACTTGTAATAATCCTAATTTCGATCAGGGTAATTCGATTGCTCTTTTAAAACAAACAGTGCAAGAATTTAAAAATTGGCTTGAAGAAGAAGTTATTATTGAAAGAATGTGGCTTCCATCTATAGAGCTTGAAATTGATTTAAAATTACAAAGAACTGATTTTGTAAAAATCAGTGGAAATATCTATAAACACAATTTTACTAGATTAACAATACAAGCTAAAAAGATAAAAAAACTTTTTGAAAATAATGGCGTTACATTAAATGGTGAACAAAGTATTTTAATTTTGGAAGATTTTCATAGAAAGTTTGATGAGGATGTATTACTTTACCATAATAGTACGATAGTTGAGTTTTTAAATAATTTAAGATGGGGAATACAAGAATATTTGTTACCTGAATACCAAAATTCTTGCATTATATATTATGACGATAGGATAAAAGGTAATATTTATAAGTATCAATACCCCCAAATGGTTGTTAATTCTCTTGCTAAAAAATATTATTGGGAATTAATGAATGATATTAGAAGTAAACCATACGTACCGAAATTTGTTGTTTGGAAGCATTTAAAAATAAAAGGTCATTATTAAAACAAAAAAATTGACTGTTTTCGTATTTTTTATTGCAGGTTTCGGGGGTAGGAAAAACTGCCAAATCCGCAAGTCCCGCCTGTGTTTTGAATTTTAACGATGTTCCGACTGCTGTTCCCACGTCAAAAAATTGGGAAAAATGGGATAAAATGTCCGGTTTTTGTCCATCGCCAGAATATAGACGTGTTAGGAGTTTAAGCCTGATTGCAAAATTTCGCCCGGACATTTCCGGACAAAACTGGTAAAAAATGTCCAATTTCCGGTAATTTTTTCGCGCAACAGTCAATTCGTGTTCCGACCCCGAACCCCTCACCCTGTAAGGACATCCCCGAAAAAGGCGCAACTTTAAAACATAGTTATTGTAAATCAAATAAAAAGCCCCTCTCTAATTAAAGAGATGGGCTTTTTATTTGGAGACGGAGGGAGTCGAACCCTCGTCCAGCACGGGCAAAAACAGACCTCTACGAGTGTAGGTCGCGATTTATGTCCTCAAAGTCGGGCTGTAACCGCACCCTTGACTATGAGTAAGCATATTTAAAGTCATGCCTGACCTTGAGGATTGTCTTAGCTCAACTTATCCTCATTAGTTGAGCGCATTCCGGCTTAAGGGACCGAATAATCCGGCCGGCTGGGATTACCCGGTGGCACTTCAGAGCCTAAGCAGCTTTTGCTTGAGCTGATCCGAAGTTTAATGCAACTACGTTTTCGTTGTTGGCATTTGATTTTTTTTGCTCGTTGATAACGGAGAACAGCGCTCCGACTCGCAGCCTAGTTCCACCATAACGCCCTGTCTAATCCAGAACGTCCCCATGGTTTTTTATAACCCACCCGCCC
>CAZLCO010000045.1:0-18070 GCA_964558005.1 uncultured Gammaproteobacteria bacterium | reverse complement strand
AACTCTATTCTAGGAGGTTTATGTCTTTTTTAAAAACTTTTACCGGACATTAGTGGATGCAAGCAGCAGTAAAAATAATAAATATTCAGGGCTGGTCTGACTGAAAACTCTTGCGCTCACAATCTTCAGTATGATAATAGTAACCCAGAAAACAATAAAAGTTTCCAGAGCAGTTAATCCCATAGATTCCCATGGGATATTAATTGCAGGAAAGTCCATCATTTAACGCTGCTGCTTTAACCTTGCAGGGAGGTTTTCTTTTCCGAGTAAATAGTACAAAATTAAACCTACCAGAGGTAATAATAATATCAAAAGTGTCCAGAGGATTTTTTCACCGGTTTCCTTAGGGCCTGTAACCACATCAAAAATAGCAATCAGCTGTAATATAAATACGAGCGGAGCGAATACAACTTCAAAAAATTCGAACATAATTTATTTCTCCATAGATTTGTATTTTTATATAAATTAAATGATTTTAGAGATAATTTCTTTACCTGAACCGGTTAGGTTTTATAAAATAGCTGGCTAAATTTGCGGCAATATATCCAAAGAAGGAAAAAGCATAAACAGCAAGAATAAACGTAATAATTCGTCCTTCCGGAGTTTTTGGCCAGTAGTCAGTGCCTATAGTAGTTACAATCATTGCAGTCCACCACAAAGCCTCGGAGTATGAAGGAATCCCCGGTTTTTCAAAATAAGCAAGACCTGCTGCGCCCACAAATATTAATATAACGGTAGCCGCCATAACTGAACCAAGCGCATTTGTCCTTAAGACTCTTTTTACTGACCTGATGCTACCCCGAGCTGATGCAGCCAGTCGCAGTAAATTAAATGAACGCACGAACTGGCTCATCCTTAAAACCCTGATAGCCCTGAACGCCCGAAAAAACCTTAACATTCCAAAAGCCGGCAGCATTACAGTTATTGCGATTATCCAGTTTTTCTTTAAATAGAGCGTTCGGGAAGGCGCAATTATTAGTCCAATAATAAAATCCAATATAAATATGCCCCAGATTATATAGCTCAAGAATAACAGATAAGGCGACAGGCCTGTTGTTACATCAATAATTATCAAAATCAGCCAGATAATAGCAAGGAAAGCAACAGGTTTATCCATAAGTGAGCTAAACTCAGCCAGTACCCTGTAACGACTGTAGTTAAGCGATTTTTTGTCTTTTGTCTTGATGTCATTCATTTAAATGACAAATTAACCATTTAAATTTTTAATAATTTCATCAACTTCCTCTTCTCCTTCCCTGTAATGTTCAAATTCTTCAGGACTAATATGTTCTAAAAGCCTGAGAAATTCGCCGACATGTTCCTTTTCTTCATTTGCAATGTCAAGGAGTACTTTTTTGACTAATTCATCGTCAATAGACTCGTGCAGATGCATATAAGCCTGTATAGCCTCGAATTCATCTGCTATGCTGTATCTTATCGCTTTGATAATCTCACCTTTTGTAAGCTTATTATCTGCATTCATTACTATAAAGGGGTTTCCAAACTGTGTCATAGTTGTACCTCCAATATTCTCATATTTAGCTTAGATAACAGTGCGATGAAAAACATCCAACACAGGGTTAAATTTGTAATAATAAAGTTAATGAAAGGAATAAGGTTATGGTTCAATACAAATTGAATTTTGATGAAATAAATATGGATGATATAGCCCGGGTCGGCGGTAAAAATGCGGCCCTTGGCGAAATGATAAGCAAGTTAAAGGAAAAGGACATTAATGTTCCTGACGGTTTCGCCACGACAGCTGAAGCGTACTGGGAATTTCTCGACAAGAACAATATCAGGCAAACCCTCACAGAAATCCTGGATGATCTCGACACGGAAAATTTTTCAAACCTGCGTGATATTGGCCAGAAGTGCAGGAAAACTATCATCGATGCTGAAATTCAGGATGAACTCAGACAATCTATACTTGAGGCCTATAAAGAATTAAAAAATAAATACAAAGAGCCAATACAGGTGGCGGTAAGGAGCAGTGCCACAGCTGAAGACCTTCCTGAAGCGAGTTTTGCAGGTCAACAGGAAACTTACCTGAACATTAGTGGGGAAGAAGGATTAATTAAATCCTGCAAAAAATGCTATGCTTCACTATTTACGGATAGAGCCATAAAATACAGGGAAGACAACGGGTTTGAGCATATGAAAGTTGCACTCTCTGTCGGAGTACAGAAAATGGTGCGTTCTGACAAAGCCTGTGCGGGCGTGGGGTTTACCATAGATACAGAAAGCGGGTTTGATAAAGTGATTTTCTTAACGGGGAGCTGGGGGCTGGGGGAAAACATCGTACAGGGAAATGTTAATCCTGATGAGTTTTATATATTCAAACCATCATTGAAAATGAAAAAAAAGGCGGTTATTTCCAAAAAACTGGGTACAAAAGCTAAAACTATGGTTTATGGTGAAAAAACAGCAACCACAAATATAGATACTCCCAGAGATAAGCGGGAGAAATTCATTCTGGAAGAAAATGAGATAGAAACACTCGCAAAATGGTCTATTGCTATAGAGGAACATTATAAAAAGCCTATGGACATAGAATGGGCAAAAGACGGACTTTCGGGCGAACTATACATTTTGCAGGCAAGGCCGGAAACCGTTCATGCCGCAAAAAAAGAACGATATAAAGTAACAACTTACTCCCTAAAAGAAAAAGGAAAGATAATCACTGAAGGCAAAAGCATTGGGAGTAAGATAGCAAGCGGCAAGGCAAAGATTTTGCAATCGCCTGAAGAATCCGACAAGCTTCGTCCCGGTGAAGTATTGGTTACAGAAATGACAAACCCCGACTGGGACCCCATATTAAAGCGAGCTTCTGCTATAGTAACTAATAAAGGCGGCAGGACAAGCCACGCCGCAATTGTGGCCAGGGAAATCGGCGCGGTTGCGGTGGTGGGTGTCGGGAATGCCACACAGGAAATAAAAGACGGTCAGGAAGTTACCGTTTCCTGTGTGGAAGGCGAAACAGGCATTATTTATGAAGGAATTCTGGACTGGGAAGAACACGAAATAGACACACAAAACATTGAAATGCCAAATACGCGGGTAATGATGATACTTGGCGATCCTGACCAGGCCTTCAGGTTGTCTTTTGTGCCAAATGACGGCGTAGGGCTTATGCGCCTTGAGTTTGTGATAAATAACTCAATTAAAATACACCCAATGGCGCTGGTTAACTTTGATAACTTAAAAGACAAAGCGACAAAGAGTAAAATAGAAGAATTAACACATCATTATGAGGACAAGAAAGACTATTTTGTCGATAAACTTTCCCAGGCTGTTGCTATGATAGCGGCGGCGTTTTATCCAAAAGACGTTATTGTCAGGATGAGCGATTTTAAAACTAATGAATACGCCTCCCTCATCGGCGGAGAAGAATTCGAGCCGGAAGAAGATAACCCAATGATAGGGTTCAGGGGCGCATCAAGGTATTATAACCCATTGTATAAGGACGGTTTCCGGCTGGAATGCGAGGCTATGAAAGTTGTCCGGGATAAAATGGGGCTGACTAACGTCAAGCTGATGATACCGTTTTGCAGGACAGTAGATGAAGGCAGGAAAGTAATTGATGTTATGGACGAATACGGCCTCCGGCAGGACGATAACGGTCTGGAAATATACGTTATGGTTGAAGTGCCGAGTAATGCCATACTTGCAGAGGAATTTGCCAAAATATTTGACGGATTTTCAATAGGCTCAAATGATTTAACCCAGCTGACACTCGGGACCGAGAGGGACTCGGCGATTATCAGCGATTTATTTAATGAAAATGATGAAGCTGTAAAAAGCCTTATATCCATGACAATTGAAAAAGCAATTAAATCCGGCATAAAAGTCGGCCTTTGCGGACAGGCACCGAGCGACCATCCTGAATTTGCGCAGTTTCTGGTTGAGCAGGGCATTGACAGTATATCTTTTAATCCTGATGCGCTTGTCAAAGGGATTGAGAACGTTAATAAAGCGGAAAGACGCAAAATAAAAATGGACTAATTATTCAACAGGGCATTTATTTCACAAAAACCAATGAAGTAATAAACATTAAATAAATAATCAGGTATATGGCTCCATGCGTTTGGCTTATCCTGCCTAAAACAGTATTTATAGTGAAAAAGAAAAGCGCTATAAATAAGACGGGAAAAGCAATAAGTAGTATATTGCCGGTTACGATTAATGTACCGAATAAAGCTGATACACCAACTATAGCCAGTGAGTTAAAAATGCAGGAACCAATTATATTACCAATTGCCATATCATCATTTCCTTTTTTTAATGCAGATAAACTAACAACCAGCTCAGGAAGCGAGGTCCCAACCGCAATTACAGTTATTGCTATAGTTTCTTTCGGAATTTTAATTAATTCAGAAATTACAATTACAGAATTAATTGTCCATTCAGAAGCTATATAAACCAAACCACAAGATAAAAGCAGTAATATTAAATTTTTATGGATTTTCTTATCTTTAGTAGTATCACATATTATTGAATCATTTTTGCAATATATGGTTGCGTATAAAATATAAAAAATTATGGCTATTATAAATAGAATACCTTCGTAAATACTAATAGACCCATTAATACTTGCAAGTAAAAGAAATACTGTTATTAATAAAAGTAAGATTAAATCAATTTTTATGCATTTAGTGTTAATTTTTAATTCTTTTATAAAAAACGCTGAAAATCCAAGTATTAAGAATATATTGGCAATATTTGAGCCTAAAACGTTTCCAAGTACAATTTCTGAGGAGTCTTTCATTACGGCTAATACAGAAGAAATAAGCTCCGGCAGTGATGTGCCGATTGCCAGTATTATTATCCCTACTACCAGACAGGGCAATCCTAGGTATGTTCCGACTTTTTCTGCGTATAGCGTAAAATAATCCGAGGATTTTATAAGTAGAAGCAGACTTCCTATTAAAATCAATCCCCAAAATATGTATTCAAACATAATTAACCAGCTGTTAAGTAATATCTTAAATATTATTATAAACTGAGTAGAATAAATACATTATAAAATATCTTTGTTTTAAATTTTTTTCAAAAATTCAAATTATAAAGCTGTCAATCCATAAGTCTATAAAAACATCACCAAATTAGTGTAGAAACAAACTTAAAAACGCTTGAATCATAATCTTTCGGTATTTTTTTGATTACATGTGATGGTATAACTGGTTTCTGGTATTTGATCTTTACTATTTTTGATGGTTCTTCCGGATTATCTTTTATTTGATCAGCGTCTTTAAGTAATTCTTCATTTTTAGTAACGATTTTATCGCTGTCATATGATTCCCGGGCTAATCTATCTATTTGTTTCAGGGCAATTCGCTTTGATTTTTCAACATCAGGGTTATCGGCCAGGTTATTATCGTTTGATTCCGGCTTTTTAGTAATTTCGCCTACATTTCCGCTTATATCAGAAGCAGCAAGCTCATAGTTGCCAGCATCAATACCAGTTAAACCCACGCCTGTAACTGAAACCAATTTGTTTGTACCTACATCCGGGTTATCGTAAGAACCGTTTGCAGGTTTTATTAAATCTACTGTTTCACCATTGATAATTTCACCGGTGAGGTTATAATTTTCTGGATTTAACGTAGCATTTGTATTGCCGTCATAAATCTTGGAAACTGTGCCGGTTAAAGCAGCGGTGAGCTGCTTCGCTGTTATTTCACCTATAGTTCCGGATATGATTATATCTGACAGCGTATAGTTCCCTGAATCAGCCCCGGTTAAGGCCAAGCCATTCACTGTTATTTCCTTGTTATTTCCTGTATTTTTATTGTCAAACGAGCCGCTTGTCGGCTTAACGAGTTCAACAACATCTCCAACAACAATATCCCCGGCCAACGGATTATAGTTATCAACTGTTAGTTCTGCGTCATTATTTCCGTCATATACTTTTGTTGTGATGCCTGTTAACGATGCGGTTAATTCTCTCGGGTTGACGGTAAGGCCGCCCTCGGTTTCAAATAAATATCCCAGCGGAGAATTCACACCTGCTTTAAGAATATACGGATAAACTCCTGTATTGCTTTCCAGTACAGCATTATTTGTGAGCGGGTCAACGTTATCTATCGCCTGGTTAAAGCTGTCACCGTCAATCAGGCCGGAGTAACTGTATTCGATTGCGGGGTTTGCTGTGTAATACTGTCTTGATTTATCGACCGCTGTGAGTGTCAGGGTCGGCTGCTCATAATAGAATACATAGTCGCCTGTGTCATACGCTGAAATATCATCCCCGTAGGATATTCCGTAATACTTATTATAGCCTGTGAACCCTTCTGTGGTGTCTGCGGGGTTATCAGAATAGACTAACAGCCTTGCAGTCGGGTCAGTCTGGTTAAAAGCGGTTGCTCCCGCATTATT
The DNA here is from genome assembly GCA_964558005.1 of uncultured Gammaproteobacteria bacterium. Classification (GTDB taxonomy): domain Bacteria; phylum Cyanobacteriota; class Vampirovibrionia; order Gastranaerophilales; family UBA9971; genus JANQGS01. The sequence continues at coordinate 11,692 of CAZLCO010000045.1, read as the reverse complement.
GATAAAACTTCCCCCTGTGGTGGCAAGCACTAGGCTTTCGCCGGGAGCTTCGACTGTTATTGATTTCCCGGTATTTATGTTTAAGTCGCTGCCTGCGACGATATTTACCAGTCCGCTGCCGGTCGTTGAGATATTGTTGTCAATAATGATTTCACCGCCTGCGTTTATATCTATGTTTGAGTTATTGCCTCTTATAGTTCCGGTATTTACATTACCGGCGGCATTTACAGCCAAATCATGCTGACTTATAAGCCATGTCGGGTTGTTTCTTAAATAACCCGTATAACCTTTGCCGGAAAAGTCATCAACTGTACTTCCGCTGCCGGTGGTGAAATCATACCCCAGCAAAAGCCCGTCCGTATATCCGCCAGCCCCGGGGCCCTGTGCGTACATGTCGGCTATTTCTTCATTCTTCAGGGCTTTTTCGTATATTCTCACTTCCTGCAGTTCGCCTTTGTAATATGTATTGTTCCTGCCAGCGTCAAATGACCCGGCTTCTGAACCATCGCCTATGATGCCGTATCTGGTTATATTTTTACCGAGTTTTACACCTGTTCCATATTGATTGACTTCGCTGTCAAGGTTTCCGTCTATAAATATAGCTTTTTCGTTAGTAAGGCTGGAATCAAAACGTCCGGCTGTCATATGCCATTGGCCGTCATCCACACGAGCATCGCTGGCAAAATCCTTGATACTTCCACTGGTGGCATATGTATCAAAGGAAATTTTCCCGTTATTGCCTCCTGCATTGGCAAAGTTAACCCCGAATGACCAGTGTTCGCTCCTGTCGTAGTCAACCATGGAGCAGCGCTGGTAATCAGGCATTTTCATCCAGGTTATAACCGTTAATTCGTCAATAGAATTTGCAGAATTATAAAATAAATCGCTTATGGCAATATAATCATTGCTTCCGTCAAAAGAAAGAGAATTGCTGAAAAGTATTATCGTGTTGCTGTTGTCAAAATCCCCGCCTGTGTTGAATTCCAGGTCGTATGCATCGCCTATTAGTTTTATGTTTTCGAGTATATTTATATCGCCGGCAAGGTTATAGTCGCCTATAGAGAGTGTATCCGCAATTATCCGGAGCATTTCTGCCCTTGATATATCGAATTCGGTCGGTGAGTCTTTGTCGTCAGTGCTTCCGCCGACCTGTATGGTTTTTGAGGTTGTGGGTTTAAGAGTGACTTTTCCTGTGCCTGCATTAAGTGTATCGTCAATATCAACCGTTGGGGCAGCAATTACTACATTGCCGCCGGATGAGTTGATAGCCTCGGTTTCTATGCCGTTATCAGAAAATACATCTATTAAATCATTGTTTGAGTTGCCGCTTATGTTTGTTACACCTGAATAAAGATTATGTAAATAAATGTCGCCATCAGCATTAAAGTCCAATGTCGGTGCATTTACCTGTATTCTGTTGTCGGAAGTTCCAATTCCCGCAGAGGGATTTAATGATACATTGCCGGCCGGGGCATTTACCTGAACTGTCCCTGTACCCGCAGTTAAATCTTTTGTATAAATGTCGCCGGTCGTTGTTGTTAGTGTAATATCAGCATTCTGATTACCAGCAAGGCCGGTTGTATCGAGATTGCCCAGTGTTATGCCCGAGCCTGCCGAAAAATTAATTGTGCCGCCTTCTGTCCTGATTGTGTCGGATGTATTCATAGATATAGCACCGTCGTTATCGAGGTCAGCGTCCGCTATTAAAGTAAAATTATTAGTTAAATCAAGTACATCATCTGCAATATCGGCGATTGTAATATGTTTATCCGCCTGCAATATAACATCTGAAGTTAATGACATCGTTTCAATTTCCCCGGGTGTCATAACTGTAGCGCCTGCGTTTGGGTTATCTATAGATACGCCCCATTTATCACCAAGGTGAGCTTCCATAGTCTGTCTTTCGTAGTCTGAAATGGCTGTTGAGCCGTATTGGATAACCTCATATATACTGGGAACAACTCGTGTATATTGAATATTGTCACTGTCATGAAGCCTATTTGTAGTACCTGCTGCTCCTATTGATATATCACCGGAGTGAGCATTAAGCGTTTGTGAATTCGTTCCTGTCTGAGTTGTTCCATTTAATGATGCAACGTGCTGACTGGATATGTTTAAAACAAAACTGCCAACATATACTGTATCAGGCGTAACGGTAAAATTTCCAAAATATTGGGCAGTATTACTATTGGAATAACCTATGTATAACTGATTATTTTCAAGATAAAACAGTAATGTATTAGTCCCACCGCCTTCTTCAAATATCATTCTATTATGATTAAGGGTTGCTGGGGTTTTAAATACAACAAAATGTGTTTTTTCATTGTAGTTGGAGGTATTTATATCGCCGGTATTAGGAACTACCAGTCTGTCGTTATCACCAAAATTTACGCTATCTTCAACATCATCATAAACTGGCTGGTAAGAGCTGTTACTCTGTGCGGCATCATTATTCCTTCCGCTTTTGTCGTTCCACCTTGTTACGTTGCTTCCGCTGAGGTCAATTGTGCCCTCATCTGCTCCGTCCAGCCAGAGCACCATACCTGTAGTGTCCAGCGGGTCAAAAATATCATTCGTTATGAGTATGGTTTCCGGGTCAAGCAGTAATTTTCCGGTAAAGCCAAACGGCGCAAGTGTATCAACAGTGCCCTTGAACTCCAGAACCTTTTTGCCTGACACCTCAACAAACCCGCCATCGCCCAATAAATCACCACCACGGGCGGTAATAGTGCCATAAAAGCTGGTTTTTCCGTCTGACCATACGATAACCTTACCCCCATCCCCGTTTTTTGTAGCATTGGCATTAATTTCAACAGCTTCACCGATGAAGGTTTTATCAGATGTTTTTACATCTTCTTTCCCCTGATAATCCCCGCCGATTAAAACCTTACCGCCGCCGGATTCGCCCGAAGCATCAATTTTAGCATTGTCTTTTACTTCCACCTCAAGTCCTGTTATTTTTACCTCTCCGCCTTTTTCCCCTGCAGCATTGATTTTTCCAGTCACGTTTACATCTTTTTCGTTTGCGGCCAGCTCGATATTACCCAGTACCAGTTCTCCGTTAACTTCTTGTATAGCATTAGCTTGAATAATCCCGGAATGATTAACCGCACTGGCAATTATATCCTCAGCCGCATCTGCTGATAATAAAACCTCTCCGCCGTCTGCATTTATTACCCCTTCATTGTTGACCAGCACCGTGGCCTCTTTGTCTTTTATTAATTCGCTAGTTAACTTATCATCTACCTTTACTTCAATCTGATTACCGTCCTGCATAGTTAGTGTGTATTTTCCGCCGGAAATTAAAGCAACCGTGCCTTTTTGGGCTTCAATTTTCCCTTTGTTGTTTATTACAGGGGCGAGCATAGTTAAAAAACCAGTGTCGCTTACTTTGATATTACCTTCATTGACTATAGAACCCGAGTTTTGCCCCTGTTCAAACACAAACTGCATATTATCGAGGTCTTTTGAAGTTAATCCTGCAGTGCTGACTAGAAGAGAGCCCACATTTACTGTCGCATTCTGTCCAAACATTACACCGTGAGGGTTAATTAAAAACACCTTGCCGCCTGCCCCGCTTTCAGTGATTCTTCCCAGTATCTGGCTGGCCTGATTTCCCACTACACGATTTATTGATGTTTGATTTGAATTGGAAAAATTAAAATCAACCGTACCGGCAATCGGTACATTAAAAGTGTTCCATTCATTATCAAATACCCTGCCTGCATTCCCCTGGTGTTTTATCTGGTATCTTTCGGGAGTATGATTAACGCTTACTCCTGAATCCAGTTTATGCGGATCAGGAAAGCCGACTTCCTGAGAAAAAGTAATGTTTGAATATGTTAAAGAAAATGCCGTGGCAAGAAAAAGGCACATAGCCTTTTTAGCATAAGGATATTTACGACTTGAATTAAGACGATTGTGAATTTTAACACACATTAAATTTAATCTTCTTCAACGCTTCCTGATACGATTTTAATTTTGATCAATGCTACAATATAAATTATAAATATGTTCTAATTAAATATTATAGTTGTTTTTTGAATTTTAGAAAAGTCAACAAATGGTTTAATAAAATTTTTTGATTTTTTGGATAAATTGAATTTATATATAATCCAAGCTCAAGTGCATATGTTTTGAATGTGAGTAATTGAAAATTTTTAATATACTATAGTAATTTTCCAATCCAGAGGGCGAATATCTCGATGCGAACAATTTAAATACATACAATCCGAGATGGATCATAGTTCTATAACTATGACAATGGATATTTATGGTCATATTTTACCTGAAGTCACAATGCAAGGTGTTAATGCGATAGATTCGATATTAAAATCAAATATTACTGCAGTTTTCAGGAATAGTCGGGATAAAATGTTAAAACATGTATAAAAAAAGTCAATAAAGTTTTATATATAAAAATTATTATCGATAATAATAGTAGTACTACAGCAAGAACTTAAACAACTTATAATTATGCTTCAGATCGAAAAAATAAGAAATCTTGCTACAAGATTTAGGTTAGCCATAGAAAACCTAAACAATTATCAATACATAGAATCACCTCACTTTGCAGTTTTTCCACTGGGATGTTGCGGAGATTCAGCTGAGATGTTAAAAAAATTTCTAAGAGATAATGGTATCAAAGCAGAATATGTTAGCGGGACATAAGAGCAACAATCACACGCTTGGCTTGAGCATGAAGGGTATATTATTGATATAAGTGCAGATCAATTTGATGAGATTGATGAAAAAGTAATAATTTCAAAAGATAAAAGTTGGCACTCAAAATTTTCAAACCAGCGAAGGAATTATCCTAATTTTGAAAATAATGAATCGCACAACAGAGAAAGACTACTGAATTTATACAGAAATATAGTTGATGAAATTGATCTAGCTTTGATCCCCTTTTAATGGCCTGTTGTATCAAAATGTCACAAAATAAAACCCCCCTGAGGGGGAAAGTGGCACCCTGAACTGGATTCGAACCAGTGACCTACCGCTTAGAAGGCGGTTGCTCTATCCAGCTGAGCTATCAGGGCAATCTAATATATATTTTTACCACAAAAAAATCAAATTTGGAACATGACTTAAATTAAATCAATAATAATGAGCCGTATGGTTTCATTATTATGGTTAAATAGTCTTCCTGCTTTAATAATCTATTTTCTCCCATGTTAAAAAGTTCAATATACTTCTTATCTTTTTTTGGGATTTTTTTATTTAAAACTTCAAGAGAGATATTTGAGGACAGGGTTTCTGAAGAGATATTTGCAATTGCGAGTATGGTTTTTTCTTTTTCGCAGGTATTTTCAGGGAATTTTAAAATTCCTAAAATAGCACTATGACCGGTTTGAATATCACAAAAATTATATGAACGTAGAGCAGAATATTGCTTTCTAAGTTTATTTAGTGTTTTTATTAAATTTAAGGCAGAGTAGTTTGTATATAAAGCTTTTTTAAAATCTTGTGAAGTTATTGGGCCTCTTTGCAATTCTCTTGGATCTTCGCATTTATCATAAGTAATAGCCTTGCCAAATCCTACATAATCTTTACCAAGTAGCTTCTCAAGAGTGAAAAATTGTTCTTTTTGTCTTTTAATCATTTGTTCATAGCGATTTGTAGCCCCTATTTCCGATCCGTAATAAATTACAGGAGTTGCAGGCATCATGTATTGACAGAAAAAAGCAACCGCAATCCTTCTCTCATCTTCATTCAGGCAACTTGCATATCTACATCCGCCACTCATGCCGTTTTTGTAGATTATGCCACGTGGATGTCCTTCTGGTGAGGTTATATATTTTCGCATTTTTTCTATATTCTGAATAAAGCCCATGTATGTTTCGTCATGGTGTTCTATTGGTAATAATGGGACTGATGTATTAAGCCCCTCCTGGCCTCGCTGGTGTACCTGTGTCCAAAAAGGTGTAGTGTCTTCAAAGTAAATCATTTCTCTTAGCATTTGCTGGAGCTGGAAGTCAAACAAGGCATCTCCGCCTGTTGTTGTTTTTTGTCCTATTATTACTGTTTCTTCGCCAGCATAACCCTTTAATTTAAGTGATGTCGTAACTACTTCAGGAAGGATAATTATTTTTGAAGATAAATGTTTCAGGAACTGTTTTATGAGCATTTGTAATGCATAAGTTTCAGGTAAATCCTTGGCATCGGTACCAGGTTTTTTAATCCAGTGTGCTATTGCATCTGTGCGCTTGCCTAATACTCCCATGCTTATTTCTTCTCCGAGAAATTTAAACAGCTCATCCATAACTTGAGGATTTTGCAAATCTAAATCAACCTGGAATGGATAAAATTCTCTGTAGAATAGTACATCTTTCTCAAGATTTTTTACATGTTTTTTTAGCCATAAAGTTCTGTCTACATCAGGGAATATTAATATCCTTTTAGAAACAACGTCTATACCGTTTTCGTCCTTTTCGGGTAAGTACAGAAATAAATCCCCATTTTCGTCTTTTATAATTTCATTAATGTCGAGGTTTTTCCAGCTTTCAGGGCATTTTAAGTAGTAATCAAAATATTTACTCTCTCCATTTAATGCTTTTATAAACCATTTATGTTCGGCTGATGTGTGATTAAAAACAAGATCAGTGGCGACCTTAAACCCTCTTTTTGTCGCTTCGGTAATGAATTCCTTAAATTTTTCCTCTCCACCTAAATCTTTTGATGGTTTGTAGTCGGATATATCATATCCGGCATCTCCATTAGGTGATTGATAATGAGGGAGTATATAAATGTTTTTTATCCCTATTTCTTCCAGATAATCCAGCTGGTATTTAAGGGTTTCAAATGTACCTATACCGTTACTGTCTGTTCCAAAATATTGGACATAAGTGTAATACCACGGTTCGGAATACCAGTTATCAGGAATTTTTTCCAGATAACTTTCCAGAGTGTTTTCTCCGTCAATCTTATTACATTCTATGACCTGTTTTGATTTGACTAGATGATTGAAAAATGAGACAAGTATTTCGCAAGCATCGTCTTCTGTTTTTGCCAGTTTACGGCAAAGGTAATTAATAGTTTTTAAGTCTTCAGGTGTGGTCAGGTGTTTTTGGTTCACAGGAAATAATTTATGCGACCATTTATTTTCTGTAGTGAAGCAATTCCTGATTTTTTCAGCTTCTTTTATAATGGTTTGTTTATAATCTATTGTTTTAGTGAAGAATTCCGTCATTTTATCTTCACTTATTTCATATTCAATCAGTCTGAAATAATCTATGGTATGAGGTATCTCATAATATGCTTTAGCTTCCAGCAATTTTAAAAAGTTAGCATCATTTTTGTATTTTTCAAAAAATGCTGATTGTTTTTCGTCCAGGTCTTTTAGAAGCTTTATGTATTGCATAATTATTTAATGCCCTGCTATTCCAATATTTATATCACAAATTTCTGTCCGCTTTTCATTTATGAATTGTAATGCAATTATGCCCGCAAACACGCAACCCGATGCTACCAGAAAAGCTATTGACCAGTTATGTGATATACCGAATGCTGTATTCATTGGGTTTTGAGATATTACCCAGCCGATAAACGTAGCAGATATAAGCTGTGGTCCCGCTATGAACATGTTGAATATCCCCATTAAAGAACCTTCACTGCCCTGCGGCATATAGTCGCACAAGAAAGAGAACGGTATGGACATTATTGTTGCCCAGGCAACTCCTGCACACGCCATCATAATAATTGCACTTATTGGGGTAGATAATACAGGCGCAAAAAGAAAGGATACCGCTAGAAAAAGCAAACTTATCGTAAACACAGGCTTCTTTCCAAATTTTGTACACAGGTACCCTAAAGGGATAGACAACAGCAAAGCAATTATATTAAATGCAACAAGCGCTAACTGTGCTGTGTTTGTTGCTTCCTTGTCCAGCTTTTTCATAAGCGCAACCTTCTCAAATTTTTCGATTTTATTTTTCTTAAGAAGATTATTAATTTCTTCTTTTTTTCCTTCTGATAATAATTGTTTATAAGCTATCAGAGTATTTTCCACATTTTTAGTTTCGTAGTTTATATCAGAGGCCTGGTATTCCTGTTCAATCTGTTTATATTCTTTATTGGACATATCAGGCAGAAGATACACATTATGCACAACAAATGGTGTTAAATAAATAAACATGCACATAATCCCGACCCAGATAAGGAATTGTACCCCGCAAAGTTTATGGATTTCACGGTCGCATTTTAAAAATACTTTAAACGCATCAAACATAGACGGTTTATCCTGAGTTTCCCGCTTTGCGACAGGCCTTTTATATTCTCTGATATTTAATGAGGTGTAAATAATTAACAGTAAAAGTGCTGCAGCAGACATAATATACTGCTGTTCGATACTCATCGGAATATTGAAATATCTTAAAGCCGGAGCAACACCAAGAGCAATTACCGGCCCTGCTCCAAAGGCAAAATTAAGGTAACCGTTAGCTAAATTATATTGCTTTGGGTTTACATTATCCGGAACTAATGCCCTGTAAGGCCCCTGTGAAACATTAACGCATGCATCAATTACCCAAATAGTTAGGGCAGCAATAAGCAATGTCGGCGAAAACGGGAAAAATAGCAGTGCAAGCGCACCAAGGAATGCTCCTGTAATGAGAAAAGGCCTTCTTTTACCTATTTTTGTCCATGTCCTGTCGGAAATAGCACCGACTATAGGTTGGACTAAAAGACCTGTAACTGGACCTGCGCACCATATTAGCCCGAATAAAAAAGGATTTGCTCCTAATGGTTCCAGCACCCTTGATGATAAAGCTATTTGCATACTCCAGGCAAATTGTATGCCTATAATCCCTACACAGAGGTTAAAAAGCTGCCAGGGCGACATCGTTGGCAGAGAAAAATCTTCAGTAATCTGATTATTTTGTTCAGGTTGTTTATCCAAGGTTTCCTGTATAGATGACATGATTTGTTCCTTATAGTTTTAGTGATAAAAATTCTTCCAGCTCTGCTTTTGTGGGCAAAGCACTCATAGCTCCCGGTTTTGTGGTAGCCAGTGCGCCGATAGCATTAGCCTTTGTTAAAACAGCAGTAATTTCTTCGTTATCATATATCCCTGCAATCAGCCCAGATACAAACCCATCGCCTGCCCCTGTCATTTCAACAGAATTAACTTTAAATGGTTTTACAAAACCTGAACCATCGTGGTTTATATAGAATGACCCACCTTTACCCATAGTTATTACAAGCAGTTTAAGTTCATAATCGTTGAAAACTTTTTGTGCGGCTTTTTCTATGTCATTATCGATTCCGCTTATTAAGTTTACTTCATCATCGCTTAGTTTGAGGATATCAACGTAATTTATGGTTTCCTTAATAACTTCAAGGGCTTCATCTGGAGATGACCATACAGCCAGCCTTAAATTCGGGTCATAAACTTTAATATTATGTCCTTTTGTATTTTCCAGTATATTTTTTATGACGTCCCTTGTATTGGGGCAGGCTTGTATAAAAGAGCCGAAATAGATAATTTTTGCATTTTTCAAGGCCTTTTTATCAATTTTTCTACAGTCAATCATGCTATCAGCGCACATTGATTTGCTGAAACCTTTAAAAACCCTGTTGCCGTTTTCATCTGTTAATACATAAGCACATCGAGTATTAGCGTCTTCAATAGTTTGGGATAGCGATACTTCAACGTTTAAGGCCGTAAGATATTCTTTTAGCCAATCTCCAAATAAATCTGCAGCAAATCCACCCATAAAATACACAGGGTATCCAAGTTTTGCCAGCCCAACAGCTACATTAGCCGGTGCACCTCCGGGCAGTTTGATAAATTCATTAGCTTTATTCAGGTCAAGTGTTTTGTTCAGGCAGGTCCAGTCAATAAGGACTTCGCCAATAGAGATGATAGGTTTATTAATCATAATAAATATATTACTTAAAAAAAGAGATTACACAACCTGATTAATTTTTTTAATATTCAAACCCCTGCTGTTTTAACCTTAGAGCCATGTTGAATTTGGGCTGTAAATTATCGGAGAGGTCTTTTTTTTCTGCTGTAATTTTTTCTTTTGAAAGTCCTAATTTTTCGAGTAGTGTAGGTACAAGTTTAATAGAAAAAAGTGGTGAAATTATGGTCAAAGCAGTAGTCATACCCAGTGCTTCACCTAATTTTTGTGATCCTAATACATTATTATGTGTTGTTTTATTGTTAGCTATAAATTTCATTGTAGGAACTGCCAGGCCTTTCATCTCATCTACCTGTGCTCTAGAGAATGTTTGTTTTACAATGACATCTTCATAACCTTCCATACCTTCCAGGGCTCTCATTATATTATCTGCACCCTTTTTACCGGCAGGTAACATTTTTGCATATTCATCTTTCCCGGGTGCTTTTTGCACAAAAACTTCAACTCCGTCGTCAATTTTATTTCTGACGGTTTTTAATAATGTACCGTTAAATTCGTGTATCTTTCTAATACCTTTGTTTATTTCATCTACATTTAATGCCTTCTGTACTCTTTGTGATAGGTTACCAATAAATTCCCTTACAGGACACATGAATTTCTTTGCTGATTTTACAGCTACATCCTTATGTTCTCTCATAAACCTAATTTGTTCATCAGAAAGATTCATATTAGTCACAACATTTTTAAATGCTTTTTTGGCCATAAGGTGTTTTCCTAAAAGTAGTCCACCAACAGCAAACATTGGAGTTAACAGGAAATGAGCACCCAGGGCAAATACTTCCTGCAATCCTGCAATTCCAGCAGCATAATGTCTTGCAGCAGGTTTTTCCTTATTGTCCATCTCTGCTGCTATTATTCTTGTTGTTCCGTTAATCGCAACCAGGCCAGCAACATAGTTTTTTACCATATTAGGCGAGGATAGGTTATTTACTATCCTTGCCCTGTTTAAGGTCCTTATTGCCGGGTCTGTGATGTTGTGCAACATTGTTTCTACCTAAATTGTCAGTGTTGTAACAGGAGTTTTGTTGTTATACGGATTAATTTGAGTTTTACTAATATTGTTTTCTCTCTTTGCTGTATATACTGTTTTTGTAATTATATTTGGTGAATGTGATGTTATATCCAGTCTTGTTGCATTCCCTAACTGTCCAAAAGCTGGTTCTTTTTTTTCACCTTTTTTTATAGCCAGCGCTTTTATTTTTTCTTTAATAGGAAGGTTGTGTAATACTTTTGTAGTTAATGTTGGTATAAAAAGGTTGGCAACTGCAAAGCCTGCAGTAGTTGCCAGTCCTATTATAGGCAATTTGTTTACAGAATTTTTAGCTAGCTTGCTGCCAAGCCATCCCCCTGCAGCGGCAGTCCCCAAAGCTATTGGCAGCGCAATACCTTCCTGCGTAAAGGTTCTTGCTGCAGCATTTAAACGGTTCTCAACATTTTCGTTCTTGTTAGTGGCTATAATAGCCGGCATAAAACTTAAACTCCCCAGTCCAATAAGTATTTGAGGTACAAATGGACTCGGTCCGTTAAAATTTGAGAGAAACTTGTCTCTAAAAGCAGATAATGACTTAACTGAAGGCATTTTTAAGAACCAATTTTTACTTTAAAAAGAGAGATGAAATAAAGTTTTTATTGCATAAACATATATACACCAAACATAGGAAAAAATCAACCCCAAGTGGCTAAATTAATAGTAAAAATAACAAAATTTAATATTTAGAAGCCATCTTGTTAAAAAAGAAACAAAATTCACAAAAATATAGTCTATA
>CAZLCO010000044.1:0-18445 GCA_964558005.1 uncultured Gammaproteobacteria bacterium | reverse complement strand
TCGCCTAACTCGCCATTACCATCCGATCCCCAGCAGTAGGCTTCGCCTGTGCCCTCTTCCAGGCCGCAGGTGTGAAGATATCCCGCACTTATGGAAGTGAATGTTTTTCCGCCCACTACCAGCATCGGGATAGGAGAAGAAGGGTTAATTGCGCCGTCGCCTAACTGGCCAGTATCATCACGACCCCAGCAGTAGGCTTCGCCTGTGCCCTCTTCCAGGCCGCAGGTGTGATAACGTCCCGCGCTTATGGCAGTGAATGTTTTTCCGCCCACCACCAGCGTCGGGGTAGGAGAATCAGGGTTAATTGTGCCGTCGCCTAACTGGCCATAATCATCATCTCCCCACGCCCATACGCTTCCGGGAGTATAGCCCCAGGTGGCTGACCAGTTTATGACTTCGTCATTGAGAGTAATACCTTCCAATGACCATGTGGTTATATTGTTTTCACCCCACGCATAACTTACACCCTCCCAGGCCGCCCCAGCTAATGTAGTGCCTGTCCAGCCAGCATCGACTATAACTGTACCGCCCCAGTCATCAGCAAAAGGTATAGCCTGACCGTTCCATGCGTCAATATCAGGTATATCAGCGCCGCGGGAAGGAATATTCTTGTCGTCTATTCCTACATATATATCCCTGTCGGTATCGAGCGTGCCAAGGTTCACGTCAGTGCTTTCTTCGCCCGCAAGATAGAAATAAGGCCCGGAGCCAACAGCTATCGCATAAGCCATGTCGTCCTTTTCTCCGCCGATATACTTTTTCCAAAAAGGCGAAAGACCTGTTGACGTGTCTATCTTCATATAAAATATGTCATTAATACCGTTAGTAACGCTTGCTTGACTACCAGCTATATATACCGCAGGATCCCCATCCGGGCTATAAATTGAATAAGCTTTATCTTCGCCGGTTCCGCCATAATGGTTTCTCCAAACAACACTGCCGTCAGTATTCAGTTTCATAACAAAAGCATCATAACCGCCTGCTGTTTCTGATTTCTGAGCTCCGGTTATATAAAGAGCGCCCGCATTATAGGTTATATCCGCACCCTCATCATAAGAAGCGCCGCCGTATCGTCTTCTGTAAGTACCCAGACCGCCTGTGCAGTCGCCTGTAGATTTATCTATACTCATTAAAAGTATATCGCCGCCATCATAACCGGCATGTCCCGTTAAATAAATAACTGTAAATAATGAACCCGGATTTACTATGCCCATGGCATAGTCTTCACCGAGACCACCGTAATACTTTGACCATGTGCCTGCCACATCACAACGGCCTGTCGCTGACTCTACCTTCAGCACAAAAACATCTTTAAGTCCGTTAGTTTCGCTTTCCTGCCAGCCTGTCACATAAATATAACCAGGTTCATACGCTAAAGCGGTAGCTTTATCATCACCAACTCCGCCATAATAACGTCGCCAGTCAATAGTTCCATTAGTCTTATCGAGCCTCATAACTAAAGCATGAGAATCATGATTAGCCATAGAAGTCCATTCACTGCCGGCTATATATACATAGCCATCCCCCGGGACAAGTATAGCATGGGCTTTTTCTTCTTGAAGCCCGCCAATATGTCTTTTCCAGTCAACAACACCATCAGACTCGGCAATCCTCATAGCGAAAATATCGCTTGAACCATTGGTCTGGCTGAACTGCGTGCCTGTAACATATATATATCCGTCGCCGGGTGCAGCGACATCCGCCGCATAGTCCGCTTCACCGCCGCCGTATTCGTATTCCCAGAGGGCGCCGGGGTCTATAGTGCCCCAGGCGATAATTTCATCATCAAGAGTAGTACCCTCGAGAGACCAGCCTGTGCCGTCGGCTATAGCCATACCGCCCCAGGCATCGACAAGGGGGATAGGGGTACCGCTGAAACCCGCCGCAAGGTCAAGCCCGCCCCATGCACCAGCTGTAGGTATAGGGTCACCCGTCCACCTGTCAGCATCACTTATATTCTGGCCAAGCCATGCGTCGACGTCACCTATTTCCGTGCCGAACAGAGGTGTATCTTTGCGGTCCTTGGCTACGAGAATATCCTGGCCTGTTGCCAGAACATCATTAGTATCAGAAAATTCATAACCTGTATAATATATATAGTTACCGTCAACTGCTATATCAGTGGCCTTTTCATTAACACCGCCGCCCAGGACCTTTTTCCAGTTAACTGTACCGGTGCCGGCGTCTATATTCATAATAACAATATCATTCATTCCTGAGCCAACAGAGTCAGAATGACCCGCTAAGTATAAAGAGCCATCTCCGGGCGCAACCAGACCCTTTTGACTAATTGAGTCAAACCCGGTTCCTCCATAATGTTTTTTATAACCCGCAATAGTACCATCAGCAGGATTAAGCCTCATTACAAATATATCGGTACCTCCAGCCGTTTCACTATTTTGACCACCAACCACATAAAGAAACCCGTCACCCGGTAGAGCTATAGCTTCTGGATGATCAGAAGTGCCAGTCCCGCCATAGTATTTTTTCCAGCATCCGGGATCTGTTGTCAGGCCTGAGTCAATATCAATTTTTAACACAAAAATATCAGATGATGGCCCTGGCATGGAGGCATAACCCGCAGCGTAAATATAACCTTCGCCTGTTGACACTGCTATGTCTTTTAACCTATCAATCAAACCAGCTCCGTCACCATATTCCTTTTTCCAGGTGCCTCCCGTACCGTCACAGTTCCCGTCACTTTCGGCTATTTTCATAACAAAACCGTCCATATTTGAATGCCCGCTAATATAAATATATCCGTCGCCAGGAACTACAATTTTTCTTGCTATCTCATAGGTAACAGAACCGTAATGCATTCTCCATACAACATCACCTGTGTCTTTAAAAAGTTTCATTACAAATATATCAGCACTGCCTGCTGTTTCACTATATTCACCTCCTGCAATATAGATATAATTTCCTCTTAAGGTTATTGCGAGCGCATAATCATCATTAATTCCTCCATAATGCTTTTTCCAGTTTACTACCCCGTTAGCATCATTGAGCCTCATTATAAAAACGTCCGCAGAACCTGCCGTGGTGCTGTCCTGACCGCCTGCAATATATACATATCCATCCCCGGGGACTTCAACAACAGGCCCAAAATCTAGTTCAAGAACAACAGCACTATCATCACCGCTGCCGCCATACTCGTATATCCACTCGGAAGCGACAGGTGGAACAACAAGTGTCACAGGATATATGGCGTTCATCCAGAAATCCTGGCAGTTCTGGTAGTTATCCTCACCCATATGGTCAAACCTGCCATCTGGCCAGTCAAACCACATATACGGCCCGCCGGCTGAGCACATCAGACAGCCCCATTTGCCAACAGCATTATTAAATACTATGCCCGCTTTCCTGACCCCGTCGATGAGCGGAAGAGCATCAGCGCAAACAGTGTCAACATCATCCGGGTCTCCGGGAATGTCTATATAATTCGGATAATCCGCATCACTTGAAGGAGCAGTAAAATGCCAGAAATCGGAGCACGGGTCGCCAAACTCGTCATACAATGGCGAGCCTGCCCTGCCATTATAGTTATAGCCGTTTGTGAGTTCAAAATAGTTTTCCGTGGGATTTGTACACAACCAGCAGTCACCATATCCCGGGTCTATACCCGGCAGTGCGTCACCACAAGTTAACGGTACTTCAGGCAAACCGGGGTCATTTACGTAAATGCCGTTTACCCAGAAATTATGACAGGCCTTATACTGCGGCGTGTAATTAGGAGGCCCGTCTTTAAGCATATTAAAGCGTCCGCCGTACCAGTTTACCCAGAAAAAGTTCCCGGGGGTATAAGGCGGGCCTGGAGTGCCGTCAGTATCCTCACAAACCCAGCAGCCCCAGCTTTCCGGAGCAAGCGGGTCCTGGATTATTCCCGGCATAGGCAATGCCAGACTGGAAAGTGGATTTCCGCAGACCGTTTCCACGTTGTTTACATTGGCAGGGTCAGCATCTATATCGGGCATATCGTGATATCTCGGATAATCTTCAGGGTTATCTGTCCAGAACTCCTCGCAGGGGACTCTGAAATCCGCGAATAAAGCATTATCCGAAGGGTCAAAGGTGCTGGCAAAATAAGGTTCCATCGGGTTAGTACACATCCAGCAGCCGTTATATGCCGCTTCGGTAGTAGGCAATAAATCCGGGTTCGGCAGCGGGTCAATATCCCCGCACATCAGCGGAGAAACGCCCACGCCTAAAGCACTGGCATCATCATTAG
The DNA here is from genome assembly GCA_964558005.1 of uncultured Gammaproteobacteria bacterium. GTDB lineage: Bacteria > Cyanobacteriota > Vampirovibrionia > Gastranaerophilales > UBA9971 > JANQGS01. The sequence goes on along the minus strand of CAZLCO010000044.1, from coordinate 14,217 downwards.
TCCAGAAATTTGTACACTGCGGGTCTGTGGATTTCACCCAGGAGCCGTCATAGCATACCCAGCACTGATTTCCGGCGCCGGTATTCCGTGCATCTACTCCCCTCTGGTTAAACGGAGGCTCGGAGGTACAGCCGTTTGAAGGGAAATCTGTATCCAAAGAACCGGGATAGGCCGGACATGAATCTTTTAGCCACTGGTCACGGCAGAAAGTATCGTTTTCTATAGTATTAACCCAGTCTGTGCCGTTACAGACCCAACAGCTTTCCTGTCTCGATAAGGGGTTCATTATCGAACCATAACCCGGAGGTGCGAGCAGGCACCCACAGCCTATAGCAAAAGTTATATTACTATCGTAACAAGGTGCTACAAGCGGATCCCACCAGTCTTCAACACCCGGGGTAAATTTTTCAACTGCAACACTCTCGTCATCATAACCCCTTCTTTGCCAGAAACCTTCGTTTGTCCCGGAGTTAGCACATACATAGCCATAACGGTTCAGAAAATCAATTCCGGGCATTGGGGGTATAACTTTACACTTATCCACACATAAAGCAGAAAGATCACCATACCAGTATTCCCAGCATGTAACATAATCTTCTTCCCAGTACCAAAAGGTGCTCATATGTTCACAAATCCAACAACCATCAATAGACACACCTCTAAATCCAGGAATTACTCCACAGATGCCTTCTTCACAACCAGGGCCTGTTACACATATTGTCCCGCAGCCATCACCGCAAAAACTTCCTGTGGGTGCGGGCCCGGGTCCGGAAGGCGCCGGAGGTGTGGGCGGAGGAAGAGCAGGTTCTCCGGGTGGTATAACATCCCCTACATTAACCGGTTCAGTAAATACCGCCTCCCCTGTAGATGCGGCTGTATTTCTTTTTGGGGGGTTTTCCACAAGGGCTGTATTAGTCTGCTGAAAAACAGGTATAAACGCAAATGCAACTCCCATTATTACAACAGCAGTTAAAAAATATTGGACTAACGTCTGACCTTTTCTGGAAAATAACCCCACAGACACTTTCCTTTAAATACAAGCCCTTAACAAATAGAATTCTATTATTAAAACTATCGGATTGTTTCTTTGTTTATTTAATTATTATATTCGATATTATACTAGTATTCAATACCCTGTCTTGCCATGACTCCCTGCTCAAAATAATGCTTTACAGGTTTCATTTCTGTCACCAGATGAGCCATAGCGACTATTTCAGGATGAGCCCGCCTTCCCGTCAAAACTATCTCAATATTTTTCGGCCTGTTCATTAACATTTCTTTAACTTCAGAAACTTTAATCATTGAAAGATCAACGCATATATTTATTTCATCAAGGATTACCATCTGGTATTTGTTGCTTTGTATTGCTTTTTTTGTAAATTCAAGGCCTTTTCTTGCTTCTTTATAATCGTCCATGGTTACGTTAGCCGCATAAACTACTCTATCCAGCCCAAACTGCACGACTTCAAGGTTCGGCATAAGCTTGCTGGATGACATTATTTCTCCATAGTAGTTAGCCTGGTCACCCTTTGCGAACTGCACGATAAGCACGTTCCATCCGTGCCCTATTGCTCTCAAAGCCAAACCAAGCGAGGCTGTTGTTTTTCCTTTTCCATCACCTGTATAAATCTGGATATACCCCTTTTCAAGCAATGTTAATCCCTCCAGAAACTTCTTCAGCTATCTTCTTCTTATTCCTTCCAATATAATTTTAAGGCTTATGACCCCCAAACTTCTTCCTTTATATATATGATAAAACAACATATTTGCATGGGGCAAAAATGTAAAATTTTTTTTAAGTAACAAATTATTTACGATATGAATAATTAAATATTAGCAGGTAAACTGGTGAATAAATTAATTTCTTAAAAAGGATTGAACATGGGTTTAAATTTAAAACGTTCTTTTACTCTCCCTTTCAAAGGGAAGAAAGCCTTAACTCAAAGCATAATCTGGTCATTAATAATTTTTTCCGGGTTTATAATAAAAATTTGTATGACTAAATTTGTGGGGGATTCTCCCATGATGAATCTTTATGCTTCTTTATTATCATTTTTTGTATATCTTTTCCCGCTCGGGTATTTTATTTTATTGGCGCAGAAATTTATCAGCGACAATGATAATGATGCATTACTCCCGGATATAGACACAAATTTATGGCGCTTTTTGATTATTGGGCTTAAATCATTTATAGCCACCTTCTTTTATACTGTTGCAATCTTTACAGTATGTTTTATTTTATTATTTATTTTAATGATACCCGTATACTTCCTGCTGGCGATGTTATCTCTGAACAATTTTATGGACTTTGTCAACAAAAATTTGATTATTATAGTGGGAATATTTGGCGTAATAGCATTATTCCTGACAATAGCCACGGAGGCCTTTATATCAGTTGTTTTTGCAAATGACTTAAAACTTTCTGACTGCTTTCAGTTTAAGGAAAACTTTTCTAAAATGCATAAAACCCTTCCGAGCTTTGCGGCTGCGGCGGTTATTGTTTTTTTACTGGCCGGCGTCGTGTTTCTGGTAAGTTATGCGGCGGGAAAATTTGATAATATTATTTTATTATCAACGCTTAAACTCGTGGAATCCTTTGCCATATTTGCTTTAAGCATAACCTCGCTTGACCTGTTCGCACAGGTATACCGGCAGTCAAACAGCTGAAATTTATTTTTTACTTATTCAGCATATCCTTAATCCCGCCGATTGAACTGAGCAGCCCGGTCGCCTCATACGGCAGGTAAACGATTTTATTGCCCTGACCGGAAACCATTTCCTTAAGGGTTTCAATATACTTAATCGCAATTAAATAGTTTGCCGGATCAGCCTGTGTCTGCGTTATAGCATCAGTTACAAGCCTAATAGCCTGCGCCTCGGCATCAGCCACCTTTATCCTTGCTTCTGCCTGTCCTTCAGCTTTGAGGATAGCGGATTTCTTATCGCCTTCGGCCTCGAGGATAACAGCCCTTCTTGTCCGCTCAGCCCTCATCTGCTTTTCCATTGCTTCCTGAATATCCTTAGGAGGTTTAATATCCTGAAGTTCTACCCTGTTAACCTTTACTCCCCACTTATTTGTGGCTTCATCAAGTATTACTCTTAATTTTGTGTTTATTGTATCCCTTGAAACAAGTGTCTGGTCAAGGTCAAGTTCACCTATTACGTTTCTTAATGTTGTTTGTGTGAGTTTTTCTATGGCTTCAGGCAGGTTTGCGATTTCATAAACCGCCTTTATCGGGTCAACAACCTGAAAATACAACAGGGCATTAATTTCTATACCGGCGTTGTCTGCGGTAATAACGCTCTGCCTCGGGAAGTCATATACTGTTTCTCTTAAATCAATACGAGTTGTCTGATGATGTGTAAAATAAGGCCTGCCCTGCAGGTCTAATTTTGTATAACGCCAGTTTATAGGCCTTGCCTGTTCATAAATCGGGATAATAATATTAATCCCGCTCTCGAGCATACGGTCAAAACGCCCGAACTTTTCTATAATCATTGTTTCAGCCTGGTGAACTATTTTTATTCCGGAGCTCAAAAGAGCAACCGCAAAAATAACTAAAAATATAAGTACAACAAAGAAAAATTCCATTATTATCTCCTTTCTACAAATACTGTTATACTTTCAGATCTTTTAACAACCACATGGACTCCTTTTTCTATATTTTCGCCTGTTTCGGAATATGCTTTCCACAGGTCGCCGTCTATTTTAACCTGTCCCCTGTCCTCAGAGTTTACGATTTCTTCTGTTACAGTGCCGTTTTTTCCGACAAGGGTGTTAAGCCCGAGTTCCCTGGCATGGTTTTTGCCCTGAATGAGTTTTTTAGCGAACGGGCGGACACTTACAAACATTACCACTGCTGCAATAGTAAAAACAACCACCTGCGCAACTATATTTGCGCCCATAAATGCCGGTATACTGGCGATAAGGCAGGAAATGCCAAGCGTAGCGAACAAAAAGTCGGCTGTAAAGATTTCGATGATGAGCATTAAAATACCGACACTCATCCAAATATAAGCATAAAGCAACACTTAAAAACTCCTTTCCTCTATTATCTTGTATAAAAATTATAATCTAGTACAATAATAATTGTAAATAACACAATTAAAGGAGAAAACTATGCCACTTTGTACTTCAAGACAGCTGGTTCCTACAAATGAACTTTTTAAAAAAGCCTTGGCAGGCAAATATGCAATAGGCGCATATAATGTAAACAATATGGAGCTTTTGCAGGCTATTGTGGAAGCGGGCCAGGAAATGAAAGCACCTCTTATTTTACAGGTATCCGCAGGCGCAAGAAAGTATGCAAGCCCCACATATCTTATAAAACTTGTTGAAGCAGCACTTGAAACCTCAGATATTCCAATCGCACTCCACCTCGACCACGGTGAAGATTTTGAAATCTGTAAAGCCTGTATAGACAATGGTTTCTCTTCAGTTATGATAGACGGTTCAAAACATCCTTTCGAGGAAAACGTCGCTCTCGTAAAACAGGTTGTTGATTATGCCCACCCGAGAGGAATTTCTGTAGAAGCTGAACTCGGAAGGCTCGCAGGCGTGGAAGATGACATTTCTGTATCAGAAAAAGACGCTATCTTCACAAACCCCAGAGAAGCAAAAGAATTTATCGAAAGAACAGGCGTTGATTCTTTAGCGGTAGCTATAGGAACAAGCCACGGCGCATATAAATTCAAGGGCGAAGCAAAACTTGACTTTGAAAGACTCGCTGAAATCAAGGAAGCAGTCGGCCCTGACTTCCCGCTGGTACTCCACGGCGCATCAAGCGTACCTGAAGAACTGGTAAAAATTTGTAATGACAACGGCGCTGAAATCCCGGGAGCAAAAGGCGTTCCTGAGGAAATGTTCTCACAGGCAACAAAGCTTGGCGTAGCTAAAATTAACGTTGACACAGATTTAAGACTTGCTTTCACAGGCGCAATCAGGAAACACTTTAGCGAAGAGCCGTCACACTTTGACCCGAGACAGTACCTCAAACCGGCAAGAGCTGCGGTTAAGGAAATTGTTAAACACAAAATCCAGGTATTCGGAACAGACGGCAAAGCGTAAAAAATTCAAATATACAAAAAACCGGAGACCATTGGCCTCCGGTTTTTTATTGAATAAAAACCTATTTTTGTTCAGGTGCGATATTAATTTCTTTCGCAGCCTCATGGATATGTTCCATATAATTGTTAGGGGCTATTTTTTGCTGTTTTAAAAGATGAATAATAATTTTTATACCAGCAAGGTTTATCCCTAATTCTCTTGTTAAATACTGTACAAACTTACCTCTTTCAATGTCATTAAAAGAATAAAGCCTTCTGTTTTTAGGAGACCTTGACGGCACCAGAATATTTTCATCATCGTAAATTCTTAATGTCCTCTGGTGTACTTTTAAAATATCTGCCACAACGCTAATCGGGAACATTGGTTTTTCCGAATCAAATCCCGCTGAACCTGGTGAGTGTAATAAATTCATTGCCATAAAATTCCATCCTTTTTGTTTAAATTAACTTACCAATTTACTAATTACAACATAACATCTATTATAATTTTTTTCCAAAAATACTAGCCACAAATAAATTTTTATTTAAAACTACACACAAACATTATTTATTAATGCATCAGGGGCAATTCTATACATTATAATAAACATAAAAAAACAAAAAAACAAAATTCTTATAAAATATTTATCATTACTTTACAAGTTGTATTTATAATTTTTGTTTTTATTTATTTTACAAACCCTATTTCATCTCCGGGCATTGTACCGGTATCAGCGATAACTCCCGCAGGCAATTCTATCACGCTGTGCGCCCAAAAACAAAACTTTATCCTCGCAGGACTCATATTTTCCACGATACAACGTACTTTATTTTTTTTATCAATAAAAACAGCATCAAATTTAAATTTCATAAAAAAAGAATGAATATTATTACAGGGAATTATGTGCAAACCCTCGCCAGAAGCCATCGTTTCCCTGCCGAGCAAACCCTTCATCCGTTTTGCTGGAGTATCCGCAACTTCAAAGTTTTCAACAAGAACTTTGCCGTTAGTTTTGTTAATTAATTTCATATTGGTTTCTTATAATTATTAAATAAATTATACAAAAAAACCCTGATAAAAGATATTTAAGGACTTTAAAAAAATTAAAGCATTTGTTATAATATATATTATAATTTAAACAAACATTACAAAATCATCTCTTCTTAAGACGGTAGTATTATGAAAAAAAACAAAAAACCCAGTATCCTCGATGAATTTTTGCTGGAAATGGAGACATCCAATAAGTCCAGGAATACTATAGTGAATTATCGCAGTGATATTAAGAATTTTTTGGATAAAAACCCTTCAGGCATAGAAAACCTCACTGTTGAAACCCTGCGTGAACACCTCGGCGGTTTGAGCCACAAGACTTCAACAACAAGAGCGCGGCATATCAGCAGTTTAAAGAAGTTTCTTGACTGGTGTTACAAAAAAGATTTCATAAAAGACAACCCGATAATAAAAATTGAAAGGGAAAAACACAAAAATAAAAATCCCCTTAAAACGGTTGATAAAAATGAAATCAATGAAATCATTTCTTCGATAGACGCAGGTAATATCAAGTATAAACTTATATTTACATTAATGCTGGAGGCCGGGCTGAAGGTTTACGAAGTGCTAAACCTTGAGTATGAAAACATAGAAGCTGAAACAAGCACTGTTTTTGTAACTTCCGGCTACCGCAGGCGCATACCACTATTTTCTTCAGAATCAATCAGGCTTTTTAAGCTATATACAGATATATTCAATATAAAAAAAGGTTTTCTCTTTAAAGGTGGTGAAAAGCAGGATAAAACCTTAAGTTACCAGGCACTGAACAAATTCTGGAGAAAAAGCTGCGCAAAAGTAAATGCTGATGTAAAACTCCACCAGGTACGCGACTGCTACGCAAAAGACCTTGTGGACAGGGGCATAAACATCTGCATTATAAGCGAAATGCTCGGGCACAAAAATCTCCAGACCACGGTGAAGTACCTTTCCTAAAAAACAAAAACCGGAGGTCCGAGGCAAAATGATTATCGAATTTAAAGTTGACGAAAACGCAGTTGAGGCTGCATGGCTGAAAACCCTCTACGAACTTGTCGAAGAGCTTAACTGTAAATGCAACACATATCTGGAAGAAACCCACAATAAAAGCTACAAAAATTACCAGAGAACAAGAATTGTTGAAATTTACGGCTCTGAGACAATGGTCAGCTGGCTTAAGCTAAGAATGGAGCGCTACTCTCATCTTATTGGAAAGATGAGCAACAAGCCTGAGATAAATATAATTCCTGATGATGATCAGTTATAAATTCAGAATCCGGCGTACATATATCAAATATCATATTTAACCTGGTCTGGAAGATAAGCTGTGAAACGTAAGGGTGTAAGTTATACAGTTTTATTTCTACATTGGCGGAAGCGGCAAACTTATAAATATTAATAATTTGACCGAGGCTCCTGGAACAGGCCCTGGGTATCTGGTTCATATTAAGGAAAAACACACCGCATTCATTTTCTGATAAATCTTTTATTAAAATTTTTAATTCTTCTATATTTTGAGGTTCAAATATATTCTGAGGCAGATCAATCACGCAATAATCGCTAAAAATTTTATAAGACCAGTTCATAGTTAAAAAATTTCCTCCTCCCAATAATAAAAATGCACATATTCAACAAACCTATAGTATCAGTGTTTGTTGAATAATCAAAATAGTTAATATTTTGATAAATAAGTATCTATCCAGGAATCGATATACATTTTTATAAAAATATCTGGGGACAAAACAATGTACCTGCCCCCAAATTTTTAATGTTTTTTTAATATTTTAACTTTTGTAACTTTTTGCAGGGAGATCTCAAAATTTTTAGCAATTTTAATAAAAATTTACAGAAATTAACAAAATTACACCAATGGATGTTATAACCAAAACATTTGACAAGAACAAAGACAGCAAATTTGAACTAAAAGACCTTGATTCAATTTTTAGCGAGGATAAAGTAAAGGCTGCAACAAAGCACCTCTTTAAACTTAACGGCGGAGAGTACGTCCTTCTCTTAGTCAATATGCGTTATACCTTAACAAAACTGGCTAACAAAGAAATAACAGCCGATGAAGCAATTAAACAAATAATAGACCATCATGGCGATAAAGATGGCACAATAAATATAAATGAGCTAAAAGGTGCATATGATAAATTAGAAAAAGCCTGGCAAATGATGCAAACTCAAATGTATCCAATATCTGTAAAAGAAAATGCAGAGTACCAAACTAAAAAGGCATTTCTTTTAAAACTTATCGAAAATTTTACTTCTCTGGATAAAAGTGGTGATAACGAGCTCGAACTGTATGAAGTAGAAAAACTAGATAAAAATATGGACCGCCATATAGACGGGAACGAACTCGACGCACATAAATCTGAACCTGCACCTGAACCCATAAAAACACCTATTCAAAAACTAATGGAAAGAATAAATCAAATAAAAGCTTTAATCATGAATTTATTACAAATGCGCTTCGGCGGGTTTATGAATAGATAATTGGTTATAACATTTATAAAAACCCTCGGAACACACTCCGGGGGTTTTCTACTTCAAGTTTGCCTCCAACCCCTCGACACTATCCGACTCAATTACTTTATAAATCCCGTCCCGCAGCTCGTCCAGCTGTTCAGCGGAATATTCTCCCAGATACCTGAATTTTTCCGGTATTTTAATATCAGCAGTAGTCTCCATGTCCAAAAAACTGTTGTTCAGGGCAACAAATTCCCTGTACGCCTCTAAATACTCAACAAACTGCCTGTCCAGCCTCATTGGCCGCCGCAAATAATATTTGCTGGCCTTATCCATTTTTTCCACCGCCAAAAGCGCTTCATCCATTTCCCTGACATAATCGACCTCGGCGTTCGACTCTTTTATTACGTTCCCGGAAATTTCACGCGGGTCGTCTTTATACCTGTAGTGTATATAACTTCCCCACAACATACAACCGAGATAAACATAAGCGCTTTTTTTAATCATTGCCACAGCCTGTGTTTCCAGCTTCTGAAAATTAAATTTTTTCTGATGCGGCTGCGGCAATTGCGCTATCTGCTCGAGATATTCCGGAATATCCTGCGGAAACGGCGCAGAGAACTTTGAAAAACCCGGATCAAATTTTACTTTTTCTTCTGGCATTGTATATTTCCTTATCTTAAAATTATAATAGAACTCTATGAGAATCACTAACTTTTTAACATTAATATTAATTATTTTTATATTTATAGTATCCCTGAAAGTTTTTATAAGACTTCTGCCAGTGATACTAATACTCTGGCTGGGGTTTTATATCTATAATCGCCTACCCCGCCCGCAATCAAACAAAAACGGTTACGGTAAAATACAAAGACAGTGCCGCTACTGCAAAAAGACCGCTAAAAAAACCGCCATTGAGTGCGATTTCTGCGGTAGACCGCTGGAATAATAATAGAAAGGACAATAACCATGGCAAAAGACGAAAGTTTTGACGTAGTATCCGAATTCGACTCACAAGAACTCTTAAATTCAGTCGACCAAACAAAAAGAGAAATCCAGACACGGTTTGACTTAAAAGACACAGGCAGCCTGGTCGAACTGGAAGCAGATAAAGCAATCACCATAACAACAAAAGATGACTTTAAGCTGCGCAATATAGTGGACATCCTCCAGCAGAAAATGGCAAAAAGAAAACTAAACCTTAAAATCCTTGACCCGCAAAAAATGGAAAACTCGCTTGGCGGCAATGTCCGTCAGGAAATAAAGCTTAAAAAAGGCATTAATCAGGATTTAGCAAGGAAAATGGTAGCGGATATAAAAAAGATGAAATTAAAAGTCCAGGCCGCCATACAAGGCGAGCAGATAAGGGTCTCCGGCAAAAACCGCGATGATTTGCAAGAAGTGATAAAGTTTTTAAGGGAAAAGCAGGACGAGTACGATGTAGCCCTGCAGTTTACGAATTACAGGTAAATAAATGGTTGTTATGGGCCTGCTTCGCTGGCTAGCTCAGCCCGAATTGCTTTATCAATTATATCTGGCAACCTTATAACCAGGGCGGATAAATTCTTTGCCCGCTATTAGACTATAAGATAAAATATTCCTGTATCAAAAAGGAGAACAAATGAGCACACTGGTTAAAAACTGGACAGACTGGCTGATAAATTCACGATTCGCCTACATGAACGACACCCAGAAACAACAAACCCTTCTCTGGCTGATTGATGTACGGGATAAAATCCTCGACCATGCAAAAATACAGCCGGGCGATACTGTCATAGACATAGGCTCGGGCACCGGCCTGCTGGCTTTCGGCGCTCATATGCTGATGAACGGCAACGGAAAAGTAATAGTGTCTGACGCTTTCGCCGACTGCCTGGATGCCTGCAGACGCATAGCCGAGCACAGCGGCATTAAAGACGGTATAGAATTTCTACAGGCCGACGCTACAGATATTAATTTACCGGATAACAACGTGGACGTGGTGGTAATGCGATCAGTGCTGGTGCATATACTTGATAAAAGCAAAGCGATTAAAGAATTTCACAGAATATTGAGGCCAAACGGCAGGGTGTCATTGTTTGAGCCGATTATAAGAAAAAACACAAAATACCATGAGCTTGTTAACCCGGCTACTTTCCCGGACTATGAAAAGGTTAAGGACGCGGAAATAAAAATATTTACTGACAGCGACGACCCGATTTTAAACTTTGATGATTCGACGCTGGAAAAAGATTTTGAAGCTGCGGGCTTTAAAGACATAGATATAAATATATCCGTAACCTCGTCTACATACACAGTGATACCGGAAATGATTGATCCGTGGTTCGATACCCCGCCCAGCCCAGGCAACCCCACGCTGCGCCAGCGGTTCTGCCAATTTTTACCGCAGAAAGAAGTTAATGAATTTGTTGAAAACTTGCGTGAACACCTTTCCGGCAGGGAAATAACCATTAATTCCCCAGTGGCCTATATTTATGCAAAAAAATAAAAACCGGCTCCTGATTACCAGAAACCGGTTTTTGCACAAATGACCGCCTATTTATGCCTGGTTCCAGAAAGCGTCCTTGAGCACTTTTGCTTTTTCTGTTTCCGCACAAATGCCGACGTTATGAGGCGTAAAGATAAAAACGCCCTCGCCGATGCGCTGCTGGTTTCCGTCAATAGCGTGTGTAGCGCCGGAAACAAAGTCAACGACTCTCTGTGACTGTTCTGCATCGAGAAGGTGCAGGTTAAGAATAATTGATTTTCTTTCCCTGAGACTATTAACGACTTCCAGGGATTCTTCAAATGTCTTTGGCTCGGTAACCATGACTTCATAAAATCCGGCCTTGGGATGTGATACAACTTTTAAGCCCGACTTTTTCCTTCTTTGCTTCTCAGGCACTTCTTCTGCTTCCTCATACTGTTCAAAATCATCAAATAAATCATCAATGAGTTCTTCGTCACTCTCCGGGTCAGAAAATAAATCTGTCCACCCGTTCCTAGTCCAGTTCTTCAGTGCATTTACTATTCCAGCCAATGTTTTCCCTCCTCTTGTTATTTTTAATTAAATATTGCCTGTCCTATCCTGATAAAAGTAGCTCCTTCCTGGTATGCCACCTCATAATCGCCGCTCATTCCCATTGACAGCTCGGGAATTTCCACGTTGTATTCAGTTTGCAAATTGTTTCTCAATTCTCGTAACCCTTTAAACACTTCCCTTTGCAATTTTGTGTCCGGAGTGAACGGTGCCATTGTCATAAGTCCTTTTACAGATAGCGAATCCAGCTCCAGAACTCTGCCAAACTCCTGTTTTATTTCCTTTACCGTAAATCCGTACTTTGTCTGTTCCTCCGCTATATTTACCTGAATGAGTATTTTTTGCGTTATGTTTTTTTCTTTTGCTGTTTCTGACAGGGATTCGGCTAATTTTACGGAATCAACCGAATGGATATATTCATAATTACCTGCGATTTTTTTTACCTTGTTTGTCTGTATGTGGCCGATAAAGTGCCAGGTTATGTCCTTATCGACTTCTTCGGGCAAAAGAGCTCTTTTCTTTTCAGCGTCCTGGGCTTTGCCTTCCCCAAAATTCCTTATACCGGCGTTATATGCTTCAATAATTTTTTCGGGGCCAACATACTTTGTAACCGCTACAATACACGCTGTCGGGGCTTTTTGCCTAATTTGCTCATAGTTTTCTTTTAATCCCATTTTTTAACACGCAAACAAACGTTTAGATAAGATTTATTTATAAATCATAATAATTATATTAAAAGTTTTTAAATAATACAAATGTTTGTTTAGTATTCATACATTTATATGAAGTATTTGTTGTATAAAACATCATTGCGAGCAAAGCGAAGCAATCTTCCAAAGGTTTTTGTTTGCGGTTTTGCCTAAATGTCACCCCGGGCCTAAATGTCACCCCGGGCTTGACCCGGGGTCTCTTGAGATTCTGAATCAAGTTCAGAATGACATTCCACAAAACTCTTTTAAATTTATGTAAACTTTCCAACTATAGTTGGACACTTATCCAACTATATCTGAATTTAAACAAACGTTAACAAAGCTTAACATAATAATAGAAAAATTAAATAATTTTAAACCTTCTACAAAAGGTACATGGAAGTAAATAAGTAGATAAGGAGAATCTATTAATGAGTATTGTTGTAAACACAAACGTTAGTTCTATTTTAGTTCAAAGAAGCCTTTCACAGGCAACAAACGCCATTGGCAACTCTATCCACAAACTTTCAACAGGTTACAGAATCAACAAGGCCGCAGATGATGCAGCCGGTTTAACCATTTCAGAAAGTTTAAAATCACAGGCGCGTGGTGCGGCAGTTGCCGCAGACAACGCACAAACAGGTATTAACCTCCTGCAAACAGCAGAAGGTGATTTATCAATTATTCAGGAAAATCTGCAAAGAATCAGAGACCTTGCTGTGCAGGCCGCTAACGGAACAAACGGTTCAATAGAAAGAACGGCTATTGAAAAAGAAGTCCAGCAGCGTATTGATGAAATCAACAGGCTCTCAAGCGCATCAGCATTTAACGCTGTCAAGCTCCTCGACGGCACCGCAACAGCAAATGGCGTGGGATTACCGCTCCAGATAGGTTCAAATGCAACACCTTCATTGAACTCAATTAACATTACAAACGGGACAGTGAACCCGCTTGCGAGTGCAATGGCATCAAGTCTTGGAACAGACGGTATACACAACGTATCATCAGCTTTTGCAACTGCAGCCTCTGCAGCAAGTTACATAACAAATGTAGACAGCGCTATAGCTGATGTTTCATCAAGAAGATCCACAATCGGTTCCTTACAGAACAGGTTAGAATCAGCAATAGCAAGCTTGAACATCCAGTTCGAGAACATGTCAGCGTCTGAATCAAGGATAAGAGACGTAGATGTGGCAAAAGAAGCCGCAAGCTTAACGAAGAACCAAATATTACAACAGGCATCGGCAACGCTGTTAGCGCAGGCTAACCAGTCACCGTCTATTGCCTTAAGTCTTGTATAAATTTACCTGGCGAGAGGCTTACATGAAGTAAGCCTCTCAAATATTTTCACGGAAGTAGACAGTTAGATAAGGAGAATCTAAAACATGAGCATCGTAGTAAACACCAACGTAAGCTCCATTCTTGTACAAAGGAGCTTATCACAGGCAACAAACTCTATTGGCAACTCTATCCACAAACTTTCAACAGGTTACAGAATCAACAAGGCCGCAGATGATGCAGCCGGTTTAACCATTTCAGAAAGTTTAAAATCACAGGCGCGTGGTGCGGCAGTTGCCGCAGACAACGCACAAACAGGTATTAACCTCCTGCAAACAGCAGAAGGTGATTTATCAATTATTCAGGAAAATCTGCAAAGAATCAGAGACCTTGCTGTGCAGGCCGCTAACGGAACAAACGGTTCAATAGAAAGAACGGCTATTGAAAAAGAAGTCCAGCAGCGTATTGATGAAATCAACAGGCTCTCAAGCGCATCAGCATTTAATGCTATCAAGCTCCTCGACGGCACCGCAACAGCAAATGGCGTGGGATTACCAATCCAGATAGGCACAAATGCAACACCATCATTAAATGCAATCAACATCACAAACGGAGCAGTAAACCCGCTTGATAATGCAATGGCATCAAGTCTTGGAACAGACGGTATACACAACGTATCATCAGCTTTT
>CAZLCO010000043.1:0-18851 GCA_964558005.1 uncultured Gammaproteobacteria bacterium | reverse complement strand
AGGGCGGGGGGTGGGAAAAGATTTTTAAAAAATTTAAAATGCGTAAAAACTTTTTGTTTATTCCTTATGTCAAATTTTTTATTCAGGAGTTTTCTAACAGTAGTTAGTAATTTATAAATTTTTTTTAAATGATACAATCTGTAAGAACTTATCAAAGTAACAATAATATTCTTTCTTTCAGCGGGGAAAAGCCTGCTGAAAAACAGCTGAAGCCAAGAATTTTTCTTGCTATGCCTATGCCTGATCAGCCTGATAAACAAAGATACGATAACTGGAATGCGATTAATACAACCATAATGGAACTGGCAGAAGAAAAAGGCGCAGAGGCCGGCAGGATTGATGAAATTTCAAGAAAAAACATGTCGACCAGGGATAATTCAAATATAGATGTAAATATTATGAGGGAGATTGATAATTCCGATATAGTTATCGCAGATGTATCCGAGCGGACGCCAAACGTATATTTTGAGCTGGGCTATGCCAGGGGAAGGGGCAAAAAAATATTACCCCTTGCCCAGAGAGATTCCGAAGGACGGTTTCCAAAGCTTCCATTTGACACACGGAACATCGGTACAGCTGCTTATAATAACTTTTCAAACGGGCTGGAAAATTCACAGCAGTCATTAAGAGCAGAACTGGAGCCTTTACTGGATTCGACCGTGAAAGATTTTAAGAGAAATCATAAAGCAGAAGAAAAAGAGATAATAAGAGGTTTTGGTAAATTAACCAAAAGGCCGCTTTTAGGTAAAGAGAAGGAAAAATTTAATATATTTGTACAGCAATTGTCTTTTGAGGATAAAGCCAGGTTTCTGGACTTTTTAAGCGCAACCGAGCTGGTAGATGAGGCGAGGGGAAAAGCTGTTAAAACCTAAAACTTTGTCCTGTTCAGTTTGTTTCTTAACTCTCTGAACCTTGTCACGTCCTCCTGAACTTTGACGGATTCTTTATAAATAATTTGTGATGCCGGGTGGACTAACAAAATATAGTCGATATGCACCTTTAAAAAGTCATATTTTTTAGGCGGGCCGCCCTGTTTTTTAGTTATTTCAGCGTCTGTGACCGCAATAAAACGCTTGTCCTTATCGTTCAGCAGGTCGGTGAGTTCCCTGTTTGTGTTGGTGTACTTGGAAACGTGGACATAGCCTTTGATTTCGTGGTCTACTGTGGTTATTAAAACTTCTATTGGGATTGTATCAACTGTCTTTTTTACCATATGCTCAAAATAACTCCTTTTTTATAATTATATATTAATCACAATATTCCCACAACATACCCAACCCCGAAAGTGCCTTCGTAAGATAAAACTTCATTATTTTGCGGTTTTCCGTCAATAGCTCCCAGCGCAACCATTAGCGAATTATAACCGCATTCGCCGGCGGTTTCCCGCATATTAGTGGTTATCTGTTCTATAGCGGCATAATCCCCGGTTTTAATACTGTTTACTATTAAGTCATCAAACAAATGTGCACTTTCATCATATCCCGCAGGCGCAGCTGGTTTCAGCTTATGACTCAAATCCCCGCTGGCTATCAGGGCGATTTTTCTGTCCGCAGCCTGTGCGGCTTCAGTTATTATTTTCCCAAAGGCTTTGTGTTCCTGCTTGCCCATGGCTGTGTAGTTTATGACCGCGACTTTATTTTTGTATCCGGCTTTTTGCAGGTAATAAAGAGGCACAAGCGAGCCATGATCAAGCATAATATCTCTGGGAAGAGGGTTAGTACCTTTTAAATTTTTGATAAGTTCAAGGTCGTTATCAAATTCCAGTGCTACCTGCGGCGCTCTAAAACGGGCAAAATTTCCCTGCAGGGTGTCCTGTGCATATATGCTGAAATAATATGGGTTAAACACTGAATGCGGCGTTATAATAACGATTGCGTCAGGATTTAAATTAACTATTTTTTCTGACAGGGTTTCAAGCGCACGTATTGTTTTAGCGACTTTAATTATTTCGCTTCCCCCTACCTCGGGGATTATTAGCGGCGGATGGGGGACGATAGCGGTTATTAACAAATTATCCGTCATGCATGTATCCCTGGTTTTATCTTGTCAGCGCAGTATTTCCCTGCAGATTCACCCATTGCAATGCAATTTGGTATTATTCTTGCTGAAGACTGGGCTTTAAAGCTTGCTGAAAGGCATTTACCCGCTACCATCAGATTGGAAATGTTTTGTGGAATAAGGCTCTCTATAGGAATTTCATAATAGTCATTTTTATTAATTTTTGATATTTCTTTTTCGTCTTTTTTATGGCCATGTATATCAAACGGATAGTTACACCTGGCGGCCGGGTTCTGAAATTTTTTGCCCTCTATAATATCAAATTCTGTTAACTGATATTTTCCTGTAATCCTTCTGGACTCACGTATGCCCAGATTAGGCGCGACCTGTGATATATATGCTTCTTCAAAGCCAATAAGATATTTTTTGCAAAATTCTTCAAGCCTTTTTATTTGTTGCCTACCCTGTTTATAAGCGTATGATATATCCCAGGGGTCAACAGGATTAAGAGGTCTAGGCGAGTAAATCCTCGGGCAGTTAAAGGAAATAGCATTTTTTTGGCCGGGGATTGTATAAATCTGGAAATATTCTATATCTTCGGGCTTAAGGACTTCGTCACGCACAGCTAAAGACATATATGGTCTTAGCTTCCAGCCGATATTTTCGTTTGTATGCGCTGTTGTTAACAAAACTGTTTCAAAATCAATATATTCAACGGAAGAAAGCACCATTTCCGGCTCTATGTCTGTTAACCACTGACTAAATTTATATAGATTCACGTTTTCCATTGTAAATCTCAGTGACATAGACTGATGTTTATCCGATTCAAACGGTACACCGGCATATGCCGCCAGATCAGCATCGCCTGTGGCATCTATAAAGAAATCCGCATGGTATTTTTGGTAACCTGCTTTATTGACGCAGTTAACCGAAATGATTTTACTGCCTTCTTTTTCAGCCCCAACAATAACCGTATCAAACAGTATATCAATACCTGCTTCATCGCAGAGGTCATCGAGCAGAAATTTCAGTTCTTCGGGATTAAACCAGCCGGGATTTCCGTCCGGATGTGTGGCTGAATGCTTATACTTTGCGAGCCTATTGAGTATTTCCTTACACAGTCCTTGATTAAGGGGATTGTTTTTTGCGTCATTATTTTTCATCATTGGCGTTACAAGCGATGCAGTGGCGCATCCGCCGAGAAAGCCGTTTTTTTCAATAAGTAAAACCTTAAGGCCATTTCTGGCAGCAGATATAGCGGCTGATGTACCGGCCATACCCCCACCTGCTACTATTAAATCCCATTTCATGGACAACTCTTCTTCTCCCAGGTAATCTCCAATTTGTTTAGTATTATAACATGAAATCTAAACCCTGTAGCCGATTTTTTTTGCCTGAAGATTTATTAAAATAAAATTACTGAGGATTCGGGGGTAAATATGTCTATTGTCTTCAATAATAATTCTTGTGACAGGTTGCAGGGGTTGGTAAATAAAGTGGAAACATCAATAAGCAAGGAGCCGGCATACTATCATCTTGTCAGGGCAGATGCCCTGAGGATTAAAAAACATTTCTGGGATTCTATAGAAGAATATTTAACGGCTATTGAGCTGGATAATCAAAATATAGAGGCTTTTAAGGGTATGGGGCTGGCTTATAAGCAAATCGGCTGCGTAAAAAGCGCAGTAAATTCTTTTAACGCGGCGAAAAAACTCAACCCTTTTGAAAAATATCTCTATTTTGAAGCAGGGTGCTGTTATTGTATGGAGCAAAACTACCATGATGCGATAAATGAATATAAAAAAGCTTTAAAACTATGTCCTGACTATATAGAAGCAAGGTATAACCTTGCGCTTTCATACGAAATGATACACCAGTACGACCTTGCGGTAGAACAATACATTATCCTGATAAATAAAAAACCGGAATTCACAAAGGCATATAACAATCTTGGCAGTTTATACATGAAATTTAATGATTATAAGTTATCTTTAAACGTGTTTCGTGATTTATTAAAGCATAATCATGATTTTAGCCGGGCGTATCTGGGCATAGCGATTTCCGCCGATAAACTTGGAGAAAGCGCAATGGCAATAAGGTATTATAAAAAATACCTGAACAGCAATCCAAATTCAGACAATGTGCCGTATATTATTGACCGGCTGGGGGAATTAAACGGCAAAAGGCGCGCTTATGCGGAGAAGTCGCATTTAATGCTGGTGGGGTGATATTGAAAAATTTTTGAATTCCAAAAAATTTTCATTAACATTTAAAATAACCTCATATATTTGGAGGTTAAAGCATTGCGTGAAAACCTTCAAAATAATCATGGCGAATTATATAAAAAGATTGAGGAATTATCGTGCCTTTTAAGTACAGGCTGGAAAAAGTCCTGAAATACCGCATCCAGAAAAGAGATGAACAGGTTCAGGAAGTAATAAAAGCACAGAATGAGGTCGCAAGGATTCAGGCGGAAATAGATAAAAATATCCAGACTGTAATAAAACTGAGAAAGGACATGCGCACCGCTCACCACACTATGTTAGAGAGTTACGACAAATACATAGAGCACATTGACGAAATCATAGAGCAGTTAAAAGAACAAAAGCAAATAGCAATTGAAAAACTTATGGAAGAGAAAGAAAAGCTAAAAGAACGCGAAAAAGAAGTAAACGTGATGGAAAAACACAAGGAAAAAGCCCATGAAATGTATAAGGAAGAAGAAAAAAAAGTTGAAATGAGAAGGCTGGATGAAGTAGCAAGCCAGAAACACTTCGCTAAAATGCGCGATAGAATGGAAGAAGAGCTGTCAGAAGAAGAAAGGCAAATAATAAATGAAAATTGAGCATAAAAATAAATCTGTCAGCGATTTTTTAACCGCCTTGCTTAATCTGGAAGTGTTTCCCGTCAGAGCAATAAAGTATGATACTGAATTCCCGGACTTTAAATCCGTGCTTTCCGGTCTTGGGCAAAAAAATGAAAATTTAATAACATTTAACCTTGATTCAATGACAAAAAATGACATAGCTTTCTTTAAACTGCTTTCTGAGTCTAAGGAATTAACAATACAGAGCGTTAACCCAAAGGACATGCAGGTCACAATGACCGCCCTGCAGGAAGGAAAACAGCAGGTTTCCTACAAAACAGTAAATTTTTCAAAAGGGCTGTTTAATCTCATAGAATATTCATTTAAAACACAAAAGCCGGTCAGGTTGGATTTTCAGGGTAGCTCATCGGTTATTTTAAAGGTAAATTCGGAAGGAAAACTCACAGCAGAATTTATTTCCAATGATGCGGCAATGGAATATGCCCTGAAAAGCAGCATCCCGGGCTTAAAGCAAAAAATGGACTCCGAGGGCATACCTTACGAGGAAATTTATTACAAAGACAATAATAAAAGGCAAAATAACAAAAAGAAAAAAAATAAAGGAGGCGACAAATGAGAGATTCCTTTGTCACAGCGATAAATACCCAGAGAATAACAAAAGAGTGGATGGACCAGATTACCGTTAACCTTTCGAATGTCTATACTCCCGGATACAGGGAAATACAGTCTACTTTTAAGAACTTTCTCGACGGCGCCGACCTTGAGGACTTACGGGTAAAGACAGGCCAGGGCAAATCAAGGCCGGGAACCGCCGATGAAAACGTATTTCTCGAAGGGCAGGGATTTTTTGTCGCAAAAGACGCTAAAGACAAAATTTTATACACTCGTCTGGGCGAATTCACTTTTGACGGCGAAGGCATATACAGGACAAAAGAAGGCTACGCCGTCCAGGGCTATATTCTAAATGATAAAGGGGAAGTACAGGCAGGCGTGCCCCATTATGCTGACCCGGAAAAGGCAAAAGCCGAAGACGACCTTGCCATGGTGCCGACAACAGATATTAAGCTGTGGATTGACCCGGGGAACGGAAAATATCTCGGCAAGTACGAAGAGTTCAAAATTGAAGGCGACGGCGTCCTTTACGGAAAAGCTGACGACGGCAAGATAAAAGTGCCATTGTACAAGCTGGCTGTAATGAATTTCCATAACCCTGCAGAGCTGACCCAGATGAGGCCGGGGTATTTTCTTGAAAATGAGCTTTCCGGCAAACCTGTTGTAGGCCGGGGCGAAATCAGGAGCGGGCTTATCGAGATGGCGAACACTGATTTTAAAACTAATATAACTTTTTTCCAGGAAGCAAAGATGAAGATGGAGATGACGAATAAAATCATCAAGACAAACATGCAGCTTTTGGAAGAAACGCTGAGACTGTTGCAATAGGATTTTATAGTTTGTTTGTTGGGTTAAAACCCACCTACTATTTCCGAATGAATTTAAAGAGCGTAGCCCTTTATTCTTTTCATGGACAACTGGGTGGGAAACAAAAAATCGGCAAAATCCTTCGCAACGTATTCATTCAAAAGTTATAGCCTGTTTTGCCACGGCAAGGATGACTGTGCAGGAATAAATGGCCTAAAAATTATGCGGGTGGACCTCTCATAATATAAGGGAAAGGCATTTATTTGATTATTTAAGGTGGATTATGAAGAAAAATTTTGGAAGTTATAAAAAATAATTTACAGGTTTTACCTTTGTCCAAAAGCTTCCCTCACTGAATTATAGATTTTAAAATCATTCGCCAGTTTGCACACCCAGGTTAATCTGGTCTCATTGATTGTTATATTGCCTTTTTCATCTTCGATTAAATCGATTGTACCTAAATTGCAAAATTTTAGTACTTTATTTTCAATAATTTTGCCATGGAAAATCATCGGCGCATCAATGACTATAGCGTCAACGTCTTTAATGCCAGCATCAATAGAATTTTTTCTTTCGGGAATATAACCTATATAGGAATCAGAGGATATTTTTATCTTTTTTGTAGTATAGTTATGGACGATACCGCCTTTTCCGGGCTTGTAATTTGAAAATCCGGTCTTTGCCGGAACGCTGTCAGAGAGCATAAAATAGACCATTCCAACAAGGGCAATAAAAATAATAAAAATTCCTGTAAAATAATTTAGCAATTTTTTCATCCTTTTTATTTTAATATAAAGAGAAAGAAAGGAATCACCATGGCAGATAATAAAATGGCTATAATAAGCGACCAGCTGGCCGGTGGTATAGGTGGAGCGGAAAGTATAACTTTTAGCGCAATTGATTTATTTCCTGATGCTGATTTTTACACAACTGTATATGATCCGAACATTATCCCGGAAAAGTATAAAGACTTAAAAATTAATACCACTTTTATTCAAAATTTGCCTTTTGCAATAAAAAAATACAAGGCTTATTTTCCAATAATGCCTCTTGCTGTTGAGTATTTAAATATGCAGGAATATGACGTTATATTTTCTTCGCACCACAGCGTTGCTAAAAGCATCATAACAAAACCGGAGGCAGTCCATATATGTTACTGCCATTCGCCTGCAAGGTATATCTGGGATTTATTCTGGACATATTCAACGCTAAACGGTTTTGGGGGAATGACAAAAGTTGCGGTTGCGGCGATTTCGCAGTATTTAAGGATGTTGGATGTGGTCAGCGCTGAGCGGGTAGATTATTTTCTGGCAAATTCCAGCTATACTGCATTGAGGATTAAAAAATTCTACGGCAGGGATTCAGAAGTGCTATATCCGCCGGTAGATACAGATAAATTTAAACATGAATCCAGTGATGATTATTATTTTATGCTCGGCAGGCTTGTGGCATACAAAGGGTATGAGC
Source organism: uncultured Gammaproteobacteria bacterium (assembly GCA_964558005.1). Classification (GTDB taxonomy): domain Bacteria; phylum Cyanobacteriota; class Vampirovibrionia; order Gastranaerophilales; family UBA9971; genus JANQGS01. The sequence continues at coordinate 11,140 of CAZLCO010000043.1, read as the reverse complement.
TTGCCGTGGATGCGTTTAATGAAAGCGGAAAGAAATTAGTAATAGCGGGTTATGGGCCGGAGTATGATAAACTTAAACAAAAGGCAAAACCCAATGTGCAGTTGCTCGGTAAAGTTTCACAGGAAAACCTGGTTAAATATATGAACAATTGTAAAGGTTTTATTTTTCCGGGTAAGGAAGATTTTGGCATTGTAATGGTGGAAGCGCAGTCAGCGGGCAAGCCTGTTATTGCTTATAATTGCGGGGGCGCTACTGATATAGTTATTAATAATGAAACAGGAATACTCTTCAGCGAACAGTCTGAAAAATCCCTTAATAATGCTGTAAATGAGGCTGAGAAGAAAAGTTGGGACCACAATTTTATCATGAACCATGCAAAAATGTTTGATAAGCAACATTTTATTGATAGACTTAAGTATATTATTAGCAATTCAGAAAAATTTAGGAGAGATATAGGATATGAACAACAAAAATTTAGGCAAAATGCTTATCGGGATGGGTATAGTCACACTAATCACAACAATTATAGATTATTTTGTTCTGGCATACCCGCTGGTACTAAGGAGTAAGGAGTGGGTTTTTTCAGTTACGCAGAGTATAGCAGATATTTCCATAATGCCTGTTTTAGGTATGCTGTTTCTTTTATTTGGCTTGTACCTTGCAAAAGAAAAAACTAATGAAGATCTTTTCAACAAAATAGAAAAAGCTACAGGGATTATAAGCATATTATTTGCTGTAGGGTTTGCTGTTTGTGCGTTAATGTATTCTATTAGCGTTGGCGGTGTTGAAGATAACATAGTTTCTAATTTAAAAAATAAGGCAGAAAGCGCCAAAGAACAAATAAATCTAAGAAAAGACAAATTAAACACCATATATGAACAAAATAAAGAACAGGTAGACCAGGAAAAGTATGATTCTGTAATGCAACAGTTAGACACTGTTGTTGAGAATGTGGATAGTCAGATGCTTATGCAGGTAAACCAGACAAACACAAGAATGGTTAAATCAACTTTTAAAACTATTATGAATTTGCTTTTATTCTCATTGTTGCATTTGTATATATTTATAAAAATATTTGATTTATTGGATGTTATTAAATATAAAATTTTAAAATTAAAGAAAAAGCCTGTCAGAGAATAATTAGAGAATAAATAATGAAACCAGACTTTTTAATATTAGCTGCTTTATTGTTAATGTACTTTGAGCATTTGAAATCCTGGACAGGGAAATGGCTTGATTTTGACTCATTTTATTCAATAGGGCTGCTTGTACTGGTATTTGTTTTCTTTTTCTTTAAGGATAACTGGAAAGAACTTGCAAAAATACCGCATAAACCTTTAAAAATTGGTTATCCGGTTATACTGATAGCGCTGGTGCTTTATTTTGTGGGTACAAAAGCTGATATTGTATATTTCTCAAGTTTTTCCTTGCCGTTATTAATTGCGGGAATAGTAATTTCATTGTATGGAAAAGATTTATTTTTAAAAATTCTACCGGTACTGCTCTTTTTTACAATTGCGCTTCCTGTTTTGCCTGTTTTCAGGATTACAATGCCTTTTCAGTTAATGCTTTCACAAATAACAGCTCATTTTTTAAATTTTATAGGGCTGAATGCATCATACAGCGGAAGTTTAATTATTTTGGAAAACCAGCTTATTGATGTTGAGGCCGGCTGTTCTGGTGTCACTTCTCTTTATTCGTTGTTTGTGGCGACTTTTATGTATATTTACTATAAAAATATAAAATTTATTAACAAGGTTTTCCTTATAATAGGCAGTATTATTCTTTCACTTATTGGAAATTTCGTCAGAATAACAATTACGAGCTTTTATATTCTTTATAATGGGGGGGGGCAGTCATACGAAAAATACCATGAAAACCTTGGTATTATAATATTTATTATCCTGCTGGGCATTGTTTTTATTGCCACAAGCATATTGGAGGGGCCGGAAGATGCGGAACAAAGCTAAAATAATTATTTTTATATTGTTGGTACTGACTTATGTTTTTACAAATTTTAGCTTTGGCGGGAAAAACGGTGAAGAAATCAAAGTAAATATTAAAGACAGGATACCTCTTGAAATAAATGCATATATAGGTAAAGAGCAGGAAATACCTGAAAAGGTTTTCAATCATATAAATCCGGAAGAAATCCTTATGCGCAAATATAAAAAAGACGGCAGGGAAATAAATCTTGCGGTGGTTATATCTGATGACAGGGACGATTTGCATGCGCCGGAAGTATGTTATAAGTTACAGGGGTTTGTTTTTGAAGAAGAAAAGGATGAAGAAATTTCCAGCGGCTGCAAGATAACCAAGATATTTACAAACAGAGAAGAAAAGCCTTACATTTTTCATGTATGGTACACGGATATGGAAACAGTTTATAAAAACAGGCTTGAATTAATAAAAAACATTGTTCTGCATAAAATCAAGGGAGAGACAGGCAAAAAATACGGCCTGGTCATAGCATTTACTGAAGAGTCAAATGTTGAGCAATTAAAATTATTTTCTAGGGAAGTTAATAATTTTATTTTAAAGAAAAATTCAAATTTAAAATAAAAATTAGCATGACGTAATTTAAAATATGTAAAGATTTATATTTTTTATAAATCTGTTTTGCAAAAAATCAATTCTGAAAAAAAGAAAAGTATATAAATATTACATAATTTAATGCATTTATTATTACATTTGTATATTTTTTTTGTATACACAAGTGTTAATTATTTTAATAATTAAATAAGTATTAAATCGTAAAAAACTATTGCAATTTCTTATTTCCAGTTTAGAATTAATTGTAATTCATACAATAAATAAAATTTGAATTAAAATTTAAATTAAAACTAAAATAACTCGGAAAGGAAGAGAACATGAGAAACATTTCAAAAACAATTTTAGGAGCATTATTTGCGGCAGTGCTCTTATTCAACGCAACAGGCCAGGAGGCAAACGCTGCATCAGCTACCCTATCAAAAAAGTTTTATTATCAACTTAATAATAGCAAAGATAGATGGGATTATTGGACGATAGACCCGCATTCAAACCCGTATTTGGTATCAACTTCTAACGCTGAAAATATAGCAATCAGTTATTTGCAATTTCTTATTGACCCGGCAGTAACTGATGCTACAGCTTCTTTAGATTTATTTCTCCATGATGTATCAACAAGTCCTAACAACAACTCAGGGTTTTTAACAATATGGAGAGTGAATGATCAGTCTGTATTTGATGCATCAAGCGATAAACTGGTATCAGACGTTGGAACAATTGCACCTATATCATTAGGTACAGCATTAAAAACTTTGTCTATTGATGATAGTAACGATAATGACTCATTAGTTTTTGATTTTGAACAACTTGTTAGTTCATCACTCGTTAGTGGGGCTCAATATTTAAGTTTTGCAATAGTTGCAGATCTTGATACAGCAACCTGGATTAGAGCAGAACAAAGCCCGGATTTAGTAAACTTATCATTCCCGGTTCCGGAACCAATGTCAGCATCATATATATTACTCGGAACATTGGCCTTCGCATTCCGCAGAGTTAAAAATGCAGTACTCGGAATGTTCGGGTTAGCATAAACAAAATAATAATAAATTTTAATGGGAGAGCATAAAATAAAAAAATGTTCTCCCATTATAAAAACAACGGCAGGAAAGAGATCAGAGACTTAAATTAACAGGTAAAAATCATGAGCACGGCAGAATTATTTAATTTAAATACACTTAAAGGCATTACGCCATTTAATACCTGTACAAATTCACCTGAAGTATGTGCAGAAAAAATAGACGATATTTATGACGGAAAATATATACAGTTTTATATAAAAAGAGCAATTGATATTACAGGCACTATAATCGGCGGGTTTATAATTTCTCCGCTACTGATACTAATAGCCCTTTTAATAAAACTTGATTCCCCGGGGCCAATATTCTTCAAACAAAAAAGAATAGGCAGAAATGGAAAAGAATTTTATATCTATAAATTCAGGACCATGTATCAGGACGCAGAAGAAAGACTTCAGGAATTACTTAAATACAACGAAACAAATGAACTAATGTTTAAAATGAAAGACGACCCGAGGATAACAAGAATCGGAAAATTTTTAAGAAAATACAGTCTTGATGAATTCGGCCAGCTTATTAACGTTTTAAAAGGCGATATGAGCCTTGTGGGCTTCAGGCCGCCGATTCCTCGTGAAGTGGAAAACTATAAAAGATGGCACCACCTAAGATTTAAATGTATGCCCGGATTAACAGGCCCGTGGCAGGTAAGCGGCAGGTCAAGCATCAAAAATTTTGACAAAGTAGTAGAGCTTGAAGTTGGTTACAGCTTTAACTGGACATTGTTAAAAGATTTTGAAATCCTGCTTAAGACTGTACCGGTAGTCGTTTTTGGAAAAGATGCAGCGTAAATAAATTACATTAATTTAATTAACTATATTCGGGAAAGGAATAAAAATGGAAAAAGTATTAAAACCTATTAATATTAAAATTCTGGCAACTATCTTTTTAAGTTTTCTTGTATTTACTTCAACGGCACTTGCGGGCCCGTATGGTGAGGAAATCACCATATATGATGGGCTAAGCCAAAATGGGATTGGAATTGGTCCTTATAATGAAGACAATGAGGCAGAACCGGGAATGATACAGAAGCAAATATGGGACCTTGAAGGATTTTTCCTGGATGGCAATGCTTTGTCAATTATTGGCGGATATAATTTTTATCAGCCACCAGTTGTTGATAATAAGACCATTAAACCCGGTGATATTTTTATTGATATAGACAGAGATGCTGTTTTTTCGCCGGATGTAATGTCAATCTATGATTATAACTCTTATAGTATAATATCAAACGACTTTTTTAAATATGATTATGTACTTGACATAGATTGGGGAGCAAGCACATATGATATCGTTAAACTTAACGCAAATTCTTTGGTTCAAAATATAATGTATGACGAAACCTATAATAAAGCCTCTAATCCTTGGATATATTGGTCAGGTGGAGATGTTCTCGAATCAGCACTTGATTTTGAAGATTATGGCAGGCTCTCACAGAGCAATACAGGGTTTTCAGGATGGGGCAGCAATAATAATCATTATGTTGCGACATTTGACCTTAATGGTATTGATCTGAGCAACGGGGCTCTTTTTCATAATACTATGGAGTGTGGTAATGATAACCTTCTCGGTGCGGTCGGCCCGTATCCGGCGCCTGAGCCAACAAGCCTGATAATGGGCGGTTTAATCGGAATACTCGGCTTTATAAGAAGATTTTTTAAAGTAGCTTAAAGTAAGGCAAGAAGTTATTGTAAAGAGACACTTAATCTGAGCTAAAGTGTCAGTGAGTTTGAGCTAAATTATTCATTACAGGGAATTTACAGGGTAATTTGTAAAAATTTTGCCTTTGTTTAAATTTTTTATGCAGGTGTAGTGTGGCTTTTACCTCTAAATTCCCTAAAAAATTAACAGGGAATTGTTTTTGAGGAACAGGGAATAATTTTTAGATTATTTAGCAGAATTATTAAATTTCTTTAGTTTTAGATATATCCAAATCATCCATAGCATAGGATATAAGCTCTTCAAACATAAAATATTCCGCTTTATCAGCCAACTTGTGTAAATTAATAAACTCATCCGTAATTGATTCAATGTATTCAGGTTTTTTGGATAATAACTCTTTAAACTGTTCCAAAATTGAATCAACACTATCTATAAGACTATCTTCGTAATAACCGTATTCATTAGAAAATTTTATTGAGTTTTCTACATAGGCAATAATAAGGTGTAACGTTCCAATTATATCATTTGTAGCTTTTTTGTAATTGTTTATAAGTTCTTGTGCAACTTTTAATTTAGGATCTTGGGGTTTTTCTGTATTAGGGAAGAAAGCTTGAAATATTTTTCTCCTGTATTCTCTAAATATTTTTTGTCTATTTTCAACATCAAGTCTTGCAGATAGAAACATTTTATTTTCCGATGAAGCATCAAATAAATCTTTAACAAGAGTCATTAAATTGTCTTTTTCATAATTTATTAAAGCAGTCTTTAAATCAGACCATTTTGCTTCATTATGTTTTTGATTAGCTTTTGTCATAACAAAACCTCATAATTAAATTTCTTTCCAATTCTTTATAACTTTAGAAAATTCCTGTTGAAAAGCAGGTTTGTTTTTATTTTTGCACTTTATATTTCTTGCAAATTCATTCCACTTTTCAGGAGTTTTAAGGTTATTTTCATAAGTATTCTTAATCTTTACAGCTATTTTTGCCTGTGCTGCATACCGTTTTCTGTCTTTTGCTGAATTTGTGTCTCCAAGATAATCAATGTAAAACTTTACAATTTCTTTTGGGTACATAGTTTCCAGCTTTTCAGCAGCATTAAACGATACAGTATTAGTGTCAGGGGTATAATGTTTATAGTGTGTATCCACACCACTTAAAAGTAAATTCAAAGCTTTTTTATATTCCTGTCTTTCCAATAAAATCCTTATTTTTTCATTGTCTGAAATTTTATCTACAGCAACTAAAAATTTAGGTTCAAAATGTTTCCATTCATCTTCACTGCAAATCTCTTTAAATGCTTTATATTTTTCTAGATTAAGCCAGGTAATTGTTTCTTCAAATTGAAGTCTTAAATATTCTTCTCTATTTCCAGAATTTTGGGCTATTTCACTTAAAAACATTCTTAATGTTGTCAAATTACCTTTGCCTTCTTCCAACCCCTTGTATGCAGTGGTAATTGCCTTATCAGGCTCGCCGTTTTGTTTATAAAATTTAACTAAATCAAAGTAATCAGAACCGTCTTCAAGATTTTTCAAACGTAATTCCAGATATTTTTCTCTGTCTGCAAGTTCCTTATATATCCTCATAGCTTTATATGCATGGCTATCTTGAATTTCTTCTGCAAGAAAACGAAGCTCATTTTTATCATAGCAGGCTGCATGAATTGTATCTAAAATTTCACAGCCAAAATCTGTATCTATATAAGTCAGGGCATCATTAATAAATTCTTCCCGAATTTTCTTTATTGCTTTACCTTTTTCCAGCTCTTCTTTTATTTCATTAAGCTTACTCTCTATTTCAAGACTTTCTTCTTCATCATAATCTCCTTTATAGCCGTACTCTTCAATTTTTTTAATTTCCCATTTAACTTCATTCCAGATTGTCATAAATTTTTCTGAGGAACATTCAGCTTTTTCTTCGTCCTCAAGAGGCATACTGTCTTCAATAATATCAAGACATTTACGGTAGTTATCTTTTGACTTAAATGTCAAATTAACAATTATCTGTTTTAGTATTTGGGCATCAGCTTTATCCAGAAGGCTTTCCAGTTTTTCTCTTGCCTGCGTTTTAAATGATTTTTCAATTTTAAATTCAGGATTATTTACCGTCAATCCATTTAGTACAAAAAGCAAAAGCGGTTTTTCTGAAATTTTCTGTGAAATAGCGTAATAAACCGCAACAATATGCTTGCAGAAACAGGCATCATCAGGACAATCACAATCTGAATAATAATTATCAAATGTTTCAGGAATCAGATATATATTTTTTTCTTCCAGCAAGCCAAACAATTTATAAGGAATATTTCCATTGTTGATTTCAGAGGATATATCAGGATTTGATTCGATAATTTCATTAACTTGTTCTATTTGGGATTGATTTAGAGTTTTGAAATTAATTTCAACTGTATAATTGCCATAATTTCCTTCTATTTCAGCAGAAACCTCATTATTATTAATATCCAGTTCTTCTACATTGCCAGACCATGCATACTCTTGTCCTCGATGAAGCCTGCCCTCGTCAATGTCAGATTTTTCAAGCGCTTGTAGCCATTTATGTTGAAGTGATTTGTTAGGAATCATAATTTTTCTTTAATAACCTCAAGAAAAAGTTTTCCGTATTTTTCCAGTTTATTTTGTCCAACTCCTGAAATCTGCCCCATTTCAGGTAGGTTTTTAGGCATTGCTATTATCATATCAATTAATGTACTGTCATGAAAAATGACGTAAGGAGGCACGTTTTGTTCTTTTGCAATGGATAATCTTAATTCCCTTAATTTCTGGAACAGCGCTTCAGCTTCAGGATTCGTAAATGAAGTGCGTGGGCACCGAAGGGGTGGTAATTTTATAGTATAATTTTTATGTTCAATAGATAGTTATGTGCAAAATGTACGGAAAGATTAATGCCTGAACAAGTATTTTTTATATTAGGTTTATCTGCTATATTTTTTATAATTGGTATCTTAGAGGCGTGGGGTATGAAAACAAAAAAGTTTTTATTTGATACTAAAATGAAAGATTCCTTCTTATTAACAATTGTTATATTTTTAATTGCTATAACTATCATTATCATGTACTACGAAAAAATACTAGACATTAATGAATTGTCTGCTTTTGGTTCTATATTCGCAGCTGCAGGAGGTCTTATAGCTATTGTATGGTTTTATAATAGTCTTCAGCAACAAACTATCCAACTAAATGAGCAAAGAAAGCAATTTCAACTGGAGTTTAATAATTTGAGATTAGAGAGCAAAAGAAGTGTCATTGCTACAGTAAAGTTAATAATTGAAGATATGGAGATAAAAGTTAACACTTCATTAAACGGCTTGGGTAAATTACAAGAATTGCCTACTTTATTTATGACTCATTCTCTACCTCTTTTAAAGCCAATAACAGAATCTGAAGACTATGAAGAAGTTTTAGAAGCAATAAATAATTTCAATTTAGTAATGACACCTGCGAGAACATTTTTATCGCTTATGAAAGATGCGGGAACCTTGTTTTTAGAAAATGATGGCATACCAGTTATAGGAAATGATGAAGAACCTGAGTGGTTTATTCATATTTATCAAGAACATTTAAAAGGCAAACCTTTTATTTCTCCATATTTGGGTACGGCTATATTATTAGCAGGTTTTATGGTAAAGATAAAATTAAAAACAATATTTATAGCTACTGAAACATCTCTTGCTTTGATGAATTCCTCTTTAATGAATTCTTCTTTAATGAAGGAGGATCTAATATTAAAAGACGTGTTAGAGTTTAAAGAAAAAAACAATTTTTTACCCAAAATTGCAGAAATATGGCTGGAAACCTTACCTGACAATACTAACGAAGCCTAACTCTCTTTTACGCACTGCGTTCATTTTATTCCTTCCTAAAAAATAATTAATTTTTTCAAGGAGATTTTTCTATTTTCGAATCTTCCATAATGCCATTGGATGGTTTTTAATCCTGTTAATTGCACTTTCATCTTCAAATAACAATTTGGGCTCATATTTTTTAGCTTTAAAAAGTCGTATAAATTCATTTTCATTTGGATCAAGGCTTAGTAATTCGCTTATAAATTCTTTAACCCGCATTTTTGAAACATCCAGATCAAATTTTTCATTGCGATTCAGCATAGGAAGCAAGGTTTGCCTTATTTTTCTCCATGTTAAATTGTCAATAACTGACAAATCAAAATTGGTTTCAAATTCTTTACTGCCGCTAACTGTAAAATAAAAAATAACACATTTTTTTAAGTCGGAAAATTCACTATTATCAAAAACACCAAAACGAATCATGTTGTCTATATCATACAAATCTCTTGCCGCAGTTCTGTTAATAAGTGCATTTATTTTACCGCCAAATATTTCTGTAGGAGTAAGTGACTTTACCTGAAAACTTTTTTTCAAAATGTTTGTGTTAACCGGAATTTCAATAGTTGGAAAGATGTGCGCTCTCATTGAATAATTTATTTCAACCTTGATATTATCCCTGTTGCCGGCTGAATTAATATACCAAAATACCCATGAATCCATAGAATGGGGATTTTTGCCTTTTTCAGGATTAAGTGAATAGCCCTGAGTTTGTAAAAATGTTATTAAATCTTTGTTTATATTTTCACGATATTCCAACATTTCTTCTCTTGAAACCGGTTTGCAAAAGTCAAAATCAATATCTACAGAAAGTCTTGGCATATTAAATACAAGAAGGTTAATAGCAGTACCACCTTTTAAAGCAAGGCATTCTTTAAGTAATGGATTTTGATTGACATATTCCAGAATATCCGTTAGCCGATAGACCTTTTCAAGATTATCTCTTATAAATCCTGTTTCTTTAGCCTTTTTATCAAAATAATTTTTGTCATATTTATACAAACTCTTCTCCTCCCTGTTCCATAAATTCAAACAGGCTTTTGTTTACAAGGAGTCGCCATTTTGAATCATATATCAGATTTTTATCCTCTTTTTCGTCAAGATAGCGTTTACTCTTTTTTATTTTATTATGACAATAATCTATAAAGCTATCCGGCAATTTAAATTCTTTCTTAAAATGCTCCATAATATAACCGGCTTTCTGGTAAAGAAACTGAACATCATAGAGTTCTAGATATTTTATCAGTTTTTCAGAATCCAGATAAGTTATTAGCCTTAAACTCTGAAGAAATTCTTCCAGTCCTCCGGCTTTATCCGGATCTTTCAGACAATCTATGACAGTCCTTTCCAGATTAGTAACCCGAACGCCCCGATTAGTGTTATAAGTTTCAACCCCTTCTGTTATTTTTGAAGCAGTATATTGATATTTTATTCCATTAAATTCAAAAGGTTTAAAAACAGAACCTGAAGAAACATAGACTTCAAAAAAAAGTTGGTTTGTCAGCCCGTGAAATTCCAGGGCACTATGGTGTGATATATAAGCATCTTTTGTAATACTGCTGCCTATTTTGAATTTATCAGCAACAGGAACTTTGTCTTCAAAATTATTACAAACATAAAGGTTTTTTTTAATGCTTGAAACCAGCCCTTTTTTAATAAGCGCTTTTACTGCGGAAGCGGCACTGTTTCTATTATCATACATTTTATCGACATCATTTATGGTAAACACACCAAGTTGCAATAATTTTTCATATGTTTTCATATTCATCATCATTTAGTTTAATTTTAATATATTCATGTTTAATTATAAACCTTTTGGGCTTAAATTTAAACCATTAATTTATAATCAGTTTATTTTCTTTATAATAATGTGTCAAATTAAACATAACTGATACTTTTTTAAATCTTTTAATATTTTGCTGATAACGCATCATTATGTAACTTCACTAATGTCCGGTAAAAGTTTTTAAAAAAGACATAAACCTCCTAGAATAGAG
>CAZLCO010000042.1:15572-19255 GCA_964558005.1 uncultured Gammaproteobacteria bacterium | reverse complement strand
ATGAAAATGTGGAGTACTAAGTTTTAACCGTTAGATAAAACGGGGGCAGGTCAGAATCATAACGGGAAGAAGGCAAGTTAATCCTTACTGCTAAAATAGACCAAATCCTTAAAGATAAAGGTTTATCTCGTACCCGTCTAAGTAATCTCATCGGCTACAGCCAGGGCAAGTTAAATGAGATGATAATAGGCAAAGAACCTATGTCCCCGCTTGTTATTTCTAAAATAGCTCCGGTTTTGGAGGTTTCCGAGGAGGAAATTACAAGCTGGCTTGTTGCGGATAAGTATTCGGGAGATGCGCTGCGGGTAGCGGTGATTTAAAATAGCAATTACACTATTATACTTTTAGTTTATGCATTGCATTTATTGCTTCAATTTCCTCTAAAATTGTTGGGATTTCTCTAATGTCAATATTTCCATCATTATCAATACTTAATTTTATAAAGCCATCGTGAATGGTATTATTTTCTTCTTCTGGATAGGAGTCGCAAATAGCCATATCAGTAAGCCAACCTTGTCCCAAATCAGAAATATCCTGACTTGTTAATGAATTAAAACCTAAATTATCTGTTCTACAAACTAAAGCTCCACGTTTATTTAAATATTCAATTACACTTTCTGAAGGCAAACTAGGGTATCTTATTCCACCATCTGTAGAGATTACTGCAAAACATTTATTTTTATATACTAAAGATTCTAATATTTTATTTGAATTATTGTGTTTTGAGCCATGGTGGCTGACTTTTAGAATATTTGATTGCAGCAATCTTCCTGTTTTATTTGTTTTTTCTATAGTTATGATTTCATTCCAATTTGATTCTGTCGCATCTGCTCCAAGTATAATATTTATTCCTCTATATTTAAGCCTAAGTACAATAGAAACTTTATTATAATCCGATTCTTTTTTAATAATAGAGCCAGTAAAAACCAAGTCCATAAGTATTTCACTTGGATTTAATACTTCAATTTCAACATCATCAAGGAGAATAGGAACTTGGCCACTTCTTAGTTTTTTAACAAAACCTTTATGTATTCCCTGTTTTCTCATTTTCATTAATAAGGAATGTAATTTCATGAGAAATTTGTGAAGATTTTCATTAGAGTTATTTTCGCTTTCTTTATAAACCCTAATATCGTATGTAAAAAATTGTCCTATATTTTCTTGATAATGTTCGATTATTTTATCTAATCCGTTTAAATGGTCATCATGTGGATGAGTTAAGCATAAAAACCTTAATTCAGTAACATTTATACCTTTTAAAAATTTTAAAACATTCGGTTCTTCTTGATTTAAATCTTTATTGCAATCAACTATTCCCCAAGTATTATCTGGAAGCTTTATTAATATGGAATCGCCATGACCGACATTGAAAAAATATAGGTCTAACATACCACTATTCAATCATTTCATTTATTTCATCAAAAATGTCTTCCATTTCTGGATTATATTCAGAAATGTATGGTTCAAATTGTACTCTATATCCGCTTTTTTCTCTTATAACAGTAAAATAAAATTTTGTGCCAACATTAGCTAAATTTTCTGCTTTAAGCATATTTACATCTATAGACCTTAAAATTTCACCTTTTGGTAAATACATTTTAATTTTAGCTCTTGAATTGTTTTCATCAATAGAAATAACTTTTGAGTAAGTCCTTTCTGTTTCTGTTTTTGTTTTAACATTGGATATATAAGGTTGCTTAGTGCTAATTGTTGTATCAGACTGAACAAAGTTATTTTCTATGTTATCAAAAGTAGGTATAGTTTGAAAAGTTTGACCTCCTTCAGAAGTTAGTCTAATAAAACTAGAAGTATGGTCTGGTGAATTGATAGTTAATGACTCTAACTCACCTTGAATTAAATTAATGTTTTTATGAGTTGTTTTTTCAGCAGTATTAACCATTACTTAATTTTTATACCTATATCACTAATAATATTTATCGCAACTTTTATGGATTCCTTTATTTTTTTATCTTTATTTTCAATATTTTTGTTCCTTATTATACTATCAATATAAATCTCACAATTTGGTTTTACATTATCCATATGAGATTTGTTTAAAACAAATTTAATAATGAAATCTTCTTCATCTTTGCGATAAATATTTTGATAATTTAATTCTGTTAAATTATCTTGAATTATTTTTTCATTATTAATATTTAAATCTTTATAACAATTAAATTTATTCCAGAGCATAGAAAAGCTCTCCTGCTCTAATAAGTAAACATATGAAATCGCAGTTCCAAAAATACCACAATTAGGGACATATTCTAGTTTTTTAAATATTTGATCAATATAATTTGATGCGATATGCGGGTAATTATCTCCTATTGCACTTTGGAATTTAATATGAGAATCAGTTACTTCTAATATTTTATTGGCTCGTTTATTTTCTAGTAAAATTAAAGGGTAATCTGTAGTATTTTCAGATTCCTCAACTAATTTAAAATTACTAGGTGCAACTGTATCAATCAAAACACTGTCAAAATTACCTATTTCTCTTAATTCATCAATAAGAGAGCCTTTAATATCGTTAAATTTAAATACACGCTGTTTAAATGTATATTTTGTTGTAAATATTGGCAAATTATAGTATTTAGCAATTATTTCAGTCATTTTTATTTCTTATTTTTAAATATAAGCAAATTTATATTAACTTAAATAAAAATTAATATAAATATTTTTTTTATTTATATTTTTTGAATTTCAAAAAATACACTTTCCATAAGATACATATACTCCCATTTTTCCCTGAATTTTCGCTGAGCCGACCAGAGGGCGAATATGACAATGTATAGTAAAAATTCCGGACAATCCTCCATGGCGACTGTATGACAATCAGTTTTGTATTTCTCTGGAATATCTGCTTCTATGTTCTATAAAGAAAAAGATTCAATTGTCTTGTCAATAATATCAGCATTGATTCCTATGTATCGCAGGGTAACACTTGGGGAACTATGATTGAAAATTTCCTGCAGGACTGCAACATCTTTAAAAGTTTGATAATGCCAGTATCCAAAAGTTTTCCTCAGAGTATGTGTTCCAATCCGGTCACAAATCCCTGCAGCTTTTACTGCCTGATTTATAATTCGATATGCCTGGACTCTGGTCAGCGGTCTGTTGCTTCCTTTCCTGCTTGCAAACAGATAGCTTTCAGGGTTTGTGTTTTGTGTAAAACTTTCAAAACAGGATTTTAGTGTAGGGTTTATGAAAAATCTTTTGCCTTTTCCTGTTTTGCCTTCTCGGATTTCAATATGTGTCTTATTCTTTATATCTTTCACCCGCAGCCGGAGCAGGTCTGATATCCTTAGTCCTGTGTTAATTCCAGCTACAAAAAGCAGGTAATCCCTGTATCCGTTATTGAGTAAAAGATTTTTTACTTTTTCAATCGCTTCTTTGTCCCGTATCGGCTGTACAAATTCCATGGTTTTGGTCTCCTTTTCTGTGTATTGTGTTACTTTCAAAGTCTTGTAAGTCCTCGATATGTTACCTCTGGTGTATTAGGCAGTCAATAGGTTATTACTATTACTGCTTTTCAGCCCTTTTGGTTTTTGGATGTAACAAAATCATAATTGTGTAACATCCGCAAAACCCTCATTTTTATTGGTTTTTATCTATAAAAAACAGGCTCAAATCCTTTACTTGTGGTATTATCAGAGTTATAATATCTCCTGTAGTTAATAAAG
>CAZLCO010000042.1:0-15562 GCA_964558005.1 uncultured Gammaproteobacteria bacterium | reverse complement strand
TTTTAATGATTTTACTTGTTATTTTAGGACTTCCGGTATTGGTTGTCTTATTCATGGTGTCCCTACTTTTTGGAATAGTTGGTGACCCAAAATTCAGAAAGTCATAAAAACTGGATTTTAAAAAATTAAAACAGGGCATTATTTCAGCCCTGTTTTTTCTGATTGTTGGCCTGCTTTATATGCCTGTTCTAAAGCTTCTTTTATGCTCCATACAGCCTGCTCTTTAAAATCGAGGCTGTCAGTATTTCTTGTTTCAAGAGTTTCAAGGCCTAATATTGTTTTGGCTATCGTCTGTAATTTTTTATTCATCTTGGTTTTCCTTTTTGGTTTTTTAACTACTTTCACAATCCATACAAAAGAGCAGGAGCTTTACGCTCCCGCCTTTAAGATTTTATCTGCTGCTTTGATTATTCTTTGTGCTGATTTTTCAGGAATTCGATTCCCCTGCAGCCAGCTCTGTATATAGCCCCTGCAATATTCACTGCCATCCAGCCCCAAAGATTCAAGGCATAAAAGAGCTGTGGCCTCGGCTTCCACCTCTATTATGTTTTTTGTTAATTCCTTGTCATCTGTTAATACATTTTTATCGGTGTGGCCGAGCACAATATGCGCTATTTCGTGGAAGATTGTTTTTAAAGGCAGCTGTGCCATGGGATTTATAGCTATCTCCCTGTTTATGGTTGCATAGCCCTGCACATTACCATCTAATATATTAAATTTAGTATGCTTTATATCCAGCTCTGATAATGCTTTTTCTTTGCGCCATGCTATAACAAACGGCTCCTGCGTATAATCTTCTCCATCTGTCTGGCCGAGAACAAACCACTGCTTTTTATATACAAACTTTGTATATTTTGCGCTGGATTGCTCTTCTTCTCCTGTTTCCTCGTTTTTTACAGTTTGTTTATGGCTGTATGTAATCGGCATACATAGTGTTAATGCTCGGCTGCCCTGTTTTACATACCTACCCTTTTCTTTCCATTGGTTATAGGTAGCAATAGGACTTATTTCCAGCCCCATTTGCAGGCATTGAATGGATGCGAGGATGCGATTACCGAGGGAGTAGCTATAAAAAGCCCTGTATGCTTCCATTAACCTCCCTGGTCTTTCAATGGCTTCTGCTAAAATGTTCTCAAAGTTCAAGTTTTCCATGGTTTACCTCCATTAAAGTTCTTAACTAATACCTGCGAACCCATAGAGGCTGTGTTATAATAAATTTTGTTAAAAATGTTGGAGCCTCTTTGGTTCTGATGTTAAAAGTCCGGTGTTACGAGCACTGGGCTTTCTTTTTGCTCTGTGATTCTAACTCGAGATTGTTATACTCGCAAGTCTTTTTTTATATATTCTTGAATAATTTTATATTATAGAGTATAGTAAAAATACGGAGGTACTTTTTATGGAAATTAAAAACGAGATAAAATCCTACATAGTAAAATCAGGCAGAAGCCTGACCGAGGTTGTCCGGATAATAAATGAAAAATTTAACAAAGAAGACACTGTATCAAATTTAAGCAATAAATTAACCCGTGGCACGATAAAGTACCGTGAAGCGCAGGAGATTGCCGAGGCTATCGGGTATCGGATTGAGTGGGTAGAGAAAAAGTAAAAATTATATATAGCATTATTTTTGTTATAATCTAAAAATACAGGATAAAAATACCTGAAAGGCAATCAATAAGGCTTATTCAATGAAATTGTATGACATTGACACACATATAAAAATCGGTTATTCTAATATTAACGAACCCCGCAACGCCTCTTTACAATGCGTACCAGGCGGGGTATTTATTTGGAAACAGTCTTAAATGGAAACAACGACAAAAAAGGTTTTTACAAAGCCCGCATTAAATATTGATGAACAAATTACTTTGTTATCAGCGAGAGGATTAAAGTTTAATGATGTTGAAAAAATAAAGCATTATTTAACTTATATCGGATATTACAGGTTGTCAGCATATATGCGTCCTTTTCAAAATGCAGAGCATAATTTTGTTATTCCCTGCGATTTTGAGGATGTTTTAAATTTATATTTCTTTGATAAAAAGTTAAGACAATTAACTTTCAGTGCTGTAAAGCAAATTGAGATAGCTTTAAGGTCAGTTATAACAAACACCATGGCTTCAGAGTATGGCGCATATTGGTTTAATGATGCCCGTTTTTTTGATGCAAAGATTAACAATTCCTTTCATACCGCCCAAAATATTATTAAAGATGTCACAAAAGATTGTTCTGAAAACAAAAAGACGGTTTTTATAAAACATTATTATGATACTTATAAAGAGCCGGAGCTGCCGCCGAGCTGGATGGTCTTTGAGGCTTTATCTATGGGCAGCGTATCAATGCTTTATAAACTGCTGGAGAGGGAACATAGGAAAAAAATCGCTGTTTATTTTGGGCAGGATGAAATTTATCTTACTTCATGGGCTCATTCATTAACCCACATAAGGAATATCTGCGCCCATCATTTGAGATTATGGAACAGGATTTTTAGTATAAAACCCAAAATCAACAAGAGAATAGGGGCTTTTAACCGGACTGACTATTCAAGAGAAAAGTTTTATGTTCAGGCTGTTATAATTGAAACCCTGCTAAATAAAATAGAGCCGCAGAATACTTGGCAAGAAGACTTTAATGATTTAATAATGCTTCATAAAATAAATACTAAGGCTATGGGTTATCCGAAGGGTTAATAATCCCGTCCCCGCTTCCAAACACCGTCAGGCGCATTAGAGTTTGATAAAACGATTTTCTGATACTCAGCCTTATCTATATCAAGGCTTTTTATTTTTATGTCCGGTTGCTTGGGTTTTTTCGGGGTTTTGTGTTGTTCTTTTTTATCCACCGCTTACACCTCCACCATTTCCTGCTCAGGATTAAAAGCCCCTTGCAGAACCGCCTGCATTAGCTGTTCGCTGTGGGTTTTGGTTTGTTTTATTTGTTCTTCCAGCTCATCGCAGTATTGCATCAGCTTATCGACTTTTTCCACTATGCGTTTTTGTTCAGCGAGCGGGGGAAGGGGAATTTGTGTTTCAAGTAAAATCTTCTGATTAATTTTAGGCATACTGCCTGATGTTCCAGAAGCATTATTTTTAAAATAACTTCTTGTCCTGTCGGATATTAGAACCAGATGCAGAAATTCTTTAATAACTACCTCTTCTTTGGCTCGTATTTTCATCATAAGGTCAGGATATATGTATTCATTATCTTGTCCCGTGTAAATAGCTGCTATACCAACATAATCAAGGGAGTTCCCCCTTTGAATTAAAATATCCCCGTTTTTTAACCATAAATGTGAGTTTTCTGGAATATTTTCTGCGAGATATTTAAAATAATCACAATTAAACCTGCCAGAGGTAGTAGCGGTCAAGGTTAGGTTTTTAACTTCCGTGGGATAGCTTACTGATTTAGGAGAATATCCGTTTTTGGGTCTTTCTTGAATAACTTCTTCTAATGATTTTTCTTGCCAGGGTTCATCATTCGGGTCTTGCGGTACCAGCTTGCCCTGCACGGCTTCCTGTAGGATTGACTGGCGGAGCTTGGTTAGCAGGGTTTCCTGGGTTACGATTTCTTCACGCAATAAAGACTGATTTATACAAGCATCGTGTATTTTTATAATCTTATTTTCGCAATCTTTAGAGAAATATTCGTCTTGTTTAATATTATTGACTTTAAAATCATCCAAAAAGTTAATTATGTTCTGCTGTAACTCTGTTTGGTTTCTTTTAAATGGCAGAAGTGAAGACCTCAAGAGCTTATAATGACGCCCATAGCCTCTACTCTCAATGTCTAAACCATTCAATAAATAATAAAACATTTTAGGTATGTATTCAGGTGATGCCTTAATTAGCTTTACACCGTCTGCGCCTACGATAAAGGGAAAATCTATAAATTTTATCATTCTGGTATGGTCGCCAAAACATATTATTCCTTCTTTTGGGTAAATTAAATATTCTTTATTGTTTGAATATCCATCAATAAAATTCTTTCCCTGAGCAACTATCGGATAACTACCTTTTTCTAAATAATCTTTTTTCTGAACTTGATAGGGTATTTTAAAATCAAGGGGAGAAACACATTGCGCAAATGGTTTTGTTTCCCATCCCTCATTTTCAACTAAATGATTAATAATAATTTTTATATACACTTTAAGATTATTATTAAATACATTTTCCCAGTTATTCATTACCCAGCAACCTCGGTCTTAATCTTTTCCAGCAATGCAAGGCTGTTGTGCATTGATTTTGCTAGCTTTTCGATTATTTCACCGGTGCTTTGTAGCTGCTCTTCCTCTGCGGAGTTCGGGTTCTTAATATCGAGGTTAAAATTCCTGTCCCGGATTGCATCAGCGGACACCTTCCACGCATATTCGTTTTCCACACGGTTGTTCCACCAGTCTTTTTCAAGCTGGAACTCCTCTATCCTTATCGGGTTTGTGCGGGAATAGTTCTTTATGCCTTTTGGCAATGGATGTTCAAAAAACCATACATCCTTTGTCTGCTCGCCCTTTGTGAAGAACAGCAGGTTTGTTTTAATGCCGGTATATGGGTTAAACACACCGTTAGGCAGCCTAACTATCGTGTGCAGGTTGCAATCCTGTAATAACTTTTCCTTAATCCTTGTTTTCACGCCTTCCCCGAACAGCGACCCGTCAGGAAGTACCATGCCTGCTCTGCCCTGATGTTTCAGTATGTGCATAATGAACACAAGGAACAAATCAGCAGTTTCCCGTGTCCTGTATGTGGCAGGGTAATTGTTTTCCACGCCCGGCTCTTCCGTACCGCCGAACGGTGGGTTTGTAATGACTATATCAACCCTGTCCGCCGGTGAATAGTTTATTAGCGGCTTTGCAAGGGTATTGTCCCGCCTTACGTTGGTCGGCGTGTCTATTCCGTGCAGTATCATATTTGTAACGCACAACTGGTGAGGCAGGGGCTTTTTCTCCACCCCATAAATATTGTTTTGCAGGATAGCTTCCTGTTCTGGATTCTGTACCTGTTTTCTCAGGTGGTCAATCGCACAAGTAAGAAACCCGCCCGTACCGCACGCAGGGTCAAATACCTTTTCGCCAAGCTGTGGGTTTGTCATATCAACTAAAAACTGAGTTACCGCCCTTGGGGTGTAGTATTCACCAGCATTGCCCGCCGCCTGTAAGTCTTTTAACAACTGCTCGTAAATATCATTAAACAGGTGTCTGTCCTCTGTGGAATTGAAATCCACTTCATTAATCCTGTTTATCACCTGCCTGATAAGCGTGCCGGACTTCATATAGTTGTAAGTATCCTCAAATATTTCCCTTATAATCAGGGCTTTGTCATCACCCTCTACTGGGAGTTCTTTCAGGGTTTTAAACAGTTTTTCGTTAAGGAAATCAAGCAGTTCATCCCCTGTCATTCCTTCGGGGTCGGTTGCCCAGTTCCGCCAGCGGAGGTGTTCCGGCATGGGGGATTTGTATTCCCTGCCCTGCATCAGGCAGTTGAGTTCAAACTCCTTTTCCCTGTCGTCAAAGATTTTCAGGAACAGCATCCACACGAGCTGCGACAACCTCTGCGCATCCCCGTCCACTCCCGTGTCCTGCCTCATTATGTCCTGTATTGATTTAATTACTGTTGATATATTTGGCATTTATTCGTCCTTTAAGTGTAAAAGTTTTCTATTTTCTTATCACATAATTCATATATTTTTTGAATTGAATCCTGTATTTTCTGATATGTTTCTTTATCTTTTAGTTTTTTAAAGAAATCTTTAGTAAATGATTCGTCTACAACATCAATATTGTTTTCATCACAATATTCCACATAATTGTATGTGTCACCCTTAACTTCTATTTTTTCTATCAAATTTTCTATTATTTTAATATCAGCTTTTGAAGCTAAATATTTATATTCGTCTTTTATATTTTTAAGTTGTTTTAATAACTTTTCAAAAGATTTATAATACAGTTTGTTAATTGGAATATCATATATATCGCAGATGTAGCGGTCTATTTCTTTAGTTATGTTTTGAAGTTTTATTATTAAATCGTGGATTTTTCTTTCTTTTATCTTTTTTCTCCAAGTATCTTTAGCCTGCCAAGCAATCACAGCAATAGCGAATGTTGCTATTGTCATTATTAATGTTGATATTGCTGTTATCCAGTCTGGCATTTAGTCTTCCTCTATTTTGATAGTCTCATAGAATTTTGTGCAATTTGTATCTATTTTTTCACCTAAATCTTCTTTAATTTTACAATTCAAGCACTTGGTTAAACGTGAGTAGTCATTGAGTTTTGATTCGATGTCAAGAAAATACTTTTGTATTTCTTCTTTATTGGAACTTTTTATATCACTGATGTCTATAATTTTATCGAAATTCTTTTCTATAAAACTTAACAAGTTCGCTGTAAAAATAATAAATTTCTCCAAAACATTTTCTACAGAATGACTGAAATAAATACTTAATATTTCATTTTTTTGTAAATATCTGTAAGCTTCATTTAATTCCAAATGCGCTTGTTTATAGTTCTCATGTTGTTCCTGTATCTTTTCTTTTAATTTTTGAACTGAATCTTGAAATCCTATTGCTTCTTCAACCTGATCGTCAGATATTCCATTGGCTGAAAGTGCTTTTTCTTGATTAGATATACGAATAAGAGATTCAATCTCATATAAAAGCGATTTGATTTTTTTAACTAATCTATCTAATTTCTTACGAAAATTTACTACAGACTCAAAAGTAGAAAAATAAATTTCATGCCTTTTAACTAAAAATGTTTGTTGTTTATGTTTATCCAACTCAAGATTTTTAAAAAATCGAGCAGTTAATATAGGTGAAAGTAAACCTAAAATACCAATGATATAAGGAGCAATATCTAACCAAAAATTTGATTGAGGTATTTGATTTATAGTAATAAAACTCATCTACCCCACCCCATAAAGCTGCTGCTCAAGCTCCCGCAGAGCCTCTTTAAATTTATCCAATCCACCAAAGTTATTAATAATCTCAACAGGCGTGCCGAACTCATTAAACGGCTGTATTGATAATATTTTCGGGTCTTCTATGCTTTCTATGCCCTCGTTTGTGTATTTATCCAGCAGGGCTTCCAGTACCAGCCTTGCTTTATCCTTGTACTTCCCGAAATAATTCCTTTTCTTGACGTTACTTGCCCGCTCCTGCCGTGTCAGCGGCGGCATATCAAAAGCAACGTGGCATATTAAATCAAAAGCATCCAGCTCCGTACCGAGTTTTTTACTGACTTCTTCCTTCAACTCCTCGAACATAACCCCGTGTTCCGCCAGCTCCTCAATAACAGCCTGCTTCCTGTCTGTTGAGTTCCACTTTTTAATGAAATAATCCAGCGTGGCATACTCTTTTTGCACATTCTTCTTTGTAAAATCAATCAGGGATTCAGTAATGAGCTTGCCGTCCTTACCGTAATACATCTTACGTTCGCCGATTTGCACGACTTCTATATCATTTACATAGTATTTCCTGCGGGGTTCTTTAGGGTCACCGGATATTGGCGGCAATGGGTCGGGATAATCCATAATTGTTCCGCTCTCATCAATTGATGGGTTCCCTTCTTCTCCTATTTCAATATCTATAGGGTCATCTTCACCAGGCTCATATATCTGCACAGGCTCACCGTCAAATTCAGGGTCTTCAAAGTGCTTTGTAGCGTTCCTGAAATCCATAATAGTAAAGAACATCTTGTTGTAGTCTTCCCTTAAACGGGTTCCCCTGCCTATTATCTGCTTAAACTCAGTCATTGAGTTAATATTGGAATCCAGAACAATCAGCTTGCAGGTCTTGGCGTCAACGCCCGTGCTTAACAGCTTTGAAGTGGTGGCGATTACAGGGTATGTTTCTTCGGGATTGATGAAATTATCCAGCTCCATCTTACCTTCATCGTCATTGCCGGTAATGCGCATAACATATTTTGAGCACTGCCGCACTAAGTCGGAGTTTTCATTTATCAACGCCCGGCGCATCCTGGCTGCATGCTCTGTATCCACGCAAAATACAATAGTTTTAGCGAATCGGTCATTAGTTTTTAAAAATTCAGAAACCCGCTTCGCTACAAGCTCAGTCCTCGGCTCAATAACCAGATTTTTATCAAAGTCTTTTGTATTGTATTCCCTTGTTTCTATAAGGTTGCCGTGCTTGTCCAGCTTGCCTTCTTCCGGCAAGTACCCGTCATAATCAACATTTATAATAGGTCTGATAACCTTATAAGGGGCAAGGAATCCGTCCTCAATACCCTGTTTAAGCGAATATGTATAGACAGGTTTGCCGAAGTAATGAATATTGGAAACATACTTTGTTTCTTTAGGCGTTGCGGTTAAACCGATTTGGGTGGCTGTATTGAAATAATCAAGAATTTCTCTCCACGCTGAATCCTCTGCTGCGCTTCCCCTGTGGCACTCATCAACTACTATAAGGTCAAAAAAGTCCTTTGAAAACTGCTTATAAATATTTTTAATTTCTTCTGAACCGGTTACACCCTGATAAAGAGCAAGATAAACTTCATACGCTTTATCAATCTTCCTGTTGGTAATCTTTGTCATTTTGTCCCCGAACGGAGCAAAATCGTTGTTCTTTGTCTGGTCAACGAGGATATTCCTGTCAGCAAGGAACAGTATTCGCTTTTTAGCCCGTGCTTTCCATAACCGCCATATAATCTGAAATGCGGTATATGTCTTACCTGTACCTGTAGCCATAACTAGCAGAATTCTATTTTGTCCGTTTGTAATAGCTTCTATTGTGCGGTTTATTGCAACCCTCTGGTAATACCTCGGTTCTTTCCCTGTGGTATCAATATGATAATCCTGGGTTACTATCTTCTCTGTTTGTTCTTCCTTAATGCCCTTAAATGCCTTATATTTCTGCCATAGCTCTTCAGGAGATGGAAAACTGTGGATATTCAGCTCTTTTTCTATTTCACCCTCGGTTACGGTCTTGTCGTGGAAGTTGAAGGCATCACCGTTAGAGGAGAATACAAAAGGGATGTCGAGTATTTCAGAGTATTCAAGAGCCTGCTGCATACCGTCGCCCACAGCGTGTGAGCCGTCTTTAGCTTCTATGATTGCAATAGGGATATTGGATTTATAAAACAGGATGTAATCCGCTCGTTTGCGTTTTCCTCTTGTTACAAGGTTTTTACCCCTTACAATGACCCGCCCATCTGTAAAAGTGTATTCTTCCCTTACTTGGCGTTTTATATCCCAGCCAGCCTGCTCAAGAGCAGGAGTTATAAACTTTGTGCAAATATCACGCTCAGAAAGCTGTTTTTTCGATTGCATATATTCGGCTCAGAATTGAAATTAAACATGATTATTATACAGAAAGTATAAATAAAACGAAAATAATACTATTTAGAACTAAATCCACCCTTGTTTTTATTAAATTAAAAACTACTTAAACACCTGTAAATAATCCTCAAAAACAAAGTATCTGTTACGCTTGTAACCTGTTTTTTCAACAAGTATGTCAGCATCAACAAAATCTTTTACAAGTTTATTAGCAGCAGGTGTTGATAGGTTAAACAGCTCCTCAACATCTTTAACAGCCAACGTTGGCCGTGAGTAAAGAAGATTTAAAAGTTCTATGCGCCGCTGTGGTTTTTTACTTATTGCTAAAACCTTTGCCTCTGATTCTTTTTTCAGCCCGGATATTTTATTAAAAGTGCTAATACTGTGCTTTGATGTGTCTATAATCCCTTTAAGGAAAAATCTAAGCCACTGGTCAAGGCTGTTGGATGTTTTAACGAAAGACAGGGCTTCATAATAAGCATTCCTGTGTCTTTCAAAAAAGTCTGATATGTACAGGACTGGCTTGTTTAACAATTTTCTTTCCACAAGGTATAGGATTATTAACAACCTTCCTATTCTTCCATTCCCGTCTAAAAACGGGTGAATAGTTTCAAACTGGTAATGAGCTATACCAGCCTTAATTAAATGCGGCATTAGTAAATTATCATTATGCAAAAACTTTTCAAGGTCTGTAAGTAATTCCGGCAGGTCATTGGGCTCGGGTGGAATAAAAAACGCATCTTGTAATGATGAGCCACCTATCCAGTTTTGGGTTTTTCTAATTTCCCCTGGTGCTTTATGCCTGCCTCTTACACCGGATAAAAGTATTTTATGTCCCTGTTTTAAAAGCCTGATAGATAATGGTATATTTTTTAATTCACTAATCGTATAGTTTAATGCCTTTGTATAATTTTGTACTTCCTGCCAATCATCCCTTCTTTCCGGCAAAATGTTTTCTTCCGGCGATACAGCTTCATCAAAAGTTGTTTTAGTACCTTCAATCCTGTTTGATTCTGTTGCTTCCTTTAAGGCATACATATGTATAAAAAAATCAATATCAGGCACAAGCTCTGAGTAAACATTAAGTTTGCCTAAATAAGTATGCGCATCCTGTAATAGCAGGTCTATCTCCGGTGTCCGCCATTCAAATTCCTGATTAATAAACGAGGGTTTAAATGGTTTATAGCCCTTATGTAGCTTATATTCACCTGCTTTATACTGATTTGCCATACTTAACTATAAAATCCTATAATTAATTATTTATTAACTAAACTTAATTATACATTATTTTAAGTTAAGTTTGAATATTTTATAACCCTCAATTTTTTGTGTAATCTTTGTGTAATTTTTGTGTAATTTATATCAATATCGAGCAATTATGAGGAATAGTGAATAGCACTAAAATCCAATAATAGATTGAAATTTTATTTATTATAAGACCTTTTAAAATGCCTTAGGAGGGCGACGTTCTATCCTGCTGAACTACGTGGGCATGCGTGTGGTATAAATATAACAAAAGAAACCTAAAAGGTAAACTTATGAGCGCTATAAAAATTGAAAAAAATGGCTCAATAGCCCAAATAATCCTATCAAAGCCTCCTCTTAATATTTTTGATATAAATGACCTGGAAAATTTAAACCAAATCCTTAAAAAACTTGAAGCACAGGAAGATATCGCATTAATCACCATAGAGTCCGATCAGAAAGTATTCTCAGCAGGCGTGGATATATCCGACCATAATCCGGAAAAAGTTAAACAGATGCTCGAGGCCTTCCACGAAGTGTTTTATACAATGCTGGACATGCAAACCCCGATCATAAGCCTTATAAAATCCGGCGCTATAGGCGGAGGTTGCGAACTGGCAATGTTCAGCGACTTTGTGCTGGCATCTGAAAGGGCGTATTTTTCCCAGCCGGAAATAAAACTTGGCTGCTTCCCGCCGGTTTCGCTGGTGTATTTTCCTTATATTACCGGGGATAAAAAGGCTCTTGAGATGATTCTGCTCGGCGAAAAACTATTTGCGCAGGAGGCCTGGGTCTGTGGGCTTGTAAACAAAGTATTTTCAGAGGATAATTTCAATGAAGAAGCCTGCAAATTCATAGATATAATTTTACAAAACCCCTCAAAAACAGTAAAAACAACATTAAAAGCATACAAAAAATTTAACCGGCAGGAATTAAAAGAAAAAATAAAACTCTCGGAAAAACTGTATCTTGAAGAAATCGAGCATGATAAGATAAATGTGAAAATTGCGAAAAAGTAGGAGAACGAATATGAACAAATTTGACGATCTAAAAGTTTATTACGACAACGATATTAACGATGAACCAATAATGAATAAAAAAGTTGCCATCCTCGGGTTCGGCAGCCAGGGCCACGCTCACGCCCAGAACCTCCATGAATCAGGCGTAAAAGTAAAAGTAGGACTCAGGGCAGGCTCAAAATCAGAACAAAGAGTTTGTAAAGCGGGTATAGAGTGCGTTACCTTTGAAGAAGCGGTACAGTGGGCAGATGTGGTAATGATACTGCTCCCGGACACAATCCACAGGGAAATCCATGAAAACCACATCGCACCGCACCTTACAGACGGTATGTATCTCGGATTTGGCCATGGATTCAGCATCCACTACGGCGAAATCGTTCCTCCGGCTGGCTTAAATACATTTATCGTAGCTCCAAAAGGTCCCGGACATCTTGTCCGCTCAGAATACGCAAAGGGCAGGGGAGTTCCTTCACTCGTAGCAGTAGGCCAGAACCCATCAGGCGACACGTTTGAAGTTGCGCTCGCATACGCAAAAGCTAACGGCGGCGGCAAAGCTGGCGTTATTGAAACAAACTTTAAAGATGAAACAGAAACCGACCTCTTTGGCGAGCAGGCAGTACTCTGCGGCGGCGCTACTGCACTAATTAAAGCCGGGTTTGAAACTCTCACAGAAGCAGGCTACCCGCCACAAATGGCGTATTTTGAGTGTTTGCACGAATTAAAACTTATTGTTGACCTGATTTATTTCGGCGGCATACAGGATATGCGCTATTCAATCAGCGACACAGCAAAATACGGCGACGTGACCCGCGGTCCAAGAGTTATAACAGCAAAGGTCAAGGAAGAAATGAAGAAAATCCTCGAAGAAATCCAGAGCGGCGAGTTTGCGCGGGAGTGGATCGAGGAGAACAGGCAGGGGCAGCCTAACCTTAAAAAACTTGTAGAAGCTGATAAAAATCACGAAATCGAGCAAATCGGTTCAAAACTCCGCGGCATGATGAGCTGGATAAAAGAAGAGCAGCTTATCTGCGCTGACGAGAGATAGAAATATAAAATTAATGTAGGGGCAGACACAAAGGTCTGCCCCTATACTAACTTCTACTCAAGTAAATTAAGAGTATAAAGGAGTTTTTAATTGTCTAACTTTACGAATAAAGAAAAAATTAGAATATGGGAAAAAATAATAGATGTTCAAAAGCACTTTAACGAGATAAAATCCAAAAATCAAACTCTTTTTATTTCTATAATAACAGCTTCATTAATTGTCGCTGGTTATTTATACAAAATAGAGATTGCTGATATTTTAGAAAAGGAAACCCATCCTGACAAAATTATTGATACTATCGGCACAACAAGATTATGTTTGGATTTATGTTGCATTAATTTTGAACTGTGTGTTAAAAATTTCACTTTGCCCCTAATTATTGCAGCAATTTTCACAGTTGCATTCTATATACTTGATTTTGGAATTTATCATACTCTTTTGATTGGTTCAGTTGCTTGTGGAAAAAAATTTGAAAAAAAACATATTAAAATTCCTCTTACCTCAACAGTTATTGAAAAATACAGTATAAATAAAAATTTTTCTTCTTTTTTTATAATTCATGGAGCTGGCAAAAAACTACAAACTTTTTATTTAATCATTTTTTCTTGTTTAGTATTTTCTTTTGCGGTTTTAAACAAATTTTATTTATTAATTGGAATTAGTATAGTAATTTTTATAACTTTTTTATTTATTATTTTTTCCAAGGACGAACAAAAGAAAATAAAATAAATTTTTTTCTTTTTTTTCTTGTAAAACCTTGCAGGGTGCGCACCGCGCCTACAGTAGTCCCCCGCGCTGTCATTCCGAGGAGCACCGCAGGTGCGACGTGGGAATCTATCCAACGTCGTCAGTATACTTTCTGCAATGGAAAGATTGCCACGGGCTGCACAAATGGACATTGCAGCCCTCGCAATGACATTAAAAGTAACTCCGCCGGCCTAAAGAACTTGGCTCCGCCCGTTTTCACTGCCTTTGTATGGCCTGTATATTATTTAATTCCTTTGCGATTTTGCGTTTAGCTTCCCTGCGCTCTATTTCTTCCTGATAACCAATAAAAAAACCCTCTGACATACCAAAATACTTGCATAACCTTAAATCAGTATCGGCTGTTATCCTTCTATCGCCTTTTATTATTTGATGAATGCGGTTAGGCGGTACAAATATCGCCTTTGCAAGAGCATTTTGGGATATCCCAAAAGCATCAATAAATTCTTCCTTTAGCATTTCGCCTACCGGCGTTAATTCAATGTATTCAGTCATAATAAATATCGTCTATTCTTTTACATATTAATATTATATGATACGTACCAGGTAAATTCAAGTGTTTAATTTTAAAAAATTTTAATGATAATCAACTATTTCTACATCAAAAGCATGATTATCAAGCCATCTAAAACAAATGCGCCACTGGTCATTTATTCTTATGGAATACTGTCCCTGTCTATTGCCTTTTAGCGCCTCAAATTTGTTTGAAGGCAGAATTTTAAGGTCTGATAGGGTTTTTGCCAGATTCAATATCACAAGTTTTTTTAAAGCCCTTTTTTGTACATCAGGAGGAAGTTTTTTATAAAACCCGTTATTCCAAATTTTTTCAGTTCCCTTGCACTTAAAAGACTTTATCATAACCCCCAAATTATATCATAACTTATAAAACCACCCTTCACTAATTTCTTTTTTGTTTGTTGCTCAAACTTAAAGTAAAATATTAATATGGGCAAGCAGTTAAAAATATTTTTCTTGGGAGATATCGTCGGCCGCCCCGGCCGGAACGGCGTAAAAAGATATATTGAAGAACATGGCAAACACTATGATTTTATAATTGCAAATATTGAAAACGCCTCCCACGGGTTTGGATTGAATAAAAAAAATTACAATGAACTCTCAAACTGCGGCATCCACGCTATGACCGGCGGGAACCACATCTGGGACAGAAAAGAGATTTTTTCATATATAGATGAAGCTGAAAAACTCATAAGACCGCTAAACTTCCCGGAAGGCGCACCCGGCAGCGGTTCAAAAATTTTTAAAATTGATGAAAATATCTCCGTCGGAATTATTAATATTCTTGGCGTTATTTTTATGGCGCCGCTTTGCCCGCCGTGGGAAATACTGAAAAAAGAAATTGATAAAATCAAAACCCAAACTAATGTTATAATTATAGACTGTCACGCTGAAGCAACAGCGGAAAAGATTGCATGCGGCTATCTTGCCGCAGAAAAAGATGTTAGCGCGGTTATAGGGACTCATACACATGTCCAGACGGCTGATGAAATGATTATAGATAATAAAACTGCTTATATAACTGACGTTGGCTTTTGCGGTCCGCAAAAGAGCATTATAGGAATGGAAATACAAAGTTCGGTGGAAAGACTGGTAACGCAGCTTCCCGGCAGGATGGAAATAGGGCCGAAGCAGCCTGTTCAGATTAATGGGGCGGAGTTAATTATTGACTCTGAATCAGGTAACGCCACGGCGATAAAAAGAATTAATTGTGTATTGGATTTAATTGATGAGGTAAATGAAGAATGAAAGGATGAAAAATTGGGACTTGATCTGCATACCCATAGCGTTTACTCTGACGGGGCTTTGACTCCTGAAGAAA
Source organism: uncultured Gammaproteobacteria bacterium (assembly GCA_964558005.1). Taxonomy (GTDB): domain Bacteria; phylum Cyanobacteriota; class Vampirovibrionia; order Gastranaerophilales; family UBA9971; genus JANQGS01. The sequence goes on along the minus strand of CAZLCO010000042.1, from coordinate 364 downwards.
TTGTAGACGCTGCTGTTGAACTTGGTCTGTCAGCCGTTGCCATAACAGACCACGATAACATACTTGCATATGATTATGCCTGTGCGCAGGCCAGAATGCGCGCAGAGGAAAACGGTACCGAACCTCTGGAAATTGTTCAGGGCATAGAAATCAATACTGTATATGAGAATTATGAAGTTCATGTGCTGGGTTATTTCTTTGACCCTGAGGATTCGGCCCTGCTTGATTTGATTAAATACCAGCAGCATGCCCGGGTTCAGCAAATTACTGAAATAGTAAAAAAACTGAATAAAATCGCCCGCATAAGAATTACGATGGAGGACATACAGAGGCTGGTAAAAGAAGGCGGCAGTATAGGAAGGCC